>SVPZ01000016.1 GCA_015065605.1 Oscillospiraceae bacterium | reverse complement strand
TCTTTTTTGTTATATTGATAACAAGTGCTATAATTGACACTAAAAGAGTTCCTAAAAGGAACAGTTCTTCGTATGTAACCATTGGCACCACCCCCTTTATTCAAGAGGGCGAAAAGTGTGCCCTCTTAAAAGAGGGACAACCGCCTAAGCGTCAGGATAGTCCTTATGGGTGCAAAGCACCATACATATTTTAACATATCGCGACATATTATGCAACAGGATTCTATAAAAGGGTGACTAATAAAAAAAGACGGCTGATGCCGTCTTTTTTAGGGAATAGGTAATAGGGAATAGGGAATAGGTAAGGTGTGCCTTCGGCACGGATTAAAATTTTTTATCTGCCAAATAAATAATCTAATGAAACGTCAAGGATTTTTGAAATGGCATCTATTTCAATATCGGTAACTGCACGTTTGCCGTTTTCAATACGAGAAAGGGAGCCGCGACAAGTATATACAGCCATAAGTTCCAATTTCTCGGAAAGTTGTTTTTGACTGTAACCTCTCATTTCGCGAGCTTCTTTAATTTTACTCCCGATAACATTATACTGTTGACCATCAATAATTCTTTTCATAATTTTCTACCTTTGTCTTGATTTAGGACAAAAATAGTTTATACTATAATCAAAGAAAATATGTCCTACCAATAGGACAAGGGGAGGAAAAATTATGTATTCAGCAGTATTTATAGGTCATAATGAGTGTTATGATATCTCGGCAGAACAATTAGAAAGGACTATTATTGAGTGTATAGATAAAGGCGTGACTGTTTTTCTTAACGGCGGACAAGGCGGTTTTGACCGAATGAGTGCGGGAACAGTTCATAAATTAAAGAAAATATATCCAAATATAAAAAATGTGTTAGTTATTCCTTATTTAAACTTTAAAATATTTAATGATAAAATATTTGATGAGATAATTTATCCCGATGGCTTTGAAAAATATTATTTTAAAGCGGCAATTATTGAAAAGAATAAATATATGGTTGACAAATCACAGTTTGCAATATGTTATATAAATCATAGTTGGGGCGGAGCATATAAAACCTATGAGTATGCTTTAAAGAAACAATTGATAATATGTAATTTATCGGCATTAAAATGACGGTTAAGTGATAGGCAAAAAAGACGGCTTTTTGCCGTCTTTTTTAGGGAATAGGGAATAGGGATTAGGAAATAGGTAAGGTGTGCCTTCGGCACGGATATAAAAACTTTTTACCTCTTAACTTTTACCTATTACTTTGCAAGGCTTTGCCTTGCGTTGCCGTCCCCTACAAAAACACACAGAACCGACCAATGTATTTTATGTAAACCTAAGAGTGAAAACCTATTTTTGTGTTGTAAAAACTATTAGAATATGGTATAATATTTATGTTATTTATGAAATGAGGTGAGGGTATGCTTGAAAATAAGTTGGGGATAAATTCTTCTGTCGAACTTGCTAAAGAGGAAGAGCGAATCAGCAAGAAAAAAGCAGTATTGCTTTTTGAAAACGGTATATTAGATAACCTAGAAGCAGGAAAAACCGCATCACTTATGGCTATTCATAAAGCTTTATTTGAAGATATTTATGATTTTGCAGGCAAAATCCGCACCGTAAATATTGCAAAAGGTAATTTTCGCTTTGCACCGCTTATGTATCTTGAGGCGGCTCTGGAAAACATTGATAAAATGCCGCAATCAACCTTTGATGAGATAATTGAGAAATATGTGGAAATGAATATCGCTCATCCATTTCGCGAAGGTAATGGCAGAGCGACGCGCATTTGGCTTGATTGTATTTTAAAAAAGGAAATCGGCAAGGTTGTTGATTGGCGCCTTGTGGATAAAGAAGATTATTTACTAGCTATGGAGCGTAGTCCTATTAAGGATATTGAAATTAAGTATATTTTAAAAAATGCCTTAACCGACAAAATCACCGACCGTGAAGTTTTTATGAAAGGTATCGACCATAGTTATTACTATGAAGATTATCAAACCTTTAAAACCGAAGAATTATAAAAAATCCGCCTTCTTAGGCGGATTTTATTGCTATTTAAACAATTCTATCGCTTTATCCATAGTATCGAACTCTGCGTAAAGCATAGATTTTATTTCTTCGCTAAAGGGCTTGACGTCGGGGATGCCGATAACCTTCATACCTGCGTTATAGCCTGATTTTATGCCGTTATCCGAGTCTTCGAATACTATACATTCTTCGGGTTTTGCACCGAGAAGGTTTGCTGCTTTTAAAAATATATCGGGAGCAGGCTTGCCGTTTTCTATCTCGTTTCCGCAAACGGTAACGTCAAAATAATCAAGCGCGTTAACAAAGTTTAGTCTTCTGATGGCTTTTTCTCTGCCGGTGCCGGATGCAAGACCTAATTTAATGCCTTTTTCTTTTAAAAAGTCAAGAGTTTCTTTTACGCCTTCCTTGTATCTTACGGTAAGATTTTCATTTACGTAAGCCTCGGCGTCTGCTTTAAACTTTACGATATCGAGGGTAGGGAAATGGTCTTTTAAATATTTATTGCTTCCAACTTCGTTAGTGCCGCACATAAGAAGAGCGGTTTTGTCCATATTTGAAAATCCTTGGATTTCTCCTGCCCATTTCCAAGCAGGCATATAAATTTTTTGAGTATCTAAGAGTGTGCCGTCCATATCAAAAATAATATACATTTTTATCACCTTTTGTATTCTAACACAAAGCGTAATTTAAGTAAATTATCGAGAATGTAAAAATTGTTTAATATCACTAAAAAAATTTTATATAATTATAATAAATAACTGTAGAAATATCAGTGGTTTAGTGATATAATTTATATGTATGATTTTAAAGAGGGGTGACCTATATGTCAAACTACATAAGATACACTTATAAAGAACTTGAAAAATTCTGTATTGACTGCTTTAATAAGTTCGGTTTTAAGGAAGATGAAAGCCGTATTATTACCGACGTGCTTTTGCTTTCCGACCTTTACGGAATTGAATCCCACGGTATGCAAAGACTTGCCCGTTATCACAAGGGAATTGAAAAGGGACTTATCAAGGTTGAAGCAAAACCTGAGGTTGTTTTTGAAACTCCCGTTTCTGCCGTTATTGAAGGTAATGACGGTATGGGACAGCTTATTTCCCATAAAGCTATGAACATTGCCATTGAAAAGGCTAAAAAAACCGGTATGGCAATCGTTACAGTAAGAAATTCCAACCACTTCGGTATTGCAGGATATTATGCAAAAATGGCTTGCGATGCAGGACTTCTCGGTATGGCTATGACCAACAGTGAAGCTATAATGGTTCCTACCTTCGGACGTCTTGCAATGCTCGGCAGTAACCCGATTGCCGTTGCTATGCCTGCCGAGCCGTATGATTTCTTCTTTGACGCTTCTACTACGGTAGTAACACGCGGTAAGCTTGAAATCTATAATAAGCTTAATAAACCTCTTCCTGAAGGATGGGCACTTGATGCAACAGGTAAGGGCTCAAGTGATGCAAGTGACGTACTTAAGAATATCGTTGCTAAAAAGGGTGGCGGAATTATGCCTCTCGGCGGCGAAACCGAGCAGACCGGTAGCCATAAGGGTTACGGTTACGGTATGTTCTGCGAAATCTTCTGCTCCATTATCTCTATGGGTCTTACTTCCAATCACACCCATATCGGCGGAAAAGGCGGAACCTGTCACGGCTTTATTGCAATTGACCCCAAGATTTTCGGTGATCCCGACGCAATTAAGGAACATCTATCTACATTCCTCAGAGAACTTCGTGAATCTCCCAAGAGCGAAGGTCACGACAGAATTTATACTCACGGTGAAAAGGAAATTTTTGCTAAAGCAGACAGACTTGAAAACGGTATTGACGTTAATATTAACACCGTTAAAGAAATGTTTGATATGTGCAACTACGTTGGACTTAACCCCGTTGATTATCTCGGTGACGTTAAATTTGAAGACTCTGCCGAGAGTTCATATAATTAAGGAGAATTAAAATGGATATTAAAGAAAGAGCGCTAAAACAGCATTACGAATGGAAGGGTAAACTTGAAGTTGTTTCCCGTACCCCCGTTACAAACAAAGAGCAGTTGTCTATCGCTTATACCCCCGGTGTAGCAGAACCCTGTCTTGAAATTAATAAGGATTACAACAAATCCTTCGAGCTTACACGCAGATGGAATATGGTTGCCGTTATTACCGATGGTACCGCAGTTTTGGGTCTTGGTGATATCGGTCCCGAAGCAGGTATGCCCGTTATGGAAGGCAAATGTGTTCTCTTTAAGGAATTTGCCGACGTTGACGCTTTCCCTCTTTGCGTAAGAAGCAAGGACGTTGATGAAATCGTAAGAACTATTTATCTTATTTCCGGTTCTTTCGGCGGTATTAATCTTGAAGATATTGCCGCACCGAGATGCTTCGAAATCGAAAGAAAACTTAAAGAACTTTGCGATATTCCCGTATTCCACGATGACCAGCACGGTACTGCCGTAGTTGTTGGCGCAGCGCTTCTTAACGCATTACGTCTTACCAAAAAGGAAATCGGCGAAATCAAATGTGTTATCAACGGCGCAGGAAGCGCAGGTATCGCTATCGGTAAGCACCTCTTAAAGCTTGGCGTTAAGAATCTTACTATGGTTGACCGCTTTGGTATAATCGTTGAGGGTGACAGTCAGCTTAATCCTGCTCAGGCAGAAATGAGTAAGGTGACTAACCGTGAAAAGAAGACCGGTCTTCTTAAGGATGCTATGGTTGGCGCAGACGTATTTATCGGTGTATCTGCTCCCGGTGTTGTTGATGAAGATATGATTAAGTCTATGAACAGCGACGCTATCGTATTCCCCATGGCTAACCCCGTTCCCGAAATTATGCCTGATCTGGCAAAGGCTGCAGGCGCAAGAGTAGTTGGTACAGGCCGTTCCGACTTCCCCAACCAGATTAACAACGTTATGGCATTCCCCGGTATTTTCCGTGGCGCTTTAGACGTAAGAGCAAGTGATATTAACGAAGAAATGCAGATGGCAGCTTCTTTGGCTATCGCTTCTCTCGTTAGCGACGAAGAACTTAACGAAGAATACATTATGCCCTTTGCTTTTGACGAAAGAATCGGCAAAACCGTTGCCGAGAAGGTTGCTGAGGCTGCAAGAAAAACGGGCGTAGCACGTATTTAATAAAAAAACAGTTGAAAAAAATCAAAGCATAGTATATAATTGCTTTGGAATAATAAATTCTAAAAATTGAAAGGTGAATAAAAATGAAAAAACTTTTAGCATTACTTTTAGCAGTTCTTATGATGTTCAGCCTCGTTGCTTGTGGCGGAGATACAAACGGTGACGACGGTGACAGTGCTTCTACCCCCGGTGTTGTTACCGGTCAGGATGACGTTAATGAAATTGAAGAAGATGATGAAGATGAAAAAGAACCTCTCGTTCTTGAAGGCAAAGAGCCTTACGTTGTAGCTATCAAGAAGGGCAAGGGTTACACTCTTTCTCACATTAAGGATATTAAGGGTCGCAACGTTGGTTACGCTTATGAAGGCGACGGTCAGAAACTCGCTGAATACTTTGAAGCAAACTGTATTGGTTACGGCGGCGAAAATGACGCATTCTCCGAACTTGTTGGCGGTACTTCACTTGAGTTTGTTATAGTTAAGAAGGCTGCTGCTCAGGTTTACGTTGACAGAGGCGACGCAGAAATCGTTCTCGATCCCATCGTTGTTGAATAATTTAAATTATCTATCGAAACCGTGCTGAAACTTTCAGCACGGTTTTCTTTTTTGTTAAAATAAAAGAAAAATGTCTATAATATATTTAATCGGCTTGACATATTCTTATAAATATAATATTATAAATATAACTATATATTGGGATATTATGGCTGATTGCCAATTAACATAATCATTAAAACAGGAGGTAAATAGATGAGTCAAGAAAAAGCGATGCAGGAAAAGAAGCGTCGCAGAGCAGAAACGGGAAAACCCGTTAAACCAAATCATAATACTGCTCAATCGAAAAAGACAACTTCAAAGAAAAAGAAGAAGTATATAGGCAAACCTGAAATTAAGTTTGACAAAAAGCCTGCTAAAAAAACAGGATATCCGAAAAAGAATACGGCGGCATCTTCAAAGCCTAAGGAGAGTCCTAAAAAGCCGCTACGTATTATTCCGCTTGGCGGACTTGGTGAAATCGGCAAGAATATCACCCTTTACGAGTATGACGGTGATATGTTTATCGTGGATTGCGGAATGAGTTTCCCCGATGAATCAACACCCGGTGTTGACATTATAATCCCCGATTTCACTTATATATTGGAGAACAAGGATAAAATAAAGGGTATGGTGCTTACCCACGGTCACGAGGACCATATTGGCGCCATTCCTTATTTGCTTAAGAATTTTAATATTCCGATTTATGCTACAAAGCTTACCTTAGGTCTTGTATCGGGAAAACTTAAGGAACATTCTCTGCTTAACAGCGCAAAGCTTATCGAAACCAAAGCGGGTCAGACTGTAAAGCTAGGAAAATTCTCGGTTGAATTTATTCACGTTAATCATTCCATTCCCGATTCGGTAGCCCTTGCAATTAAATGTGGGGCAGGTACTGTTATCCAGACGGGCGACTTTAAAATCGACACTACGCCCATTGACGATACGGTGATTGATATTGCCCGTTTTGCAGAACTTGGAAAAGAGGGCGTGTTGGCGCTTCTTTGCGAATCAACCAATGCCGAACGTCCCGGTTTTACCGCAAGTGAAAGAATTGTAGGCGATACCTTTGCAACCCTTTTCAGAAAGGCGGGCAAACACAGAATTATAGTTGCTACCTTTTCTTCCAATATCCACCGAATTCAGCAGATAATTTATCAGGCTGAAAAATGCGGAAGAAAGGTTGCAGTTTCGGGCAGAAGTATGGAAAACGTGGTGAATATCGCTCACGAATTAGGATATTTACACATTCCCGAAAATCTGCTTATAGATATTAGCGCCATTAAAAATTATGCTCCCGAACAACTGGTAATCGTTACTACGGGAAGTCAGGGCGAACCCCTTTCGGCTCTTCACAGAATGGCAATGGGAGAACACAGGCAGATAGATATTATCCCTTCTGATATGATAATAATTTCTGCAACCCCCATTCCCGGCAACGAGAAAACCGTTGGCAACGTAATTAACGAGCTTATGCGTCGGGACGCTAATGTGGTATATGAAAAAATGTACGACGTTCACGTTTCGGGACACGCTTGTCAGGAAGAATTAAAACTTCTTATGAGCATTGTTAATCCTAAATATTTCCTTCCCGTACACGGTGAGCAAAAACATCTTGTCCACGGTGTTGCTCTGGCTCAGTCGGTGGGCGTTAAAAAAGAAAACTGTCTTGTCGCCGATATCGGTAACGTTATCGAAATAGGCGCAAAGGGAATAAAGGTTGCTTCTAACGTTCCCGCAGGCAGACTTCTTGTTGACGGACTGGGTGTTGGCGACGTAGGAAACGTTGTTTTAAAGGACAGAATGAACCTTGCCGATAACGGTATAATAATCGTTGCGGTTACCATAGACAGTGTAACGGGTGAAATCGTTTCGGGTCCCGAGGTTACTTCAAGAGGCTTCGTTTACGTTAAGGAATCTGAAGAATTAATGGGAGAATTAAACGAAGCCGCCTGCGATATCCTTGAAAAGTGCTATATTCAGGGAGTGGGCGACTATCAGACCATAAGAGCAAGACTTCGTGACGGCGTTTCTAAGTTTATAAGAGAACGTACGGGCAGAAGTCCGATAATACTACCAATAGTAATGGAGATGTAAAAAATGAAGGTTATATTAACAGCTGACGTAAAGGGTCAGGGTAAAAAAGGTGAATTGGTAAACGTTAGTGACGGCTATGCAAGAAATTTCCTTTTCCCGAAAAATCTTGCTATTGAGGCAAACTCTGCCGCTATGTCGGAACTTAAAAACAGAGAATCAGCCGCCGCTCATCACAAGCAGGAAGAAATTGATGCGGCAAAAGCTTTGGCAAAAAAACTTGACGGACAGTCCGTTGTTATTAAAGCAAAGGCAGGCAGTCAGGGTAAATTGTTCGGCGCAGTTACTTCTAAGGAAGTAACTGCCGAGATTAACAAAAAGTTTTCCGTATCTCTTGATAAAAAGAAAACAAGTATGTCCGATATTAAAAACTTCGGCGAATACTCTGCAGAGATTCGTCTTTATACGGGAATCAGTGCAAAAATCACCGTGAAGGTTGAGGAATAATAATGGCTGACGATAGACAGTTTTTAGATATTGACGGCGCAGGTCTTCCTTACGACGTCGATGCCGAACAGGCGGTAATAGGCTCTATACTTATTGATCCGTCCTGTATAAACGAGGTTATTACTCAGATTAAAGACGAATATTTTTATATTCCTCAACATAGAGAAATATATAAGATTTTGGTTGATATGACCAACGATAATCTGCGTATCGACTTCGTAACTATTCTTGATAAATTGAAAAAAGAGGGCGTTTATGAAAAGGCGGGCGGTAAGTCTTACCTTACCGAACTTGTGCAAAGCGTACCCAGTAGCGCAAACGTACTTACATATGTGTCGATTGTCAGGGAACGCTATTATGCAAGGGCGCTTATAGTTGCATCTCGTCAGATAATTACCGATGCCACCGAAAATACTATGGATGCAGGCAAGCTTCTTGATACTGCAGAACAACGTATTTACAATATACGCGAGGGCAGAAGTGTTTCGGGTCTTGAGCATATTAAGTCGGTTATTGAAAACGAAACCTATGAGCGACTTTCTAAAATGAATAACCCCGAAACCAAAGATAACTACGTTGGTATTCCTACGGGTATTTCGGGCCTTGATAAGATGATTACGGGTCTTAATAAATCCGACCTTATAATTCTTGGTGCCCGTCCCGGTATGGGTAAAACCTCTTTCGCGCTTAATATCGTAAGAAACGTTGCGGTACAGGCAGGCAAAACGGTAGCGTTTTTCTCACTCGAAATGACCAGAGATCAGCTTGCTCAGCGTATGCTTTCGGGAGATGCCGCCATAAAAAGCGAAAAGCTCCGTACAGGACAACTTGAGCCTGATGAGTGGACAAGACTGGGTCAGGCAGCGGCAGTTTTAAGCGAGGCTAATATTTATTTTGATGAAACCTCGTCTATTACCGTTCCTGAAATGAAGGCGAAAATCAGACGTAGGGGTGACATTGATCTGGTTGTTGTGGACTATCTTGGTCTTATGCATTCTGCTCATCACACCGATAACAGAGTTCAGGAAATTTCTGAAATTACACGAAGCCTTAAAATTATGGCGAAAGAACTTATGATTCCCGTGCTCGTCTGCGCTCAGCTTTCCCGTGGTACTGAATCAAAGGGACAGTCACACCGTCCTGCACTTTCAGACCTGAGAGATTCAGGTTCAATTGAACAGGATGCAGATATAGTACTTTTCCTTTACCGTGAAAAATACTATGACGGTGAAAAGAAGGATGGAGAAGAAAAGGGAGATCCCAATAAAGCGGAATGTATCGTTGCTAAAAACCGTCACGGTGAAGTCGGCACGGTGAATTTACATTGGGACGGCAGATTTACACGCTTTACTTCTCCTGCAGGTTTTGACGAATGAGCGACGTATTAAACTGTATCAGAAAATTTGCTTTTAAAGAAAACGAAAAGCATATAGCGGTCGCTCTTTCGGGCGGCGCTGACTCGATGACGCTTTTTACTGCTCTTAATATGCTAAAGGAAGAACTGGGTATTACCGTTAGCGCCGTGCATATTAATCATATGCTAAGAGGTGAAGAATCCGACCGTGACGAAGCCTTTGTAAGAAGAGTATGTAAAAAAATGGGCGTTCCGCTCAGCGTACACAGAATTGACGTTGACAGTATTGCAAGAGAAGAAAAAATCAGCGTAGAACTTGCGGCAAGAAACGTTCGTTACGAGGTTTTTGATAATACCGAGTGTGACGCTCTGGCTACCGCTCATAATGCTGACGATAATTTTGAAACCGTTCTTTTCAGAATGACCAGAAAAACGGGGGTTTCGGGACTATGCGGAATTCCCGAACGCAGAGGCAAATACATTCGTCCTTTGCTTTACTGCAGTAGGGAAGAAGTGGAAAAGTTTTGCAGAGAAAACGGAGTTCCTTTCGTTACCGACTCAACTAATCTTTCTGATGATTTTACCCGAAACAGACTTCGTCACAGCGTAGTTCCCATTATGAAGACTTTAAATCCGTCTTTACTGAGTTCCTTTGCAAAAACTCTTGAACTTTTGAAAAACGATAGCGATTATCTTGATGGTGAGGCAAAGAAAGAATTTGTAAAGCGTTTTGACGGCGAAAGGCTTGACGTTAAGGATTTTTCGCTTCTCCATAAGGCGATTTCTTCAAGGGTTATTTCCTATTATCTTGACCATTTCGGATATAGCGGAAATTATTCCGTGACTTCGGCTCTGAAAATTGCAATAAGCGGGGGCAGAACCGAACTTAAAAACGGTCAGATGATTAAATGCGCTGACGGATATTTGGATTTTGAAAAAAATAAAACGGTTACTTTTTCGGTTACTTTTAAGGAAGAAGACGCAGAAATTTTAAACGAAAAAGGAAAAATTCATAATTTGTTATTAAAAAATGCTATAGACTGTGATAAAATAGTCGGTAGTTTAAAGGTTCGCACACGACTAAGCGGTGACAGTATAACTTTTTCTCACAGAAAGGTTTCTAAATCTTTGCGCAAATGGATGAACGAAGAAAAGATTGAACCTTGCCTTCGTGATATTCTTCCCGTAGTTGCCGATGACCTTGGCGCTGTTTGGGTATATGGCGGCGGTGTTGACAGCCGTGTATGCGCTGACGAAACCACAAAAAAGGTAATAATGGTAGTTTGTGAAAGCAACCAAAATGAATAGAGAGGAAAAAATAAATGAATAAAACAGTTAAAAATTTGCTGCTTTATATAGGAATCCCGATAATACTAATCTTATCCGTGTTGTCGGTTTCCCGTTTTTCTACCAAAGCTGCAAAAACCACCTACTATGACGTGATTACACAGTTTCATAGCGGTCAGGTAACGGAGTATAGCCTTAACCTATATAACGGTGATCTTGATTACGTTACCAAAGACGGCAAAAAACATAATTATACCGTTCCCGACGTAGGCATTTTTTATGAGGACGTTGACGTAAAGGCTTATAACGAAGCGCATCCCGACGCACCTATAAAAATGAACTATGAAAAGGGTAGCGATTACGCATGGCTTGTAAGTCTTATTCCTAATATTCTCTTAATAGGAATTATGGTGCTTATTGGCATAGTGTTTATAAAGAGAATGGGCGCTACTATGGGCGCAGACAAGTCCTTGCAGTTCGGTAAGGCTAAGCCTAAGAGAGAAACCAACAGAAAAACCACCTTTGCCGACGTTGCAGGTGCAGACGAGGAAAAGGAAGAAATGGCTGAAATCGTTGACTTTCTTAAAGACCACAAGAAGTTTGACGAACTTGGCGCAAGAATACCCAAGGGTGTGCTTTTGGTGGGCCCTCCGGGTACAGGTAAAACTCTTCTTGCACGTGCGGTAGCAGGTGAGGCAGGCGTACCCTTCTTCAGCATTTCGGGTTCCGACTTCGTTGAAATGTTCGTTGGTGTCGGCGCTTCCCGTGTAAGAGACCTTTTTGAAGAAGCAAAGAAAAATGCTCCTTCCATTGTATTTATAGATGAAATTGACGCCGTTGGACGTCAGCGCGGCGCAGGTCTTGGCGGCGGTCACGACGAAAGAGAGCAGACTCTTAATCAGTTGCTCGTTGAAATGGACGGCTTCGGTGCTAACGAGGGCGTAATCGTTATGGCGGCTACCAACCGTCCCGATATACTTGATAAGGCGTTGCTTCGTCCCGGTCGTTTTGACAGACAAATAACCGTTAATTATCCCGACGTTAAGGGCAGAGAAGAAATTCTTAAGGTTCACTCCCGCGGTAAGCCCTTAGGCCCTGACGTTAATCTTAAAACTATTGCCGCTTCCACAGCAGGATTTACAGGCGCTGACCTTGAAAATCTTCTTAACGAAGCCGCTCTTCTTGCCGTAAGAAAGGGTCTTAAGGCAATTACTCAGCCTCAGATAGAAGAAGCAACCATTAAGGTTGTTATGGGTACCGAAAAGAAATCCCGTGTTATCAAGGATAAGGATAAGATGATTACCTCTTATCACGAGGCAGGTCACGCTATAGTTTCCTATTTCTTGCCCACTCAGGACCCCGTTCATCAGATTTCTATTATACCCAGAGGTATGGCGGCAGGTTATACTATGTATATTCCTACCGATGAAAAGACTCACGTTTCCAAAAATTCTATGCTTGAAGATATTTGTTCGCTTCTTGGCGGACGCGCCGCTGAACAACTTACTCAGGATGATATCTGCACAGGCGCATCTAACGATATTCAGCGTGCTACCGAACTTGCAAGAAAGATGATTACCAAGTATGGTATGAGCGAAAAACTCGGTCTTGTTACCTACGGTACAGATAACGACTCCGTATTCTTAGGCAGAGATTTTTCTTCTACACCTAACTATTCTGAAAAAATCGCCGCTATGATTGACGAAGAAATCGAAAGTATAGTTATGGCCCAATATAATAAAGCTCTTGATATCCTTAAAGAGAATATGCCGAAGCTTCACGACGTTGCCAAGGTGCTCTTTACCGAGGAAAAAATCGATGGCGAACGCTTTATTTCCATAATGGAAGAAAAGACCGAAACAATAGAAGAATAAAAAATAAACTGCAGTTCGATGAACTGCAGTTTTCTTTAGTTTGTCAGATTTTTAATATTGGTATCATATATAATAGTGATAAGTTTTATATCCTTTATGTTACATATAAGAGTGGCGGCAGAGGAGGCCTCAAGCTGTAGGACGATATAATTCACTCCTACTTTATAAAGTCTGCCTATATGGGTGACGGGGGTATTGCCGTAAAGCAATTCTATCTTCATCCATCTGCCCGTGTTTTTAAGTAAAAAAGCGGGTAAAAAGGCATCGTTGTTTATTATATCCGAATAGTCGGTGTAGCCGGATAGTAACTGTTCTGCATAAGGAACAATATCTGTCATATAAAAAACTCCTTTCTGTTTATACTATTCACAGAAAGGAGTTTTTGTTAGTCGAGTTTTAAATCAAGCTTTGCGGGGTCAATGGGTTCAACTACGAAATCGTTTGTCCAAAAGCCCGGTTTTATATAAACCTTTGCAAAAGCGTGGCGGCAGTTGGGGTTAAGGTCAACCTGAAGGTCCTTGCAGTTTCTGCTCATACCTACGGCACAGTGAATATTGTGTTTGCCGTAAGGAACGGGGATACATAAGGTTTCTTTGTTTCCGATGTGACCGAAGGGTTCGCCGTCGATATAAATACCGAAACCGCCTGCTATACCGTAGGGAGAGCCTTGTCTATATAAATAAATACAAGCGTCGGGAGAAATATTTAAAGGTTTTTTACATTCGGGGCAAAGGGTTTCGCCCGGTTTAATGTTGTTCACTTCACCGCAAGCGGCGCATTTTATTCTTAATCTTGCCATAAAAATGACCTCCTTTATTATATTAATATGATAACCTCAAAAACGAGTTATGTCAATTGTTAAATTTATGTTAAGACTATTGAATTTTACTTTTATTTTTGATAAAATATATTGGTAATTTTTTGAAAGGAAAATGCATATGAAATTTTGGTTTAAATACGTAAAGCCGTATATTTTTTCATTTATTGCGGGACCTTTATGTATGATAGTAGAGGTAATAGGAGAAGTTCTTATGCCCTATCTTTTATCCCGTATTATAAATCTTGCTCAGGCAGGTACTCTTACAGTATCATCAAGTATATATTTGGGTCTTGCTATGGTGGGAGTTGCGCTTCTTATGATGCTTGGCGGTGTGGGTGGCGCGTATTTCGGCGCAAAATCTGCAGTTAATTTTGCAGGGGACGTAAGAAACGATATTTACAGAAAAATTCAAAGCTTTTCCTTTGCTAATATTGATAAATTTTCTACGGGCTCTCTTGTTACAAGAACTACGAACGACGTAACTCAGCTTCAGAATTTTATCAATATGCTGCTTAGAATGGCGCTTAGAAGTCCCGGCATGCTTATAGGCGCTCTGATTATGGCTGTTTCTTTAAATCCAAGCCTTGCAACAGTTTTTGCGGTGTCTATTCCGTTGATGGTTATCGTTATAGGAATACTTATTTCCATAGGCTTTCCACGCTTTCAAAAGATGCAGGCGAGTATTGATACCCTTAATAATACCGTTCAGGAGAATATTCAGAATCAGCGTGTTGTAAAATCCTTTGTTAGAGCAGATTTTGAAGAAAAGAAATTCAAAAAAGCAAATGCAAACTTAAAAAATGCAGGAATTTCCGCTATGAAGGCTGTTATATTTATGCAGCCCGCAAACACGCTTTTTATGAATCTTACAATTATCGCGGTTGTGTGGTTCGGAAGTAAAATGGCGCTTTCGGGAAGTATGCCGGTAGGCGACCTTTCTGCGTTTGCCACCTACGTTACGCAGATACTCTTTTCTCTTATGATGATAACCTTTTTACTTCTTACCTCTGCCCGTGCACTTGCTTCGGCTAAAAGAATTAAAGAGGTGCTGACAACTGTTCCCGATATAAACGACGATAACGCTGCCTTTAAAGAAAAAAGAATAGTCAACGGCGATATAGAATTTAAAGACGTAACCTTCCGTTATTATAAAAACAGTGAGGATGCCGTTTTAAAAAATATTAATCTTAAAATTAAGGGCGGAAGCACCGTTGGTATAATTGGTTCTACGGGTTGCGGAAAAACCACACTTGTTTCCCTTATTCCGCGCCTTTATGACGTAAGCTCCGGACAGGTGCTTGTTGACGGAACCGACGTTAAGGATTATAGTCTTTATAATCTGCGAGAAGACGTTGGTATGGTGTTGCAGAAAAACGTACTCTTTTCGGGCAGTATTGAAGATAATCTTCGTTGGGGCGATAATGAAGCGTCAATTGAAGAAATAAAGGAAGCGGCAGAAAGCGCTCAGGCTGATAAATTCGTTTCTTCCTTTAAGGATGGATATGGAACTGCTTTAAGTGAAGGCGGTACAAACGTGTCGGGCGGACAAAAGCAAAGACTTTGTATAGCCCGTGCTCTTCTTAAAAAGCCGAAAATTCTTATTCTTGACGACTCAACCAGCGCTGTTGATACCGCCACCGAGGCTCTTATAAGGAAGGCTTTTGCCGAAACCTTATCCGATACCACCAAAATTATTATTGCTCAGCGTATTTCTTCGGTTGTTGACTGTGACCTTATAGTCGTTATGGATGAAGGCGAGATTACGGGCATAGGTACCCACGACGAGCTTCTTTCGGGCAATACCGAATATATCGAGATTTATCAATCTCAAAACGGGGTAAGGGGGCAGTGATATGGCAAGAAATCTTGAAAAACTAAACGAACAATATACTGCTAAATCCCACGGAACTTCCCTTAGAGGAGGTGGTCCCGGTGGACACAGAGGCGCAAAAGGTAAACCTAAAAATGCAGGAAAAACCATAAAAAGAATTCTTTCGTACGTAGGCGAATATAAGATTTTACTTTTATTCGTGTTGGTAGCAATGATTTTTTCAACGGTTACTTCTCTTATAGGTTCGTATATGTTAGCGCCCATAATAACGAGAATAACTTTAGAAATAAAACCCGATGCCGAATTTAGCCTCAGCGCTATGGAAAGAGTGGCAGATAAGATAATTTCAAAAATCGTCGGAAGCGACGGCACCGTTACCGAGTATATAATTATCGCTTTAGCAATTTTATTGACTATTTATCTTATAGGCGTTGCATCTACCTATATTCAGAGCCGTTTGATGTTGGCTGTATCTCAGAACAGTGTTGAAAAAATAAGAAACGATTTGTTTTCTAAGCTTCAAAAACTTCCCGTAAGTTATTTTGATTCACGCCCCACAGGCGAAATTATGAGCCGATTTACCAATGACGTTGATAATATTGACGTTATGCTTAATAACTCTTTGGTTTCGGTGTTCTCGGGCGCTGTTACGCTTATAGGAACCCTTACCTTTATGCTTACGACCAACTGGATTTTAACGCTCGTTACCGTTGCTTTCGTGCCTCTTTTTACGAAACTTGCAGGACTTATAGGTAAAGCGAGTTCAAAATATTACGGCTCACAGCAGGCGGCTCTCGGCGCTGTAAACGGTTATATCGAAGAAACTGTCAATGGTCAAAAGGTTATAAAGGTATTCAATCACGAAAAAGACTGTAACGAGGAATTTGAACTTTTAAACGGACAGCTTAGAGAACGTCAGTTTAAAGCGCAGTTTTACGGTGGAATTATGGGCCCCATTATGGGAAATACAAGTCAGATTTCTTACGGTGTTACCGTAGGTGTAGGCGGTATATTAATGGTGCTTACAGGATTTACCCCCGGTGCGCTTACGGTATTCGCAGGATATTCACGTCATTTTTCAATGCCGATTAATAATATCTCAATGCAGATGTCAACGGTTTTTGCGGCGCTTGCAGGTGCTGAACGCGTTTTCAACGTGCTTGATTCAAAAAGCGAATATGACGAAGAAACGGGTAAAGAAAAGCCTGAAATCAAGGGTAACGTTGAACTTAAGGACGTCGATTTCGGATACGTTGAGGGTAAACGTGTGCTTCACGGAATTTCTCTTTACGCAAATGTAGGCCAAAAAATTGCATTTGTTGGTTCTACAGGTGCAGGTAAAACCACTATTACCAATCTGTTAAACCGCTTTTACGATACCGAAAACGGCACTATTACCATAGACGGAGTGCCCATACGCGATTACGACAAGGACTTTTTAAGAGAAAATATCGCAATGGTGCTTCAGGATACTCATTTGTTTACGGGTAGTGTGAGAGAAAATATCCGTTACGGAAGACTTGATGCAACCGATGACGAAATAGTGGAAGCGGCTAAAATAGCGGGAGCGCATTCATTTATAATGCGACTTGAAAACGGATATGATACCGTTATAGAAGGGGATGGAGCTAATCTTTCTCAGGGTCAAAGACAGCTTCTTAATATTGCCCGTGCCGCTGTTTCAAAGGCGCCTATACTGGTGCTTGACGAGGCTACAAGCTCGGTAGATACAAGAACCGAAAGACACATAGAGCACGGTATGGACAGAATAATGAAAAACCGTACCACCTTTGTTATTGCTCACAGACTTTCAACCGTCAGAAACGCAGATGCTATTATGGTGCTTGAACAAGGAAAGATTATAGAAAGAGGAAATCACGACGATTTAATTGCTCAAAAAGGCACCTATTATAAGCTTTATACCGGCGCAATTGAACTTGATTAAAATTTACTGCAACACCACTTTGGGTGTTGCAGTATTTTTATAGTTGAAATAAAATCAGAATTATGATATTATATAATAGAATGAAAATATCACTGTTTAGGAGTGGGTATTTTGAAGGATTTAAAAAAGATTTTCAAAATCGCTGTTTTGGTTTTGGCTGATATTATTGCGGTAACCTTTGCATATTTGTTTGCCCTGTTTTTAAGGGTTGATTCCTTACCTTCGTTTTTTAAAGAAAATCCGCAATCTGCTAAAGGCGTTATAATTTCTTTACCGTTTATAGTTGCGGTATTTTTAACAATTTTCATTGTTATGAAAATGTACCGAATAATATGGCATTATGCAGGACTTAATGAAATAGGCAGAGTTATTGTTGCTTGTTTTGCTTCTTCTTTTTTTGCTTATGCGGTATTATTTTTGATAACTAACTTAAATATAGACTATAGCGGAATAAGTGCGGTTTTCCCGCGCTCGGTATATATTTCGGCGCCTTTCTTTGCCTCTGCTTTTATTATAGCGGGACGTTTTGCTATGCGTTATATACTTCGTGCTAATCATAGAAAAAAGAAGAATACCAAAAGCGAAGTAAACGGAAATATAATGATTATAGGCGCAGGTGACGGCGCTTGCCTTTTCCTTAATAATATTCACGACAGCGCTTACTATAGCGGAGCTACACCGGTATGTCTTATTGATGATGATAAGAGTAAAAAAGGTATGCTTATAAATAACATTCCCGTATTAGGCACCAGGGCGGATATTGTTACTCTTGCTAAAGAAAAACATATAGATATGATAGTTTTTGCAATTCCTTCTTGTCCTTCTGAAGAAAAATCAAAAATTCTCAAAATATGTCAAAAAACGGGCTGTATTTTAAAAACGCTTCCTGCCGTATATCAGATAGAAAAAGAAGAAGGTCTTACGGCTAAGAGTGTGCGTGACGTTGAAATTGAAGACCTTCTCGGCAGAGAACCTATAAAGCTTGAAACCGAAGACGTATCGGGATACGTAGCAGGAAAAACGGTGCTTGTAACGGGTGGCGGCGGTTCTATCGGAAGTGAACTTTGCCGACAAATAGCTGCAAATAAACCTAAGTTACTCGTTATTTTTGATATTTATGAAAATAATGCGTATGATATTCAAAATGAACTTAAAACCACCTATCCCGAACTGAATTTAGAGGTCAGAATCGGAAGTGTTCGCGATACCAGAAGAATGGAGCAGATTTTCCGCGATTTTCGTCCTCAGGTGGTTTATCATGCGGCTGCCCATAAACACGTTCCCCTAATGGAAGACAGCCCCAACGAAGCCATTAAGAACAACGTGTTCGGTACTCTTAAAACGGTACGCGCTGCAGATAAATACGGTGCTGAACGTTTTGTGCTTATCTCTACCGATAAGGCGGTTAACCCCACCAATATTATGGGCGCTTCAAAAAGAATGTGCGAAATGGTTGTACAAGCCTATAATAAAAAGAGCAAGACCGATTTCGTTGCCGTTCGTTTCGGTAACGTTCTTGGCAGTAACGGCAGTGTGGTTCCTCTCTTTAAAAAACAAATTGCTGAAGGTGGCCCCGTAACTGTAACCGACCCCGGTATAATAAGATACTTTATGACCATTCCCGAAGCGGTATCCCTTGTGCTTAAGGCAGGCGCCAGTGCAAAGGGCGGTGAAATTTTCGTGCTTGATATGGGTGAACCCGTTAAGATTTTAGACCTTGCAGAAAATCTTATCAGTCTTTCGGGCTTTACTCCTTACGTTGATATTGATATTAAATTTACGGGACTCAGACCGGGAGAAAAGAAGTACGAAGAACTTTTAATGAGCGAAGAAGGTCTTACCCAAACCGAAAACAGACTTATCTTCATCGGTCAGCCCATAGATTTCGACGAGGAAGAATTTATCGCTTCTCTTGATGCCCATAAGGAAAAAATTTATGATGACAGCGAAGATATTCGAGATTGGGTAAAGAAATTTGTACCCACCTATCAAATTCCTAAAAAATAACCAAAAGACGCGGATGTTTTAATCCGTGTCTTTTTAGTAACTTGATTTGAGGTTAAAAATTGCAAAATTATGCTCTCAGCATAAGACTTTTGATTTTCTTTATGATAGATTATAATAGTAAAAAAATATTTTTAAGGGAGTCTTTAAAAATGAAAAAACAAATTGCAAAAATCATAGCAATTGTTATGGCGTTGTGTATGCTCTTTAGTCTTACAGCGTGTAATAATGCTGCAACCGCAAATATCGTTTTAAACAAGAACGAAAATCCCGAAAACGTTGTGGTTGAGGATGAAGACGTCGTTGTAAATCCAAGCGTTCCATCCCTTGATGATGTTTACGTTCCAAATTTAGTGGAGCCAATTCCTTCTACTAATGATGAAACCACCAATCTTTCTCCAAACGGAGAATATAACAAAGGCGTGGTTTTGGTAAAGGTAAAGAAATCTTTTAATAAAAAAGATTTAGGCAAATTATCATATACTTCTGCAGACCCCATTTATAAAGGATCTAAGTGGTACTCTGTTAAGCTTACTGATGCCGAAAAAACCGAAGAAGCCGCGAACTACCTGTTTGGACTTAACTCCTTCGAAAGTGTTGATTATGACTATGTAATGAAGGTTGATGCTGACGTACAGTCGGTAGATATTTCGGGAAATACTTATGCTGAAAACTTGACTTATTTAGAAACGCTAGGCGTTAAAAAGGGTTGGGAAAGTAATCTTCAAAACGGTAAAACACCCGGTGGTAGCCCCGACGTAATTATTGCTGTAATTGATACAGGTGTGGATTATAACCATCTTGATCTTCGAAATAATATTTGGGTAAATACTGCCGAAATTCCCGATAACGGTAAAGACGATGACGGCAACGGATATATCGACGATATTAATGGTTGGGACTGTGTTGGTAATGACAACAATCCTATGGACGATAACGGTCACGGTACCCACGTTGCAGGTATAGCCGCTGCAGCAAACAATAAGTTGGGTACTGTAGGTGTAGCATATAATTGTAAAATCATGGTGCTCAAAGCCGGTAACTCGTCCGGTTACTTCAATAATTCTGATATTGCAGAAGCTGTTCAGTATGCATATATGAACGGTGCGTCAGTTATCAATATGTCATTTGGTGGTTATTCTATTTCTACGGCTGTTGAAGATGCTCTTAAAGATGCGTATAATACGTGTGTTCTTGTAGCTGCTGCAGGTAATGATGGAATATGTAATCAACCTAATTGTTCAACACATATGCTTAATTGCAAACCAGCCTATCCGGCATCGCTTCAATACGTAATAGGCGTTATGAGTTGTAATTCTAATGGTACTAGTTTATCATCATTTTCAAACTTTGACCATTTTCCTTTTAACAATTATGAATATGACGTTGTCGCTTGTGGTGAGAATATTCAATCGACGTGGCCTAATAATAAATATGCTTCTCTTAGCGGTACTTCTATGGCGTGTCCTACTGTTGCAGGTATTGCTGCTGTTGTACGATCTACGTATTCTGATAGAGAAAAATATTCTACTAAATATATAACCTCTCAAATTGTTAACACTGTATCAAGAAAAAACAATCTTGGTATAGCAAATCTTGAAGCTGCATTGACTGAACTTCCAAAGCCTTATATTTACAATATTTATGACCAATATATTTTTGATAACGTAGAGTTTAGTCCTAAAAATAATGGAAACGGTGTAATTGATGCTGGTGAAACTATTCGATTAGCTATCGAACTACAAAATCGTGGTGGTGCGGCAACTGATGTGGTAGCAAAGATAGATACTATTAGAAGCGAAGACACCGATTTGACCGATCCGTACTTTACAATAGTTAAGGATACGATAAGTTTTTCTGATATTGGCACCTACTCGGTACGTGATTGCGGAAAGATATATAATAGTGAGGGCAAGTGGATTGCTACCGAAAAATATTTTGAAATAATTGTTAGTGAAAATTGTCCAAACAGTTATCTTGTTAATTTTAATATAAACCTTACTTATAAAAACGGATTGGATGATGCAGATAAAACTGTATATGATGGAAAAGGTAGCGTGCTATGCAACGTTAATCGCGGTTATTATCTTTCGGGCTCTATTGATGAAGACACAATCTTTGAGGCAGATCGCCTTTATATAATAAGTAGCGACGTTGTTATCCCTGAAGGTATTACCGTTACGTTCAAGGAAGGTTGTCAAATTCAGTTCTATGATAATCGCGAATATTATAATTCTCCCCAGATTATAGTTTATGGTATGCTGAATTTCGAAGGCACAAAAGAAAAAATGATTTGTATTTTCCCTGATGAGAATCATACGGAATTTCAATGCATTATAAAAAATTTAGGCTCGGTGAATTTTTACTATACAGATGCCGTCAATTTATCGATAAATGATGGAAGTGATTCATATATAAAAACACCCACATATGCTGAAAATTCTTATTTTCGCACAGAACCTTTTGCATATATACGTAAATATAAGAATGGCGGGATTTCAGGTACAGCAGGTAGTCTTTTCTTTTTTGTGGAAACAATTAAAAACTCATATTTGAATTTTTATTATTCAAATGTGTCAGTAGTGGTTGATGATTTGAACAATACTAATGTAATAGGTAATTCAAAGTCTTTATCAATGCATATAACCAACAGTGCTACAAACAATATAATATATACTCATTGCTATACCGGGTCTGTCCACTCTTCTCGAGAATTTGAGTTTGGCGCATATAAAACAGTCGCTGTTGTAAAAAATAATATTTTTGCTTCAGAAAATAAAGAGGTTAGTGCGCTTGCTTTACATAATGTGAACGGTAATAGTGGTGCTGGTGTTATTTATGAGAATAACGAATTTTCCGAAGGCTATCAAAAATATGCTAGCCAAGTATTTAGCGGTTACTATGACGCTTCAGGAAATCCAACCGTTGACGTTTATGGGTCTTTAAGCGATCCATCTGCGCTTTGGCCGTACGTTGTGGACGTAGAAATGTTTAATAAGGATGGCGAAACTGTTAACACTGTTGGTAATGAAGAAATAAAGGTGCGCGTAACCTTCAATAGACCGATGGATACCACTAAAGATACATATTTAACATTTGGTACTGTAGAACCTTATGCCGATTATAAGATAAACGGCAACTGGATTTCTGACACTGTTTGGGAAGGTACATATACGTTAAAAGCCCAAATTGAAAATGGACAGAATTTCTTAAAGGTTAATAACGCTTGTGCCGCTGAAGACCCAACAAAAACCGTATTTGGTGAATATCAACTACACGAATTTACTATTGATACTACAGCCGCATTATCAATGAATCTACAAGCATTCCCAAAAGAAAACGGTATTGAACTAACCTTTGTGCAAGATGATTACGATACTTTACTTGGTTATAACGTTTATCGAAGCGAAGATAAAGACGGAAACTTTGTAAAACTTAACCCAACGATTGTACTTGCTGATGACGGCGCTTTCCTTGATGAAAACGCAGAACCGGGCAAAACTTATTGGTACACTTATACTGTAGTACTCTCAGACTTTACAGAATCAAATCCTGCAGGTAAGGTAATGGCAACAGCTATGGATACGATGTCTCCAACCCTTTACCACACACCTGTTAATCAAGGATATGAAAACAACAATTTGGTTATTACCGCTACCGCTACCGATAACGTAGCAATAAGTAAAGTGACTCTTTACTATCGTATAAAAGGTAATGATAATTGGAAATCACTTTTGATGGTTAAGCAAAATGATAAATTTAGCGCAACAATTTTCGGAAGTGAAGTTACTCTTGAAGGTCTTGAATATTATATAGTTGCAACCGATGGCATTAACGAAGTGCAAAAAGGTTCTGCCGATGTACCATATACTATAATAGTAAAATCTGCTGACAGTCTTTTAGGTCTTGGCGACGTTGATGGTAACGGAACTGTAACCGTAAAGGACGCACTTATGCTTATGCAGTGCCTGAACGGTGAATTACTTCTTTCGGATGATGCATTCAAACGTGCTGATTTAGATGGCAGTGGTAAACTTTCATCTGCAGAAGCTTTACGTATTTTGCAGTATGTTAACGGTAAAGTATCAAACCTTGATATGTAACGGAGAACATTATGCAGATTTATGAAAAAATAAAGTCATTTATAAGTCTTGTTTGTGCGATTCTGATTGTTGTATCAACCTTAGTAATTCCTGTTGCGGCGGATAGTGGCAAAACCATTACCGCCTCAACCAGTACATCATTAAAACAAGGTAGTAGTGGAACTTTTTACGTTAATATCAGTTCAACTGAATCTTTGGCGGCATTGGATATTACAGTGCATTTTGACTCTACTAAAATTAAAGTTAATAGTATAACTAACAACGTAAGTTGTCTGCTTTACGATAACGTGAAAAATGAGGATAACGTTCAGTTTAGTTATCTTTTTGACGGTAAAGGTACTACTTCAAATACAAGACTTTTTTATTTTAGTTATCAAGTGTTATCAAACGCCGAGGTTGGTGACACCTATTTTGACGTTACTATCGGTGAAGCTTATGATAGTTTGTTAAATGACGTATCTGTTGAAGGTACACGTTGCAAATTAACTATAACCGAAACTGTTACTAACAAAAGTTGTACCATATCATCAACAAGCAGCGTTACGACATCAGTGCAACAAGAATTTTCCTTAACTTATCGTTTTAGTGATTATAAAATTGCTACGGGTTCAGCGGTAATAAATTATGACACAGAATTGTTTGAAGTGGCATCGGTAACTGCAGGTAGCTTTTTAGATAATAAAATTGTTGATATAAATACTGAATTTGCAGGAGCTGTTTA
Source organism: Oscillospiraceae bacterium (assembly GCA_015065605.1). GTDB lineage: Bacteria > Bacillota > Clostridia > Oscillospirales > Acutalibacteraceae > SIG607. Next base: position 33,229 of record SVPZ01000016.1, on the reverse strand, counting down.
CGTTTCGTTTGTTGGAACAGAGTATAAAAGCAAATATGACTTTTTGACAGTAAAATTCAAAACGATAAAAAACGTAAGCGAAACTTCAAAAATTGCGTTAAAGTGTACAGAACTTTATGATTTAGAACTAAATCCTATTTCTTGTAAAGATTACGTTACTAGTGCAACCATAAATTTTGAAGATGCGTACGTTAAAGATGCACCTGCTATGGAATTGAGTGGAGATTTTTCTTTTGAAGATAAAAAGATTTCACTTAACGTTTCTTTGGAAGAAGCATCAAAATTAGGCGCAGGAGATTTTGTTATTACTTTTGACCCTAAGCTCGTTTCCTATAATTCGTGTAAAAAAGGTTTTTCTCCCACTTATTTTAAAGTTGACGAAAGAAAAACCGACGAAGGACAACTAATATTTCATATTGTTTCACTTTCAGATATTGTAACAGATGAAACTGTTTTGACGGTTGAGTTTGACGTAAAAGAAACGTATAGCGGTGAATTTGCCGTTTTCTCAATTGACGGAACCGACCTTACCGACTCATTAACTAATAAAATTAAACTTAATTTTATTGATGCTTATATTCCTTTAGAATATAGTGTTGCTTTTTATAATTGGGACGGAAGTTTATTGCAGTCGTTGGTATATAGTTATGGTGATATTGTTGAAGAACCAGCTGAAGTACCCGCAAAAGATAGCGACGTATATGGCACCTATTCTTTTAATGGATGGGATAAAGAGGTGACATCTTGCACAGGAACTACTGTTTACACCGCAACCTACAATTTGAAATATACAGATTATGTAATTACTTTTGAAAATTGGGATGGAACGGTTTTATCTGCAAACACTTATCATTATGGTGATGAAGTAGAAGTTCCTGATACTCCAACCAAGGATGCAGATAACACTTATACCTATACTTTTGCAGGTTGGGATAAAGAAGTTGTTGACTGTGCTGGTAATGCTACTTATACAGCCACTTATACATCCAACTACATTGACTATACTGTAGTGTTTAAGAATTGGAATGGCGATGTGCTTTCTACTAAGAATTATCACTACGGTGATGAAGTAGTAATTCCTGAAACTCCAGAAAGAAATGCAGGCAATACTTATACCTACACCTTTGCAGGTTGGGATAAAGAAGTTGTTGACTGTGTTGGTAATGCTACTTATACTGCTGTTTATGATAAAACAAAAATTATAGTAACTTATATTGAAGTTAGCAGTAAGCCGAGTAAACTAATCTATCTTGAGGGAGAAACTTTTGATAAAAGCGGTATGGTGATTACTGCTTACTATAATAACAATACCTCTAAAGATGTAACCGATTATACGGTTAGTGGATACACGTCAACTCCAGGTACAAAAACTATTACCATATCTTTTCAGGGTAAAGCCGCTACCTTTACAGTTGAAGTTAAGGCTAAAACTTTAACACACATTGAGGTAACTAAACTTCCCAATAAACTTAGTTATATTGCTAAAGACGGGTTTGATGGTGGCGAAACCTTTAACGGTACAGGTATGGAGGTAACTGCATACTACAACAACGGTACAAGCGAAAAAGTTACAGACTATACGGTAAGTGGTTATACTGCCGAAAGTATTGGCATTAAAACTTTGACAGTAAACCACAAAGGAAAAACGGATACCTTTGAGGTTGAAGTGATAAAAAGACCGGTACAGTATCTTGAACTCTATGGAGTACCCTTTAAAACAACCTATATTGAGGGCGAAGAGTTTAACGATGAAGGTATAATAGTTATTGCTAATTACGGCAATGATATGGTAGAACAGGTATCGGATTATACCATAAGCGGTTATACTTCAACCATTGGAACTAAGGTATTAACGGTTGAACACAGAGGAAAAACCACAACCTTTGAGGTTATCGTTGTGCCAAAATCACTTACGCATATAGAGATTACCAAGCTTCCTGATAAATTGGTTTACAAAAAAGGCGAAGCATTGGATTTGAGTGGTATTATAATTACGGCTTATTTTAATAACGGCACAAGTCAAAAATTATATGATAATGAGTATCAGATTTTTGAAAGCGTGAGTTCAACCCTTGACAAAAAGACTGTAAAAATTGTTTATCAAGGAAATGACGCAGAATTTGACGTAACCGTGATTTTAACCCAAAAGGGTGATATTAACTGTGATGGTAACGTTGATACCACTGACCTTGCTATATTGAAGTTATTTCTTGCGGGTATAAATGACTTATCTGAAGAAGCTTTACTTAGTGGAGATATGAATGACGACGGAAATATTGATACTACCGACCTTGCGATAATTAAATTAGAACTTGCCGGTATAAAGTAATAAAAATGAAGTTCCGATAGGAACTTCATTTTTTATTTAACTTTTGTTGTGTCACAAAAAGCAGAGTTTTTGCATATACTGAAAACGGAGGCGAGTGTATGCAAAGCAGAACAGTAGAAGAATATATAAATGAAATGAGGAAAATGAGTTTAAAAGCGAAGCCGTTAGTCAGCGAAATTAATGAATCGAATTTAAATGGTGAGGCTTTAGGCAAGGGCGGTCTTATCGTGGTTGTAAACGAGGCGCAAAGCCGACCGCTTAAAAATGCAACAGTTACCGTCAGTAACAGTGCAACAGGCGAGAAAATAATAACGGAAACTACCGATATAAGCGGAAGGACAAATGTGATAGAACTTCCTGCTCCTCTAAAGAGTGAAACCCTTTCACCGAGTGGCGAAAAAATTGTTTACGGGCTTTACGATATAACCGCTTCGGCTGAAAATTTTATTGATTTTACTTTAAAAGAGGTTCCCGTATTTGATTCGGTAGTATCAATTCAAACTATAAATCTTTTGTGGAAATGGGCGGCAGGGGGAGAAAACGTTCCAAAAACTCAGTCCGAAGAACAACCCTATAATCTTTAAAGGAGAATGATTTATGCCGCTTAATCCTGTAATTCCTACAGATATTACCGTTCATCTCGGTACACCGAGCAGTAACGCCGAAAACGTAACGGTATCTTTTACCGATTACATAAAAAACGTAGCGTCAAGCGAAATATATCCTACGTGGCCCGAAAACGCTTTGAGGGCAAATATCTACGCTATTATAACCTTTGCTCTTAACAGAATTTATACCGAATGGTATAAAAGCCGAGGCTACAATTTTGATATAACCAACTCTACCCAATTTGATCAGGCTTTTGTGAAAGACAGGGTTATTTTTGAAAATATCAGCACAATAGTTGACGAGATTTTTAATGATTACGTTGCAGAAAATGGGAGTGTACAACCGTTTTTTACTCAGTTTTGTAATGGAACCACATCTACCTGTGATGGTTTGTCACAATGGGGGACGGTATCTCTTGCCGAAAGAGGCTTTACGCCCTATCAAATACTTACTAACTACTACGGAAATAATATAAATATTATTGAGGATGCTCAGGTATCCGACGTAGAAGATTCGTATCCGGGCACTCCTTTAAAGGTAGGGGATTCGGGAAACGACGTAAGGATTATTCAGACACAGCTTAATTCTATAAGCAATAATTATCCTGCTATACCTAAAATTTCTAATCCTAACGGAATTTTTGACGTTGCTACCGAAAATGCAGTAAAAACCTTTCAGCAGGTGTTTTTTCTTGATGAAACGGGAATTGTTGATAAATCTACTTGGTACAAAATAAAAAGAATATTCGTTGGGGTAAGAAGGCTTAGCGAACTTAATTCAATAGGTATAACAAAGGAAGAAGCAAGTCTTCCTTATTCGAGCGAATTAAGTGTGGGCAGCAGCGGTGACGAGGTACGGGTAATTCAGTATTATCTAAACGTTATCGCCTACTTTAATCAAAGTTTAAATAATTTCGCCATTGACGGTATTTACGGCGAAGATACGGCAAATGCCGTTTCGGTTTTTCAAGATTTTTATTCTATTGCACCAACGGGAACGGTTGACAAAACCACCTGGGAAAAAATAAGAGAAATATATGACGACATAAGAAATAATCTGCCTGAAGGCTATTCGGGTAATAAAGCCAAGTTGTACCCCGGTTACGTGCTTAGTGAAGGTATGAGGGGAGAAAACGTTCGTGATTTGCAGACCTATCTGGCGAGAATTTCCACATTTATAACCGAAATTCCCACAATAGCGGTGGACGGTATTTACGGCCCCGCAACTTCAAACGCCGTAAGAATTTTTCAAAGGCTTTATAAAATTCCCGTATCGGGAAGCGTGGGGCCTGTTACCTGGTTTAACATAGCGAGAGAATATGATTTAAGTTATGAATAAAGTTTCTTTGGAAGTAAAAGAAAAATAATCGGAGGTATGCACAAAAAAGGGGCTATCGTTATAAAAGGGATATTTATGAAAATATTTGTGAAAACGCTTATTAAAAGATAGACTAAAAGCGAAACGGGTAAAAAGAATTTTTCGCACCTTTTAAACGTTGCCCCAAAAAAGTTTTTAGCCGATTTTAATGCTATAACGGTTTTAAAAAGGGTACAGGCGAAGTAAATAAAGTAGGAAAAACCTTCAAGTCGGCTGAATTTATCCCCGAAGGTTATTATTCCTACAGCCGAGGAATAGGGATTTAAAAGATTATTAAGAGAAGAAAAACCGAAGGTGGCTACACATTGAATCAGTGTTAAAAATAAAAATGCGCCCCCGATTATATATCCTCCCAATAAGGAGGATTTTTCTTTTTTTAAAAAACCAAATATTATAACGCTCTGTATAAAACTCATAGAAAAATACGCAAGACTCTGATAACCTATTTCTTTTAACGTCGGCATTTTTTCATTTAAAAAATCGAAGGATAAAAATTTTAAAGAAAAAACAAAAAGAAGTATTACCATAACCGATATGGCGATAAAACTTATAAAGCTTAGTTTTAATATGACTTTCTCATCTTTTCGGCACAAAAACCATACTAAAATTAAGAATAAAAGGGTAGGAAAAAAACCGCTTATTTCGGGCAGGATTATTCTGTCGCTAAAGGTTACGAAATTTCTGAGGGTGACTATACCGCAAAGAAGCGAGTAAAGGCATAAAAATAAATAAATCGTTTTTGCCGTAAAGGAGTTTTTAGGGTTAAAACTTATGGAATTTAATCTTAAAATTACTATAAAGCCTAGTAGAAAAGCAACTAAAAAACCGATAATGCTTCCCTTTGTATATTCTTTTAAAGGAAGGTTTATAATCGTATTACCTATAAAAAACAAAGAATAAAGACAGATGCCCGAAAAAGAGTTTTTTAGTTTATTTTCCATTTTTTCTCCTCCCTTATCAATGTTTTTTCATTTGCCTTAAAGCAGGGGAGTAGTTTTTCTTCGTTTCTGAAAAGAGAAAAAATACGGCTGTCGGCGTCTTGACTTTTTTGACTTAAAAGTTTCGCTATCGAGTAACCGATGGGTTCATTTGACGGCATTTTGCAGTTTAAAAGATTATTGGCGCTGTCTGCGGAAACAACGTAACAATTAAGCGGAAAATCTTCCTTTATAAAAAGATAATCAAGAATAGCGCTGACTGTTTTGTGGGTGAGACTTTGACCGATTACTACTGTGCCGCAATGAGAAAAAATGAGTTTTTCGGGAACGTTGTTTTCAATTTTTTTAATACATTCTTCGGTATTTTCACCAATTGCGGTAAGGATGGTGGTTTTATCACTTTTGAAAGCTATTTCCATAGACGTTTTTATATAGTCACCGCTTCTGTCGAAGCCTAAGGCGCAAACCAGCACCGCATCTTCAACCTCTCGCATTTCGGTAAGAGAAGCGCAAGAACAAAGTGAAAAAATTATAATAAAAGCTAAAAATATTTTTAAAATCTTCATTTTTTTCTCCTTTGTCTTATTCTGTTCGGGCTTATAACGGGTCTTGTATCCATTTTAAACCAAGGAGCGCGAAATACCGTATCCTTAAGACTGCTAAAGGAAATTTCATTAAGTGAAGCAGTATAGTCTGTGCCAAAAGAATTTAAAGAAAAAATAATGGTTAAAAGCGCCGTAATACCGATAAAATATCCCGTAAGCCCGAAAAAATAGCAAAGTAAAACCATAACTATTCTGCTATAAAAAACGGCGCCTTTAAGCTTTTGAACCATAAGACCTGCGATACCGCCCGCCGCTACGGCAATAAGCATAGGTGCGCTGACGATTTTTGCTTCGACGGCAGACTGACCGATTACAAGACCGCCTACTATAGAAAGGGCGCTTCCCATACTTTGAGGTACTCTGAGCCCCGTTTCTCTAAGCAGTTCAAATATCAAAATAAGCAACAGACATTCAAGTACGCTGGGAAAAGGCAAATTGTTTCGAGATGCCGATATGGTAAGATATAGAGAAGTCGGGATGAGTTGCTTGTGGTGGCTGATAAGAGCTAAAAATACAGACGGAATACTGATAGCAAGAAAGAAACTGACGTAGCGCATTATTCTTCCGATAAAGGCTACGGTGTAATTCTGATAATAATCGTCGTCGCTTTGAAAATTTTCACAAAAAAGATAGGGAACGGTCAGTATAACGGGGGTGCCGTCGATAAAAAGGGCAACTCTGCCTTCAAGAAGTCTTGCCGCAACGATATCGGGACGTTCTGTTGTACCTGCTGTTTTAAAAATAGAAAATTTATTTTCGTTAATAAGTTCGTTTATATAGTTGGCGTCAAGAATTGAATCTATATCAATTTCCTTTATACGCTTTTTTAGTTCTTTAAGGGCTTTACCGTTCACAACCGATTCAAGATAACAAATAAACATTCTGGTGTCGGTGCGTCTGCCTGACTGTATGAATTCTGCTTTTAGGTCGGGAGTGGAAAGTTTTCTTCTGAGCATTGCCATATTAAGCATTACCGATTCGTCAAAGCCCTCTCGTGGTCCCTGCAAAACCCTTTCGTCACCGGGCTCACTTATTCCTCTTGTGCGCCAACCCTTTGTATTTACCGTTACCGCGTTAGAATCACTTTCGAAAAGTATAAGCGTGTCACCGTATAATAAGTTTCGAATCATTTGAGCAAGGTTATCACTTACGCTTGTTTCTGCCGTAAAAAGAATATGTTCTACGGCAAATTCGGCTTTTTCCCCCGAATATTCCTGACTAAAGGTTAAAAGAGGACGTACTACCGATTCGTTTAGCACTTCTCCGTTTACCATACCGTCAAAGAAAAATAAGGCGCATTTTAATCCCGACGGGGTGGTAAGTTCTCTGATTCTTAAAATATCGTCGTTTTTGAAAATTTCTTTTATATTATTTATGTTTTTATTAAGATTTTTGCTTAATTTTTGACCTTCGTAAAATTTTATATCCATTATCTCACCGATTTTAGTATAAACAAAAAGCGCCGTTGCATACGCAACGACGCTTTTAAACTTTTAATTAGTTTTTTATGATAAGGCTTTCCTTAATTTCGGTATTTTCAAATAAAACAAGACCGTCTGTTTCGGTGAAGGTTACGTTTTTGCCGTCGATAATAACTTCTTGAACGTTTTTGAGTGCACCGTCAAAGGAAGAAAGTTTTACCGAGCCTTCTTTGAGTATAAAGGTGGCTTTGTTTTCTTCTTTTGCAAATTCGCCCCAACCTGTACTAAGACTCCATAAACATTTAAAGTTATTTTCGTTTACTTTGGGAGCAAATTTTATATAACCTTTAGGCAGGTGAAATTCAAAGCCTGAAAAAGCATTGATAAGAGCAAAAGAAGCAAGAGGACGTATGTAGTTGTTTCCGCATTCGATTTCGTTATATGGGTTTCGTTTTGCTCCGTCGTAACGGTCACGAATGGCTTTTACCACCTTTAAGCCTTCTTCTGTTTTTCCTCTGAAAATCAGTTCTCCCGCAAAGGAATATTCAAAGCCGGTCATAAGCTCTTCGCAGTAGGGGACGGGGATAAGCGGTTTTCTAGAGCCTTTATCATAGTTGCAGATTAAGGTGCCGCCCTCATCGTTAAGACCGAACACTCTCCACGGATTAGCAAATTCTCTAAGGGAAGGAATAAAGTTGATTTTCATCATATTGTCAAGCGCAGTATCTATTTGTTCTTTATCGAAAATATCGCCTAAAGAAAGGATGTCAGCGTGCCATTGACCGAGCAACTGATCGATAGATGAACCTTCGCCTATCTGATATTTAATTTCGCCCGTTTCACTGTTCCAATAGTTTTCAGCATTAAAACGGTCGATAATAGATTTGTCTTCAAGGTCGATTTTCTGTATGAAATGCTTTCCGTTAAAGAGATTTTCTTTTGTCCATTTTTTACCGTTCTCAAATAGTTTTTCGTAGGTCTTCTGAGCGGCTGTATCGCCTAAATATTCAGCCATTTCGCATGCGGCTTTAAGGGCGGCAAGGTACATACCTTCAAGCCAAGAGGAAGGTCCGAAAAGCTCCATATCAAGTGTGTGATGCTGTCTGCCTTCCAAAATTCCGTCACCGTCAAGGTCCCATTTGTCGTAGTTTTCTTCGCTTCTTGCAAAGTCAACTGCTCGTTTAATGTAATTCCAATGTTCTTTAAGCCAGTTATTATCACCGCTTATCTTCCATTCGCGGTACGATTTAATAACCATACCCATAGTGCCGTCAACGCAAGGGCGGGTGTAACCCTTACTGATACCAAGAGGAAGCAACATTCTGAAGTGAGAAAGACCGCTTTCTTCGGTGGCGTAAACAAATTCGTTATGTCTTAGTCCACGCTCTAAATTCGGGAACAAAAAGCAAAGTGCGTAGGCGTAGTTATAAACGTGCTGACAGGTACCTTCACATGAACCTTTTTTAGCATAAGAGCCTTCCCAACCGTGAAATGAGCCGTCTTCAAAACGTAAAACGGTAGGAGATTTCAGTACCGAAAGGGTAGAGGAAATAGCATCTATTACGGAACTGTCAAGAGTTTGAGAATGTAATGCGTTTTTAAACTCAACGGTTTTATTTTTTAGCATTTCCCAATTTTGCATACTGTAAACTGCACTCTTTAAAGAGTTTTCCCACAACACAGCGTAATAGTTTTTAAAGCTTGTTTTTGAGCCGTCTTCATTGGTTTTATCGAAGTGATAGAAGTTTCTGTTTACAGGGTTATTCCAGGTATAAACGTAACGAACGGTTTTCGTTTCACCGGGGGCAATTATCTTTTTGGCATACAGAGTGCCGTGGTCGCGTTTGCCTTCGGAATTAACGTAAAAATCGTCGTATTTGCGGTCACAAACGTCTTTTTCATTATTAAAGTTATTCCAAAAGGTAACGAGGCTGTCCTTCCAACCGCCTCTGTACCAATAGGTTTGAACAAGGCTGTCCTCTTGGTCGGTGATAATGGTTATATCGCCTGCATTAACGTCGGGAGCAGGTTCTTTTGCGCTTTTTAAGGTTAGCGCTCTGAAGTCACCGATAGAAACGGATTCGTTTATGGCGTCATCATACGGGTTTTGCGAGGTAAATGCAGTTTGAAATTCTATTTCTGCATCACTTGTATTTTTTATTGCTATCTCAAAAAATGCGCCGGGAATAGAAGAGTTGTCTTCATCAAGAGGGATAAAAGGATTAAATGCAGTAAGACTTACGTCGGCGGGGAAATTATCGTCTGAAAATTCAATGGTAGCCACCGGAAATTCGCCCTTAAAGACGTGGTTTTTAAAGTGAGGAAAACCGCACATTGAAACGGCATCGGCACCGCAACCCTGAGGCGGAGAAAAATCCGTCGCTCTGTCACCGTTAAGTACCTTTGTAATAATGCCGTTTTTTGTTTTTGCCTTTATTGCGAAATGCGTATATCCGTTATATGAGCCTTTGTTTGGTTTGTTAAATATTTCAAAGCCGTTTAAAACACCGTTGCCCGAAAGTCCGATACAGCCTGAACCAAGACCGCCAAGAGGAAATGATATTTCGTTTGTATATGTCCCTTTATAAATCATAACTACACCTCGTATTGTTTTTATACTTTAAATATAACCTTAACAGTATCCCGTGTCAATTTACACGGAATGAAAAACGAAAAAAATCTTTACTTTTACGTTTTTAATTGTATAATAGTTTTAGGAGTTGATAATGTGAATAACATATTAATTAAAATTGAGTATTTAAACGAAGCGGTAAGACTTGAAAGCATCGGTGAAAAAAGCTTCGAAAATCTTTCCTTAAACGAAGTAATTTCATTTAAAGCATTGTGTGACAATAAGGTTACGCCTATTATTAAGTATAACGGTTGTGAAGTAAAGGCAACCGATTTTATTTATACGATAACCGTTACTGAAAACGGAGTTTTAACGGTAGATGCACTAGGCTTGACGGTTGGTCAAAATCATAAGGTTGGAGTAGGCTTAAACGGGGAAGATTTAACCGCATATAACCCTGAAGTGTTTATGAAACCTGTTTGGGAAGGTGATACCGTTTACCACGAGGCTGTAATGTTTGCCGATTCGGCTGACGGTATAGTGCAAAAGGAAAAGAAACTGCTTTTCCCCATTGATGAGATTATTTCGGTTCGTAATAATAATCTTGATAAATGGTACGTTTCAGGCGTTGACTTTAAGGTTGAAAACGGAAAGTTAATATTTATTGAGGGCGGAAACTGTCCTTGCTGGAAGGGGAATTTTACCGTTTCTGCAAATGAGGAAGACTCTTACTTTGACCCTGCACTTAACGTAGGCACTTCGGGCAAAGCGGCTTCCTGGTACACAACCGTTGAAAAAGGTGATAAAGGACTTAACCTTATTTATGACGCTTATCACGAAAAATGTACCCTTTACGTGACCTATACACATTCTAAAACGTGGGCAGATTTGGGTGAAGAGGGATTTTGTCCCGAAAAACCCGATAATCAGAGTGACAGAGTTAAATATTTTTACGAAAAACTCGCTTCGGGTGATGATATAAACGCGCTTGTTTTCGGCGCTTCTACCGCAACGGGTTGCAGTTCAACGGGTATGCTGAAAAATTATGAACTTTTTAGCAGAGAACCCGACGAAAACGGAGAATATCAGGTGACGTTAAGAAAAGAAACCTGCGACGGTATTTGTGCAGTACCTTTCTTTGAACAGGCAACCAATGAAATGGTTAAAAGATACGGTAACGGCAATAAGGTTAACTTTTATAATATTGCTAACGGCGGTACGGGTGCAGCTTGGGGTAAAAAAAGCCTTCTGCCAAGAATCGAGTTTATGAATAAATATTACGGCAAAAAAATTGTTCCCGATATAATTTTCCTTAAATTTATGGGCAACGACGCAAGAACGAAACCCGAGTCCTTTCTCGATTCCAATGAAAGTATGGTTGCAGATTTCAAAAGACTTTATCCCAACGCTCTTATAGTTCTTGTTTCGGGAAAAATAAATAATGAAAGAACGTATATTTATAGGGATTACCACGAAAATCTGCTTAAACTTCAGGACGTGCTTTGCGATATTGCTTCACGTTATGAAAACTGCGTAGTAGCGAAAGCAACGCCTTTCTGGATTGAGGCGCTTAAGAGTAAAGACTGCGAAGATTATCTTAGTAATAACATAAATCACGCTAACGATTTCTGGGCAAAAACAACCGCTCAAATAATTGTTGCAACAATAGAAAAATAAAAAAAGACAAGTCGTAAGACTTGTCTTTTTTTAAAATTTTGTGTCTTTAATTATTATGGTTTATTTTTTATTTAACGAAGGAGAGTGACCAATTAATTTTTTATATGTGCGGGAAAAATAAGAAATGCTTTCAAAACCGCATTCCATTGCAGTTTCGGTTACCGACATTCCCTCATCAAGGCAAACCTCAGCGTTTTTACACCTTGTTTTGTTAAGGTGAGTGATAATTGTTTGACCTGTATATTTTTTAAATTCTCTGGCAAGATGATGCTTTGTAATACCGCATTCATTAGCCAACGTTTCAAGCGTTATGGTTTGGTTATAATGATGTTCGATATAACCGATAGCTTTCTTTATGTACTTTTCGCAATTAACACTGTTATTGGTAATTTCCAGCTCTACGTGATTTTCGCATATATCTATAAGTAACTCAAGTACCGCCATTCGAAGCATTGCAACACGCAGTTTAGAATGACTTTTTTCGTATTCAGCGTATTTATCTACAACCTTTTGGTAAAGAGATTTGCTTTTCTCAGACTGAAACTTAGGAGTAAAAAAATAGTTAACTGTGGATATACCGTTTTCTGCACAAAAGCTTTCATCTATCAAAAGATAATAATAGTTAATATCCTTATCACTGTATAGTCGGTGAAGCTCTCCCGAATTTACTACTATAATTTCACCAGCCGTAAAATCGAGCTCCTTATTTCCGTATTGCATTTTGCCGCTACCTTCGGTAACGTAAATAATTTCAATATTTTCATGCCAGTTACAGGAGTATACTGAATAATTGCTTACCATTTTTACCTTAAAAGGGCAAAGTTTATCTTTTCGAATATCTAAATGGTATTCATAAACGTGGTTGGACATAATCTTACCTCGGAATATCAATATAGTGAAAATTTTAATCAATAATACGCTTGTTATAGCTTGTTTTTATTCTATAATTAAAAATGGTGATTGTCAATGTTGAAATAAAATTAATCATCAAAATTGAAACCGGAAAGGAAAGTTTGATATGAAAGTAGCACTTTTAGGTAATGGTTGGATTGGAAATAATGCCCATAGAAGAAGTTTTGACAGTCTTAAGGAAGAAGGCTCAAGCATTGAGCTTGTTGCTACCTGTGACGTAAGAGGAGAAACAGAGTCAAAATGTAAGGGTGAAAGATTTTATACCGATTTTGATGAACTTTTGAAGAATGAAAAAGAACTGGATATGGTGCTTATTTGTCTTCCTACCTTTTTACACGCAGAATATGCAATAAAGGCAATGGAAGCAGGTCTTCACGTTCTTTGCGAAAAACCTATGGCTCTTACAGTTGAGGACTGCGAAAAAATGATTGCTTGCTCTAAAAAAACCGGCAAGCGTCTTATGGTTGCTCATTGTTGCCGTTTCACAGACGAAAGACGTATTATGAAGAAGTTTATTGAAGACGGTAGCTTTGGCAAGCCTGTTTCCGCTTTCTTCTGTGCTGCAGACGGAACACCTGAATGGGGCTGGGAAAATTGGTTTGCCGACCGTAACCGTTCAGGTGGCTGTATGCTCGACCTTCAAGCACATAATATCGACTTAGTTAACTGGTTCTTTGGTGTTCCTGAATTTGTAAGTGTTGTAGGCAGAGAATGCAACAAGGAATTTGAGGGCTACGGCTCAGTATCTGCAAATTCCTGCTACAATGACGGTCTTTTCATACACAATTGGAGCGATTGGGGAATATTATTCAATAAACACAACAAACGTTACATACGTATAAATTTTGAAAAAGGCTACGTATATCAGGATATGAATGAGAATAAAGAATTGGTTGCAGTTTCCTATGAAGATAAATCTGTTACCAACCTTTTAACCGAAAGAAAAATCACAGTATCTGACTATAGAGCGGAGCTTGAATATTTCGTAGAATGTGTTGAAAATAATCTTCCCTTTGATATTTGTCCTCCCGAAGAGTCTGCAAATGTTATAAAGGTAATGCTGGCTCAGGAAAAATCTGCCGATGCTCACGGCGCACCTGTTAAACCCTTAGCATAAGTGAGGAAAATAAAGTGAAGGTTGGACTTTTAGTAGATATAACCGAAAACTATGAGCAGAAGCTTCGCCATGCTAAAAGCTTGGGATTTAGCTTCGGTCAGCTTGCAAACTGGAATATGGATTTTTACACTCCGGAAAACCTGGAAGCACTTAAGAGCCTTATTTCTGAGCTTGACTTTACTGTTACTGACTTTTGGTGCGGATGGAGTGGACCGGTTATCTGGGAAGGCGATGAAAAGTACGCTTCTTTGGGCCTTGTGCCAAAGAAATACCGTGCTAAACGACTTGAAGATCTTAAAAAAGGCGCAAAGTTTGCCTATGACCTTGGGGTAATGAGCATTGTTTCGCATACCGGATATATTCCTGATGATCCTGAAGCGGAAGGTCATATCGGAGTAATAAAAGCTTTAAAAGAGCTTTGCGCAGAGCTTAAAAAAAGAGGTCAAACCTTTGCCTTTGAGACAGGCGAGGAGCTACCATATACTCTTGGTAAAATGATAACCGAGATTGGTACGGGAAATGTTGGGGTAAACTTTGATCCTGCAAATTTTATAACCTGTGGCAGAGGAAATCCCAACGATGCTATGGATTATCTTGGCACAAAGCTTTTCGGACTTCATGCCAAGGACGGTGTACCTGCCGTTTTCGGTGAAACCGAAGGCAAACAGGCACCTATCGGCGAAGGTAAGGTTGATTTTGAACGGCTTTTTCTTCAAGTAAAAAAAGCGGGATATACCGGCGATATTGTAATTGAACATGAAATGTACAATCGCCCTGACCGTGACGGAGATATTATAAAAGCAAAGAATTATCTTGAAACTATAATTAATAAAATAGAAAATATGAGGTGAAAAATATGAAATCTGCAGTATCTGCATGGAGCTTTCAAAGACTTATAAGTGAGGGAAAACACACCCATTTCTCAATAATAGAAAAGGCTAAAGAATACGGTTTTGAGGCTATTGAATTTATTGACCTTTATGTTCCCGAGGGAAAAACCGAATTGGAATTTGCTAAAGAAATTAAAGCCGAAGCCGACAGAGTAGGCATAGAAATTTCCTGCTACGCAGTATATGCCGATTTGCTTAATGGCTGTGACGGTGACATTGATAAGGAAATTGAGCGTCTTTGCCGTAAGGTAGATATAGCCGAGGTTTTGGGTGCAAAGCTTCTACGCCACGACATTACTCCTCATCCTCCAAAGGGATATCTTGGATATACTAATCTTTTGCCCCGCTTCGTAAAGGCAGCCAGAGCTATAACCGAATACGCCGAAGCAAAGGGAATTCGCACCTGTACCGAAAACCATGGATTTTTTAGCCAGGACAGTGAGCGTATAGTATCTCTGGTAAACGCTACCGAAAGAGAAAATTTCGGACTCCTTGTTGATATTGGAAACTTTATGGGAGCAGGGGAAGAGCCGGCTGTTGCCGTAGGTCGCTGTGCTACCTACGCCTTTAACGTGCATCTTAAGGATAATCTCATAAAATCCGGTAATGAAGAACAACCCGAGGGCTTCCATTTAAATCGCATAGGTAATTACGTAAGAGGAACCGTACTCGGTCATGGTGTAGTACCTATAATGCAATGCGTTAAAGCGCTTAAACGAGTAGGATATGACGGCTACTTGACACTTGAATTCGAAGGCTTAGAGGATTGCGAATTTGGTATAAAAGCAGGTCTTACATATATCAATAAAATAATAAAAGCTTTAGGATAATAATACGCAATACAACCCCATGTTTTTACCAATAGGTAAGGCATGGGGTTGTATGTTTATAGAAAATATTTATAAAAAAATTCCGAGCAAACCTTCGGCTGATGATATGCGCCTACGGCGATAGGATGCATTTGCTTCGCAAATATGATGTTGCTCCACTTCGTTTTGCAATGATGTGATGTTTGCCACAAAACATTAGGCGAAGCCGACATCATTAGCGTCAGCGGCATCATTAGGTGAAGCCGTCATCATTTGCCGAAGGCAAACATCATTGAAAAAAGTCACCTTTGTCGGTAGACAAAAGTGCGTTTTTGTTGCGAAAGTGCGACCAAACGGTGTATAAGCGGAGGTGAAAACGACCAAAAGTATGGCATCTATCCGTTCGACAAATTGGAATTTGGCAAAATACATGAGTGCCTAGTTTACATTTGAATCCGAATCGCTTGCGGCGGTTATTAAATCGATAATGCGCTGATTCTCACTTTCTAGTGCATAATCCAATACGGATTTTCCGTTAACATCGGTTGCTTTTACATCTACACTGTGAGTTAAAAGAAAGGCAACTGCATCTTCGCTTTTTCCGACAATCGCCCACATTAATGGCGTTTCGTTCTGATGATTTCTATAATCCAGCAACTCACCGTAATCCGCAGTCAGCGTGCTGATAAAATCGACATGATTAGAACGGCATACATAGTGCATGATCGTATCACCATTATCGTCGATAGGACTGGCACCACTGCTTAACAAAAACAAAACACATTCTTCTTGCTCTTTTAATTCTTCGTTCGTATCACTTGAAGAATACGAATAGAGGAGTAGCTGATGGAACAATCCAGACATGTGACCGCCATAGGCATCTACATCTGCACCGTATTGGATCAACAGTTTAGCAATAGCCAGTCGGTCAGGCTTGTTGGAAATGAAGGTTGCTTCCATCGGGCTCCAATTTCCGTCCAAATAGAGATTGGGGTCAGCACCGTGCTCCAGAAGCGCTTTTGCCACCTGCATATCACCTTCTCTGCAAGCGATTACTAGTGGTAAGTCTAAATCATCTTCCACCATATTCAAGATACGCCGAATCCACAATGGCGCAGAATATTCGTTGACATCTGCAACTTTTTCTATGTATTCAATGGCACTTTCCGTACTACCTGCATTGATCATACTGCAAAGTTTGGCACTTTGAATATGCGGGGTAAGCTGAAAAACACCTATTACCAACAAACCACCAAGCAAAAGGATAACAATCGCTAAGAGTATGGTAATACGGATTTTTTTGTTGCGCATGGAGATCCCTCCTTTTGGAAAAGCGTTAGGCAAGTTCCAATTTATCGGTGAGTTCATTATATCATACTATCGTAAATTAATCAATGCGAAGCATTGTATATCATCAATTCCGCAGGAATTGCATATCATCAACACGCAGAGTTGCATCTCATCAAGCCGCAGGAGGAATTATACACGGCTTTGCCGTGATGATATACAGCTCTAAAGGAGCTGATGATATACACGCTGACGCGTGATGATATGCCAAGCCTGCGGCTTGGATAAAAAAAGAAGTAACTTTTGGTAGACAAAAGTTACTTCTTTTTTGGTGCCGGTGGCCGGACTCGAACCGGCACGGTATCGCTACCGGTGGATTTTGAGTCCACTACGTCTGCCAATTCCATCACACCGGCAATTGACCTTGATATTATACACTATAAGTAACATATAATCAAGTGTTTTTTTGTTTTTTTATTAATTATTCATAGTTTCTGATAAGTATTCCGTATCCGCTTCCCATTTTATTGCCGTCTTTAAGGTATTTATATAAATTCTTTTGCATACGGGTTTTTTGCTCGAATTTGTTAAAATCCAAATCCATAGTTTTGAATACGCGCCAACCTGCAGCGGAGAATTCCGTTTCTCTTTGAGTAACTATATCAAACAAATCATAAAAGCGTCTTATGTTGGAGTCGGCGGGGAAGACTGCGTCGTGGTGGGGTGGATATAAAAGCCAAGAACTGCAAACAACAACAAGAGGTCCCTTTATGCCGTAAAATTCATACGCAAGTTTGAACGCTTCTTCAACGTCTTCAATAAGAAGAGGTCCTGACGCGGGGATATGGCAAGAAAGTACCATATCTCCTTTTTTACATATGTCTTTATAGTCAAAGGGTAGAGGAACTGCTTCGAAATGTAATCTGCCGAGAGCAAAACGTTCACATCGAAAGTGGCGGTTATAGGCAAAAAATACGAAGGTACCGATAACAGAGTAAACTGCTTTACAGTTTTCAAGACTTTCACGAAGTGTATGAGCGATGGTTTTTGCAAACATTTCTTCACTGTAGCCATGCGCTTCGTAAAGTTTTAAGGTGCGTATGCAACAGTATAATGCTACTAAAAGGTCAACGGTATAGCGATGAAGCCCTGATTTTTCGGTAAGTCTTTTTGCAGCTTTGCTTGGATTATAACCCGCCATATACTGTTTTTCACAGATTTCAAGTTCATTAAACAAATCGGGGTCGGCCTTGATTTTTGCGAAACATTCCTCGCAATAATCTGCATCTTCCTTTTTCATTTCGCTAAGCTTTATAATTTTTGAAATTTCGCTCATATCAGTTTCTCCTTAATTAAATATGTGTTCTATGACGTGCTTCTCTTGGTGAGATGCCGTATTGTTGTTTAAAAATTCTCGAAAAGTACTTTTCGTCACTAAAGCCGCAACTTTCGGATATTTTAGCAACGGTTTTGTTTTCGCTTGCCAATAAATCCATTGCTTTATTTAGTCTTAACTGCAAAAGATACTGCTTTGGCGACAGATTTAAGTAACGCAAAAAATAACGTTGCAGACTTGAACGGCTAATATAATATAAATCACAAATGGATTCTATTTTTAAAGATGAGTCACAAAAGTTTTCGTTTAAGTAGTTAAGACATTTTTGAAATTCTTCGGGGCAACTTTCAAAAAAATCGTTTTGGTCTTCTTCCAGTTTATTAAAAATTTCATATATATAGGCTTTAACCTTGTTCGAAGAACGGTTTTGCTTCCAATGCTCAAGCATACGCAGAAAAACGGAATATACAGCCTCTTTATTATGGGGAGTGATACGTTCGGCTTGGTTATAATTACAGTCGGGAAGATGCGCGACGATAAATTCGCTGTCGAAGTATTCAACCTCGTAGGTTTGGTTTTCCGGAATAAACACAACGTCACCCTTTTCGGCGCAGAAGCGGTTGCCGTTAATGGAAAAGGTACTTTTTCCGCTTATTCTTATTGAAAGGGCAGCATAGGGACGTTCCTTTACGCTGAATTTACCGTCTTTGTGCCTTACCCGTTCAACCGTTAATATTTCAAAGTAAAGTGAATCGTAATTGAATATCATTATTATCACCGTTTATATATTTACATATTTTAACTAAAAAGTCAACCATTATTATAAAAAAACTGCATTAAGGTGGTTTAATGGTACAAACGGTTGACTAAAAAGTCCACATTTTTGAACAAAAACAAGGTTACTTGTTTAGAAATTATACTTTATACTAAAGAAGGAAAAATATGTTGATTATATGGGGGGGAAAAGCAAAAATCCTTATTTAATAAAAGCGTTAATCGTAGCTTTGTGTTGATTTTTAACCGAAATTGCAAAGTTCGCCGCTTTTATTTAATTTTTATACTACTGAATAAAATAATTAATTTTAGGAGTGAATGATTATGTCTATTAAACACACAGCAGTAAGTTATTACGGTATGAATTATGTAGAGCATGCAATCGAGGATTTTAAGGAGATGAAGGAGCATGGGTGTGATACGGTTATTCTTGCTATTACAGAATTCGATATGGACTTTTGGTTTCCCAACATCAACAATATTGTAAAAGCAGCTCATGATTTAGGTCTTCGTGTTATCGCAGATCCTTGGGGTATCGGTAAATACTTTGGCGGTGAGCAGGTAAGTTTATTCTTGCAGAACAATATTCATCACCGTCAGGTTTCTGCATACACAGGCGAGGTTTTAAACGCAGCTTGTTTTAATACGAATTCTTTCCGCGATTACTTTAAGAACATCTGTCTTAAAATCGCAAAGAACACTGAGGTTGATGGCTTTTTTTGGGATGAACCTCACTATGCGTATCCTAAGTCTTATGCATCTATTACAGGTGGTGCAGGAGATGATTGGGCTTGTAGATGTCCTGAGTGTATGAAGAAGTTTGAAGAGTATTACGGTTACGAAATGCCTAAGTTTATGAATGATGACGTTAAGCAATTCAGATGGAGAGAGGCGTTATATACTCTTACTGATACTTCAAAGGCTCTTAAAGAGTATAACCCAAATCTTGAAATTACCTGTTGCGTACATGCAACTCTTAACAGTTACTATGTAACCGAGCTGCGCGGTTATGACAACTGGGATATGGTAGCGTCTTGTCCTTATTTTGATGTATTCTCAACTACGATTATCAACTGGAGTCTTCCTGAAAGTTTCTTCCGTGAAATTACAGAAAGAACAGTCCAGATGGCTAAAAAGTACGGTAAGCAGTCTGAACGTTGGCTTATGGGTTACAATAAGCGCCCTGATGATTTCAAGCAAATAGACAAGGTTGTTGATATGTACGAAGAATTGGGCGTTGATCGTCTTGCTACCTGGACATATAGAGGCGGCTATGGTACTTCTGTTGCTGCTAAAGACCCGTTAGAGTTATGGGACAACATTGGCAGAAACTACAAGAGAGTTCTAAAAAAATGATTTTTGAAAAATATTATTCTGAAATAACGAATATCTTAGAAAAAATAAAAATCAGTCAAAAAGAAAAAATAGAACAAGCCTCAAAAAAAGTGGCAAAGGTAATTGAAAATGACGGTATAATCTACATTTTCGGATGTGGTCATTCGCATTTAATAGGTCTTGACTGTTTTTACAGAGCGGGCGGTCTTGTTAATGTAAGCGCTATGCTTGATACTGATTTGATGTTACATAACGGTGCGGCAAAAAGCAGTAAAATGGAGAAAATGAGCGGTATTGCCGAAAGCATTTTCGAAAGATACTGTATAACCCAAAACGATATTTTGATTATAGTTTCAACAAGTGGAAAAAATGCCGTTCCTTGTGAAATGGCATCAGTTGCTACTAAAAACGGCATTCCAAATATTTCGGTCGTATCTTCGGCTTATTTTGATGATGAAACAGATAATAAAAAACTATATGAGTGTAGTGATATGTATATTGATAACTGTGTTCCTCACGGGGATGCGGTTATGGATATTACGGGGACCGATGTTAAAATGGGGAGTGTTTCAACCGTCGCAAGTTCATTTATACTGCAGTCGCTATTATTAGAGGCCGCAGAAAATGCCGCCAAAAACGGAGCAGAACTTCCCATTTATAAAAGTGGTAATATTGAGGGCGGAGCAGAATTTAACAAGAAATTGATTAAAGAATATCTGCCTCGAATAAAACACTTGTGAGGTATTAAAATGGCTAAAATTTCTGTTATTGGAATTTGCGGAAATTCCATTTTTATGAATGTTGATCATTTTCATGAAAAGGGTGAAACCCTAGTTGCCAATAGTGTTCACGAAGAGATTGGCGGCAAGGGTATCAATCAGGCGGTAGCTTGTGCTAAAATGGGAGCAAAAGTTTCTTATTTAGGTGCTATAGGCGACGATAATGATGGTGAAAAGTGTAAGCAAACTGCAACAGATTTTGGCATTAACGGTTATTTTGCGGTAAAGAAAGGGCTAAAAACTACGTTTGCAGTTATTCTTACCGATAAAAATGGTGAAAATCAGGTGACAGGTTACAGAAGTGCGGAACTTTGCACAGAAGATGTGCTTTCTTTTGAAGAAGAAATTGCTAATAGTGATATTTTACTTTTGCAACACGAAGTGCCTGAAAAGGTAAACGAGGTTGCGGTAGAACTTGCCAATAAGTACAATGTCAAGGTGATTTTAAATCCTGCTCCGATAAGACCAATACCCGAAAAAATTGCAAAATCGGTATTTGCAGTAACACCAAATGAGCAAGAAAAGAAGGCAATAGACGTAAACCGCTTTGAGAATGTTATAACTACACTTGGCAGCAAGGGATGCAGTATAAATGACAAAACCTTTATAAAAGCAATTGATGTTAAACCCGTTGATACTACGGGAGCAGGAGATACCTTTAACGGTGTGCTTGCAGTATGTTTAGCTAATGGTAAAGACATTGAAACAGCTTGTCAATATGCAGTTTGCGGTTCGGGTTTAAGCGTTACTAAAAGCGGTGTTTTAAACTCTGTTCCAACTAAAGACGAAATCGAAAGGAAGATGACAAATGAATGATTTTGGATATTTTGAAAGTCTTTTGAAAAATTTTGAAATTGTTAATAAAACTCAGGGTGAAAACATTAAGAAAGCGGCATCGTTAATGGCAGATGCAATAGAGAATGATCGCCTTATTAACGTTTATGGCGGCGGAGGACATACTACACTATGTATGGGTGAGATGTTTTTCAGAGCAGGTGGGCTTTCATGTATAAATCCTATTATGGAAACGGGGCTTTCGGTATTTAATCAAGCACTCAAATACTTAGAACTTGAAAGAACAGTTAATTACGGTAGTGCTATTATGAAGTATTATGATCTTAAAAAAGACGACCTTTTAATAGTATTCCATAATATAGGTATTAACCCCGCAACTATTGATGCAGTTATGGAGGCTAAGAAAAACGGCGTTAAAATTATTGCGATTTCGAGTAGTTACTGGCAAGAAGAAATGCCAAAGGACCACTTTATTCGTCATCCTAACAAGACAAATCTTTTCGATTATGCAGATGTCTGCATTGATGATTTCAACCCTGTTGGTGATGCGGTTGTAGAAGTACCGGGACTTGATACACCTATTGCGCCTGTATCAAATATAATTGATTTCTATATTGCTCACTTGCTGGAAATTGAATGTGTTAAGCAATGTATTGACAGAGGAATTACGCCTCCTGTTTGGTCGAGTGCAAACACACCCGGTGGAGATGAAAAGAACGCGGCTTATCTCGAAAAATATAAGCCCAGAATTAAAATGCTTTAAGGAGAGATATTATGAAAATGTTTCAAGAAAAATTAGAGTTTTTGCTCGATAAGTATTCTATTGAAGCAAAAGCTAAGTTTATAGATCGCAAAACCGCGGTAATAGATGGTGTGGAAACACCTATTTTTTCTCATAGACTTGAAAGAAGATTTATTGAACTTAAGAATATTGTACAGGGTGGCACTTTGCAGGGTATCAGCGCTATGCGTGTTGCCCGTATCGTTGAAAAGGGTTCGGATATTTTCGCAGAACTTTACAGAGAGTTTGATATTTGTCAGTACATATTAGGCAGAAAAATTGTAGCAGTTACCGCTATGCAGAATGATAATACAATCAATGTTATCGCAACTGCAGATGGTGGTATAGTTTGCACAATAGAAGTTTCTGCCACCTTGACTAAGGGCGAAATCCCTAAAGACAAACATGAAATTATTTCACAACGTGGTATTGCTTGCGATGTTGTAGTTGACGCACAGTTAAAACAGGATTCTATCTATGTTTTCGGAAACAAAAACAAGAAATTTACAGATGTTGACTTTGAGTTATACGGTCTTTCGGTTGATGATGTTGCAGTTGTTCGCTCTGTTTTTGCAATTGCTCAAAAGGGCACAAAAGACGAAATGCTGGCAATTGATGCAAATCTTAAAGTTTTAGTTGAAAAAGCAAAGGCTTCTGTTGAATCAGGGGAAAGGCAGGTAATTTAATATGAAACCTTTAAAAATTGCTATGATGAGTATGACTCACGGTCATACAAGAAAATATTATCAGGTTTTAAAAGAAAATCCAAAGCTTGACTGGGTTGCAGTTTCTACTGCCAATGATGATGTTAAAGAAATTTTTCTTAACAGTGTTGACGGTATTCCGTGTTATGACAGCGAAATTGAAATGCTTGATGCTCATCCTGAGATTGAAGCTGTAGTATTGGCAAGTGAGAATAGTGAACACTTACGCCAAATGAAGCTTTGCGCCGAACGTGGTATTCATATTCTTTCTATGAAAGTTCCTACTTTCCAGATGGATGAATATGATGAGATGATAAACATTATTGAAAAGAATAATATTGTTTGCCAGATTGAACTTGAAATGCACTATAATCCTGTAATCGCTCGTATGAAAGAGTTAGTTGCAAACGGCGAAATAGGTAAAATTAAGTCATTTAATGCGACTAATATTACTTTGTCACCTGTATGGGCATTCCCTTGGCAAGGTGTGCCTGAAAAGAGTTACGGTAAGCGTGTTTCTATCAAAGACGGCGATTCTCGTTTCCGTGGCGGTGCACTTTGCGATCATCCACATATTTTTGATATGATTCGTCATATGACAGGTAGTGAGTTTGACAGTATTTATGCCGAAGTCGCTCCAAATATTCGCCCTGATATAGAGGAAGAAGATATGCTTTCGGTTATTGGTCGAATGAAGGATGGTACTGTTTTCTCTCTTGACCCGTCTTGGTCTAAAATGGAAGAACGCATAAAAGTGCCCGGACCCGGTTGGGAAGTTTTCCCGAAGCGTATGGAAGTTAATATTACCCTGAACGGAGAAAACGGTACTGTTATGGCAGACTGTTTTGGACCAAACGTTTATCATAATGGCTGCCCGAATGACCGCTATACAGTACAATATACCTATTTTGATGAGTGGGTAGGGCTTATAGACGAGTTCGTAAATAATATCCGTAATAATAAAACTCCGCTTATAAATCTAAAATGGCACAAGAAAACCATCGAAGCTATGAATGCGGTATATGAAAGTATTTCTACAGGCAAAGTAATAAAGTTATAAGTTTAACTTAAAGTATTTAATATTTTTAGTTTTACTCTGAACTTTTGTTGATATTATTAAAAATGGTAATATTGATTTAAAAAAGACGATTAGGAGACTTTATGTATGAAAGTTTGCGTAGTTAGTCCCAAAGACAGCCATAGTGCATATAAAATTGCGGCGAATGCTTTTTGTGATTTGGCTTTAAAAACTGCCGGCACAGAAATTCTAAAAGTTAGCGACAGTGACTTTTTGAATAATGCAGTTGATAGTGATCTTGTGGTACTTATCGGCAGCGATGCCGCTAACTGTGTTACGGCAAACCTTTATCTTACGGGTAAAACCGACGGCTTCGGTATAAAATATTGTACCGATGATTACTGCATAAGAACCTTAGAAGCAGACGGCAGAAAATATCTTATTTTTGCAGGCGGCAGAGGAAGATCTACTATCTATAGCGTATATAGGTATTTCGAAAAGTATCTTGGTTGCCGATACTTTTGGGACGGCGACAGAATAAAAAAATGCAACCTTATCACCGATAATATCAATTTAACGGAATCACCCCGTTTTGAGTACCGAGGACTGCGTTATTTTGCTCACAGAAGTTTACATCGTTTTCAGGCAGAGCATTGGAGCTTTGAGGATTGGAAAACGGAAATTAATTGGATGCTGAAAAAACGTCTTAATCTTTTTATGCTGAGAATAGGTATGGACGATATTTTTCAAAAAGCTTTTCCCGATACGGTTTCCTATCCCGAAAGGGATGAACCCTTGCCCGAAGCAACCGATGGATATAACGACAGAAGTCTTTTCTGGTCGCTTCAGTACAGGGGGGAACTTCGTAAAAAGATACTTGAGTATGCCTTTGAGTGTGATTTAATGCATCCTGAGGACTGCGGTACCATGACTCATTGGTATTCTCGTACTCCCTATGAATTTCTTGATAAGAAAAAGCCTGAATTTCTTCCTCAGGCAACTCATTCCTATTCCGAGCCTACGGGACTTGTTTGGGACGTAAGAAAAAACGAAAATTTAAACAACTATTTTAAATTAACCGACACTCACGTTAAAGAATACGGAAGCAGTCAGATTTTTCATACCATAGGACTTGGTGAACGTAAATATTCGGCAGATGCTGAAGAAAACCGCCGTATGAAACTGTACGTATATCGCAGAATTGCTTCGTATATTAAGGAGAAATATCCGAATTCTCCCTTGCTTATTGCAAGTTGGGATTTATGGATGCGTTTTACTCCCGAGGAGGTACGTCAGCTGGTTAATGAACTTGATCCTAATCAGTCTATAATATTCGACTATACCTCAGATACGTGTAAGGAAAATAATTTTACAAAATGGGGAATTAAAGATAAATTTCCTTGGATATTCGGTATTTTTAGCGGATACGAGTCCGAAAGTGAAATAAGGGGATTTTACGAATTAACCAACGAACGAATAAAAATGGCTAAGGAAGATACCGCCTGCAAGGGTGTGGTGCTGTGGCCCGAACTTTCTCACGGTGACCCCCTTATCAGTGAATATCTTGCCCTTAACGCTTGGGAAAAGGAAACTTCTGATATTAATGATTTTCTGACTAAATACTGCGCTGACCGTTACAGTGATGAAAAGAAAGCGGTTATGACTAGGTTTTGGCATGATTTTATGCCCATAATATCCTTATCTGCTTGGAGCACCGATGATTCTGCCGCCCACGGCGGAACCTGTCAGTTTACCAAACTTTCGCAAACGGCAGATTTTAAGCCTGATAAGTTAAGCTATTATCGTTCTAAGGTGGGCGAACATCCTAAATATAAAGGTCTTGCTGCAGAATTGCTTTATAGACTTGCTGATATAGAGCCTGACGATGAGCAAATAGAACGTGACGAGTTTGATATTGCAAGAACGATAATGGCAAGATATCTGGATACGGCGATAAGAATAATTCAAATTAAATATTTTGAAAAAGATAAAGAATTATTTAATCTTATGGATCAGACCGTTTCTCTTATGAAGCTTATGGCAGATTTATTGTCACTTCACAGCGATTATTCTATGTATGATACGCTCAAAAAAATGCAGAGTGTTACAGATACTAATCCAAATTTTGAAAAGACGCTTAAGAACAATGCAGAATGTATATATTGCCGTTCGTTTATTTACGAAAACGCTCGGTATTTATATCTTCCCGAAATGATTTCACTTTTTGATGAGGTAAAGAATTCGGTAAAGGAAAACAGAGAATTAAACCGTGAAACTATTGCTTCAAATTATAACAAAATAAGGGAAAATTATTTTGGTACATCTCTTTGTGAGATGAACTGTGAAAAGCAGAATTTATCATTTGGCGAAATCTGCAAAACAGCCTCTGAAATACTCAAAAAAATGATAGTGTAAAAAAACACATAAAACCAAGAAAAATATGGAAATTGTTCTATATTTTCTTGGTTTTATTGACTTTTAAATTTGTGTTTGCTAAAATGAAAAAAAATTAGGGGGTGCTTTTATGGAAATTAAAGAATTAAAACTTGAAGATTTAACGGTTGAACAAAAACTCGGTATGGTTATGTGTGGTCATATCAACAATTTATGGGACGAAAAAAAGAGTGAAGCGAATGCAGAATATGCTCTTCAAATGATAAGAGAGCATAAACTTGGCGCCGTATGGATGGGTGCCGCTCCTTATAAGCTGAAAGAATTTATGGCAAAGGTAAAGGAAGTGGCTGATTATCCTATTCTTATTGTTACCGATGCTGAAAGCGGTTGTCGTGGCGAATCTGAGAATGGTGAACTTATTGGCGCCCACAATGCAATAGGTACCTGCAATACCGTTGAAAGCGCTTATGCATTTGGTAAAGTAACCGCTATTGAGGCAAGAAAAATGGGATATAACGTTGTATGTAACCCTGTTCTCGATATGGTAAAAAGCGATAGTTGTTGTATGATGACAATGCGCTCTATGGGTGGCGATAAATATAGAGTAACCGAACTTGCCGCTGCTGAAACACAAGGTATGCACGATGGTGGTGTTTTGACAGTTGGTAAACATTTCCCAAGCGCTGGTGCTGCTGATAAATGGATTGACTCTCATATGGCAGAAGCCAAATCCGACGTTACCTTGGACGAAATTATTGATTATTATTGGTATCCTTATCTTGAACTTTGCAAACGCGGTCTTTTGGACGGCGTTATGACAGGTCATACTTTAATTCCTGCATTAGACGAAGAATATCCATCAAGCCTTTCTAAAAAGACTATGGATTTATTCAGAGAAAAAGGCTTTAATGGCTTTGCTATTACCGATGCTCTTTGTATGGCAGGTGTTACTGCAAAATACGGCGTTGACGGTAGCAGAGGATTAAGTATTGCAGGTGGTAACAGTCTGGCGCTTATCTGGACAGAAAACAAACCGGGTTATGAATCACTTCTTAAATGCTATAATGAGGGTCTCATTCCCGATGACGTGCTTGATGCAGCAGTACAGTGCGTGCTTGATGCACAGCATAAGGTGACTCTTCTTGATACTACTGCTGAAATTACCGAGGAAGACAGAGCCAACGTACATAAAATCAATACCGATGGTGTTTTCGCTAAAACCGACGATGGTGTTGAGGTAGCACTACCAAAAGATAAAAAGCACTATTTTGTTATTATGTGTCAAAACGAAAATAACGTAAAAAATGGTGTTATTGACGTTGATACTATGACTAAACAGTGGTACGACCCCGTTCATATTAAAGAAAGACTACAGGAAATTTATCCCGATTCTGCCTTTAGAATTATTAAAGAATATCCTACAAGTATGGATGGCTTGAGAATAACTTCTGATAATACGTCTTATGATGACGTTGTGTTCGTAACCTTTACCGATAGCCGTGCTTATCTTGGTTGCGAAGACTTTACTCCACGTATTATTTCCTTATTCAAAGCGCTTCAGATTACAAATAGAATTTCTACAGTGCTTCACTTTGGTAATCCCTTTACATTAGAAGCCTTGCCTCACGTTTCACGCGTTATTATGGGCGGTATGTCCGAAATGGCAGTAAATGCAGGTATCGATGTACTTATTGGTGACCATGAAGCCAAGGGAAGTTTAACTTACGATATTAAACTTCAGTAAAAAGTAAAAATTGTAGGTGTGATGTTATGGAAATTAAAGAATTAAAACTCGAAGACCTTACCGTTGAACAAAAACTCGGTATGGTTATGTGTGGACGTATTTGTAATTATTGGGACGAAGAAAAAAGCAAGGCAAATGCTGAATATGCTATTCAGATGATAAGAGAACATAAACTCGGCGCTGTCTGGATGGGAAATAATTACAAATTTGAAGAATATATGGCTAAAATTAAGGAAGCAGCCGATTATCCGATACTTATATTTACCGATGCTGAAAGCGGTTTTCGTTCCGTTGACGGTAACGACGAACTCATTGGTCAACACAATGCTATCGGTACCTGTAACACGATAGAGAGCGCATATGCTTTCGGTAAGATTACCGCTGTTAAAGCAAGAAAAGCGGGATATAACGTTGTATGTAACCCCGTACTCGATATGCTTAATTGTAACTCTTTGTGCGCTTCTACCAATCGTTCAATGGGTGGTAATAAATACAGAGTGGCAGAACTTGCCGCTGCAGAAGCGCAGGGTATGCACGACGGCGGTGTACTTACCGTTGGTAAGCATTTCCCAAGCGCAGGCGGAGCAGGTAAAAACCATAATAAATATATAGATTCCCATATGGCAGAGTCTTTCTCCGACGCAACAAAAGAAGAAATTATCGACTACTGTTGGTATCCTTATTTAGAGCTTTGTAAAAAAGGACTTTTGGACGGTGTTATGACAGGACATTCTTTGGTTCCTGCTCTTGACCCCGAAAAGCCTTCAAGTCTTTCAAAGCCCACTATGGATTTGTTCAGAAGCCTTGGCTTTAACGGTTTTGCTATTACCGACGCTCTTTGTATGGGTGGTGTTACCGCTAAATACGGAGTAGAAGGTTGCAGACCTCTTGCCGTTGCCGGAGGAGCCGATTTGGCGCTTATTTGGTATGAAAATCAACCCGGTTACGAGTCACTGCTTAAGGGCTATAAAGAAGGCCTTATTCCCGATGACGTGCTTGATGAGGCTGTTCAGTACGTGCTTGATGCACAGCACAAGGTAACGCTTCTTGATACAACTGCTGAAATTACCGAGGAAGATGAAATTAACTATCATAAGCTAAATACCGACGGTATTTATGCTAAAACCGACAAAGGTGTAAGTGTTGCGCTACCAAAGGATAAAAAGCACTATTTCTTAATTATGTGCCATAACGAAGCGGAACTTCATAACGATAAAATCGACGTTGATACAATGAGTAAAAATTGGTACAATCCTATGTATATTAAGGATAAGTTGCTTGAGAACTATCCCGATTCGGGATATAGAATTATTAAGGAATTCCCCAGTTCCACTGACGGTTGGAGAATTACCGAGGATAATTCGCCTTACGACGACGTAGTGTTTGTTACCTTTACCGATGGTAAAGCATATCAAGGCTGTGAAGACTTTACTCCCCGTTTACTCTCAATTTTTGTTGCGCTTCAGGTGACAAACAGAATTTCCACAGTGCTTCACTTTGGTAATCCGTTTGTGCTTGAGGATATCCCTCACGTTAGCCGTTTAATTATGGGCGGTAATTCAAAGATGGCTGTCGAAGCAGGACTTGAGGTACTGCTTGGCAATTACGAAGCAAAGGGAAGCCTTACCTACGACGTTAATTTAAAATAAAATATAAATGGCGAATGCTCCACTTGAGCATTCGCCATGTTTCTTATATAAATTTCGATGGAGGATTTCCCGTAATTCTTTTAAAAACGGTGGAAAAATAATTAGCATCGTTAAAGCCTAATTGAAGCGCGGTTTCCTTAACACTCAGTCCTGATTTTAAAAGTTCGATACCTTTTCGTATTTTTATATTATTAAAGTATTCGATAACACCTACACCTGCGTATTTTGAAAAGGTTTTTTGTACGCCGATTTCACTCATATTAAGAAGTTTTGCAATATCGCCCACCTTTAAATTTTTATCGGTATTTTCCTCCAGCGTTTTAACTATAAGGGAATAGTTGGCTTCGCTTATGCTCAGCTTTTCTTTTTTGCTAAGTGTATTTTCGTTAAGGTTTATCAAAAAAGTTTCGAATTCCTTTATAAATATAAGATGTGAGTTGTCGTTATTCTTAACCGACGTAACCCAGATATCGTTAAAGTTAAATATCTTTTGTGCGCGGGAAAATAAATTATGTACCGCAGACATATTTTCAATTACGCAAACGCGGTTGAAGGTTTTTGGAATGTGTTTTCCCGAAAAGGAAATAACGGCTACGCTTAAAGGTTCTGAAGAGTCGCTTATAACGTTATGAAACTGCATAGGCGGATGTAAAAATGCCTGACCGCTTTTAAGGGAAAAAACGTTACTGTCTGCCGCTACCGTGGCGCTTCCCGAAAGAATGATTATAACTTCATAAAAGTTATGGCTTTCACCGTGAAACTTAAAATCAGCAGGGTAGGTATAGGTAAAAAGCGAATGAAGAGAGGTAATTCTTGGATTATCTTTTATTGTAAACTGATTCATAGTATTCCTTTTTTTGTATATAATTTTAAAGATTAAATATACAATTTTAAATTTACTTTTTATAAAAAATCCTTATAATAATAAGTGATATAGCGATTATATCACAAAAAAATCATTTTTACAAGTCTTTAAATTTAGGAGGCATATTTATGGAACCGATTAAAGTAATAGTTATTGGTGCAGGTGACAGAGGCAGAACCTACACAAACATTATGAAAAGTCATCCCGATAAGTTTAAGGTAGTAGGTGTTGCTGAACCTATTGTTAGCAGAAGAGAGTCCGTTAAAGAAATTCACGATATTCCCGAAGAAAACTGCTACGTTACTTGGGAACATATTTTAGATAGACCTAAGTTTGCAGACGTTGCAATTATTTCTACTATGGACCAGCTTCACTTTGAACCTGCTATGAAGGCTTTGGAACTTGGATACGACCTTCTTCTTGAAAAACCTGTTTCTCCTTCTCCAGAAGAGTGCGGTATGATATACAAGCAGGCTGAAAAATACGGCAGAAAGATTATGGTTTGCCACGTTCTTCGTTACACTCCTTACTTTATGCAACTTAAAAAGATTATTGATGACGGTTTACTTGGTAATGTTGTTTCCATTAACCATACCGAAGCTGTTGGT
This sequence comes from Oscillospiraceae bacterium, assembly GCA_015065605.1. GTDB lineage: Bacteria > Bacillota > Clostridia > Oscillospirales > Acutalibacteraceae > SIG607. The sequence goes on along the minus strand of SVPZ01000016.1, from coordinate 1,904 downwards.
AACGTTCACCAGAGCCATAGCTTTGTAAGAGGTAACTGGGGTAATTCGGGCAGAGCTTCCTTTATGCTTTTACAGAAGTGCTGTCACGATATTGATATTCTTCAGTGGCTCGTTGGTAAAAAGTGTGATAAGATTCAGTCCTTTGGTTCTCTTTCTTACTTCAGAGAAGAAAATGCTCCCGATGGCGCTCCCGAAAGATGTCTTGAAGGCTGTCCCGAATATGATACCTGTCCTTATAACAGCGTAAAGCTTTATTATGATGATAAAAAGAACGGTTGGTTCAGATGGGCTTCTACTCAAATGGTTAATCCTACCGATGAAGACGTTATGAACGCTCTTAAGACCACTCAGTACGGCAAATGTATCTTTAAGTGTGACAACGACGTTGTTGACCATCAGACGGTTAATATGGAATTTGAAGATAAGAGTACCGTTCTTCTTACCATGTGCGCTTTCACCAAGGGTGGCAGATACAGTGATATAATGGGTACCAAGGGTATGCTTCACTGTGAAATGGGCGCTGAAAGCGGCAAACAGTTCCGTTTCTATGATTTTGTAACTAAGGAATTCAGATACTTGGATGCTGAAATTGCAGTTACCGGTGACTCGATTACTTCCGGTCACGGTGGCGGTGACACAGGTACAGTTGACGCCCTTTATAAGTATCTTACGGGCGAACTAGGTAAAGATGACGTTAGCGAAATTGGTATTTCCTGCTACAATCATATGTTGGTATTTGCTGCTGAAGACTCACGTGTTCAGGGCAGAATTATCGAACCTAAGGATTACGTAGAAAAATATATGAAATAATATTATAAATAAAATAAATACTAGTGATAGCTCTCCGTTTTTAACTATTAAAACGGAGGGTTTTTTTGATTTATTGAAGTTATTGACAGGTTATTGACATCAGTTTTGCACCAAATGTGCAAAAAGATGTCGGTGAATGTCGCAAATTAACCTATTATTATTTTTTTGACAGCGGAAAGTAAGGCGCTGCTGTTAATAAATAAAAAAGAGGTAAATTTAATGATTTATGCAAAAGTGAAGGGTCAGCACATAGACGTATGCGCTGATCCGGTTTATTCGGACTCTGTAAACTTTTTGTCACTTAAATTAGACCTTTCAAAAGAATGGAACGGTTATGAAGTGACGGCAGTTTTTAAAGGGGAAGGCGGAAAAAATATTTCTGCAATTTTTAACGAAGAAAGCGGTTTTTATATAGGGGATAACACCTATCTCGTGCCTTACGAGGTTATAAAAGTACCGTCTTTCAGTTTTTCTTTAATAGGTACTAAAGAAAATAGCCGTATTACCACTAACGCGGCGGAGGTTAGGGTGGCAGAAAGCGGTTATGCTCAGGGAGAAGCACCAGGTGAACCTACTATAAGTGAATATGAACAGTTAGTTAATCTTTATCAGTCGGCGATAAACATTGCGCAAAGCGTCAGAAATGATGCCGACAACGGACTTTTTAAGGGTGATAAAGGTGATAAAGGGGATAAAGGCGATAACGGCAAAGACGGTATAAACGGTACCGACGGTAAAGACGGTATCGATGGTAAAGATTATATTCTTACCGAAGCCGATAAAACCGAAATAGCGAATATGGTGCTTGATATTATGCCTAACGGAGATGAGGTGAACTACTAATGGCTAAAAAGATTTATGAAGAAGAAAATATCCGCGCAATTGCTGAAAAAATCCGCGAAAAAACGGGTGGCAATTCTGCCTATAAAACAGCCGATATGCCGGGTGCTATAGAAGACGTTTTCGAGGCCGGAAAATCACAGGGCGGTGGTGACAGTTATTATGATACTTTTTGGGATAATTATCAACAGAACGGAAACCGCACAAACTATGAAAATGCTTTTGCGGGTTACGGTTGGAATGCCGAAACTTTT
>SVPZ01000015.1 GCA_015065605.1 Oscillospiraceae bacterium | reverse complement strand
ACCGGAGAAAAGAATACCCTGACCGCCAAAGCCTGAAAATAAAAACTGTGTAGTAGCCATTATGCTTCCTCCTTATCTGCACTTCTGTCTTTATAAACGCCAAGAGGATAATAAGGAATCATCTTTTCGTCAATCCACTGGAGCGCCTGCTTGGGAGTCATACCCCAGTTGGTAGGACAGCTCGACACAACTTCAACAAGAGAGAAGCCTTTGCCGTCAATCTGATTCTGGAAAGCCTTTTTAATAGCCTTCTTAGCGTTTTTGATGTTTTTAACGTTGTTTACGGTTACTCTTTCAAGATATTCGGGACCGTCAAGTTTTGAAAGCATTTCGCAAACCTTAACGGGATAACCGCACTGAGTAACGTCTCTGCCGTAGGGAGAGGTCTGAGTAACCTGACCGGGAAGAGAGGTAGGAGCCATCTGACCGCCTGTCATACCGTAAATAGCGTTATTGATAAAGATAACGGTAATGTTTTCGTTTCTTGCGGCGGAATGAACTGTTTCAGCCATACCGATAGAAGCAAGGTCACCGTCACCCTGATAGGTAAATACAATATGGTTTTCGGGGTCTGCACGTTTTACACCCGTTGCAACGGCAGGAGCACGTCCGTGAGCAGCCTCAATCATATCACAGTTAAAATAGTTATATGCCATAACCGAGCAACCAACGGGAGCAACACCAATGGTTTTGCCTTCAATACCAAGTTCATCAATAACCTCGGCAACAAGACGGTGAACGATACCGTGAGTACAACCGGGGCAATAATGCATGGGAGCATCGGTAAGTGCATGAGGTTTATCAAATACTACCATTATTTAGCGCCTCCTTTTGCTGCTTCTTTAATAGCGTCAAGTACCTGTTCGGGAGAAGGAATCATACCGCCTGCACGATTACTTAGGGTTACGGGAACCTTGCACTCGCTGGCAAGTCGTACGTCATCTATCATCTGACCCATAGAAAGTTCAACGGAAATAATCTGACTAACCTTGTCTGCAGCCTTCTTGAAGGGCGCATTGGGGAAAGGCCAAAGGGTTATGGGACGGATAAGACCAACCTTTATACCCTGTTTTCTTGCTTCGTTGATAGCATTCTTGGAAACACGTGCGGCAATACCAAATGCAGCGATACAAATTTCGGCATCGTCCATAAGATATTCTTCCCACATACATTCGTTTTCTTCTATGTACTTATAACGATCATAACGTTCAAAGTTTGATTTTTCAAGTTCTTCGGGAACAAGGAAAAGAGAGTTAACGATATTATGCTCACGTTCCATCTTGGTTCCCGTAGTAGCCCAAGGCTTTTCGATAGGCGGATTAACTGCAAGGTCAAGGGAAACGGGTTCCATCATCTGACCCATAGTACCATCTGCAAGAATCATAGAGGTCATACGGTATTTATCTGCAAGTTCAAAGCCCTTTACGGTAAGGTCAGCCATTTCCTGAACCGAAGCAGGAGCAAGAACTATCATTCTGAAATCTCCGTGACCGCCTGCTTTGGTAGCCTGAAAATAGTCAGACTGAGAAGGCTGAATACCGCCAAGACCGGGGCCGCCTCTCTGAACGTTTACGACAAGAGAAGGAAGGTCGGCGCCTGCAAGGTAAGAAAGACCTTCACCCTTAAGGGAAATTCCGGGGCTTGAAGAAGAGGTCATTACACGCTTACCTGTAGAAGCAACGCCGTAAACCATATTGATAGCGGCAATTTCACTTTCAGCCTGAAGGAAGGTTCCGCCGATTTTGGGCATACGCTTTGCCATATAAGCGGCAATTTCTGTCTGAGGAGTAATAGGATAGCCGAAATAGTGACGGCATCCTGCAACTATAGCAGCTTCTGCAATAGCTTCATTACCTTTCATTAAAACTTTATCTGCCACTTTTCTTCACTACCTTTCTACCTTAATAATACAGTCGGGACACATTGTTGCACAGAATGCACAGCCGATACAAGCCTCGATATTAGCGGCTTCTACGGGATGGTGTCCTTTTTTGTTGATTTTGTCCTGAGCGAGAATAAGCACCTGTTTGGGACAGGCATCTACGCACAGTCCGCAACCTTTACAGTTGTCGGTTTTAAAGGTTAACTTTGCCAAATTAAACACTCCTTAGCAAATTAATATTACGATACGCACAATAAATGTGTAATCTACATAATTTTTTCCTGAAGCTTAAGCGGGAAAAGATTTTCGATTTTTCCCAGTAAAGCCTCATATAATTCCTCTTTTACGGTGGTTGCAACTATAGGAAGACCGGTAGCCTTTGATACGCTTTGGGCGTATTCAAGTGAAGCAAGTACGTCTTCGGGGGTAGTTTCTTCACCCAGATTAGAATTGTTTATAAGTCCTGTAAATTTTATTTTCGCAGCGGTTTCGATTTCGTTTAACACTTCCATAGTTGACTGAGCGTCCCTTGTTAACGGACGGTAACTGTTTATTACCATAAGCATATCATAATCGTTTTCACTGACGATTTTCTCACTTATTCTGCCCAGAACGTAAGCGCCTCTGTCATCTCCGCCGATATCAACGACGCTTTTCAGATTTTTATCGTCGGTAATAGCATAAATCTCGGCAGGAAGCGCAGGAATATCAACGTTTGAATTAGCGTACTCGGAACAAATAAGTCTTATTCCCTTTTCACTGAGCATACTGCTGCTGTCTTTTGTTCTGAAATAAGGATTAACTATATCAAGGTCGGCAAGAGCAATATTTTTATATTCTTCACTAAGCTTTAACGCCGCATTTACCGCAATATTGGTTTTACCGCTTCCGTAATGACCGCAAAAAAGCGTAATTCTTTTATCAAACATTGCCCTTCCTCCTTTGTCCTTTTATTATAACTTATTTCTCTGAATTTTTCCACTTGTAGTTTTTGGGAGGCTATCTCTGAATACTACGATACGTGGGTACTTATAAGGAGCAGTTCTGTCCTTAACGTACTTCTGAATTTCTTTTTTAAGTTCTTCGGTAGGCTCGGTGCCGTTTACCAAAACGATACTTGCTTTAACAACCTGACCTCTTACTTCATCAGGTGCGGCAGATACACCGCATTCGAGAACGTAAGGAAGTTCCATAATAACGCTTTCGATTTCAAAGGGTCCGATACGGTAACCGGAAGACTTAATAACGTCATCCACACGGCCAACGTACCAGAAGAAGCCGTCTTCATCACGCCAAGCGGTATCGCCCGTGTGATAATATCCGTCGTGCCATACTTCCTTAGTCTTTTCTTCGTTAAGATAGTAACCCGTAAAGAGTCCACAGGGAGCGCCGTCCTTAACGTTAATAACGATTTCGCCAACCTCACCGTCGGGAACACTTTTACCTTCACTGTCAACGATATCAACGTCGTAAATAGGAGCAGGCTTACCCATAGAACCGATTTTATGGCTTGAACCAATCATATTACCGATTATCATAGTGCTTTCGGTCTGACCGAAGCCTTCGAGAATATGAAGACCGGTAGCCTTTTCAAACTGACGGTAAACCTCAGGGTTAAGCGCTTCGCCTGCCGTAGTCATATGAGTTACGGAAGAGAAATCGTATTTGGATATATCCTGTTTTATCATCATTCTGAGCATTGTAGGAGGTGCGCAGAAGGTGGTTATCTTATATTTAGCAAACATCGGGAGAATATCTGCGGCATCAAAGCGGTCAAAGTCATAAACGAATATTGCCGCTTCGCAAAGCCACTGTCCGTAAAGTTTACCCCACATTGATTTTGCCCAACCCGTATCGGAAATTGTAAAGTGAAGTCCGTCGGGGTCAACGGTATGCCAATACTTTGCAGTATGGAAATGACCGAGAGCATATTTATAGTTATGAGCGGCGATTTTGGGATAACCCGTAGTACCCGAGGTAAAGAACATAAGCATAAGGTCTTCTCCACCCGGAGCATCCTCTGTTCTGTTATAGTGGGTGCTATAGAGGGTATATTCCTCGTCAAAGTTTCTCCAGCCTTCCTTTTCACCGCCAACGATAAGCTTATTTATAAGAGAAGGTGCTTTAGCGGCGGCAATGTCAACCTGATTTGCGGTGTCGCCGTCTGCAGTACAAATAATTGTACTTACACCTGCCGCATTAAAGCGATATTCAAAGTCGTGCTCTAAAAGCTGATTTGTTGCAGGAATAGCAATTGCGCCAAGCTTATTAAGACCAATCACAGCAAACCAGAACTGATAATGACGCTTTAAAACAAGCATTACTCTGTCGCCCTTTTTAATACCCAAAGACTTAAAGTAATTAGCGCACTGGTTAGAAGCCTTCTTAATATCCTTAAAGGTAAGTCTTCTTTCGGTTTTATCCTTCGAAATATGAAGCATAGCAAGTTTCTCAGGTTCTCTGTCAGCAAGGGCATCAATAAGGTCAAAGCCGAAATTGAATTTCTCGGTATTTTTAAATTTAATGGAAGTAGGAGTACCGTTTGCATCTTCGGTAACGTCAATAAACTTCTGATAAATTCTTTCCTTGGTATCCTTTTTAACAGCCTTAGGCTCAAGAACTGTTTTTGCAGGAAGAAGTTCGGGAATAGGCTCACCCGTAGGATTAAGAACGATAGCGTAGAAAAGACAGTCCTTTCCGCCTATAGCAATCATACCGTGGGCAACGTCACTATCGTAATAAATGCTGTCGCCGGGGCCCAAAACTTCCTTGTGTTCGCCAACCTGTACCATAAGCTGACCTTCAATAATGATATCAAGTTCCTGACCTGCATGGGTGGTCAGTTCAATATCCCTGTGCTGAGCTTCCTCGCTATAGATACTGCGAACGTAAAGAGGTTCGGCAATTTTATTCTGGAAAGCATAAGCAAGGTTATAGTAGGTCATACCGTGTGCCTGAGCAATTTTTTGACCTGCACCCGAACGTGTTACCGTATATGATTTAAGTCGGGGACTGTAACCCTCGATAATATCGGTAACGTTAACGTTAAGCGCAAGAGCGCAACGGTAAATAAAAGCAAAGTTTAAGTCACTGTTACCTGCTTCGCACTGAATATATTCATCTGTAGATACGGCAGTTTTTACTGCCATTTCTTCGGGAGTAAGGCCTTCGATTTCTCTCAGTTCCTTAATACGTCCCGCCATTTCCTTGATTTTAAAATCAAGTCCTGTCATCTGTTCCATAACTATATTCTCCGTTCTTTGTAGGACGAAAAAACACCCGTCCCAAAGTTAATTCCTTTGAGACGAGCGCCAAATATTTTCACACCCGCGGTACCACTCAAATTGCGGAAATCCGCCACTCTTGGAATCAAACAATTCCTATGCCTTCACGCAGCAATCACGGAGGGGTTCTACTGATATATAATACTTTCTTCCCCTCGGCTCAGAAGCTACAAACACGAACCTATAGCCTGACGGTTTGCACCAACCACCGTTTCTCTGTAAGGTATTCTGAACGTGTACTCTTCGTCAAAGCCTTTTATTGACTGTATCATTGTAGCACAACTTACAGTATTTGTCAACATTCTATTTGATTTTACATTACAACTTATTTCTTTGGATTTTTCCACTTATAGTTTTGGGAAGTTCATCCTTAAATACAACTATTCTCGGGTATTTATAGGGTGCAGTATGCTCTTTTACGTACTGCTGAATTTCCTTTTTAAGTTCTTCTGTAGGCTCGGTTCCCTTTACAAGCACAACACTTGCTTTAACAACCTGACCTCTTACTTCATCGGGTGCGGCAGATACGCCACATTCAAGAACGTAAGGAAGTTCCATAATAACGCTTTCGATTTCAAAAGGCCCGATACGGTAGCCCGAAGACTTAATTACGTCGTCGATACGGCTAACGTACCAGAAATATCCTTCCTCATCACGCCAAGCGGTATCGCCTGTATGATACATACCGTCATACCATGCTTCGTTTGTCTTTTCTTCATCCATATAATATTCTTTGAAAAGACCGCAAGGCACACCTTCTTTGGTACGGACAACGATTTCACCAACTTCACCGTCGGCAACACTGTTTCCTTCACTGTCAACAATATCAATATTATACTGAGGAGAAGCCTTACCCATAGCGCCAACCTTTGGTACGGTGCCGCAAAGATTAGCAATGGTAAGGGTGGTTTCGGTCTGACCGAAGCCTTCCATAATCTGAAGTCCCGTAGCCTTTTCAAACTGAACGAATACTTCAGGGTTAAGTGCCTCACCTGCCGTAGTCATATGATTAATGGAAGATAAATCATATTTTGAAAGGTCGCCCTTAACAAGAAGTCTTAACATTGTAGGGGGAGCGCAGAAGGTAGTAATCTGATATTTAGCAAACATCGGAAGAATTTCATCTGCTACAAATTTATCAAAATCGTAAACAAAGACTGCACCTTCGCAAAGCCACTGTCCGTAAAGCTTACCCCAAAGAGATTTACCCCAACCCGTGTCGGAAATGGTTAAATGAAGTCCGTCTCTTTCACAACAGTGCCAATATTTAGCGGTAACGAAATGGCCTAAAGCGTAGGTATGCTTATGAGCCGCCATTTTAGGATTACCGGTAGTACCCGAAGTAAAGAACATAAGGGCAAGGTCCTCACCGCAAGAGGTATCTTCATTTCTGTAGAAATGGGCGCTATAGAGAGGATATTCATCATCAAAATTGCGCCATCCCTCACGCGAATCGCCAACCATAATAAGATTTTTAACGGTAGGACAGTTTTGTGCCGCTCTCTCAGCGATTTCTGCAGTATCGCCGTCTGCAGTACAAACGAGAGCGCTTACACCTGCCGCATTAAAGCGATATTCAAAATCGTGTTCCTTAAGCTGATTTGTAGCGGGAATTGCTATGGCGCCGATTTTGTGAAGAGCCACCATACAGAACCAGAACTGATAATGACGCTTTAAAACAAGCATTACCTTATCGCCTTTTTTAATGCCGAGAGAGGTAAAGTAATTGGCAACCTGATTGGAAGCACGCTTAATATCGTTAAAGGTAAAGCGACGCTCAACCTTATTTTTATCTACGTGAAGCATTGCAAGTTTATCTGGATATTTGCCTGCAATACCGTCAACAATATCGAAACCGAAATTAAAGGTATCGGTATTTTTGAACTTAATATCCAAAAGTTCGCCGTTTTCATTTTCGGTAGTATCCACGAACTTTTCACAAACGAGAGTTTCACTCGGTTTAGTGGAAGCAATACTCTTTCTTACGTTTTCTTCCTTAGAGTCCTCACCGGGAAGTACAACTGCGCAGAACACACAATCCTTACCGCCTATGGCAATCATTCCGTGAGGAGTAGAACTGTTATAGTAAATACTGTCGCCCTCGTTAAGAATTTCAACCTTATTACCTATTTGCACCTTAAGAGAACCGCTCATTATAAGGTCAAATTCCTGACCCGAATGGGTAGTAAGATGAATAGGCTTATTTTGCTGAGAAGCATCGTATTCATATCTAACCCAATATGGTTCTGCAATTTTATCCTTAAACTTAGGGGCAAGGTTTTTGATATCGATGCCGTCTTCCTTTGCGGTGGACTGTCCCATTCCCTTTCTTGTTACGGTGTAACCTGAAAGACGAGCTGAACCACCCTCCAAAAGTTCGGTCATTTCTATATCAAAAGCAATTGCGCATTTATGTATAAATGAAAAAGGAATGTCTGCATTTGCATTTTCATACGCGTTATAATCTTCTACGGTTACTTCGGTCTTTTCAGCCATTTCTTCAATAGACCAACCCATAATATCACGCATTTCTTTAATTCGTGAGGCAATCTCCATTAACTGTTCTTTTGCTGTGTTGGTAGTCATTTTAATACACCCTTTCCATAATAATAAAAAAATAAACACCCATCTCAAAGTTTTGCTTTGAGACGGGTGTGAAATAACACTCGCGGTACCACTCAAATTGCGGAAAAATCCGCCACTCTCGGAATCAAACAATTCCTATGCATTTACGCAGCAATCACGGGAAGCGCCTACTTAGTTTCCTTTTCGGACTTCCGGCTCGGAAGGGATGGGTTATACAAGAATTCGCACTACCGATTTTCAGCAACCTCGGCTCTCTGTAAGTTAAAAATTCTTAACCGTCTTCGTCATCGCTTTTACTTTTTAAGAAGTATAACACTCATTTTGTGAGTTGTCAAGTATTTTTTTAGTTTTTTCCGCTATTTTTCTGGCAACGTAAACACCGCTTGCAGATGCGTGGGAAAGTGAATGTGTAATACCACTTCCGTCGCCTATAATATAAAGTCCCTTATGAGCTGTTTCAAGATTAGAGTCAACCTGAACCTCCATATTATAGAACTTAACTTCAACACCGTAAAGAAGGGTATCTTCATTAGCTGTACCGGGGGCAATTTTATCAAGAGCGTAAATCATTTCGATAATACCGTCCAGAATACGCTTAGGAAGTACAAGGCTTAAATCACCCGGTGTTGCATTAAGAGTAGGAGTAATAAAGGCTTCGTCAATACGGCTTTGTGTGGAACGCTTTCCTCTGATAAGGTCGCCGAAACGCTGAACGATTACACCGCCGCCAAGCATATTGCTAAGTTTTGCGATACTTTCACCGTAACCGTTGGAATCCTTAAAGGGTTCGGAAAAATGTTTTGCTACAAGTAAAGCAAAGTTAGTATTTTCGGTCTGCTTTTCCGGGTCTTCGTAGCTGTGTCCGTTAACGGTAATAATACCGTTGGTATTTTCGTTAACCACAGCGCCCTTAGGATTCATACAGAAGGTACGTACTCTATCACCGTATTTTTCGGTACGGTAAACTATTTTGCTCTCATACAGTTCATCGGTAAGGTGTGCAAAAACCTCGGCAGGAAGTTCTACTCTTACACCGATATCAACACGGTTAGAGCTTGTGGATATATCAAGTTCCTTACATACGGTTTCCATCCATTTACTACCGCTTCTGCCTACCGAAATTATGCAGTCCTTAGCGGTATAAGAACCGTCTTTGGTAACTATTTCATAACCGCCGTCAACGATTTTAACGTTATTTACGGGAGTAAGGAAGAAAAATTCAACCTTATCTTTAAGATAATTATAAAGATTTTCAAGAACTATATAGTTAATATCGGTACCTAAATGACGAACCGAAGCATTAAGTAAATGAAGGTCGTTCTGAACGCAAATGGTTTTAAAGCGTGAGCCTGCAGTTGTATAAAGCTTAGTTCCCTCTCCACCGTAGGCAAGGTTAATTTCATCAATATACTTCATAAGGTCAAGGGCTTCGGTTTTGCCGATATACTCGTAAAGAGTACCGCCAAAGTCGTTGGTAATATTATATTTACCGTCAGAAAAAGCGCCTGCGCCGCCAAAACCACTCATAATAGAACAGCTTTTGCAACCGATACAACTTTTAATTTTTTTACCGTCAATGGGACAATGTCTGTCCTTTAAAGCGTGACCTGCTTCAAAAACTGCCACCTTTAAGGAAGGATTTTTCTGCATAAGTTCAAATGCGGCAAAAATACCACCCGGACCTGCACCGATAATTATAACGTCATAATTCATAGCAATTCTCCTACTAAACAATTGTTACTAAATGATTATATCATAATATAAGATTTGTTTCAAGATAAACTAATAAGTAAAAATTTTCATGTAAAGTTAAGGACAAATCGCCCTTGGCTCACTCTGACGAGGGAGCTGTCAGCGAAGCTGACTGAGGGAGAGAAAACTACCCCTCCGTCACAAGCCTTAATACTATTTCGTAATTACAATTTTCCGCAAAATTCATATCAATAAATCGTTACAGCGCCTTTTTCAATTCTTGTTTGAATTTTTTGATTTTTCTCTTTGCTAAACAGAAGCCTAAAAGCACTGCGCCAATTCTTAAAATTAAAATTATTATAAAAGGAATTATCAGTCTGAAAAGTTCTACGTCACGCATATCCGTAACATTTTTATTTAAACGATAACTTTGCCAGATAATTCCCGACTCAGAAACACTTGCCCCTGCCGTGTACATATAAAATCCATTAAAATAAGAGAGGGCAGAATGTAAAATCACACCAATAATACAAGGCGAAACAAATTTAATCAGGCTCACATTTTTAAAATCCATTTTTTCTTTATAAAAAAAGAACAAAATAAAGGCTATCTCTAAAACAAAGGCAATACAAGCGAATATCAAATTCTGAATAATCGGGGTTTCAACAAGAAGCCTTATTGGAATATCAAACAATAAAGAAATAAGCATTGAAACCAACACCGACACTTGAAACATAAGAAAATACTGAACCCCTTTGAGAATATACCGATAAACTTTGAGAAAAAAATTTATCATATACTCACCGCCTATGCGTATTATACGCTTGTGTAAAGTTAGGGACAAAATATCATAATTCATAAAATCACGCCCTTCGAGCAGATTATACTATATTGAAATAAATTTATCAAGAATAAACTTTTTTATCACACAGCGAAAGGTTATTTGATACACGGGAAATACACCTTTGGTGATGCCATACGCCTTCGGCGGTTCCATACGCCTATGGCGATGCCATACAATGCGCAAGCGCATTGATTCCATACCAAGCCTGCAGGAAATACACCTTCGTTGATGCCATACGCCTTCGGCGATGCCATACAATGCGCAAGCGCATTGATTCCATACCAAGCCTGCAGGAAATACACCTTCGTTGATGCCATACGCCTTCGGCGATGCCATACAATGCGCAAGCGCATTGATTCCATACCAAGCCTGCGGCTTGGATAAAAAAGACAAATTTTTCAAACTTGCCTTAACTTACTTTCAATTGTTATGCACGAAGCTGTTAACATCCTTCGAATTCTGCCACAAAGATTTCGGTATTTCTTAAAAGTTTCTTCGTCAATGCTACCTGTTGAAAAGATCAACTTTAGCCAACTTTCCGTTTCAGCACACTCCTTACGTGCGATCTCAAACTTTGAAAGCATATCGGCAAGACTTTGTGGGTATTGTGCTTCAGAAATGTTAGCAAAGACGCTTGAGGAAGACTTTTTAATTTGGTAAGACACATTAGTATCCATTTTGTATTCATTGCAAAAAGCAGCGATTTCACAAGCCAATTTTTCCGAATACTCGAGTAGTAAATTTTTAGCCATATAGTTTCTCCTTTCGCCTCTTAATCACGCCAAAGGCGTGTATGGAATCCGCAACGTGTTGCGGTATGGAATTGTGACAACGTCACGTATGGAATCAAGCCGCAGGAAATACACCTTTGGTGATGCCATACGCCCATGGCGATGCCATACAATGCGCAAGCGCATTGATTCCATACCAAGCCTGCGGCTTGGATAAAAAAACCTCGTTCTTTTGAACGAGGCTTTTTTGGTGATCCATCGGAGAATCGAACTCCGGACACCATGATTAAAAGTCATGTGCTCTGCCGGCTGAGCTAATGGATCATTTATACTTTATTTAGGCGACTTTGATATTATAACAAAGGTACGCCCATTTGTCAAGCACTTTTTTATATTTTTCGTGGGGTGTTTCCACCCCACGAAAATAAAGATTATCTTACTACTATATTTACGAGTTTTTTAGGTACGTAAAGTTCTTTAACAATAGTCTTGCCCTCTAACTGACCTTTTACTCCGTCAAGTTCTTTAGCAAGGTTAATTGCGTCTTCGCTGCTTATATCGGCAGGAATAGTTACTCTGCCTCTGAGTTTTCCGTTTATCTGAACAACGATTTCAACGGTAGCCTCAACGCATTTAGCCTCGTCAAACTCGGGCCATTTAGCCTGATTAAGTCTGCCTTCATAACCCATTTCTTCCCAAATTTCCTCGGTAATATGAGGAGCAAAGGGATTAAGGAGAATAAGCAAGGTCTTAAATTCAGCATTATTGACAGTATTACCAACGGTATTGATAAATGCCATCATAGAGGCAATAGCGGTATTCATCTTAAGATTTTCGATATCGTCGGTAACCTTGCGAATCATTTTGTGAACTTCGCTTTCAACTTCACTTCTGTAATCGTCACCGTCAATTACGTTTTCCTTAAGCGCCCAAACTTTATCAAGGAAACGCTTACAACCCTTAATGGAAGAGGTACTCCAAGGAGCAGCCTTTTCAAAGTCACCAATAAACATTTCGTAAAGACGCATTGTATCGGCGCCGTATTCATTGATAATATCATCGGGATTAATAACGTTACCGCGAGATTTGGACATCTTTTCGCCGTTTTCACCGAGAATCATACCGTGGCTGGTACGCTTTGCATAGGGCTCGGGATTAGGAACAACGCCTATATCATAGAGGAATTTATGCCAGAAACGACTGTAAAGAAGGTGGAGAGTAGTATGCTCCATACCGCCGTTATACCAGTCAACAGGACCCCAATATTCGAGCGCTTCCTTTGAAGCAAGTTCGTTTTCGTTATGAGGGTCACAGTAGCGAAGGAAGTACCAGGACGAGCCTGCCCATTGAGGCATAGTATCGGTTTCTCTGGTAGCTTTACCGCCACACTTGGGACAGGTAGTATTAATCCACTCGGTAATATTAGCAAGAGGAGATTCGCCGTTATCGGTAGGCTCGTAAGAATCAACCTCAGGTAAAAGCAAGGGCAGTTCGTTTTCCGGCAGCGGCACCCAACCGCAACAGTCACAGTAAACCATAGGAATGGGTTCGCCCCAATAACGCTGACGGGAGAATACCCAGTCACGAAGCTTATAGTTAGTCTTCTTTTCGCCTATTCCCTTTTCTGCTAAAAATTCCTGAATTTTAACCTTTGCGTCTTCTACGCTGAGTCCGTCAAGGAAGCCTGAATTTACCATAACACCCGTTGCGCAATCGGTAAAGGCTTCTTCCTCTACGTTTCCGCCCTTAACAACCTCGATAATAGGAAGACCGAACTTCTTGGCAAATTCCCAGTCACGAGTATCGTGTGCAGGAACAGCCATAATAGCGCCGGTACCGTAGGAGATAAGTACGTAGTCGGAAATAAAAATCGGAATTTCGGTGTTGTTTACGGGGTTAATTGCCTTTACGCCCTTAAGACAAACACCGGTTTTATCTTTAGCAAGTTCGGTACGTTCAAAGTCAGACTTTTTGGAAGCCTCTTCTCTGTAGGCATTAACCTCATCCATATTTTCGATTTTTTCTGCCCATTTATCAATAAGAGGATGTTCGGGAGAAAGAACCATATAGGTAGCGCCGAAAAGTGTATCGGCACGGGTAGTATAGATAAGTAATTCGTCGCCTGTGGTAGCGGTAAACTTAACCTGAGTACCATAGGAACGTCCTATCCAGTTTTCCTGCTGAGTCTTTACTCTGTCGATAAAATCTACTGTGGAAAGGTCGTCAACAAGTTTTCCTGCATATTCGGTAATTTTAAGCATCCACTGGCTCTTTTCCTTATGGATAACCTGACTGCCGCAACGCTCACAAACACCGTTTACAACCTCTTCGTTTGCAAGCACGCATTTACAGGAAGTACACCAGTTAACTGCCATCTGCTTTTTATATGCAAGACCTTTTTCGAAAAGCTTTAAGAAAATCCACTGTGTCCACTTATAATAAGAGGGATCGGTGGTATTGATTTCTCTGTTCCAGTCAAAAGAAAAGCCCAAAGACTTAAGCTGACGCTTAAAGTTAGCAACGTTGTTTTTGGTTACAACTTCGGGATGAATATGATTTTTAATAGCAAAGTTTTCGGTAGGAAGACCGAAAGCGTCCCAACCCATAGGATAAAGCACGTTATAGCCCTGAAGACGTTTTTTACGTGCAACAATATCAATAGCGGTATAGGAACGGGGATGTCCTACGTGAAGACCCTGACCCGAAGGATAAGGGAATTCGACAAGGCCGTAGAACTTGGGCAAAGTATAGTCGTTCTTTGCGGCAAAGGGTTGTTCTGCGTCCCATATATCCTGCCATTTCTTTTCAATTTCGGTAAAATTATATCTTTCCTGTTTCAAAGTAACTCTCTCCTCTTATGAAAGAAATTTTTCTATATCAACGTTTTCAGCGTCTGCCCAGGTTAAATCAAGGGAATAAAAATCTCTTGCTTCTCTGTGGAAAACGTGAACAATAACGCTGCCGTAGTCAAGTAAAATCCAGTTTGAGCCTCTGCCCTCGATATGATGAACGGGAGTATCCTTTAAATCAAGCTGATACTCAACCTCTTCTGCAAGAGCTCTCACCTGTGTACTTGAATTAGCGGTAGCAATAACGAAATATTCTGCAATAACGGTTAAATCCTCAACCTTTAAGGCTCTTATTTCGTGACCTTTTTTAGAATCAAGCGCCTTAACGGCGGTTTCTACAATTTCGAATGCTTTCATTTTCTACTTCCTATCAAATCATTATATGCATTTAGTGTATCGGGATGAATGGGTTGTTCTTTGGATATAAGCGAAGTAACTGTAAATTTAAGAGCATAAATAAGCCCCTCATCAAGACTTTCTTCGACGATTTTCCTGAGAACGTCCACGTCGGGATAAGTTCGGTCAAGACCGGTCAAATCGGCAATATAGATTATTTTTTCCAGTTTGCTCATACCCGCTCTACCCGTCGTATGATATCTGACCGCATTTATTATATCCTGGTCGGTTATTTTTAAATTATCTTTTAAAAACTGCGCTCCGCTTATGGCATGCCATACTTTTGGAGAATTTTTTTCGGTTTCGGTTAGCATTATAGCAGAGGTTGAGAAAAATTGCAACTGTTCTTCCCTCTTTAAATTTTTACATATATCGTGAAGAAGACCGGCAACGTAGGCTTTTTCCTTATCTTCGCCGAAGCGTTCAGCCAGAACCACAGCCTGACGTGCAACCGCCATGCTATGTTCAAAACGGAAATCATCAAGTCTTTCTCTAAGCAGTTTTATATAATCTGCATATTTTTCACTAAACTCCATAAAGTCCTTTTTCCTTTATATAATCAAGTACTTTTTTCGGAACAAAAGAAGGGTTTAAACCGCCGTTTCTTATCATCGTTGAAGATACGTCCTTAGTATCACAAACGGTATATTCAACTTTTGCGCCTTTAACTTTCAGACCTTCAAGATACCGTTCAAGTTTCGCTTTATCGGTACCCGGTCGGTCAACCACCAAAAAAGTACACAATTCTTTAAGCTCGTCAAATTTGTACCAGCTATCAAGAGTAATCGCCATATCTCCACCGCAAACAACGAATATCTCGTCGTTTTTATATTCCTGCTTTAAAGCGCTGACGGTATAAAAAGTATAGCTTTTACCCTCTCTTTTAATTTCAAAATCACTTACCGTTACTTTAGAAAGATTTTCGGTAGCAATTTTGCACATATTAAATCTGTCCAAATCCTCTGCAAGATAATCTGACGTTTTATGCGGCGGAATACGTGTAGGCATAACAAGTACCCTTTCTATAAAGGAAAGACCGTCCAAATGACGAATCAGTCTTAAGTGCTCGTTATGTATAGGATTAAAAGTACCGCCGAATAATGCGATATTTCCCATATTATTTAACCAACTTTATGGGGGTGATATCTTTATTGTCGCTATGCTTATAAAGGATAATTTTAGAACCGATAATATGCACGATTTCGCTTTCAGATTGCTCGGCAACCTGATTTGCAATGGTGCGTATATCCTCGGGAGCGGTAGAATGTACCTTTATTTTAATAAGTTCGCGAACGTACAGCGCTTCGCTTACGGTTTTTATAAGAGCGGGAGAAATACCGCCTTTTCCTATTTGTATAATAGTTTCATAATCGTTTGCCATTCCGCGAAGGAAGGCGCGTTGTCTGCTGTTTAACATATTTTCACCCTTTTATATATTCCTGTGTGAGTTTTTCTTTAAGTTTTAATAGTGCTCTGCCTCTGTGACTTATACTATCCTTTTGCTCATCGCTTATTTCACCGAAGCAACCAAGTTCGCTTATAAAAAGCGGATCGTAGCCAAAGCCCTTATCCCCTTTAAGTTCGAATGCGATTTTGCCTTCACATTCTCCCCTTACGGTAAACTCTCTGCCATCGGGGAAAACACAAGCAACGGCACTTACGAATCTTGCAGTTCGCTTTTCCATGGGAACGTCCTTTAAAACGCTTAAAAGCTTTGCGTTGTTTTTGGCATTATCGGTAGGCTCTCCTGCATAACGGGCTGTATATATACCCGGTTGACCGCCGATAGCATCAACACAAAGTCCCGAATCGTCTGCAACCGAAGGAAGATTTGTCTGAGCAGCGGCATATCTTGCCTTTATAAGCGCGTTTTCCTCAAAGGTTTTTCCGTCCTCAATAACGTCACCGAGAGGCTTTTCCAAATCCTTTTCGCTGATAACCTCAATACCCAGAGGAGCTAAAATGCGAAGAAGTTCCTTTTTCTTGCCTTCATTTTTTGTAGCCACAAAAAAGACCATTATTGTTCCTCCATATCAATAATACCGTTTGCAAATTCACCTGCATCAAAGGGCTGAAGGTCATCAATTCCTTCGCCTACACCAATGAATTTTACGGGAATTTGGAGTTCGTTCTTTATGGCAAGTACCACACCGCCTCGGGCAGTTCCGTCGAGTTTTGTAAGAACAATGCCTGAAATCGGAGCAACGTTTTTAAATTCTCTTGCCTGATTAACGGCATTCTGTCCCGTAGTTGCATCCAGAACCAAAAGAGTTTCCTTATCGGCATTTGGAAGTTCTCTGTCTATAATTCGATAAATTTTAGCAAGCTCGTCCATAAGGTTTTTCTTATTATGAAGTCTGCCTGCGGTATCACAGATAATAACGTCGGTGCCTTTTGCCTTCGCCGAAGCAATAGTATCAAAAACAACAGATGCAGGGTCGGTGCCTTCAACACCCTTTACCATAGGAACGCCCGCTCTCTCTGCCCATACCGCCAACTGATCAATAGCGGCGGCACGGAAGGTATCGGCAGCGCCAAGCATAACCGATTTTCCTTCGTTTTTAAGACGTGCGGCAATTTTACCTATAGAAGTAGTTTTACCGACACCGTTTACACCTATTACGAGAATAATGGAAGGCTTGGTGGAAATTTTAAGGGAAGCATCGCCGTCAATCATTTCACTTATAACGGTATTCATAAGTTTTTTTATAACGTTCGGGTCCTTAATTCCCTCTTTTTTAACCTTTTCACGAAGAATATTGCATATTTCTTCTGCCGTTGCGCATCCAATATCCGAAAGAACGAGAATTTCTTCAAGTTCTTCAAAAAGTTCTTCGTCAATTTTTGTAAAACTGTTGATAACTGAATTAATATTTTCCTTTAAAGCGTTTCTTGTTTTTGCAAGACCGCTTTTAATTTTACTGAAAAATCCCATTATTTACCATCCGTTTCAAGCATCAATTTCTTTTCAAGTTCAGATACGTTCAGTTCAAGAAGCTTAGTAATACCCTTTTCCTGCATGGTTACGCCGTAAAGCATATCTGCCGCTTCCATAGTACCACGTCTGTGGGTTACGCAAATAAACTGAGTAGAAAAATCGGGGCGCTTCATATAATCAGCCACACGTTCAACGTTAATATCGTCAAGCGCAGTATCAACTTCATCGAGGAAGCAGAACGGAGGCGCATTAACTCTCATTATAGCGAAGTAAATTGCCAAAGCAATAAGAGCCTTTTCGCCGCCCGATAATCCGTCAAGACTGGGAACGTTTTTACCGGGAAGCTTTACGTTAATATCAATTCCGCTTTCAAGCACGTTGTCGGGGTCGCTGAGCGATAGCGAAGCAACTCCGCCGCCGAAAAGTTCGGTAAAGGTAACTGCAAAGTTCTGATTGATTTTATCAAAACCTAAAGTAAATAATTCCTTCATCTGCGCAGTTAACTGACCGATAAGTTTATTAAGTTCGGTTCTTGATTTTTCAACGTCCTCAATCTGAGCAGACATAAAGGTGTATCTTTCGTAAACCTCTTTATATTCTTCAATAGCGGAAACGTTAACGTTACCAAGACCTCTGATATGAGATTTAACCTCGTTTAGTTTCTTTTTGGCTTCGCTTGGATTTTCAACCGTAATGCCCATATTTTCGGCATCGGTTCTGGTTAATTGATACTCATCGTAAAGCTGACGGATAACGTCGTCGTACTCTTTGAGCATAACCTCTTTACGTTCGGTAAGACGGGCGAGTTCTCCACCCACCTTTTCACGTTCAAGAGTACGTTCTTTTTCACTCTGACGAAGTTCGATTCCCTGCTTTTCAATTTTTTCGCGTTCAGCGGTAAGTCTTTCAATTTCAGTTTCGCTGAAAACAATTTTTTCTTTAAGAAAGTTAATCTTTTCTTTGGTTTCGCCGAGTTTACCGTCAAGTTCGGTTTTTTCTCTGTCGATACCGCTGATTTCTCCCGTAATCTCTTCCATACGCTTTTGACGGTTTCCTATCGAGTCGCGAATAGTTTTTGCAGACTCCTTGAGGGTTTCAACGTCCTTGCTTTTTTCAAGAATTTCCATACGGACAGCGGTAATACTATTACCTATTTCTTCGCGTTTTCCCGAAATATTATCTCTGCCGCCCGTAGCCTTATCTATTTCAGCCTGAAGCTTATCCTTTTCACCGTCAAGCACCGCAATTTGCGCTGCGGCTTCCTGAGAGGTTTTCTTTAAAGCCTCAATTTTTTCAGCGGAAGAGGTCTTTTCATTTTTAAGTTCTTCTTCGGTGCGCTTAACCGCATTTCTCATATCGTCGATACGCTTAAGTTCGCCAAGAACACGGATTTTATCTTCATTTGCATTAGCCAAAGTTGCTTTTGCGGCGGTAATATCTGCCTCTGCCTTGGCAACCTCTGCATTTAAAGCATTATAGTTTTCTTCACTGAGTTTAAGCTTTTGAGCCAACTTTTCGGTTTCTCCCTCAAGTCTTCTAATATCACTGGCTCTGCTTAAGATACCTGCGTTTTTTATGAGAGAACCACCTGTAAGAGAACCGCCTGAGTTTACAACCTGACCGTCAAGAGATACGGTTTTTAAACGGTAACCGAATTTCTTGGAAATTTTAACGGCGCTGTCAAGGTCTTCGCAAACAACGGTATTACCGAGAAGATACTTAATAATTTCCTTATACTGCTCGTCGCACTTTATAAGGTCGGGTGCAAGACCGATATATCCGTACATATCCTCAAAGCCCGTTTCCTTAAACTCTCTTGAACGGATAGAGGAAATAGGTAAAAAGGTTGCTCGTCCGCCGCCTGTAGATTTAAGCATCTCTATAGCGCGTTTAGCATCATTTTCACTGTCACAGACAATCTGCTGAATAGTAGAACCAAGGGCAGTTTCAATAGCAACCGAATACTGCTTTTCTACCGTTATTATTTTAGAAACAGGTCCGTGAATTCCACGAATGGTGCCCATATCGGCGGCGCTCATAACTGCCTTTACAGAATTCTGGAAGCCTTCAAGATTCTTTTCAAGTTCACTTAAAATCTGAATACGTCTGATTTTTGCTTCTCTGTCAAGACGGATTTTTTCACATTCCTCTTTTGCTATTTCAGCCTTTTCCTTACGGGAATTATACTTCATTTCATAGCCAACCAAAGAATTAGCACATTCGGTTACGGTTTCTTCGGTCTTTTTAAGAAATTCCTCATTTTCTTTAAATTCTTTATCAAGGGCAGAAAGTTCGGTTTCTTTTTCCTTAATGGTTTCATCCAAACTTCCCGTACGGCTTAAAAGCTCTTTAACGGTACTGTCAGCCGTCATCATAGCAACCCTTAAATCAGAATTTTTAAGAGATACCGTATTAAGACTTCTTACAAGCTCTTCAATATTTTTGGAAATTGCTTCGCTTTCGCTGAGCATTTCGTTAAGAGTATTTTGAAACTCGTTTATTTTTTCTTCAAGTTCTTTAATTTCCGCTTCCTTTAGGGCGGCTGTTTTTTCTTTTTCTTCTATTTCAATTTCAGCCTGAACGTCATTACTTTTCAGATGTTCACGTTCTGCAATAAGACGTTCGATAGCAAGATTATTATGTTCTTTATCTCTGTCAATTACAGACATTTCACCGCCTAAAACGGCAATTTCTTCGTTAAAGGAAGCAATATTATTGCGAATTTCTTCCAGCGCAGTAGTAAGCAAAGCAAATTCTCTGGAATTTTTATCGTTTTCGCTGTCAAAATTCTGAAGTTTTTCGTCAATTTCTTTATACTGCATAGAAGCAATGGCGATTTTGTTTTCCTGCTCTCTTAAAGCCTGTTTGGAATTTGCGAGCGTATAAAGCCAAAGACCGATTTCAAGAGTTTTCTTTTCTTCGGCAAGTGCCAAAAACTTTTCCGCCTTTTTACTCTGTTGTTCAAGAGGACCTACTCGGCTTTCAAGTTCACTCATAATGTCCTTAAGGCGCAAAAGGTTTTCTTCTGCGGCAGAAAGTTTTCTTTCGGCTTCAGTTTTTCTGTAACGGTATTTCGATATTCCCGAGGCTTCCTCGAAAATATCACGTCTTTCGCCCGATTTAGAACTTATGATATTATCAATTTTACCCTGACCTATCATAGAGTAACCGTCACGGCCAAGACCCGTATCCATAAAAAGTTCGTTTACGTCACGAAGTCTTACGGAAACGTTATTGATAAGATATTCACTTTCGTGTGAACGGTAAAAGCGTCTTGTAATAGACACGCTGTCATTATCGAAGTTAAGGGTGCGGTCACTGTTATCTATATTAAGGGTTACTTCGCAAAAACCGTGAGGACGGCGCGTAGCGGTACCCGAGAAAATAACGTCCTCCATAGACTGTCCTCTAAGACTTTTTGTAGATTGTTCACCGAGAACCCATCTTACTGCGTCGGAAATATTACTCTTACCGCTTCCGTTAGGGCCTACTACCGCAGTAATACCCTTACCGAATTTAAGTACGGTTTTATCTGCAAAAGATTTAAAGCCCTGAACCTCTATAGAGCGTAACAGCATACTTATTTCACTTCTCTTTCTATTATAAATTCGTTATCTTTAACGGTTTTATCACCTTTTATACGGCAATTAAAACCCTTTTCCTTAAACTTTTCTATATTGCTTCTTTTCTGACCGACGGCGGCAGAAATATATTTATCGTTAACGTACAAAAGATAATTACCTAGGGGCAGTTTCTCAAGTTCCAAAATAACTCTTCTGTAAAAGGACTGCGACATACAAAGTTCGCTGAAAGCGGGATGCCAAGGCCCTGCCACAAAGGAACTTTCATCAATATGATGAAGACCTACCCTTATTACGTTAATATTATTTCCACTGAAAAGATTTATGTATTCACAGCAATTATTAACCGCTGTTTCTACTGTTTCGGGAGTATATTTTCCGCTTTCAACCAACTCGGAAAGTCTTGTTCCCTTAAGCACCACCGTCGGATAAATACGTACGGTATCGGGTGAAATTTCTATGAATTTTTCCACCGTTTTTTTATCGCTTTCAGCCGTTGCGCCGTAAAGACCGGTCATCATCTGAAGACCAAGCGAAAAGCCGTATTCTTTAATAAGAAGCGATGCTTTTACCACGTCCTCTTCGGTATGCCCTCTTTCGTTAAGAAGCAATACGTTATCATCCATACTCTGCGCACCGAGTTCAATGGAGGTTACACCGTATTTTTTCAGTATTTTTAAGACTTCGTCATTTATGGCATCGGGACGTGTGGAAATACGGATACCCTTTACGGTTTTATCCTTAACGAAAGGAAATGCCGCTTTTAAAAGAGAAATCATATAATCCCTGTCAATAGCGGTAAAGCTTCCGCCGAAAAAAGCGATTTCGGTATTTTCTTTAGAATACTTTTTGCTTTTTACTGCAATTTCTACAGCCTTTTTTATATCCTCTCCCTGTGTCATTACAGTTTGTCCCGTAATACTGCATTGGTTACAAAAACTGCAACGGTTTTTACATCCGAGATGTGGTATAAAAAACGAAATATTAGCGTGGGCTCCCATTATTCTTCGATTCCCATAAGTTTTAATGCATCCTTAGCCGCCATCTGCTCTGCGCGTTTTTTGGTTTTACCGGTACCCGTACCTATAACCGAGGAATTAAGCAAAACGTCAACGGTAAAGGATTTGTTATGGTCGGGACCGCTTTCTGCAGATAACACGTAGGTAAGACGTTCCTCGGGGTTTCTCTGAATAACCTCCTGAAGTGTGGTTTTATAATCGTGAAAAACCTCGTCCTCAGTATTCAGAAGCTCGTCCTTTACAAAACGCAACACGTGTTTTCTTGCAACGTCCATACCTGAATCAAGATACATTGCGGCAAGTACCGCCTCAAAGGCATCGGCAAGAATGGAATTTCTTTCCCTTCCTCCGCACTGTTCTTCACCTTTACCGAGTAAGAGAAAATCTCCGATTTCAAGTTCTCTTGCAAAACGGCAAAGAGATTTTTCGCAAACAAGAGAAGCCCTAAGTTTTGTAAGTTCGCCTTCGGGCTTAACCTTAAATTCTTCATAAAGAAAATCTGCAACAACAAGCGACAAAACGGCATCGCCTAAAAACTCAAGTCTTTCGTTAGAGCCCAAAGGAGAATGGGTTTCGTTAGCATAAGAAGAATGGCTTAAAGCATTTTTAAGCAGTTCTTTATTTTTAAAATTGTATTTAAGATTTTCTTCTAAACGTTTCATACTAGTCCTCTTGTGTTAAGGCGGAAAGTCCTTCGCTTATGGACTCAATAACCTTACCTTCATAAATATATTTAGCTTGTTTTATAGCATTTTTTATTGCCTTTGCATCGGAATTTCCGTGAGCTTTAACTACAGGCTTTTTAACGCCTAAAAGTATAGCGCCGCCCACTTCGGAACTATCCATTTTACCCTTTATTGAGTAAAGATCTTTCTTTAGTATTCCCGCTGCAAGTTTATTAATAATATTTTTGTAGAAAACACCTTTAAGCATTTTAAAGAGTGTAATTACGGTACCTTCAATAAGTTTAAGAGCGATATTACCCGTAAAGCCGTCGGTAACAACTGCATCGCATATTCCCTTGGGCATTTCTCTGGATTCAACGTTTCCGACAAAGTTTATGGGTGCTTCACTTAAAAGCTTATATGCCTCTTTCTGAAGTTCGCCGCCCTTAGTGTCTTCGGTACCGATATTCAGTAAACCAACCGTGGGATTTTCTCTGCCCTCAACCTTTTGCATATAAGCGCTTGCCATAATACCGAACTGCTGAAGCATTTCGGGACGGCATTCTGCATTAGCGCCGATATCCATAAGAAGATATGAAGAATCGGGGGAAGGAATAAGAGAAGCAAGAGCAGGACGCTTTACACCCTTTATTCTTTTAACCATAAGCGTTCCGCCTACAACAACAGCACCTGTACTGCCTGCCGAAACAAATGCATCTGCTTTGCCGTCAACAAGCGCGCCGAAAGCAAGAGCCATAGACGAATTTTTGTGAGTTTTTAAAAGCGACGTCGGTTCGTCGTGCATTGAAATCACTTCGGTAGTATGTATGATTTCAAGGTCACTGAAGGTTAAACCGTTTTTATCAATATATTCTTTTATAATATTTTCGTCACCGGTCAGAATAATACCTACTCCAAATTCCTTTTGAGCCAATGCGGCGCCCTCTATAACGGCGCCGGGAGCGTTATCTCCGCCAAAAGCATCTACAACGATTTTCATAATTTAATCCCCTTTATTTTTAAACCAATCTATTGAACGCTGCGCTAAGGCGCCGTATCTTTCTCTCTTATCTCTTATATGGTCGCCAAGCGGAGGCAAAATACCGAAATTTGCCCCCATTGGCTGAAATTTTTCAACCGTTTCATCGGTTATATAAGAAAGTAAAGCGCCTATCATAGTAAATTCGGGAAGTATTAACGGTTCTTCGCCTTTAATAAGTTTAACTGCGTTTATTCCCGCAACAATACCCGAAGCGGCTGATTCCATATAGCCTTCAACACCCGAAATCTGTCCTGCAAAAAAGATTTTTTCATTCTTTTTATGAGAAAGGTTTGCATTAAGCTGTTTGGGTGAGTTTATAAAGGTATTTCTGTGCATTACGCCAAAGCGCACTATATCGCAATTTTCAAGTCCCGGAATAAGAGAAAATACTCTTTTTTGCTCGGGAAATTTAAGATTAGTCTGAAAGCCTACGATATTAAATAAAGTTCCCTTTGCATTTTCTCTTCTTAGCTGAACCACCGCCCAGGGTCTGTGTCCTGTTCTTGGGTCTTTAAGACCTACGGGCTTTAAGGGGCCGAAACGAATGGAATCCTCTCCCCTTTTAGCCAGAACCTCAATAGGCATACAGCCTTCATAAACGGTAAGAGGCTTATCAAATTCCTTTAAAGGAGCCGACTCGGCGTTAATTAATTCCTTATGGAATAGTTCATATTCCTCTTTGTTAAACGGACAGTTAATATAATCGTCCTCACCCTTATCGTAACGAGAAGCAAAAAAGGCTTTACTAAAATCAACGCTTTCTCTTGTAACGATAGGTGCGGCGGCATCATAAAAGCTTAACCCCTCTTCACCGCAAAGTTCGGTGATTTTTCCAGCCAATATTTCATCGGTCAAAGGGCCCGTTGCCACTACGGTTACGCCGTCAAAATCAAGTTCATCTACACGTTCAGTAATAACGGTAATCTTTTCGTGAGATTTTATTTTCTCGGTAATATAAGACGAAAAAACCTCTCTTTCAACCGCTAATGCTCCACCTGCCGCAACCGAACAGGTAGCGGCGGCTTCAAGGCACAACGAACCAAGACGTCGCATTTCTTCCTTTAAAAGACCTGCAGCAGAATCAACACGCGAAGCCTTTAAAGAATTCGAGCATACAAGTTCAGCGAACAAATCGCTTTTATGAGCGGGGGTTTTATGGGTGGGCTTCATTTCATAAAGCAAAACTTCATAACCTAAATTAGCAATTTGCCATGCCGCCTCGCACCCCGCAAGACCCGCTCCGATAACTTTAATTTTTTCGTTCATACTATTTCTTTTTTGCCTTTGTCTGTCTTGTGGGACAGTTCGCATTCATACAGAATTTTCTGCCCTTTGCGCCAAGAAGAATAAAGGAACCGCATTCCTTACAGGTTTCACCGCTTGGAAGTCCGGGTGCGGCAAAATCACATTTAGGATAGTTAGAGCAACCGTAGAATTTCTTGCCCGTCTTTTTGGAAACGCGTCTGATTAGTTCGGCTCCGCATTTAGGACAGGGTTCTTTTATTTTTTCTTCGGGCATAGGCTTTGTATTTTTACATTCCGGGTACCCGGGACATGCAAGGAACTTGCCGAAGCGTCCTGATTTAACAACCATTTTTCTTCCGCAATTTTCACATACAACGTCGGTTTCAACGTCGGGCACCTTAACCTTTACACCGCTGGTTGAATCCTCTGCCTTTTTAATGCTTACTGCAAAATCCTTATAGAAGCGGTCAACAGTTTCTACCCAACTAACCTCTCCGCCGTCGATTTTATCAAGGCTTTGTTCCATACCTGCAGTAAACTTTACGTCAACGATTTTCTTAAAGTACTCTGCAATAAGGTCGGTTACAACCATACCGAGTTGTGTGGGTTTAAAGGATTTTTTCTCCTTTTCGATATAGTCACGCTGAACTATATTGGAAATAATTGGCGCATAGGTAGAAGGACGTCCGATGCCGTTTTCTTCCAAAGCCTTAGTAAGAGTAGATTCAGTGTATCTTGGTGGCGGCTGAGTAAAGTGCTGACTCGGCGTAATACCCTTGCACTTTAAAAGGTCGCCGTTATTAAGCTCGGGCAAGGAAACTTCGCCCTCTTCATTCTCGTTCATTTCATCATAAAGCACGGTAAAACCGTCAAATTTAACGGTATATCCGCTTGCCTTAAAGAGATAATCCCCTGCGATAATATCAACCGATACGGTATCCTGCAGACAGTTTTCCATTTGTGACGCAATAAAGCGCTCCCAGATAAGTTTATAAAGCTTATACTGGTCAGATGTTAAAGAAGCCTTTACTTTATCGGGAGTCAAATCAATAAGAGCAGGTCTTATTGCTTCGTGGGCATCCTGAGCCTCGTTTTTGCTCTTATAAACACGGGGCTTTTTGGGAAGATATTTTTCACCGTAGGTATTACGGATAAAACTTCCTGCCGCATTCTGAGCTTCAGCGGAAACACGAAGAGAGTCGGTACGCATATAGGTAATAAGACCGGTTACACCGATACCGCTAACCTCAATACCTTCGTATAACTGCTGTGCAATTCTCATGGTGCGAAGACCTGTAAAGTTAAGTCTTCTTGCTGCCTCCTGCTGTAAAGTAGATGTAATAAAGGGAGGCAACGGCTGTTTCTTTCTCACTCCGTTTTTAATGGAAGAAACAACAAAATCCTTACCGTCGAGTTCACCGACTATATTTTCGGTCTGTGCGCCGTTTGTCAGCGCCAACTTTTCACCGTCTTTAGTGCCGTAGAACTTAGCGATGATATTCTTTTGTTTATTAAGTTTTGCTTCAATAGTCCAATATTCTTCGGGAATGAATTTTTCAATTTCACGTTCTCTGTCAACAACAAGCTTAAGGGCAACAGACTGCACTCTTCCTGCAGAAAGCCCTCTCTTAACCTTTTTCCAAAGAAACGGACTTAATTTATAGCCAACTATTCTGTCAAGAACGCGTCTTGCCTGTTGAGCATCCACAAGTCCCATATCAATTTTACGGGGCTTTTGCATACCTGCTTCAATACCGCTTTTGGTAATTTCGTTAAAGCAGACACGAAGAGGGGCATCCATATCTAAGGCTAAAAGCTGAGCAAGGTGCCACGAAATAGCCTCACCTTCACGGTCAGGGTCGGTTGCAAGATAAACGGTATCGCTTTTGGCGGCGCTTTCCTTTAATTGCTTGATAAGGTCCTTCTTATCACTCATTTCAATATATTGGGGCGCATAGCCGTTTTCTATATCAATACCCATTTTGGATTTAGGCAGATCTCTTACGTGACCTACCGAAGCCATAACCTTATAGTCATCTCCGAGATACTTTTGAATACTTTTAAGTTTACCGGGGGACTCAATAATAACCAGCTTGGACATTTTTAATCTCCTTACAATAATTTGTATCGACCGCCGGGGATTGCCTCTATAAGACCGTAGAGTTCAAGTTCACCCACGGCAGCCAGTGCCATAACTGAATTTACTTCACTGCTGAGTAAATCATCACAGGAAAAAATTTGCTTATCTAATTGATTATATATCATTTTTGTGTTTTTGGAAAGGGGTTGAGTCAATATTTTTTTATTTATTTCGTTTTTTTCGGTTTTTTTATTCTCAGGCTCAACCGTTTCTTTCAGTATAAAAGGTGCTTTTTTATAAGTTTTCTTTTTAATTTCAGCAGGTTTTTCATTGCCGAAATCATAGGTTTTATATGACGGCAAGGGTTTTGCCATAGCCATTTCAATACTTATTTTATCATTAAATTTGTATATATATTCCGAAAAGACGTCGGTAATCAGTTTTACCTGCTTGGCGCCGTCTTTAAACAGCGCACGGCAACCCTCAAAGTTTTCATTATCGTCTTCTGTGAAAATAACGAATACGTCACGGTTTTGCTCGGTTGCGTGAGCCGCTGTTATAAGAGCACCGCTTTTAAGAGGCGCCTCTGTAACGATAACGCCGCTGGATAAACCTGAAATAAGGCGGTTTCTTATATGAAAGTGTGATTTTCGCACGTTTTCGTCGGGAGAAAATTCACTGATAAGACAACCTCCCAAAAGCAAAATATCGCTTCTGAGTTTTTTGTTGGTTGCAAGATAGTTAGAATTAAAACCGCAAGGAAGCACGGCTACCGTTTTGTTCCCCGTAAGAAGCGCTCCGAGATGAGCCGCCGTGTCACTACCCATAGCGCCGCCGCTGACAATCAAAAAACCGCCTTGGCTCAGTCTTCCCGAAAGAGAATAGGCGCATTTATAACCGTAATCACTAACCTTTCTCGTACCAACTATAGATAAAGTCGGAATACCGTCAAAATCGGGAAGTTTGCCTTTATAAAACAGAACGTAAGGCGGTTTGCTTATGTTCCTTAAACATTCGGGATATTCTTTATCTGCAAGACTTATTATTCCTATTCCCTCGATTTTACACTGCTTTAAAAGTTTATTCGCATCATCAAGGGTAGTTTTTTTAAGACGTGAAAGTTGATTATCGGTAAAGAGAAACGAAGCACGTCTTTCTTCATCCCCTGCTTCATATAATCCTTTTGCAGAAGAAAAACAGGAAATAATTTCGTTGGTCTTATTACCGCCTGCTCCCAATGCGCAATGAAGCCACAGCCAATAAATCATTTCACCATCTCCCACATTACGATAGCGGCGGCGGCTGCTGCATTCAGTGATTCTGCCTTTCCTTTCATAGGAATGGTAATACGCTTTCGGCATTTTTCCACCGTTTCATCGGTCAGACCGTTTGCTTCATTACCGATAACACATACTGCACCACCGGAAAAATCCATATCGGAAAGTTTTTCAGCATCACTTTGCACTACGCAAGCAAACGTAGGCATATCAAGTTTCCCGATAAATTCAGCCATATTATCGGCAAATATAAGTGGTACTCTCAGTAAAGTACCCATAGACGCTCTTATAGATTTAGGGCTAAACGGGTCACAGGAATTGCCCGAAATAATAATCGCGTCGATTCCCAAGGCTTCAGCAGTTCTTGCCACAGCGCCGAGGTTAGACGGGTCCTGTAAATTTTCAAGAGCAATATATTTTTTACCGCTTTCAATCTGCGCTTTATTCTTTGGAAACTGCGCAACTGCAAAAACACCCTGAGTAGAAGTCGTATCAGAAATATTTTTTGCAACAGTTTCGCTTATAATAGCGCAAAAGTTTGAATTTTGAGCAAATTTTTTAATATAGGAAGGATGTTTTTCAATAATATCGTTTGTAAAATACAATTCTTCTATTAAAATACCGTTATCAGCTGCATCATCTACAGTTCTTAGACCCTCAAGAACGAAAAAGCCTTCTTCCCGTCTATAGTGACCGGATTTTTGTAACTTAATAACCCTTTTTATTCTTGGGTTATCCTTAGCGGATATGTTCAAATATTGCATAAAAAACTCCCCTCTCAATATTAAAAAATTCGCCCAAGAACTTACTTGGGCGATATAATTATTTTGCTAAAGCTTTTTTAGCCTGCTCAGCGATAGCGGTAAAACCTTCAGGGTCATTTACTGCTACTTCTGCAAGCATTTTACGGTTAATCTGCACACCTGCAATCTTAAGACCGTTCATAAGAGTAGAATAATTCATACCGTTCATTTTAGCAGCGGCAGAAATTCTGGTGATCCAAAGACGACGGAAATCGCGCTTCTTAAGACGACGGCCGATGTATGCATAGTTACCGGATTTCATAACAGCTTCTTTAGCTGTCTTAAAGAGCTTAGACTTAGCTCCGAAATAACCTTTAGAAAGTTTTAAAACCTTTTTTCTTCTTTTGCGTGTTGCCAACGCACCTTTAATACGTGCCATGTTCAGAAACCTCCAATCAATTTACCTTATTTATAAGGAATCATTTTCTTAACTGCTGCAACGTTTGTTACATCAGCTACAACTGTCTTGCGAAGATTTCTCTTACGCTTAGTAGTTTTCTTGTTAAGGATGTGTGACTTGTATGCGTGTGCACGTTTAACCTTACCGGTCTTGGTGAGTTTAAAACGCTTCTTAGCACCGCTGTGTGTTTTGATCTTAGGCATAATAAATCCTCCCTTTAATTATCTTGCTTATTTATTTGTTTTCGGCGCAAGGAACATAAGCATATTTCTGCCTTCCATCTTGGCGGGCTTTTCTACGCTTGCTGCCTCCTCGCAGTAATCAGCAAATCTTTTCATGGTTTCAAGACCGATTTCAGGATGGCCAAGTTCACGGCCGCGGAAACGGATGGAAACCTTTACTTTATCTCCGCTCTTTAAGAAACGAATTGCCTGATTACCCTTAGTTTCAAAGTCGTGAGTGTCAATGGTAAGTCCAAGACGCACTTCTTTAATGTCAAAGGTTTTCTGGTTTTTCTTTGCTTCTTTTTCGCGTTTAGCCTGTTCGAAACGGTACTTACCGAAATCCATAATCTTACATACCGGTGGATTTGCATTGGGAGAGATATTAACAAGGTCAAGCTCTCTTTCTTCTGCTGCTGCAATTGCTTCCTTGATAGGAAGAATTCCAAGCTGACTTCCGTCGGTATCAATTACACGAACTTCACTAGCTCGTATTGCCTCATTGATGGCTACTTCTTTACTGCTGATACTACGCACCTCCAAAAAACAAAAGCGTGAACGAAACTCGTTCACGCACCAAAAAATATCGAAATGATATTATCAATTCGAAAAGAAATTTGATGACCCTTTCAGACGTTACTTTAGGGTGAGAACGAGAAGTTCTTCTTTTTGTACTACGGTATTATATCACAGCGTTACTGCGCTGTCAAGTATTTTTTATCAGTGAATTTCAAGTTCTTTAATAGAACGAGCCTGATAGTTTATATTTTTAAGAAGACCGGGTATGGATAAGGCCTTAGCGGCGCCCTTTACCAAGGTGAGCTCAGGATCGGGTACGGTTTTAACCTCTATTCCCGTATAGTCGGCAATAAGTTCAGCCATACCGAATATTTTAGAACCGCCGCCCACAAGGAAAAGTCCCTTTTTCTTGATATCGGAAACCAAATCGGGTTCGGTGCTTTCAAGAACCTTACGGATAGCATTGCATATGGTGAGCGCACTCTCGTGAAGTTTTTTGTATATTTCACCTGAGGTTACCTCAAAGGCTTCGGGAAGTCCCGTAAAAAGATTTCTTCCCTTTGCTATTGCAGTAATTTCAATGGAACGCGGACTAACCGAGCCTATCTGCATTTTTATACTTTCTGCGGTAAGACTGCCTATGGCAATATTACGTTTTCTTCTTACGTGATTTTTAATTATTTCATCAAAATCG
Organism: Oscillospiraceae bacterium; assembly: GCA_015065605.1. GTDB lineage: Bacteria > Bacillota > Clostridia > Oscillospirales > Acutalibacteraceae > SIG607. Next base: position 28,122 of record SVPZ01000015.1, on the reverse strand, counting down.
TATGAAGCCGTTTTAAAAGAATCGCAAGAAACGACTCCGCCAAGAGAAAGTACGGCTATATCGGTGGTACCTGCGCCGATATCTACTATCATACTGCCTTCAGCAACGGTAAAATCAACACCGAGTTCGATAGCCAAGGCTATGGGTGCTTCAACTACCGTAACGCTTCTGCCTCCTGCAGATTCAACGGCATTTGAAAGAGAGTGATGCTGAAGTTCGGTAAGACCGGTAGGCAAAGTTGCTACTACCTTAGGCCTTATTACGTTTTTACCGAAAACCTTTTCCATATAATTTTTCAGCATTGCTTCGGCTATATCATAGTCGGCAATAAGACCGTGCTGAATAGGATGAATACATTCAAGCGTATCGGGAGTTCTGCCCAAGGTCTGTTTTGCCTTTTCTCCAAAATATACGGGGGCATAGGTTTCGGAATCCACAGTAACAACGCTCGGTAAATTAAGAAGCGTTTTAGAATCGGAATGTATAACCGTTTTATACGAACCCAAATCAATTCCTATCTCGTTAGCCATAGTATTCTCTCCTTTCTTAATCCTTACAAATCATTATATAAAAAAACTTTTGATTTTTCAACTAATTTTTAATACCGACCAAAGCGGTAAGACAATATACCTCGTCTGCCCCTGCCTTTAAAAGTTCTCTGGCGCATGCATCAAGAGAAGCGCCCGTTGTTTGAATATCATCAATTAAAAGAACCCTTCCGCTCACCTTGTTTATGGATTTATAGCTCATATATGCGTTTTCAAATCTTTCATCCATTTTACTTCTCTTATGCTGAGTATGACTGAAAATCCTTCTTTTGAGGGTTGACTTTACGGGAAGCGACATCATATCGGCTACTTTTTCGGCAAGTAAATACGACTGGTTATAGCCTCTTTTATAAATTTTCAGAAGGTTACTCGGAACGTAGGTCACAAGACTAAAATTTCTTTCATCCGTTCTTTCTGCAAAGCATTTAACCATGTGCTCGGCATAAAAATCCGTAAGTATGGAGTTATTCAAGAACTTAACGGCATAAAGTCCCTTCTTGGCAACACCGTCGTTAAAAAAGGGCGCCGCCATAAAATTAAAATGAAAAACAGAAAATTTGCATCTGCAATTTTTATCACTCAGACCGCATTTAATGCAACTCTTTTCGGGTGTAAACTCTATCTGCGAATAACATTCGTCACAAATCACTTTACCTCTTTCGGTAGGAAGTTTACAGTTAAAGCAGTACGACGGCAAGAAATAATCAAGTAATAAATTTTTAAGTTTATTATTACTCATAAGACACCTTTAAAAATTCTTTAAGCAAAGTATATCTTAAACTTTTTTTATTATTTTCAGCCATTGAGAAGAAAACTTCGCCGTCACCGATTACTATAAGAAGTTTTTTAGCCCTTGTAACTGCAGTATATAAAAGATTGCGATATTTTAGTTTCATAGGCACGTCCAGAAGCGGAAGTATCACGCAGTCGTACTCACTTCCCTGACTCTTATGCACCGTAACGGCATAGGCAAGTTCAATTTGAGAAAGTTCTTCGGTAAGATAAGTAACGGTTTTATCCTCAAATCTAACGGTAACGCTACCCTGACGTTTATCGATTTTTTCAACGTATCCCACGTCGCCGTTAAAAACGCCCGTACCTTCCTCGCCGCTATCTTTTTTCCATACAAGTTCATAGTTATTCTTAATCTGCATAACCTTATCCTTTTCTCTTAAGAAAAAGCCTTTAAAGAAAACTTCGGGAGCATTCTTCTTTTTGGGATTAAGAAGGTCCTGAAGCACGTTATTAAGATTAACCGTGCCAAGCGCCATTTTTCTGGACGGACAAAGCACCTGAATATCCCTTAGCGGTTCAAAGCCATAAGCAGTGGGCAAACGCTCAATATATAAATCGCAAAGGGTTTTTACGGTTTCATCACAGTTTATCCGTTTCATAAAAAAGAAATCCGAATCTTTAACGGTAATATCGGGAAATCTGTCCTCTATTATATCGTGGGCAGTACGTATAATAGCGCTTTCCTGAGCCTGACGAAAGACCTTATCAAGTCTAACAACGTTAAATTTATCGCTGTCTATGATATCACCGAGAACGTTACCCGCCGAAACACTTGGAAGCTGGTCGCTGTCCCCTACCAGAATAAGTCTTGTATTAAGAGGCAACGCCCTTAAAAGACTTTCAAAAAGAAGTGTGTCAACCATAGAAACCTCGTCTAAAATGAGAACTTCACATTCAAGCGGATTTCTTTCGTTTCTGGCAAATCTGGGCTTTTCTTCATCGGTCCATTCAACCTCAAGTAGCCTATGTAAAGTCTTTGCTTCCCGTCCCGTAACCTCACTCATTCGTTTGGCAGCTCTGCCTGTAGGAGCCGCAAGTTCAATTTCCATATCTCTGTGGCTGAACATTTCTATCATAGCCTTAAGGGTGGTAGTCTTACCGGTACCTGGGCCGCCTGTAAGAAGTGTTATACTGTTTTCAAGCGAGGTTTTAACCGCCTGTCTTTGCTTTTCGTCAAAAGTAATACCCATAGTTTGTTCAAGAAAGGTAATTTCTCTGTCATCAACAAAGGCATTCATTCTTCTCGAAGCCATAACCGTAAGTTTGGTTGCTATGTATTCTTCCCCGTTATAAAAAGCAGGAAGAGCGACAAATTCATAGTTTCCCACCAAAGTATAACGCAGTCTTAATTCTTCAATTAATTTATCAATAGACTGTTCTACCGTATCCTTAGACACACCGAGAAGTTCAGCCGCAACGCTGACAAGTTTTTCTCTCGGCAGACAGGTATGTCCGTTATAGGAATTTTTGCGCAGAACGTACTCTACCCCTGCGCACACCCTTAAAATATCATCGTTCGGTATATTATAGTATTCCGCCACGTCTTCTGCTTTTTCGAAAGAAAAATCTATCTTTTCGCCGCACAAAAGATACGGATTTGCTTTTATCTTGTTTACGGCGTCTGTTCCAAGCACTTTATAAGCCTTAATACTGTCTTCGGTTGAAATTTTAAATCGGGCAAGTAAAAGCATTACCTCCCTTACCCCGAATTGTTTAGCAAATTCTTCGCCTATGCTCTTAGCCTTAGCTAGAGAAATACCGCTAATCTGTGCCAGTTTTTCGGGAGTTTTTTCGAGAACCTCTATAGTTTCTTCTCTGAAGGTTTCAACTATTTTTCTTGCAGTGGAAGGTCCTATTCCCTTTATTGCTCCCGTAGAAAGATAACGAAGCAAGGAAGCCGAATCGGTGGGCATATTCTTTTCCATGGTACTAACCTTAAACTGCTGTCCGTACACGGGATGAACGGTATATTCACCGTAAACGGTAACGTCGTCCCCGTGAGTGACAAAAGGCATATTCCCTACAACCGTTATTTCTTCGCCGCCCATATTAAGCTGAGCGACGGTATAGCCGTTATTTTCGTTATGAAATGTAACTCTTTGTATAATACCTTTAAGTTGTTCGGTTTTTTCACTAACCTCGCTCATACTCTTCCTCCGTTAGTTTTTTTAGTAATTCCTTTAATTTTTCTTCCTTGACACAATAAATATTTTTATGCTCGTTTATGTAAAGGGATGCTCTTTGGCTGATTTGAGAATCGGTTACAAAGATAATATAATCAGCATAATCCCTACCGTACCAACGGTACTTTTCAATAAAGTAAAATAAATTTTCTTCATTTTCATCACCGTCGATTCGCACCACCGAAACGTTGTTTCTTCTTTTATGGGGACGCATAAGAAAAAGCCATATTTTAGCGCAAACGGTACTAACTCCGCAAACGGCAAAGAAAAGAAAAATAAAAACAACTATAATTTCGCTCATATCGACACCTCTATACATTCTATGCCGATAGAAAGAAAATGACAAAAGGGCTTTTACTAAAAGCCCTTTTTACTATTTAATTTAAAGTGACGGTAATATTTCCGACTTCTTTTTTCAGATAAATTCCGTCGGGTATCGAAAGTTTAGTTTCGAAAATTAATTTTCCCGCTTTGTATTCTCTGTAGTCAATAGGAGTAAGCTTTATATTATCAAGGTCATCTACAATATCGGGAAGACCGTAAACGGTAACCTTAGATAGTGACATACCCTTAAGTTTCGAGTTTCCTTCATCTTTTACGTCCTCGTTACTAAAGGTAGGAACTATAGAAACGGTTCTTTCTTTATATACCGGAACGGTAACCTTTACCGTTTCAAAAGGCAAGGTATATTTTGAGTTATCAAGAATCTTTCCGCTTTCATCATAAAGAACAATTCCCGCTTCATAGGTTTTGCTTTCTTTAATGCTGTCGCTTGAAGCAACAACCGCTTCTACACGGTTCAAAAGCTTCATATCGGCTCTTGGGCCCTTTACAACGATTTTTGTAAATTCAACTGAGTTAATAACGGGTTCGCCCTTAAAGAAACTGGTGTTAAGTTTTGAGTTAAGCGCAATTTCCTTTGCAACGGGCACCACTTCAAACTCCTTGGTATCCACAAAGTCAAAGGTTATATTTACCGTTTTTGGCGAAACGTCAAAGGTTACACCCGTCTTTTTAGAGGTAGTGGTTACACTAAGTGGAATAGTATAACTTCCCGCTCCCGTAACCTCGCTTAAATCAGCGGTAATAAGAATATCGGAAACCTCTATTGCACTAACCGATGAATTGGGGCCGTAAGCCGTAACGGTTGCGTTTTTCTCGTTTTCGATTTTAATAACCTCTAATCCCATATCGCCGGCAAAACTGCCTTCGGTGGTTATATTTACCGAAATATTAGCGAAGGATTTGTTTATAACTTCGGTCTGGTCAATAGTAATCGCAAGCCAAAAAACAAATGCCACAACTACCGAAAAAATAACACTAAAGCGTTTATTAGAAAAGAGTTTTTTAAAGGAAAAGTTTTTATTTTTCATCATTCTTTTCCTCCTCTTTCTTAGCAGGCTTTATTCTGTCAATGAAGGATTTGATTTTAAAGAAAAGTCCGTCTTCTGCGTGTTCCTGTTCATCCTGAAGCAAGGAACGGTAAAGTTCTTCACGAAGACGAATCTGGTCATAACCACGCTCAATGGTACCGTTTTGAACCAATGAGATTTTACCCGTTTCTTCGGAAACAACGATAATTATAGCATCCGAAACCTCGCTCATACCGATAGCGGCACGATGTCTTGTGCCAAGCTGTGAACTAAGATTAGAATTGGAAGTTAAGGGCAATATACAACCTGCGGCGTAAAGCTTGCCGTTACGAACGATTAAAGCGCCGTCGTGAAGCGGGGATTTCGGATAGAATATATTGCCAACCATCTGTGAAGAACTCTGCGCTTTTATAATTGTTCCCGTATTTATTATATCACCGAGAGAGGTGGTTCTTTCAAAAACGATTAATGCGCCTATTTTTTGGTCGTGCATACTTTGAACAGCCATACAAATACTGTCAATGGAAGCCTTTAGTTGTTCCTCGTCGGTTCTTCCCGCAAGACCAAACTGACCGAGTTTACTGCGTCCGATTCTTTCAAGCGCACGTCTGATTTCAGGCTGAAAAATAACGGCGAGAGCAATAACACCCCATTCCATAACCCTGCGAAGCAACCAATGTACCGTCACAAGACCGAACCAGCTAGAAATAAGATAAGCACCGAAAAGGATAATAAGACCTTTTACAAGCTGACCTCCACGACTTTCGGTAAGAAACTGTGTAGCCTTAAAAATGATGTAGGCAATTATGATAATATCTATCACGTCAAAAACCGATATATGAGATATCGCATATATAAGTTGACTCCAGAGAGTTCTTATAGCATCAAAAAAAGCGCTCACACCATCACTACCTTTAAGCAAATCATTACTTTTTTATTTTAACACACAAAAACTCACTAATCAACCACTTTTTTAATAATTTTTATATATTTAATATATATTTTTAATGTGATATAGAAAATATCGCTTTTCTAAGATATTCCATATCGCAAGAGCGGTTTAAAATACCCGGAGAAACCCTTACTGCACCGCCGTCTATAGTGCCAAGCGCTCTATGGGCAAGCGGGGCGCAGTGATATCCTCCTCTGACCGCTATACCGAAAGAATTTAAACTTTCCGCTACTTCCTCACTTTTTTTCCCCCTAACGTTAAAAGCAATAACCGGAACAAAGCCCACGTCTTTTTCATTTCTTAAAATCACCGAAATATTTTTATTCTGCGACACATCTTTCAAAAACTTTTTGCAAAGAGCGTTTTCGTGACGGTAAATATTATCAATACCCTTGCTTTTTATAAAATCTATACCTGCGCCAATGCCTAAAATTCCCGGAAGATTTACCGTTCCGCTTTCTAACATTTCAGGCAGAACGTCGGGCTGATAAAGACTCAGCGAGGCGGTGCCCGTTCCGCCCTCTATAATGGTTTTTTCTATAGGCTTCCTTGCTATCAAAATTCCAGTACCCATAGGCGCAAAAAGACCTTTATGTGATGCTACGCAAAGAAAATCTATGCCTGTTTTTTCCATATTTATAGGCAACACACCCGCCGTTTGAGCCGCATCCACCCCAAAAAGTATATTGTGTTTTTTGCAAATTTTTCCAAGTTTTTCAATATCGGTAATTTTTCCGCAAACGTTTGACGCATGGGTACAAAAAATCATTTTGGTATTAGGTTTTATAAGAGCCTCAACCGCCTTTTCAATATCATCGCTCAAAGCGTCAAAAACGTCGAGGGTGATTTTACCTTCTTCCGCCATTTTAAAAGCAGGTCTTGCCACACAGTTATGCTCAAGATTAGATATTATCAGCCCGTCGCCCCTATTTAAAACCCCTTTTAGAACAAAATTGACAGCCTGAGTACAGTTAAGGGTAAACACTACGCCAAGCGGGTCGCCCAAAGAGAAAAAATCAGCCACTTTTTCTCTTACCGAATATATTTTTTCTGCCGCAAATGCCGAAAGACTGTGTCCGCTTCTTCCGGGATTTGCCGAATAGTTTTTAAGCGCATTTTCCACAGTTTTTATTACCCTTTCGGGTTTGAAATTAGTGGTTGCCGCATTATCAAGATAAATCATTATTTCACCCCCCTCTTACGCTAAAAAAGGCAACGGAAAATCCCCCCGTTGCCCTTCTGTTCCGCTGTCAGTCAAGCGGTATAATTTTAATTATTTTAACGTTTTCTTTCTTTAAAATTCTTTCTATTTCTTCAATATTGCCTCCGGTAACAATCCCATATCCACATCCGTAATTTTCCGTCCCATATTTCATACGCTCGGTTTCTGCGGCAATTCCTCTTTTTTTAAGAATTTCACGTCCTTTTATAGCGTGGGTCACTGTACCGGTAGCAACCACGTACCTTTTCATTTTTCCTCACGGTCCGTATAATTTTTATAGCTTTTAAAAGCTACACTACATACTATGCTCACTTTCTTTCTCTGTTACCTTTTCTTCGAAGTATTTATAAATAACCGTAACCATAAGCGGTAAAACAAAAATTCCCATAAAACCGAAAAATTTCACCCCTAAAAACAACGACAAAAGAGTGATAAGAGGATGAAGTCCTACTTGTTTACCTACGATTTTGGGTTCTGAAAAGTTTCTGATAATAAGAGCAACCAAATAAATAATAATCAGTCCTATAAATCTCGCCGTCTGTCCGTTAAAAAGAGAAATTATCGCCCACGGTATTAGAACCACTCCGCTGCCGAAAACAGGCAACAAATCTATAAATGCCGTAATAAAAGCGATTTTAACCGCGCCTTTAACTCTCAGTATCAAAAAACCGACGGTCAAAACTGCAAATGCTATTACCGATAAAATCACGTAGCCTTTTAAGAATTTAAAAACGTTTTCGTAAAGTATTTTTTTAATTTTTCTTAAAAACTCAATCCGTTTTTCATTAAGCCCAAAGCAAAGCATCTTCTTAAAAACACAAAAATCTTTGGCAATAAAGCATCCGCTTATAACGGTTACCAAAAGTCCGAAAATAAAGGACGGCGCCTTTTTGAGAACAGCCGATAAAAATTGCGACAATGCATCAATTACTTTAGTTGACAGTGTACCGAGAGATTGAGACGTTACGTTGCCTATAGCAGATGAATTTTTAAATCCTATTCTGCTAAAAAAAGCCTCAATATTTTCAACAGAGGTTTCTAACAGACGGGAAATATTTTCTGCCAGATAGGGCAATTTCTCGTAAATTTTTACAAGCCCTGCATAGATTCTGCTTCCAAAAAATATAATCACCAAAAGCAAAATCAGATAAATTCCTATTACAGTAAAAAGCGCAACGGTTCCCTGACGGAATTTAATTTTTTCACTTATTGCCTGAGCGGGTTTTTGTACTACAGCCGCTATCAGAGTCCCGATAATAAAGGGTAATAAAACGCCTAAACACAGTTTAAGGGTAACAAAAAGCAAAAAACCTATAACAAAAACGTACGCCACCAGTAATAAAAACTTCTTCTTTTTATCGTTTTCCGTAAAAATCCTACTTTCTGTTGATTTTTATGTAACAATGTTATATAATGATAAAAAATGTATTTGAGTGGTGGACAAAATGAAAGAATATGATATGCTTTTAGTTAAGGCATCCGCATTACCCGACGTTTTTACAAAGGTTTTATATGCCAAACAATTAATAGAAGAAGGCTCTGTTTCAAGTATAAGCGCCGCAGTTCAAAAGGTTGGCATTTCACGAAGCGCATTTTATAAGTACAAGGACCAAGTGTTTATCTATCATAGACAGGATACGGAAAACACGGTAACCATAAGCGCCCATTTAAGTGACCGTGCAGGTGTATTTTCTGCGCTTACCGCCCGTTTATTCGAAAAGGGCGCAAATATTCTTACAATAAATCAAAACCATCCCGTTGACTCGGTAGCCGCCGTTACCATTTCGCTGAGAACCGATAATATTATAATACCCTTAGAAGAGCTTATTAATCATTTAAGAAAAATCGACGGTGTAATTTCGGTAAAACTTATTTAATGCGTTCCAAAATCAAAAACGTCTTCCGTTACGTCTGTTCCCGACTCTATTACGTTCGTGTATGCATCGGGAGTAATTCCTACTATAACGGTTTCAGCCGCAATAACGCTTGTTTCAAGATTAAATGCTGACCTATACCAAGGAATAACGGTCTGTCCGTTCATTTTCACTTTTATATGTATCTGATGAAGCGCCTGATTTATACCGGCGCTATAAAATCGACTTTCGAAATCCGCAATAACGGTTGTAGTTATCTGCATTTTAAATTTAATATCAGGACCTCTGCCAACGGTATATTCGTTTCCGATAATGGTTCCTAAAGGGATTTTTAAAGTATATCTTTCTTTTTGCGCAATTTTTTCAGCCACCATAACCGATATATTCGATTTTATATAATTTATTTTTGCAGTATTAATCTGAAGCGACGTAACGTTTCCGTTTTCATCTCTGGATAGGGTTACCAAATCGTCATACTCTACTCCTTCTTCTTCAAAAATCTGAGCAACGGTTTCGTCAACCAGTTTTATCATTAGCGTTTCGCCAACTGAAGCGCTGTAATCGGTTATAATCGGTCTTAAACGTTTATCCAGACTCACAAAAAATATAAGAAATATAAGCAATATCGATATAGCGATATAAATTAATCTAAAATTTTTTCCTTTTCTTTTAAGCATAAAAAAGAACCTGCCCTTCCGTACATTATACGAAAGAAGCAGGTTTTTGGTTTATTTAGCCGTTAATTTTTTCCTGAATACAATATTTAATAATGTGAGCCACTTTATCGTAACCGATTTTACTGTCAATACATAAATCGTAAGAACGAGCGTCGCCCCATTTGTTATCGGAAAAATAGTTATGGTAGCTAGCGCGTTTTTTGTCCGACTTTTTAACCATATCAACAGCCTTGTCAAAGGAAATCTTTTCATATTCCATAACGCGCTGAGCCCTCTGCTTAACGTCTGCGTGAATAAATACCGAAAGAAGATTTTCTCTGTCCTGTAAAATACTGTCAGCGCATCTGCCAACTATAATGCAGGATTCTTTATCAGCAATTTCTCTTATAATTTCAGCCTGTACGGCAAAAACTTTATCAACCAAAGGAAGATTAGGTACGCCGCTTAATACACTTTCATAAGAATAAGCACCAAGAGATAAGGAATAAAGAAAACTATTAGTCGGTTTTTCGTCATAATCCTTTAAAATATCGGCACTAAGCCCACTATTCTTTGCTGCAAGGTCAAGAAGTTCTTTATCATAAACCTTTACACCTAGATCAGCACCAAGCATTTTAGCAATTTCATGACCGCCACTGCCAAATTCTCTGCCTATAGTGATAATAAAATTATTGTTTGCCATACAAACACCCCTTACGTATATTTTCTTACATAAATATTATATCAAAATATTTCCAAAAAATCAACGAGTATTTCTTGACATAACGACAAAAATAATATAAAATAGTAAGGCACACGAAAATATATGCATCGGTTACATATATTATGCTGAGGGTAACGTACGTAGTGCGTCTGCCAGAATTTCAGCAGTTAAAATTCATCAATAATACTTAAATAAAAAATCATATATGCGGGTGTGGCGGAATTGGGCGAAGCTCGGTGCCGCATCCGGTGGATGATGAAGGCACCTGGCTGAGGTGAAGAAATAAGGAGTAATGCGACGCGCTCCAAGCGAGCAGTACGACTATATTTCTGAGGGTAACGCACGTAGTGCGTCTGCCACGTTTCAGCAGTTAAAATTCATCAATAATACTTAAATAAAAAACTTATATGCGGGTGTGGCGGAATTGGCAGACGCACTAGCCTTAGGAGCTAGCGGATCACCGTGCAGGTTCAAGTCCTGTCACCCGCACCAGAAAAGGACTCTAATCGTATCGCGATTAGAGTCCTTTTCAACTAAATCCGTCCTTTCAGACGGAATAAATCCCACTTTCGTGGGAAGAAATCACTTCGTGATGAAATCCAACTTCGTTGGGACGAAGGGTGGATTTAATTTCATCTGAGGCAAAGCTGAAGATTTCATCCTTGCTTTAGCAAGGATTTCATTGCATCAAATTGAACACCCAAAAGTTGAAGTTGAGTGACTCAAACCTTCTTTATTTTGCAAAAATTATAACCCTTTATTCCTTCTTTTTTTACTAAAACAGTTGCAGCTTTGGTTCTTTTTATGTAAAATAAAGTAAAGAAACCGAAGGGAAGCATTACAATGAAAGTATTTTTTATTCGTCACGGACAGTCTGAGGCAAACGTTGGAAAATTCCACTCAGGTCAAAGCGACGTTAAATTAACAGAACTGGGCAAAGAACAAGCCAAGGCTATTGCGCCTATACTTGAAAGCATTACGTTTGACCGAGTATATACAAGTGACCTTTCCCGTGCTATTGACACCCAGCAACTTGCCCTAAAAGACGCAAAGGTTGACCTTCGTTCCCCGATGATTCGAGAATATAACGTTGGTAGTATCGAAAGATTACCGCATGGTACCGTCAACGTATTAAATTCAAACGGTGACAGAGATTACACGCCGTACGGTGGCGAAAACCACGAAATGGTTATTTCAAGGCTGAAAGAATTTTTGCAAAAATACATAGAAAACGATAACTGCAAAAACGTTGCAATTTTCACCCACTATGGTGTTATGAACGCTATGATGAATCTTCTTATAGGAAAAACGTCTCACTTTATAGAATTTCCTATAAACAACTGCTATATACTCGTTTTTGAATACTTAGACGGAAAATGGAGTCTGTTCTCATTTAATTACGGAGTTAAACTCGATTAAACTGCATAAAAAAGCCGAGAGTTTAAAACTCTCGGCTGATTGTTTATTTATTATAAACTCTGATTTCGGGAACGGGGGATGCAAGTGCTACGCTTGCAGCATAGATTTTTGCATCGGGATGATTTTGGAAGAGTGAGCAAGGAATCTTACAGGTAACAGGGCCGTGAAGAATCTTTCTGAGGGCTGCTGCATTCCAATCTCTTGGCATACACATTCTTACCTTTTTAGCCATAAATGCTTCTCTCATACCAACTGTGATACAGTTCTGAGGAATACCGTCAAGGTCTGCGGCGCAGTTCATAAATGCATTTATAGTAAGGGTTTCTCTTGCGATTTTAAGAACACGGGTAGGAAGATTTGCGAATTCTTCATTCGACATAGTTTCGCCCGGTTCGGGTGGCTCGTTAAAAGCAAAGTGAGCGGTTATACCAACGCCACCCCAAGCCATATCAAGTTTTCCCTGTTTTCTGATGTATTCTTCGATAAATTCCGGCTTTTCAGGGTCGGGGAAAATTCTCTGTTCCTCGGGGATATTAAGTTCATCGTCAATAAGATTATAGAAAATTCTGTCCATACCGCCTCTAAAGGAAAGAGGATCGGACTTATCAAGATATTTAAGGTCGTCGGTAAGATATTCGTCCATATTAATGAAATGGCAACGTTTAAGACTTAAGCGGTACTTGTTTACAAGCCATACAAGACGGCTGTAGGGTCCCAAGGGGCCGTAAGGAACTATCATTACGGTGTCCTCGCCTTTTTCGTTGTTTTCCTTTATGGTTTCGAAAACTTCAATAGCCATCTTCCAATAAAGGTCCTGTTCGCATTCGCATACGTCAAGTTTGATGTTGCTTCCCTTACCAAGTTCACTTGGGGGAATAAGATTGTACTCAGGTATCATACTTCTTCTCCTTTTATATATGTTTTTAAGAGATTAAACTCTTTATCAAAAATATTGAGGTCGGAATCTTTTCCCACTTCAATACTTCCTTTTCTGTTATAAACGCCTACGTACTCTGCAGGATTTTTGGTTACACAAGCCAAAAGTTCTTCTATACTTATTCCCGTCATTTTACTAGCGTTTTTAATACTGTCGCAAAGTTTTAAGCAACTTCCCGCAAGGCTAAATCCTTCACTTTGGTCAACGATAAGTCGGTCCTCTTCGATTATGACAGGCACTCCGCCCATACTTCCCTTTCCCTTTGGAAGACCTGAAAGATGAACGTTATCGCTGATAAAAAGAATTTTATCTATAGGCTTAAACTTAAAGAGAATATTCAAAAATTCTTTATTAACGTGATAGCCGTCGGTAATAATTTCAGCGTAAAGTCTGTCGTCAAATACACCTACTCCGCCTGCGCCAAGTTCAAGATGGTTCATCCAATACATACCGTTATAAAGGTGGGTGACACCGCTAAGCCCCTTTTCAATACAAGGCTTTATATCCTTTTCCAAGGCGTTGGTGTGTCCCATAGACGCTCTGATACCTCTTTTTGAGAGGTAATCGGAAAGCTCCTCGCTTCCCTTATTTTCAGGAGCAAAAGCCATAATCTTTATATAGCCCCTTGAGGCTTCAAGCATTTTTTCAACTAAAGAAAAATCAATTTCTTCCTTTATGTAATCGGGGTTTTGCGCACCGCATTTAAGTTTAGAAAAGAATATGCCTTCGCTGTATATTCCCAGCGCCTCGGCTCCGCTTTTATCCTGATTTTCGATATAATCGGCAAGTTTATTTAACGCTTTGAGGGTATCCTCTTCACTTAACGTAAGAGTTGTGGGCAAAAAAGAGGTAACACCGAGTTTTGCAAGGTTTTTGGAAAGCAAACCGCAATCCTCTACCGCATCAACACCGCCTCTGCCGTGAATATGTATATCAATAAATCCCGGTGTGACGTATTTTCCACTCAAATCTATCTCGGTTTCAGCCTTAAGATTATCACCGATTTCCACTATTTTTTCATCTATCAGAATATCTTTTTTAATAAATTTTCCGTCAATATAAAGGTTGGCATTTTTCAAAACCTTAAGCATATCTCTCACCTCTTTAATTTTATTATAACTAGTTTTAATTTTAAATAAAATGCAAAAAACAATATTTATTTGTAAAATTCGCTCATTTTTACTTGACTATATAGGGAATTTAAAATAAAATAATATCGGTGATGTTATGAAGCTTATAAACTTTGACAGCGAAAAAACCGAAACCAATATACAGTCTTGTTTTCCTCTTCCTACAAAAAGTCCGGTAAGTGTTAAAGAAAGAAGCGTAAGCGCTCTTATTTATATCGTGCGTGGTGGTATTCGTTTTAAATTTAATAATACAGAACTGCTTGCCCGTGAGCGCGACGTAGTTTATCTGCCCGAAAACTGCAGTTATTCATATAAAGCCTCGAAGGAAATTTCGGCTATTGAAATCAGTTTTAGTCTGACCGACCGAGAAAAAGGCGTCAATTTACTTTTTTCTACCCATCCCGTACTTGCTCTTATAGATACGGGCGAAGAAATTCAGGAATGTTTTTCTAGGATTTTGAAAAGTTTTGCCACCCCCTCTTCTTCGGCTAAAATCAAACGAACAAGCGATTTTTTAAATCTTCTTTCAATTATAGAGGACAGCGAAATCAACGACGAAGGCGTAATGCGACTTGCACCTGCGCTTTATAGACTCAGAGAAGGCTATTGCGAAAAGGTTTACGTAAAAGAGCTTAGCGAACTTTGCGGAATGAGTCAGGCAAGATTAAGACGACTTTTTAAAGAAACCTTCGGAGTTTCTCCCATAACCTATAAAAACAATCTGCGCATAAAAATGGCGTGTTCGCTTATTAAAAGTAAAGCATACTCGGTAAATGAAATTTCCGAAATTTTAGGTTTCGAAGATATTTATGCATTTTCCCACGCCTTTAAAAAAGCCACGGGAATTACCCCGAGTAGATATAGGGGTTAGGATTTAGGGGCGAGGGGCTAGGGTCTAGGATCTAGGATTTAGGCTCTAGGATTTAGGGAATTATCAATTAAGATTTAAGAAAACCAAAGGCTCCTTTGAAAAGGGAGCTGGCAAAACCATAGGTTTTGACTGAGGGATTATTTTTATCACAAACAATCCTCCCACCAACTTATCGTTGGTCCCCCCTCCTTTACAAAGAGGGCTTTGGGATGTCGGAAACCGCCATCCCCAACATAATGTCAATTAAGATTTGCGAAAAGCAAAACAGGAGGATTTCCCTAGACCCTAAATCCTAGACCCTAGACCCTAAAATATAAAAGACGGCGATGCCGTCTTTTATATTTTAATCACTTCTATTCCTTTTTTTCTTGCGTAACCTGTAGTGAAGGCAGAGCCTCCGCTTTCCTTTCGAAGATAGGAAATTATAAAGTTGCTTTCATCCACCATATAGCGATTTCTTGCGTGAAGGCATCCTCTGAAATAGTTTTCGCTAAGTATCACCGTTTCGTCTGCAAGGCTTAAAAT
Organism: Oscillospiraceae bacterium; assembly: GCA_015065605.1. Classification (GTDB taxonomy): domain Bacteria; phylum Bacillota; class Clostridia; order Oscillospirales; family Acutalibacteraceae; genus SIG607. Next base: position 12,913 of record SVPZ01000015.1, on the reverse strand, counting down.
TTCATTATAAATTGCCAAATCGCTTTCGCTAAAACCCTTTGCCTGCGCTCTGTACGGCACGGCAACTATTATCTTTATATTAGGATAATTTTCTCTTATTTCTAATAGCAGAGTAGCGGCAAGCGTATCAAAGCCCAACGCTCCGCCTACAATAAAACGTTCAACCCCTTTATCAATAAGAGTCATTATCGCTTCCCTCGTTCTTCTGTGAAGGAGGGCGTATTCGCTGTCAAGGATTTCTCGGTGTCCTGTAAAGCAACAGGTTTTACTCTTCATAAATTAATCTCTCCGATATATCATTAAATTCTTCGGGTAAAATCTTCATAACCTGTCTGTCGTAGGTTAAAAGTCCGTTGATTTCATCTTCCACGTCGCAAAGCTGAGTATATACAGTAGCGCAAAGTCCCTCTTTTTTAAGAGGAATAACCTGATTTTCATAAAGGTTTCTGAGCGCGTTTTTAAATTCCTCTCTCGTTTTGGCTTTTCCGTATCCGTAGGTATTTTCACCGAAGGTATGACCGTCAACCTTATAGGTAATTCCGCCAAATTCAGAAATGAACAGAGGTTTATCACTCTTTTTTGCCTTTAATTTTCTAAAGTAAATATGACGTGAATCAAAGTCTGTATTATTTGCCTTAAACCAACCGGACGCAGAATCAATAGGTCTTGACGGGTCGCAAAGTATCATTAAATCGTGCATATCGTCTGCGCAAAACTGTCCCCAACCCTCGTTGAAAATCGTCCACTGAACGATAGAGGGATGGTTAGAAAGTTTTTCTACCGCCGATTTCATACAAGAAATAAAATTTTCTCTGTCGGTTAAATTTTTGTGTATTCGTCTATCATTCTTTCTTAAAAATCCCACTGTTGGCAAAGCGGTATCGAAAAAGAACGAATATTTGCCGTTATTGACCATATCCTGAAATACCGCCATACCGTATTTATCGCAGTAATAATAGAATATCTGAGGTTCAATTTTAATATGCTTTCTTATCATATTAAAGCCTAAGGATTTCATTTTTAAAATATCTTCTTTATAATCCGTCGGGCTTTCGGGAGTAAGTATTCCTTTTTCAAAATAGCCTTGGTCAAGTACACCGTGGAAGAAATAAGGTTTTTCATTTAAAAGCAGTTTATTATCCTTAACTTCGATGGTTCTGAGGGCAAAATAGGACTCTATTTTATCCTTTCCGCTTGTAACCGTAAAATAATAAAGATGCGGATTTTCCGGTGTCCACAAAACAGGATTTTCTATTTTTATATCACATTCTCCGCCCTCTATCAAATAGGTTTTGGAGTCAAGCAGAATTTCACCGTCGCTTATTCCGTCGAAATTCATATAAACACTATTTAAGGTCGTACTGATTTTAACGTCCTTTATATAGCCGTCATACACACTTTCAAGCCATACGCTCTGCCAAATGCCCGAAATATCGGTGTACCACATACCGCCACGTTTTCCACGCTGTTTACCGTAGGGGAAACTAAAATCAAGTGTATCGCAATAAACCTCTACCGTAATAAGATTATCTTTTTTTAAATGCTCGGTTATATCAACGTCTATGGATGAATAAGCATCTTTATGTTCTGCCACTTTACTGCCGTTTATAAAAACCGTAGCAATTTGTCTTACTGCGCCGATATGAAGAAGCACCCTGTCTTTTATAAAATCTTCGGGCAAAGTAAAAGGAATTTCGTATTTATACTCTCGCACTTTTCCAAATTCATATTTAACCCCTGAAAGCTGACTTTCGGGAGCGAAGGGCAGATTTATATTTTGACGGCTACCGTCATTGAACACAATTTCACCCTTGGTTAAAGGAAAATAGGAATCTCTTTTAAAGGAAGGTCTTGGGTAAAAATCAGACATTTTTGTTCTTCTTTCTTAAAAATAATACAAAAACTATAGGAATAAGGCAAATGGCGGCGGCAAGGAATATATTTTCATTAGGAACAAAGGACATAGTTCCGTCGTCACCCTTAATCATCTCGGCATTTTTAAGCACGGCGGCGCCTATAATTGGACCTATTACGCCGGGGATAAGTACCTGACCGATAATTCTGAGTCCCTGAAACATTCCCGCTTTATTTTCGGGGATATTATCCCTTATCATAGCGCCGAAAACGGCAGAACCGCAAAGGTATCCGCTCATCATAAAAAGACTGCCTATAAATACGGGTATGGTGCTTTTGGTAAAATATAAAAATCCGTAGCCGACAATAAGCATTAAAAGAGTGGGTACAAGGCTTTTTATAAAGCCCGATTTATCGTAAAGTCTGCCGTAAAAAGCCGTTACCAAGGAAGCAACAATAATAGCGGGAGCCATTATCAAAACGTAATTTTCCATACCTAAGGATACGTTATAATAAATGATAAGATAGGGCATAAATACCTGAATGGAAATACCGAAAACGGCGAAGGCAATAAGGGTGGTATAAAGGCTCGGACTTTCTTTAATTGCCTTTAATCTGAAACCGTAAAAAATATTGCCCCAAAAATTCTTATTTTCATTTCTTTTAGCGCTGCTTTCGTCGATTATAAAAATACCAATCACACCGACGATTAGCACTGTAGCGCCGATTATCAGAAAAATAGAGGTCCAACTTTCCTTTTTATCAAGGTCAAAGCCCATAAAACCGCCAAAGACGGCAATAATTGCGAGAAGTGGCATCATAGCGTTAATTCCCTCCGCCTTTCCCCTTTCCTTTTCGGGTACGGCTTCGGTAAGCCAGGCATTAAAGCAGGCGTCGTTTGCGCTTGAACCGAAAAAGGTCATAACGCAGTCGAGAATAATGGTAAGCGATATACCGAGAGTAGCGGCGCTGACAACCGACGGGAAAAGTTTTCCTAAGATATCGAGCCTTAAAAAAGCAAAGGCGATAATGGAAATTCCCCATAAAATATAACCGCTCACTATAAAGATTTTTCGTTTGCCGACCTTATCAGAGAGAGCGCCCATAATTATAGTGGTAACAGTTGCGGCAACTGCAGAAGCGGTAACCATAAGAGAAATAGCATCGGCAGAAGCGGAAAACATCTTATAGATAAATACGTTAAAGTACATATTTTCCACTACCCACGCTATTTGTCCCATAAGACTTAAAATAACTAATACTAAATAAAATTTACCTTTTTTCATAAAATCACCACTTATATATTAACAAAACCGCTTGAACTATTCAAGCGGTTTTAAAATTATTTCTTTAATTCTTTTGCTTCGTTAAGCTTATGCATACGTCTTTCTTTTACGTGGTCGGGCATAGGAGCAATTTCTCCTGCAGCGGTAAGAGCCATTCTTGTAAAGAGCGGTCCGAAAATCTCGTAAATAAGCACTGCAAAAAGGGTTATATTTCTGATAAGATTACCATGTTCGCCAAGTTGCATAGCGGTAGTGCACATTCCAAGGGCAACACCCGCCTGAGGAAGAAGGGTTATACCGAGATATTTACAAATCGGCTTTGAGCATTTAGTTGCAATGGCACTTATAAGAGTTCCCGTATATTTACCGATAGAACGGAAAACTATATAAACGATACCGATTATAACGATAGAAAGACTTCCGAACACCTTAAGTTCAAGCTCTGCGCCGCTTATAACGAAGAATATAGCGAAAAGCGGTGAAGTCCACTTATCACTTGCAGCCATAAGGTCGTGAGAAAGAGGACATATATTACAGAAAATCGTACCAAGCATCATGCAGGTAAGAAGCGAAGAAAAATGAACTTCAACGGGCCCTATACTGAAATGAAGCATAGAAATTGATGCGGTAACAAGCACAACGCCTATGGTAAGGTTAAGACGGTTAGTATTTGAATTGAAGAGTTTTTCAAGGTGAGTGAGAACTGCACCCATAACTGCGCCAAGTAAAAGAGAAGCCACTATTTCCACAATGGGATTTACGATTATGGAAATGAGGTCAACCTCTCCGCTGACAAGAGTTTTCGCAATACCAAAGGATACTGCAAACATAATCAGACCTACTGCATCGTCAAGGGCAACTATGGGAAGAAGAAGTTTTGTAAGAGGACCCTTTGCCTTATACTGACGAACTACCATAAGGGTAGCGGCAGGAGCGGTGGCGGTAGCGATAGCGCCTAAGGTAAGTACCTGAGGAAGAGTTAATATGTTTGGCATCATTAAATGCACAACGAAGAGAGCGCCGTCAACCAACAGGCAGGCAAAAAGAGCCTGAACGATACCTATAACGAAAGCCTGTTTACCGGTTTTCTTAAGGTCGGAAAGAATAAATTCGTTACCGATAGAAAATGCGATAAAGCCGAGTGCAACCTCTGATATAAGGCCCAAGGTTTCAACCGAGTGCATAGAGTCAAAACCAAGACCGTTTATACCGAGTCTGCCAAGGCAGTACGGCCCGATAAGTACACCTGCAATAAGATATGCCGTTACACTCGGAAGCTTAAGTTTTTTGAAGAAACGAGTCATCAAAAGTCCCGCCAAAAGCGAAATGGACACAGAAAGTAAAATATTCATAAATACCCTTCTTTTTTAAAAAATCCAAACAGACATATTCTATCACTTTGTATTAAAAAATTCAATAGTCAAAATAAACAATACTGTATATAAAAAAGTATTGTTTTTTGATAGTTAAGAGTGTGGTTTTCTCACAGCATCAAATTCTATGTCTTAAAATTCAAAAACAGCGTTTTCAAACGAAAACGCTGTTTTAAGTTTTTAGTATTCTTTCAATTCTTTAATATAGCAAAAGGTTTCCTTTTCGCCCTTTTCTTTAAGCATCAAAAGAAGATTTTCAAGCAGATTTGACGTTTCCTCGTGAATAAATCTATTAGGTTTACCCCTCATAAAATATTCGTAAGGATGCGAATCTTTATAGTTTTTTCCCTGATAGATTTTACTTGCCGCCACTCTGTCACAAAACATTTCTTTCACGTATTTAAGGGGCATCTTAACGGGAACAACCTTCCCTGCTATTTTACTGTAGTCGCTCCAGTATTCGAAATGGTGCTTATTTCTGCCCTTATGGTGAAGCCAGGCGGAAGAATATCCGAATTTCTCCCTTTGACCTTCGTTTGGGCTTTTGGTTCCAAGATAATATTTTACACCTGCAAAAAATTCAAAAGGAGAAAACTTAGATAAATCGTGAAACATACCCTGAAAGCCTATACCTGCTTTTTTGCAGTGCTTGAATACCATGCGTCTGTGTCGGCATACCGTTCTTAAATGTCCGAAAAAATTCATAATTACCTCACTTAAGCAAGTCCCGCAAGCATAAGTTTTACCTCGGCAAGGTCGGTGGTGTCAACTTTGCCGTCGTCATTAACGTCACCGTTACCGTAAAGCATTTCATTTAATCCTGCAAGATAAAGTTTCATTTCGGCAAGGTCCGTAGTATCGAACAGTCCGTCGCCGTTACAGTCGCCGATTATCTTATCGTCCTCGCTTATAATCGCATAAAAACTCAGATGAGCGGTATTGAAAACAAGTTTTCCGTCAACCAAAACTGCGTTCATATCAAGATACGAGCCGTCGGAATTTATGCGATAAATCTTAGCGTCATTTCCATAGCCGTCGGGCAGAGGAATTGAAATCTTAAGCATATTATCAGGCTGTACCTCAGCCTCGGTTTCGCTGCTGAGCGTTATTTCAAAAAGACTCACATTTGCTTTTTCCGAAATGGTCTGAGCCGTTTCGTAATAGTCGCCGCCGACTATTCTTGAAGCGTTAAGGGTAAGACCCTCTGCCACGTTTACCGAAATACCCGTTGTTTCGTTTGTAGCAACCTCAAAATACACGATACCCAGTCCGTTTTCTTTAGCGTAGGCCTCGGCAATACTTTCTCTTTCACAGTAAACGGTAAATTCCTTAACGGTTTCATTTTCAAAGATACCAAAGGCGTTTTCACCGATAGTTTCAAGAGTTTTGCTTAAAGTTACACCGCTTAAAGAGGTGTTATAAAAAGCGTTTGCGCCGATTTCTTTTAAATTATCCGAGAAAGCCACACTCACAAGATTAACTGCGTTCATAAAGGCGCCGTCTTCGATAACTTCAATACTGTCAGGCAGATAAACACCCGTAATATTCTCGTTATCCTTAAATGCATTAGCGCCGATTCCCACAACCTTTTTACCGTTTATTTTTTCGGGAATTCTTATTTCCTGAGCGGTACCGTTATAGCACGTTACGGTAAGCGTTCCGTTGTTTTCTTCAAGGATTAAATCAGATAGGTCAAATTCATTGTTAAGGGCAGGATCTACCGTAACCTTAACCGCAAATTTTTCACCGTCAGCCATTTCATAATAGGGCGATTCGGTTATGAGAGCATTTCCAATGAAGGTAAAGGTACCCGACTTATCAAGTTCGTAAGAACTAATATCAAACTCTGTTTCAAGTTTTATTCTATAGCCGTGTGTCGTGTTTGCTATAATATTGCCGTATTCCGACTCTATTTTTGCCGAAAGATTATCCTTTGAGAAGCCAAAGGGAACGTTTATTTCAAAGGTTCTGCCCATAAACTTAATCTTTTCGGTCTTTTTATAAACAGCCTTTACGGTGACGTTATCCTGAACGTTTTTGTATTCACCTTCCCAGTGGTCTATTGCGTAAACATAGTTTTCATCGGTGGTAGGCTCAATAGTGGGGGGATAAGCATTACCGCCTATTCTCACCTTTTGCTCCTTGAGTACAGTTTCACCGTCTGAATCAAGGAATTTAACGGTACGGGTAGAATAATAAACAGTATCTCTGAGGGTAGGATAGTCATATTCCTCATCCACGCTTGTTTGCCATACCGTTTCAAAGTCAAAGCCTTCCATATTACCTGCTTTAAGGTCATCATAAGTTATATATGTACCGTTGAAAACAGGCTCGTAATACTCGTTTTTAGTCGTTACAGTATTTTTGTAATAGCAGTTCAGAGCAGTACCCTCGCATATGGTACAGACGTAATTATCACCGCTTACACTACCCAGGGCATAACAATTTTCCGCATTTCCATAGCTTACGATACCGCTAACATAGCTATTTCCATTAACCGAACATACGCTAAAGCAATCTATCGCCGTTCCGCGACCTGAGATACCGCCAACGTAGTTATATCCTGTAACGTCGCCTTTATTATAAGACAAAGAAACCTTACCGTTACCTGCAATGCCACCTGTATTGCCATAACCCATATTTGTTACGTTTGCTATATTACTGCATTTATTAACGTTACCGTCTATCGAACCTACTATACCGCCTACAACATAGCCACCCTCATTCAAAACAACGTTGCCGTAGTTTTCACAAAGAGAAATGGTTGAGTAATTGCCTCTGACGTTACCTGCAATACCTCCTGCCGTATAGTCTGCAACGACTTCACCGTAGTTTATGCAGTTTTGCGTTAAACAGTTGGCGTAATAGTTATTGGGTTCAATTTTTGCAACAATGCCGCCTACGGTTTCTCCCATGATATTTCCGTTATTGGTACAGTTATATATACTTGCGCCTTCGCCTGCAATACCGCCGACGCAATCAAATCCGTAAAGATTTGCATTATTTGTACATTTACTAATCGACGACTCGCATATTGCGACTATACCGCCAACGTAAGAGGAATAACTGTTTTCTTGTTTGTTGATTTTAATTTCGCCGTAATTATTGCACTCTGAAATATAGGCGCTGATTATACTTCCACCAATTCCTCCTGCAGTATTACAGGATTCTATTTTGGCATAATTTTCACATTTAGTTATATCGACGTAGGCACTGTATTCGGTCATACCGACAATTCCGGCAGCCATAGAATAAACGGTTCCGTCTTCCTTAACCTCGCATACGATTCTTCCTCTGTTTACACAGTCAGAAATAGTAGAATAATAATCGGAATTTACACGGCTTATTATACCGGAAGGACAGCTTCCGTGAACAAAGCCCTTATTTTCACAGTTATAAAGTTTAAGATTGCCGTTCGACGTACCGATAATACCGCCGGCGTAACCTCTTTTACAGTAAATTTCGCCTTCATTAAAGCAATTATATACCTTTGCTTCAAAATACTCAGAACACCCATCGAAATCAGTCTCTCCGACAATACCACCGGCAACGCCGTAGTCTATTTCGTTGCTTTTTACCGTTGCATAATTTTCGCAACCGCTGATATTTATTTCTTCATCGTCTTCCGATTCAAGATAACCTATAAGCGAGCCCACACGGTAAGCAGAAACGTCACCGTAATTCTTACAGTTATTTGAGGTAAGTCCCAGAGAGGTTCCTACAATACCGCCTGCCGTATCGTCGCGCTTCATAGAAGTTACGTCAACATAATTTACTATATTATCTAATGTAATTCTTTCGCCCCTTGCCACCAAGGCGCCCATATACGCGCCGACGTTATTTCCAGCAGTATGGACAAGACAACCATTTTTAAGGGTAATATTTTTAAAGGTAGCGTCCTTAGCATAGGAAAAGAGTCCCTTATACTGAGAGTTATCCTTTATAAAAAGTCCGAATACGGTAAAGCCGTTTCCGTCGTAATTACCGCTGAATTTATGATTATAAAAATCTTTACCGATAGGAGTCCAACTGTTTTCTGCAATAACCGTTGAAGAAAATTCATAAGGAGAATTTATGTAAATATCGCTTGTCTGTTTATAGTAAGCAGAAGCATATTCACTGTTTCTGTTTTCATTAATAAGGGTAGCAAGACCGCTAAGTTCTGCGGCAGAGCTGATTAAATAAGGATCCTCTTCGGTACCGCTTCCCTCAAAAGAGGTATCGGTATTTCCGTCCCAAGCATCATCTTTGTTAAGCTTTGTCCACACGGCAGTAAAGGTTGTATCTTCCTTAACGACGAAGGTATCCCCTACCTCAAACTGACCCTGTTCGTTTTCAAAATAGGCAAATCTATAACCCGATTTTGCCAAAGGAGCCTCAAAGGTAAGAACGCTGGAACCGTAATACATTTCTGTGGAAACGGTTTTTCCGAAATCCTTAACCGTTATAAAATACTTATAGGTACCGCTTCCCAAAAAGCGCAGATTAGGATAGCTAAAATCGCTTACCCCTCCCATTTCCCAAAATTTATTGAAATCGTATCGGTTAAACGTGGTTTTTAATTTAAGTTCGGCATCGGTTTTTGCAATTCCCAAATCGTTATATACCGCTTCACCGTAGTTCTTTGCTTTAAGATAATAGGAATTTTCAGTTACTTTGTTATTTGATATTCCTACCACACCGCCTACGGAGATATCATCATAACCGTTTAAAGCGTCAACCTTGATACTGCCAATATTATAGCAATTTTGTGCGCTTCCCTCTCCGACAATTCCGCCAACGGCATAGGTATCATCGCTATATCTGACAACAACTTCAATAGGCGCAGTGTTATAGCAATTGGTAACGTCTGCACATCCTGCAATACCACCGCAATAACTATCATGATAATCTGTTGAGCTTAAGCCTCTATTATAAATTTTACCGCCGTTATAACACTGGTCAACTTCGTGTTTTCCCGTAGCGCTTACGATTATACCTGCTGAGCCTGAGATTAAACTCTTTTCAATATATTTAGCATCTAACTTTATATTTCCCGTATTTTTACAGCGTTCAATTGCAAATCTTTCATTAGAATGTTCTTCTCCGTAAAGTTTAATTGCAATACCTGAAGCAAAATTTTCACCGTAATCAGTGTGTTCATTATCATAGTATGCATCTATATTGCCCGAATTTTCGCAATCGGCAATATATTCTGCTTCATTACAGATGCCCGATGCAATTACTCCTAAATACGAACCTCTTGCCGTTAAGTCGGCAGTATTCGAGCAACCGAGTATTTTTTCTGCATCTTCGCAAATACCGTACACTTCTCTTCCGTAAAGTTTAGCTTTATTTATGCAGTTTTCTATAGTATTAGCTCTGCTTACAATACCTGCGCTTTCGCCACTGCCCTTTATAACGGCAAAATTTACACAGTCGGTAACGGTTGAAGCATAACGGCAGATACCCGAAAGATATACAGATTCATCAATTGCTGAGGATTCCTGAATCGAAGGTACGTTAATTTCTCCGTGATTTTCGCAATTAGAAACGGTAGAAGCATCACTGCATATACCACTCATATAAAAGCCTGAAAAATGGCCGTCAACCTTAAAATCCTTTGCCGTCAAACTGCCATAGTTTTTGCAGTTATCAACCGAGTAGGCGTATCCCGTTATACCCGCCATCTTCAGAGAAGAGGTATAGATATAACTACCCTTTTGACCAAGAAGAGCCATACTGCCGTAATTTTCACAATCCGACACGTTGGTCGCCTTGCCCGTCACTCCGCCTACAAAAAGGTCGTATCCGTAATTATGGGGCTGTTTACCCCTTGCGGCAAATTCAACCTTAGCATAGGATATACAGTTTTTTACGTTTCTTGCGTATCCCGCTAACGAACCTACGTAAGTATAAGAATAATTACCGGGTCTTATGCATACGTAGGAGTCCTTAATAATAATATTTTCAAAGGAAGACTCACCGGCATTACCAAAAAGACCTAAATATTCATTATTCGAATTAATGTAAAGACCGTAAATTGTATGCCCGTTACCGTTAAAATTCCCCTTAAATTCAGGGGTGCAGATAACGTTAGAACCTTCCATCACGTCAACGTAATTTCCAATAGGATCCCACTGATTTTCAGCCACAAGGAAATATCCAAAGTCAAAAGAAGAATTAAGGCGTATATCGTTTTCAAGCGAAAAATATTTATCTCTGAAATCTTCACCTGTGTTAACCAAAGCGGTAATACCTGCAAGTTCCGCTGCATCGGTTATAAGATAAGGGTCGTCCTGACTTCCGCTTCCCTGCCACTCGGTATCAGTGCTTCCGTCCCAGACGTTATCGCCCGTATTTACCGCCTGCCATATTACGTTAACGGTCGTATCCTTTTCAACAAGAATACTTTCCCCTGCAAAGTAATGCTTTCCGTCGCACTCGTAACCGTAGAATTTAAGACCGTCTTTGTCGCTGAGTTTCTTAAATATATAAGGAGTATTTTCAACAACGGTATTGCTTTCAATAAGATTATTTCCGTCGTAAAGGTCAACTCCGTAGCCATAGATTTTGCTTCCGAAATAACGAAGGGTCGGATAGGGATATTCTGCATCCTCTACGAATTCCCAATCTCTGTTAAAGTTATATCCCGAAAAGTTACTTTTACTTTTCATCTGAGAGGCAGTAAGTTTAGTTCCGTATTTATCTTCCGATTCAAAAGTATCAAGATAATAGAGGGTGCCTACAACGTTATTGTTTTCATTTGTACCCACAGTTGCGCAGACGTTTACACAGCCTTCAGCGTTTATTTCGCCTACGTTATAACTTTTGCACGTTGTGTAAGAAGAATCTTCTCCCGTTGAAGCAAGAATACCTGCTACCGTGGTACAGCCGTTGGCGTCAATATCACCTGCATTATAGCTTTCTCTTACTATGCCTACCGCTGCAACACCACCAACGTCAACGCAGTTTTCAGCAGTTATTTTTCCTGAATTAAAGCAATAGTATATAACATCTTCGTTTGACGCATTGAAAGCATTGGCATCGCCCGTAACACCGCCGACGAAATCGCAAAATTCAGCGTTAATATCGCCTTCATTTTTACAGTAAACGGTTCTGCCGTCACCTGATATACCGCCGATTTTATCTCCATTTGCATAAAGAGAACCGTAGTTTTCGCAATAAGAAGCATTACCGTTTCCCACAATACCACCGACAGTGGTACCTCTTACCTCGGCATAGTTTTTGCAGTTTAAAATTTCATCAAAAACACTATTACCGACAATACCGCCAACGTAGGAAGTAATGTCATTAACTTCTACTGCAGAAACCTTTCCGTATGCAGTACAGTTAGTAGCAGAGCCGTAACCTAATACACCGCCAACGTTGATAATATAAGTATGACCTGCATCACCGATAACGGTACCCGAAAAGTGACAGTTATCTACGTTGCCGTAGCCAACGACACCGCCGACCTTGGCGTCGTAATAGTTATTAGTTTCGGTATTTTTGCCGTAAACGAAGGACTCCTTAACGTAAAGATTTTTAACGTTAACATGATAGTTGTTAGCATATCCAAAAAGTCCGAAGTGTTTGCCTTCAACGTTATTTACGTACATACCGCTGACAGTATGGTTTTTGCCGTCAAAATTGCCTTCGAAACCGTAGTTGTCATAAAGACCGATAGGAGTCCAGGTATTAGCGGGAGCGATAACCTCACCATTTTCGTTAATAGTGCCCCACTCCTGCCAATTTGAACTATCGTTTAAAATGATATCAGCGCCGAGTTCGAAGTAACAGCCGTCATAACTAATACCGTATCGAACGTTACGGGAAAGTAGAGCTAATTCCTCAGCCAAGGTTATAACGTACGGATTTTCCTTGGTACCTTCGCCCTTGAAATCGGTAGCAACCTTGCCTGTCCAAATATTTTCTTCTCCAAAGGAATTAAAACTGTTTGCAAAAATTAAAGTAACAAAAAATACTGATAAAAGGAGAACTAAAAGAACCTTGCCGAGTTTTTTCATAATAATAACCCCTTACATATAATTATACATAATAAGTATATCATAAAAAAATAAAAAAGGCAAGAAGGTGAAAAAATACATAAGCCATTGCTTTCGCAATGGATAAAAATGCAACTCGTAAAATCACGGTGAAGCCGTGTATGAAATCCGCAGCTTGTCTGCGGTATGGAATCAACACGAAGTGTTGAATGTAATCAATCCGAAGGAGGATACACGCTGACGCGTGATGCCATACGCCTTCGGCAATTACATACTCACCTGCGATGAGATTACATACCAATCCTTCGGATTGGATAGAAAAAAGACCGTTCGAAAACGGTCTTTTTTCTTGGAGCGGATTACGGGGCTCGAACCCGCTACCTCCACCTTGGCAAGGTGGCGCTCTACCAGA
>SVPZ01000014.1 GCA_015065605.1 Oscillospiraceae bacterium | reverse complement strand
AACTATGTTTTGTTGTAAGGAAAGTAATGCGGGATGTCGAGGACGCCATCCCCTACTAAATATCAATTAATCTCTACGGCAACATCGTAGGGGACGATGCCCACATCGTCCCGTAATATACGAATTACCAATAAATCTCTACGGCTACATTGTAGGGGACGATGCCCACATCGTCCCGTGAAAACAATAATTTTTGACATAAAAAAACGGGACGATGTGGGCATCGTCCCCTACGAAATATCAATTAATATTTACGGCTTTATACACAAAAATGCGGAAGGGTAAAAACTCTTCCGCATTTTTTATTTATTTCTTATAGTAAACCGTTTTATCGGTTCCGCTTCCGCCAAAGGCAAATTTCACCACTTTATTTTCGTCGGCGCTGATAACGTCGAAACAGTTTTCACTGGGACTGCCAAGCGCTCTATAGTGCCACGTCCAAGCGTAAGACTTAGTATTAAGGCTTCCTGCTCGAACGATTTCTTCATCCGGTTTTGTTATATTACCCTGACTTGAGTATGAGCCTATGTTTGCGCAGGCTGTAGAAATCTGCCACATATCAATATCTTTATCGTAATGAACAAGTTCGGTATGTGTATGACCGAAGTTATAAACCACAATTTTACCGGTTATATCAGTATAATCAAAGGTACCTATATTTTCGTTTGTATATACACCTTTATTTTGGAATGCCACAAAGATATCTCTTACGTATTTAGATTCATACATTTGATGACCGTAAGCATTCATAGCGCCATCAATACCCATATGGGAAAGATAAACGTAGTTCCAATCCTTATCTGCCGTCATAGCCTCATTTCCGAGCCATTTAATCTGCTCAATATCGTATCCCCAATAGGAATAACCTGTTTTATAATGACGGGAATATACGCTATCGCCGGGCAATAAGGGGTCAAGTTCGCTTATAACACCGTTTTCGTCATATTTATTACGGCAATCAACACTGTCAAGAACTATAACTCTTGTCTTCTTATCGGGAATATCGTAATAATAATATTTGGAATCTGCATATTTACTGTCTTTTACGATATTTTCAGGGCAATATACCTCTAAAACGTTCTTATTCCAATCATAGTCGCTTATAATTCTTTCGGGATAATATACCTTATCGCCCGTTGCAACGTGATAGGAGTTATCGTCGTGGTTACCAAAGGCAATAAATACAGGTTTATTACATTCCTTTAAGGGATTTAAAACGTCCTGAGTACTATCTATAGCATCCTGCTTGGTAGAAAACATACCGGTTGTAATATCACCGCCAACAATTACGAAATCAATTTCATCGTTAGCGTTTACAAACTTAACCACGGTATTCATCTGACGAATCATATAATTTCTGTTGTCGCCCGACCACTTTGAATGATGAAGGTCGGTAACAAAAACGTAGTTTACTGCGCCTTCGTTTACGATTTTTATGTTTTCGCTCATTTTAAGAGCTTCCATATCACAGGAAAGATATTCTTTACTTCCCTTTTCGATTAAAGCGGCAACGTCGCTGGGCAGATAAATATTAAGGTCGGAAAGTTTTCCTTTTGCGCTGAGTCTTACGTAGGCGCTTTGCTGTACCACGTATTCGCTGACAAAGGAAGGATTAGCGGAAGACTGAAGCTTAAAGAAGGGGTCGTAGCAATAAACTTTAAACTCATTGCCGTTAATGGTAGTACCTTCGGGCAGATAGAAATAGTAATCATTCATAGTTTCTATTCCGTTTTTATTTTCTATATCTGCGCCTTCTTCAATTTCGGCACCGCTTCCTTCGGTTATATCCTTAACGCAAGAAGAAATAATATTGCTATAGAAAACTCTGCCGTCAGCGAGTACGATATAACCTCTTGCGCTGATTTTTCTATCATCATCTATGTCAAAATTTTTGATATAGGTACTAAAGATAACGTTTTCGGTAACCGAATTATAGCTCCAGCAGTTATCCATAGCATTATTTTTAGAGGTGCCAAACACCTTGCCGTTACCAAGGTTTTCTTTTAAAAGCGCTACGTCACTTGAGGCGTCTTTAATTAAGATACCACGTTCAACTACGGTTTCGCTCTTACTGTCGATAAGAATTTTATCAGCCTGTGCATCTGCCTTATAAGCAAACATAACACGCATAGCCTGAGAGCCGAGTTGGTTTGCAACGTCGCCTTTCAGTTTAAGAGCGCCTATGCCGCCAACAACACTTGAAACGAAGATAGTATCAAGGTAAACTTCACCGTTTGTTTCTATAATACCAACAAGAGTATAACCTCTCTTTTTATAATCAGCCTTGCTGAAATCTGCGGTAAAGGTTACGGTTGCAGTTTGCCATTTTTCTGTAGCCTTTGCATCAAATTCGCAAAGAGCGTAGTTTTCGCTCAAATTATAATTCTCACCAAGGCCGAAACTGATTTTACTGTCTTTAGTTGCTTTATAAGAGAAGGTTATATTATAGGTAGTACCGTCAACCATTGTTAACGGATAGCCGTTTCTAATCTCAAATTCACCGTTACCCGTAGCCTTTAAACTCTTACTACCGGTATTATATTCAGTAGTATCAACGGCAAGATTTCCGTCTTCCTTAAGGCCTGAGCCCACAATTTCTTCTTCGTAATAGTCGAATCCGCAAAAACCGATTTGATTTGCCGTATCGGAAACGGTAGTTACTGCATCGGAATAAAAAGACTTATCGTTATTTCTTATTTTAAATTGACCTGTTATTTCATTATTTAATGCTTCATCTTCATACCAAGCATTAACGGTAGAATTATAAACAACAGCAGTATTATCGTTTCCGCTATAAGCTTCTTTAGCCATTACCCTGGGGAATTCTACACTCTCTCCCGGTTGATAATACTCATATTCTCTAAGTTCGGTCACGCCGTCTTCTACTGTATAAAACTGTGCCTTAACAACCTTTTGGAGCAAAATGTAGTCGATATCATAATCAAGTTCTACGCTACCGCCTACGGTAAAGCCCAAGAAACAAAGACAACTCGTTTCAACATAGGCTTCGGGAGTGGTAAAATAAAGTTCGAAAATTTCAAATCCGTCGGTTTCCTCAACACCGCTAAGCAGTATTTTACTCTGATTTTTCGCAGCGTTAAGGGCATTATTAAAGCCTACGCCGTAGCTTACGAAAAACTCACCTTTTCTGCCCGAGAGTTCATTTATACGCATACGAACGGTTGCTTTATAGGTAACGTTTTCGGGGAATTTTACGTTATTATCGTCGTTTGCGCTACCATAGGTACCGCTTGCGGTTAAGGTTAAGGTATAACTTCCAAGCCAAGCCCCTGCGGTGCCTTCGTCAACGTGGAAGTTAAGATATGCGCCACCTGTAGCAGTTGCATCCTTAACAACAGACTGATAAGCAGGGCTATCTTCAGTATAGCTCCAACTGTTACCACGTTTTCTAACGGTATATTTAGAATAATCTATCATTCTTTCGAAAGGCTCGTAGCCTTCAAAACCGGCATAAAGAGTAAGGTCAGCGTAACCGAATTTTCCCGACGTATGTTTTACACTATAGTTTTCGTCGGTGTACCAACCCGTAAACCATTTTTCACCGGTAGGATAGGTTGGGTCATTTGGATATTCAAAATCTTCTCCCGATATGCCCGTTACGGTATTGGTAGTTCCGTTCACCTTATCAATAAAAGTAATATTTACGGGAGATTTCCATGCAGAATATAAGGTTTGAACTGCTGCGGCAAAGGTAACGTTTTCAGCCTTTTCGGTACGGTTTGCATCCTTAAACCAACCCATAAATTCGTGATTAACGTTCTGAGCGCGGTCACTTATATCGGGAAGAACGAAAGTTTCTCCAATGGTGCCTAACTTCAATTCCTGTTTTCCGGTATATTCATCGTTAAGCATAATAATACCGGTATTAGCGCCTACTTTTGTAATGCTAACGTCATCAATTTCGTAATGAGTACCATGGAAGTTAGCATTATAAAATGCAAATGCATTATCTTTGCTAAAAGAAGCGGGAGTATCGAACATATAAGTTACGTTACGCCAGGTTTCATCACATGGATATTCGGTAGCTTTACCTTTCCCATCATAAAGAGTATAGGTGTTGCTGTCCATAACAGACGACATAATGGAATAAGAAGTACCAATACCGTTAACGTAACAGGTTGTAAGACCACTCTTTTGGGGGTCGAAACTTGTATTATATCCAAGTTTTAAAGTGGTTGTGTTGCCTTCTTTACTACCCGAAATAGCAACGGGAGAAGACATAACGCGGATATTAAAGGATACGATATATTTGGTAGATGGTTCTAACGCATAAAAGCCATAGGTATCTTCACCTATTTTTGCATGAAGACGATAGCCGCCGCCCGTTGACCAGGTCTTTCCACCTACATTTTTACCTTCAAGCACAGCGTTACCGTCAGAGTAGGTTTTTACACTCCAACCCCAACCGTAATAACCGATACCTGCTTCACCTGTTGCTTCCGCTGTATTGGCGGTACTCGAAGCGGTATCGGTAAAATCAAAAACAAAAGCCTCGTCATCCTTAATTTCAACAGAACGAATAGGCTCTGCGGCGCTCACACCGAAATTAAGAGGTACAATAAGCGCACCTATTATTAGTGATAAAACGCAAAGCAAAGAAATTATTTTTTTCATTTTCTTCTCTCCTAAAGTAATAACTTTATTTTTTAAAATTATATCTCTTTTTTAACCATATTCACATAGTATTATGTAGCAAATATTTGTCATTTTGTCGCGTTTTCAAATTATTTATTTACAAATCCAAGGTTTTTTTGTTATAATGTTAGCAAATTATAAATATATGGTGAGTTTATGACAAAAACCGAAATAGTAGAAAATTTAATAGACTATTATTCATTTCAAAAAAAAGACGGACCTTATTCGAGTATCAGGCCCTTAAATATAGGTCACTCAAAATGTTCAAAGGGGCATATTTACGGGCCCTTTAGAAGAAAGTGTTTTATTTTTCAGTTCATACTCAAAGGACAAGGCAGTTTTGAAAGTCCATATGGCAATTACTCCCCAAAAAGCGGTGATTTAATAATAATGCACAGGGGAGATTTGGTTGATTACGGCTGTTACGGTAATGATTGTTGGGAAAGTATATGGATAGACTTTGAATGTAACGAAAAACTGCCAAAGGTTTTTGAAACGGGTGTTATTCACTGCGAAAATTTGAGAGAAATTTTTTTGGAATTTACCAAAATAAAGGATATGACGCATGGACAGAGCGCATATGCGACAAGCCTTATCTGGAAAATAATTTCGATTTTAGATACCGATATGCCTACACCAAAACACTATAGCCGTTATATAAACGAAGCATTAAAAATTATACACAGACATTACATTCAAAAAATAACGGTAAACAGTATTGCTGAAACTCTTAATTTAAACCGCAGTTATTTTTGCGATTTATTTAAAAAAGAGGTAGGCGTTTCACCGAAGGAATATATCGACAACTATAGAATTTCCGCTTCTTGTGAAATTTTAAAGCAGTCGGATTTGCTTTTAAGCGAAGTTGCCGAGAAAGCAGGATACAGCGATTTGGCGGCTTTTTCAAAAGCCTTTAAACACCATAAGGGCATTTCCCCGAAGCAATACCGTGAAAAGCATAAAAAATAATCCGTCAACGACGGATTATTTTCATTTCAAAGCATTTTTTATTTTCTTTACTGATGGTTACGAAACTTATATTACCCTCGTCAAAGCGCCGACAAAAAAGAGTTTCCCCTTCTCTGCATTCGCCGATATAATGAACCTCAATATCGGTTATATCATTTTCAATAAGCTCATCCACCGAGAATAAATCAAGCGCCATTCGTATATATTCTATATTATTAACGTGGCGTGACATATCGATATGCTGACTCCTTACGGTAAGTTCATATGAAGCGCAGGAATTTTCGGGAATTTTAAATTTCTCGAATTCAGCCATAGGTTCCTGTTTTTCAGGTTTCGGCAGACAGGTATCACTAAGTCTTTTTACTCGGTGGCTTTCTTTATCCAAAACGCAAAGCTCCTGAGCGCCATTAAAAAGCGGTTCGCCATTACTGTTAAATGCATTTGTTTTAACGTTAACACGCAGTTTACCGTCGTTTATATAGTCGGATTTAACGTCAACCGTTTCGCCCCAAAAAGCACGTTTATTAATATGTAATTTAGTTTTGGTAACTGCCCAATAGGCGTTGCACCTTTCACCAAGTCCCTTATTTCCGCAGTCATAAACCTCAAAACCGTCTATCATAGCGTTTTGCAAAAGGAAAAATGACTGACAGTAACCAAGTCTTATAGTATAGTCGCAATATTCGGTGGGTATATAAACTTTCTTATCGTAAAACATTGACTTCATCCCTTCTTTTAACTGATTATACATTTTTTCAAAAATTTTTTCAATATTTTTTAAAAAACTGTTGACAAGCTTGACTTTTTGTGTATAATTAGATTTAGAATAATTCTAATTCTTAAATTCGCAAAAAAGGAGGTAGCTATGTTACTCACTAAACAGCGAAGTCTTATTCTGGATATTGTAAAGAATATGGACGGACATTTATCGGCTGATGAAATTTATATACTTGCCCGTGATAAGATGCCCGGCATAGCGCTTGCCACCGTTTATAATAATCTTAACGCTTTATATCTGGGCGGAATGATAGGAAAGGTAAAAATTCCCGATTCAGCCGATTTATTTGACCGCTCCCCTGTTCTTCACGACCATTTGATTTGTAAAAACTGCAAATCGGTAAAAGACGTGGTTATTCCCGATTTTTTAGAGCATTTAAGAGAAAATTTAAAGGAAGATATAATTTCATATAACTTAAATCTTGATTATTTATGTAATAATTGCAAATAAGTATTGCTAAAAACCGAGAAATCGGTTAAAATATAAACAAATATTTTTTTAAATAAAAGGAGATAATTTCATGGAACTCAAAGGAACTAAAACCGAAAAAAACTTACAGGCAGCTTTCGCAGGCGAATCTCAGGCAAGAAACAAATACACCTACTTTGCATCTGTTGCTAAAAAAGAAGGTTACGAGCAGATTGCCGCTCTCTTCTTAAAGACTGCTGAAAACGAAAAAGAACACGCTAAAATGTGGTTTAAAGAGCTTGGCGGACTCGGTGATACCGCTGCTAACCTTTTGGCTGCTGCCGAAGGCGAAAACTATGAGTGGACCGATATGTACGACACCTTCGCTAAAGAGGCTGAAGAAGAAGGCTTTACCGCTCTTGCATTCAAGTTCAGAGCCGTTGCCGCTATCGAAAAGGCTCACGAAGAAAGATATCGCGCTCTTCTTAAAAACGTTGAAACCAAGGCTGTATTCGAAAAGAGCAGCGTTACCGTTTGGGAATGCCGTAACTGCGGTCACATCGTAGTTGGTCTTAAGGCTCCCAAGGTTTGCCCCGTTTGCGCACATCCCGAATCTTACTTCGAAGTAAGACAAGAAAATTATTAATCGAAAGATTTTTAATAACTACCCAAAATTTAATATTACCCGTAAATAAAAACGACCTCACGGTCGTTTTTATTTTTGAAAACACAAGGGACGATGTTTCAGTAGAGATTGCTTGGTATTTTGTAGGGGCAAACGTCCTCGGTTGCCCGAAGAGAAAACAATCCTCCCACCGACATACTCCGTCCCCCCTCCCCTCCACACAAAGGGGAAGGCAAAAATAACAATATAGATTTACATTACCAAAACGGGAGTGGCGACCCCTAGATCCTAGACCCTAGATCCTAGACCCTAGATCCTAGACCCTAGATCCTATACCCTAGATCCTAGACCCTAGATCCTATACCCTAGATCCTATACCCTAGATCCTAGACCCTAGATTAAAAAAACTCCCCAACGCTCGTTGGGGAATTTTTTTATTCAACCGTAATAAAGTAATGAGCGAATCTATTGAAGGAAAGGGTGAGTTTTCCGTTTTCTGCCTTAAGTTCTTTTCCACAGCTTTCGCAGAATATCTTTTTACCGTCAAAGCCGTTTATGGTAACTTCGCCCTGGTCGTAGCCGTCTGCGTTTGCAACGAAGAGAAGCCACTTACCGTCCTTCTTAAAGGCGCTGATTTTAATGTTCTCGTTATCGCTTACAAAATAAGGATTATTATGGTAAGGCACGAACTGAGCGCCGTCTAAATCGAATTTATCGATTATTTTCCAAACACCCGACATAAATTCAAGAGGATAGCCTATATCGTTGGGACGGGGAAGAATTCCGTGAAGCATAGCGAAAACGAGAGCGTCCTCGAAATTCCAGATAGGTCTGTTTTCGTAAACTATAAACTCGGTAGGAATACCAAAGTTTCTGCCTGAGTGGGAAGCGCGTAAATATCCGTCGGGCATATCGTTAATGCCTTCTTTAACGAGATTATACTGAATGTATTCGCCCATCCACAAAGAATCGCAGAAGCTTAACACACCGCAGTTTACACAGTCGGAAATGTGGCAGTTAATAATCTTTCCTCTGCTGCTGAATACCTCGTAAAGACGCTTGAACATATTTCTTATGGGATACATTCTGTAGGTAGGCTGAAGGTTGCCCTCTCTGTCAATATATCCGCAACCGTGAGCACGGTTCTGACAGGCTCTCGTCATAGCGGTTCCGTCAAGATAAACACCGTCGAAGTTATATTTATCTACGAGCGCTTCAAGGCCGTCAACAAATTTATCGGCGATACTGCTGCAGTAGCAAACGGGGATTTCACGTTGTGCGGGGAAACGGTACCACTGAACGCTTCTTGTTTCTTCGCCCTTTCTGAGCAGAGCAACTTCATCCTTATTATCGGCAAAAATTTCTGCCATTGTAGAAACCTCGTAACCGAAATAAGGCACTACCTTTATACCACGCTTGTGACATTCTTCTATTATGGTGGTAAGCTGACGTTCGGTACGCTTGGTTAATTTCCAGTAGTTTTGAATATTGTTCCACTTTTCGTGTAGAACGAGAGTAGTAACGCCAAGGCGCTTCATTCTGTCGTAACCGATTTCGGTATCGCCCTCAACAACAGGATTTGCAAGGAAGTCGATATAATCGCCCTGAATTTTCTTAAAACAGTCGATATGTAAAAGTTTTTCTTTATAAGGATTACTCGGGAATGCCTTAACGGGAGAAGCCTGAAAAGCGATTCTATAACAAATAGCAGGATATTTATACTGACCGAACTTAGCGTCAACGTCCTGCCAAGCGTAAGGCTGACTGTCAAGCAAACGCATACGAACTACGGTATGGTCGCCGCCGTCAACAAACTGATAGGATTTTTCTTTTTCTACGGGTTGCCACAATTCGTTGGACTCGCAATAGGTGAAAAGACCCTTATCGTCGTTACCCACGTAAAGAATAGAGGCAAAATCAAGGTCGGCATTCTTATCCCCCAAATAAGCACTGCTTGAATATTTATCCATATTTCCGGTATTACCCTCATCATCGGGATGTACCTTATTGGGAGAAACGTGATAAAGCTTTGCAATATCATCCTTAATCGGAATTTCAATATGGAAATAGTCGAGAAGCGTAGGAGTGCTTTCTTTTGACTCAAGACCGAAAAGCTGAGGAACGGTATAACCCTTAGGCATAAGCTTTACGTCTAAAGTTGCAAGACCGTCAAATTCCACCTTGGTAGAAATATTAACGATAAATGCGTCACTCTGCGCAGTGGTATAAACGTAGGCGTGTTGGTCGGTGGTTTCACCAACTATTACGTCAATATCACGCCAGATTACGTCGTGTCCGTTTTCACCTGCTTTAATTCTTATAGGAGAAGCAAGTAATTCTTCACCCTGAGAGGTAATGGATGAAAAAAGAAGATTATTGTCGATTTTATAGGTTCTGCCCCAAAGAGAAATTTCGCAACCCTTTTCGGTTTCAACAGTTTCTACGTTTGTGAAAGGAGCGGGAACTTTATTATTAAAAGCGTCTTTCATTTTTATTTCCTCCAAATAACAGTATATATTTATAGTATATTAAAAAGTCGGTTTTGTAAAGTGAAATTGATTTTTTAAAACGGAAAAAATTTTTCACACATATAATAAGCGGCGCCCTTCTTAGTGAAGAGCGCTGCAAACTGCTTTTAATTAATAACTGCCGCCTAAGGGATTTTCGGGATATTTGATTTTTAATTCTCCGCTCGATTGCTTTTGCGGCCAGGCGGTTAACATCTGGCTGTTTACTGCATCGGTCTGATAAATTCTTATATAATCTATCTGAGTTTCATAAAAATCCTTATGTTCATCCTTTTGGTAGGTAGGGCCATAGGTAGGACTACCCATATTGGTAGAAGCAATAAAGTAATCCATCAAAGCGCATACGTTTGTTCCGACGTGGTCTGTATAATCGTAGGTGCAGAACACCTTGCCGTCAAAGGCAAACTTCATACACTTATCATCCCAATAGCAAGAAATCATATGGAAACCATCGGTCATATTATCGCCGTATTTCTCGGTATTATATTCAAGTCGTTTACTGTTACTTGCTCCCGGTTGATATTGAGGGTCGGTTGTCATGGTAGAACTGTGTCCCGAGGCTTTATAAGTACCGTCGGGGTAGTAGTCTGACCACCATCTGTGAATATTGGAAGCAAACATATTATCGTTACCGAAGTTTTCTAAAATATCAACTTCCAGCATACAGGGTCTTTCCAAATTGCCGAAGCGTTCTATGAAGGATTTGGTACCAACGTTTGCGCCGTTAAGCCACAAAGAAGCGGTGGCAGGATTTTCAGCCATATCTATGAATATATCAATTGCGCCGTAACGGTAAATCATTGTCCACCAAGTCGAAATTGCGGAGCCTATAAAATCCACGTCGTTAACACGCTTGGTTCCTAAATGAATATATCCGTCAGACTGATAAATCAGTTTAGCAGGCATATCACTGCCCTTATACATACAATCGTTATAAACGTTTGTATTATATATTTTTCCGCCGAGAGCAGAGTCTGTAGGCTTTTTTTCCGCCTGATTGCCGTAATCGGACCATTTATTAAAGTCTATGGTACTGCCTTCAAATTCGTCATACCAGTTTAACGTGTAGGTGCCCTTTTCGTTGGCGTCATACTTACCGTTTAAGGTATATCCGTCGCTAAAGTTAATAGTTTCACCCTTGCCGAGTTGTTCGTTCAATGCTTTAACACCACGCCACGTAGCAAGGTGGGTACCGCCCTTTACAACGAGTTTTTTACCCACTACCTTAATTACGTAGTTATCACCCTCAACCTTAGTATTTACGCTTTCTTTACGCGTGGTATCGCCTATAAGAATTTCATACTCTTCTTCCTTATCTACGTCGTCGTGTTCTTTTATAACGTAGCCCATTTTGGTGAAGTAATCAACGTATTCGTCGGTTGCGATTCCAACCATAATGGAGGTTTTTTGAGGCAAAACAACCGTAAAGGTGCCTAAATCCCTACCTGCTACAGAGTGAGAAACCGCAGTAACGGAGTGTTCATAAATAAACTCATAATTACTTTTTAAAAGCGACCAGCTTTCAAGGTTTTGGCAATAGGTATGTATAAACCAATCAACAGCAGTCACTATTACTTCGTCGCTGACAGCGTTTATACAAATTTTATCGTCAATTACCTTTACGATAAAATCGAATGAATTGTTTACTCTATTGTTTAAAAGAACCTCTCTTGCCTTTGCAGATTCTTCGCGATTGGTATTACCGATAAGAATTTCAAAGTTTCCGTCAAAATCTTCAACAACTGCATCCTTGGTTATGTTTATACTAAAGCCAAAATTTTTCTTCATTGCGGTACGAAGATTTTTAAAAGCATCTTCCTCGTTTTTTGTAGCAGAACTTGAACGAACGATAGTATAAACGAAATCACCGTCGTCATTAATACCTGACGGAACCGCACGTCCTGCGCAGGCTGCAAGAGAAGCAACCGTAATAACTATAAGCGCTAAACAAATAATACTTTTGATTTTTGCTTTCATTATATTTGCTCCTCCTTATACCTTAGATTTATTCTTTTTCTTTAAAATGATGAAAAGAACAATTGCGATAATTACTGCGGATACGGGAATGATTACCCAAATAATATTAAAGCCGCTTTCATAAATAGAACTATCAATAATAGTGGTTACGTCAATAGTACCGGCTTCAGGATTAGCGATACTTCCGTCGGCATTACGAAGCACGGGAACGTACTCGGTAAATACTGCAGGCATGGAAAGAGGAACGTTTTTATCTACCAAAGTAAATTCAAAATCGTCCATAAACAGTTCTACGTAACCGGGAACCTGAATTACGGCGAAGGCTTCAATAGCGTTAAACGTATAGGAAACTTCGTGCCAATTGCCGTCGGTAAGCTCACTAATCGGGATTACGGGGTAATAGTCGCCCATAGTGGACCAAGAGTATTCAAAGCTTTTGCCCGAAACAATCTTAACTGCGCCGTCGGTATGGAGATGTTCTCCCATTTTCACCTTAAAGGTTACGGTATAGCGCTGACCTTCGGCGATTTGCTTTTTAAAGGTTAAAAGAACAGCATTTTCTATAAATTCGGTTTTACCCTTTTTATGAAGGGAATATCTGCCGCTTGTTACGTTGTTTTTACCGTTTGCTTCCTTTTCGCTGTCGTAAATTTCATAGTCGAAGTCCATAGCGGTGTAAACGGTACCGCTTTTTTTAAGGTTCTCTAAATATTCGCCGTCTTCAAAGTTTTCGGTCACTTTTTCATCAACAAACTTTGCAAAAACCCGTATAGGCTTATCCTTTGCTGCGGCAAACACCGCTTTTTCGGGTTCTAATTTAATCAGTTTTCCTGCTGAATCGGCGGTGTAATAGCCAATAAACTTTTTATTTTTAACCTCAGGATTCTCTGGTAATTTATTAAAGAAATTCGCTTTGTTATTGCCCGTAATATAGGAAGGAACAAAAGAACAACCGCCGTTATCTATAAGCACTACCGATTTGCCTGCGGAAAGTTCGGTAATGGTCAAATAGTCAATACTAACGTCACCGTTTTCAATACCACGTAAGCGTAGGTAAAGCACGTCGTATATGGATTTGCCCTCTTCCTTAAGAGCCTTGGTATCAATAAGCATTGACATTGTCAGCCATTTGCCCTTAAGTATCGCCTGATTACCCGTAGAAATTTTTTCGGGGTCGCTTAATATAAGATTATTTGTATGAGCCACCCAGAAGTTAGTGGGCGAAGCGCTTACAAAATCCAGCGTTAAATCCGTGGTACCTTCTTTATTTATGCGGTATTTAAAGGTTGCAACGTATTTTTTGCCTACCTCTACTTCAAAGGGAACGTTGCCGTCACCAACTGCAAAATAAGACATAGCTCTGAAATTGCCTTCGGTACGGTTACCGAAATGAGCGGAGTATTTACCGTTTACAGCTGCGGTTTTATCTATAACGCAGTCACCCAAAGCGCTAAGCAGATAGTTTTCAAAGGAGGTTGTAGCGGTATTTGCCTTTTTCCAACCTGCATAAACCGTAATTGCTTCATCGCCCTCGAAGACTTCCTTTTCAAATTTCTTGGTGCACTCCATATCGGCGTACCATCCCGTAAAGACGTGAGCAAATTTTTTGGGAGCATTCGGAACGGTAATTTTATCACCCTTAGCGCCGTCAACCATAATCAAATTTTCACTATTCTGACAGTCGAAAAATACGTAGGGGGCTTCAACCTTCTGAACCAAAAGTTCGTCGATAAATATATCGGCTTTATTCTTTTCATCGTTAGTTGCCGTTTTAAATGAAAGATAGAGAGAATCTCCAACGTAAACTCCGCTTGATTTAATATTTGCAGAAATATAATATTCTGCTTTAGACCATTTCACGCCGCCTTCAGAAATCTTAACGGTATTCATAGAATAGGCATTAAGACAAGCGGTTAAGTATATATTGCTTCTGTGAGCGCTTAAGGGGGTGATGGTGGTGGCTACGTTAGTATTATTCGAAACCTTATAATTAAAGGAAATCTTATAAACTGCGCCGTTTTCAAGTTTTTCTGCAATTTTAAGCACGTGGTCGTTTTGGTTTCCTCTTGTTGCCCAGAGAACGTCCTTGCCTGTGCCGGAATCGGCGGCAGGTCTATATACTAAACTGCCGTCAAAATGCCAATGAGCCGCATAATCGTCATTTATTCCTATATCCTTCTTGTTTTCAATATGTACAAGCTTACCGTTATTAGCGGTATCAAAGGGATAGGTTTTAAAGGAAATTGCCACGTTAGACCACTTTGCATACAGCATAACGTTAAAGTCGGGACAAACCGTTTCGTTAAAGGACTCTGTTAAAGCAGAATCAATATACCAACCAAGAAAATCGGCGTTATCGGGGTGCTTAGGAACAGGAAGTTTTAACGCCTTGCCCTTTAATGCAATTACACTCTCGTTTTCCTCGCCGTTATTTTTAACCAAGGTTATAAGCGACTGGGCAGGAGTAGTGAGAGATTCAACCCTTACGTCATCGATATACATAACCACTTCGGCATTTTTATCTAAAACAAAACCTAAGAAAATGCCCTTACCGTTTTCAGCGGCAAAATTAGTATTAAAGTTAAAGGAAAATTCCTGCCACTCATCACTTTCTTTAAGTTCTAAGTGGTGCCTATCCGAATAATTGGCGCTACCGTAAATATTGTAACGAACCGCTGTGGCCGCATAGAAGGAAATATCGGTATCTGCCTTAATCACCTTATATTTAAAGGTCATTTTGTATTGGTGGAAGTTTTCGAGATGTTCGCCGAGAACAACCACGTTTGCATTACCGTTATACCTTGTTTTAGCGTCATAAGCCTCGGGTACGTTTAGGTTTACACCGTCTGCTTTGGTGATATCCTTTTGCATAGCGGGATTCCAATTAAGTTTTACTGCATAATCACCGTCAAACAGTTCCTTACTGAAGCAATTTGCAAAATAATACGAATTACTTTTATCCTTATAGGTAATGCTTCCTGAGGTACGGTCTTTAATCTCCCAAGCGTCCTTTTCGTAGTTTTCAAAATCCTGAGTAAGTTCTAAATATTCTGTCTGCCAACGGCTGAACAAAGTCATATCGGCAAAACCGAATTTATTGTCGGTAAATTCTAAACTGTAGCTTTCGTCGGTGTACCAACCCAAAAACCAAGCTTTGTTATTTTTATCAAAGGGTCTTTCGGGGAAAGTAAGTTCATCTCCCGCCATACCCTCTAAGGTGGTAGAGGTACCGCTTAGAGTATCCTTAAAGGTTATCTTTACAGGCTTACTCCAATTAGAATAAACAGAAGAAACGCCCTTTACTATTTTAAAGGAAGTAATCTTTTCGGAATAGGTGTCATCACTAAACCAACCTAAAAACTTATGCTTAGAATCGGTTGCTCTGTCCGCTATATCGGGCAAATCAACCTTTTCGCCCACCTTACCGAATTTAACCTCGGTTTTAGCAGAATAATCGTCAACAAGCAATACTGCGCCGTTATTTTCGCCAAGCTTTGTTACGGCAACGTCGTCGAATTCTGCTCTGAAATTGGTTCTCGTTGTAGCGTAGAAAGCAAGAGCGTGGTCTTTTTCACCTAAATCGGCAGGTGTGGTAAAGGTATAAATTACCTCTTGCCACTCTGTACCGCAGTCAAGCTGTTTTTTATTTTTCAAATCGGTTGATAAAGTATATACGCCACTACCCGCTTTAGCCGAAACAACCTTTACCAACGTTTTTTGCATAGTGGTCAAGTAGTTAGTGTCGGTTCTTTCTTTATAGGTACCGTAACCCATAGAAACGTAGCATTCGTGAGGAGTTTTTGCATCATCGGTAAAATCGGAAGAGGAAATAACACGCACCTTAAGGGTTACAACGTACTGAGTATCAGGCTCAAGATTATAAACCTGATAAGCATTATTAACCTTTTTATGAAGTCGCATAGCGCCAAAAGTAGCATAGTTTTGAACCTTTGTAGTTCCCACGTTAGCGCATACCGTATTATCAGGGTCGTCTATGGCGGCTGTAAAGGTGTTTGCCCAGCCCAAAATACCTAAACCGTTGGTATTAAATTCATTTACGTTATCATTAGAAGTATATTTGCCAATGTTTTCGGTAAAATCAAAAAGAACGGTTTCGCCCTCTGTAACAGTAATAGGCTCAGCCGCCTTTACCTTTATTTCCAAAGGCAAATAAATTGCGCCCACAATAAGCATCAGAACGCAAAATACACTTAAAATCTTTTTGAACTTATAACCGTTTATAACGATACCTGAACAAAACTTCATTCCAATCCCTCCGTTTTTTGATACTAAAGCGAAATATTAATTTCTTACAATTTTATTATATAATAAACGCACTGCCAAAATAAATACGCTATTCGCCAAATTTTGTGTGGTATTCGCTCATTTTAAAAAAAAAGAAACCACGAAGTCTTAACACTTCGTGGTTTATCACTATTTAACACTAATCCCTGTTTTAATGGTTTCCATTTCGGGAGCGATATCATACTCCGGTATAACAATGACTATTTCGCCGTTTTCAATAAAGAACTCGAAATCATCAAGGCGACGATCTTTTATCTGATAAATCACATCGGATTCATATTCCTCGGCAAAGAACTCAATAACCTTAGTTTTGATTTCATTTTCAAGGGATATACGAGTTTTACCGGTAAGCTCGGCCAAAGAAGCCGGTTCTCCCGTTGAGAGATTAAAGGTAAACCCGTAATAACCGAAGTTGGCAACGCCTCCCATATACCAATCATATGAGGTAACAATACAGATATATCCCCCTGCATTGTGGGAAACCTTAGCATCCATTGTATAGCAATATGGTCCGAGATCTTCAGCGCCGTCTGCATACTCTTCCAATTCTTCGTTTGACATGAAGAAGCTATCCATATGCGCCTTTAGAGAATTATTAATCTTTTGGGCAGCTTCACTGTTTCCTTTAAGCTGAATTAAATCGTAATAATGCTCTATAAGAACTTCACCCTTTTTGTTCTTATATGACTTATCAAATCTTTGTGTGGTATATTCGCTTGTTAAAACTTCAGAACCCGTGCTGTCGACACCCGCAAGAAATAATTTAAGCTGTGCAAGGTCAGTAGTATTTATTTGTCCGTCACCGGTCATATCTCCTGCAACCTTTACGGTATCATCTATATCGCCTATACCTGCAAGAAACAGTTTCATAACTGCAAGGTCGGTGGTATCGACACTTCCGTCACCGCTGATGTCACCTATAACATACGGCGGTCTTTCATAAAAGCATTCATTACAAATATAGTCTTCATCGTTGTCGTATTGATGGGAAGTAAGTCTAAAGGTTTTACAAATATTACAATTGCTGTCGCAATCGTTATCATAAATATGACCTACTCCTTCTCTTACATATTCACAATCATTACACTGCGCATCACAATCATTATCATATATATGTTCGGCATAACCTATGCAGGAATTATAGTACCAAGTAGCACTAGTTAAATCCCCATTACCGCCTTCTATAGATATATTATTTTTATCAGACCTGCTTCCTCTGTAATATACCTTTGTCAATGAGTCGCAATAAGCAAATGCATCATCTCCAATACTTGTTACACTGTCGGGTATGGTTATTGAGGTAAGGGAGTCGCAAGCAAAAAATGCATGATCTCCAATACTTGTTACACCACTTCCTATGGTTACTGATGTAAGGACGTCGCAAGCAAAAAATGCCCAACTTCCAATACTTATTACACTATCGGGTATGGTTACTGATGTAAGGGAGTCGCAATTTTCAAATGCAGAATCTTCAATACTTGTTACACTATCACCTATGGTTACTGATGTAAGAGAGGAGCAATAAGCAAACGCAGAACTTCCAATACTTGTTACACTGTCGGGTATGGTTACTGAAGTAAGGAAGTAGCAATCAGAAAATGCACCCTCTCCAATACCTGTTACACTATCAGGTATAGTTACTGAAGTAAGGGAGGCGCAATATTCAAATGCATAATCTCCAATACTTGTTACACTATCAGGTATGGTTACTGATTTAAGGGAGGTGCAAACCTGAAATGCACCCTCTCCGATACTTGTTACACTATCGGGTATGGTTACTGAGGTAAGGGATCTGCACTCACTAAATGCATAATCTCCAATACCTGTGACTTTATAACCACCCAGCTTTGAAGGAATTGTAACCTTACCTTTTATTGCAGTATTAACTTCGGTAATAGTAGCTTTACCATTTGAAACTGTATAGGTGTAGTTCCCGCTTTTTGCAGCAGAAGCCGGTATTGCTGATAAAGGTAACGCAGCAACAATAAGCGCAAAGCAAATAATAACTGATAGGATTTTTTTCATTTTACATTCCCCTAAAATTACATATTAAAACGTTTTTGCTAGTTTGATAATATCATATGATTCTAATAAATGCAATAACCTTCCTTAAAAAAGGAAGGTTAAAACTATAGTGAGTCACTTTTTATTTAATAGGTAATTATTTCTTTTCCGCCCATATAAGGTCTTAAAGCCTCGGGGATTTTAACGGAATACTTTTCTCCGTCGAAGCAGAGGTTATTCTCAAGGAATGCAATAAGCATTCTGGGAGGAGCAACAACGGTATTATTAAGGGTGTGAGCAAGATACTTGCTTCCGTCCTCGCCCTTAACCTTAATGCCGAGTCTTCTTGCCTGAGCGTCGCCGAGGTTAGAGCAGGAGCAAACCTCGAAATATTTCTTCTGCTTGGGTGACCAGGCTTCAACGTCATAGGACTTAACCTTAAGGTCGGCAAGGTCGCCTGAGCAACATTCAAGTGTACGAACGGGAATATCAAGGCTTCTGAAAAGTTCAACGGAATAGCTCCACATCTTATTGAACCACTCCATACTCTCTTCAGGCTTACAGATAACTATCATTTCCTGTTTTTCAAACTGATGGATTCGGTAAATTCCGCGTTCCTCGATACCGTGAGCGCCCTTTTCCTTTCTGAAACAGGGAGAATAGCTTGTAAGGGTTAAGGGAAGTTTTGCTTCGTCTGTGATAGTGTCAATAAACTTACCTATCATAGAATGTTCGCTTGTACCGATAAGATAAAGGTCTTCGCCCTCTATTTTATACATCATAGCGTCCATTTCTTCAAAGCTCATAACACCGGTTACAACGCCCGAACGAATCATAAAGGGAGGAATACAGTAGGTAAAGCCCTTATCTATCATAAAATCTCTTGCATAGGCGGTAACAGCGCTGTGAAGACGGGCAATATCGCCCATAAGATAATAGAAGCCTTCGCCTGCAACCTTACCTGCAGCCTCTTTATCAATACCGTCAAACAAAGCCATAATATCGGTATGGTAAGGAATTTCAAAATCAACCTCGGTCTTTTCACCGTACTGCATAACCTCAACGTTTTCGCTGTCATCCTTACCGATAGGTACGCTTTCATCGATAATGTTGGGGATTTTCATCATATTTTCTTTTAAAGCGGCGGCAAGTTCGTTTTCCTTTGCCTCAAGTTCGGCCAGTTCCTTAGCCTGAGCGGTAACGATAGCCTTCTTTTCTTCAGCCTCTTCACGTTTGCCCTGACCCATTAAAGCGCCGATTTCTTTACTTACCTTATTACGAAGCGCTCTGAGTTCGTTTGCGCGGCTGTTTGTAGCGCGTTTTTCCTCGTCAAGTCTTAAAACCTCGTCAACAAGGGGAAGCTTATGGTCTTTAAACTTCTTTTTTATGTTTTCTTTAACAAGTTCGGGATTTTCTCTTATAAATTTTATATCAAGCATTTTTTATCCTCCTCAAAAGATTTGCAACAAGAATACTATATCACATTGTTTTAATATTATCAAGCAAAAACTATTTATTAAGCGCCGCTTTTACGCCATTTTCACTGCCGTAAACAAGAATATAACCCGAAAGGTCAACGCTTTGTCCTTTATCTAAAGATTCTTTAACCAGTTTATACATAATGGTAAGGTCGCTTTTATTTTGGAATTCAAGCACCGTAATAGACTCTTTATTCTCGTAATCCACAGCGTAAAAAGCGTTTATAATGCTTCCGCTTCCCTTATAACTATACTTAAGTTCGTTATTCAAATCGGTTTTTTCTTCCTCGGTCAAATCAAGTACGCTGTACCCCGATTTGCTGAGATTTGACTTTATTCCGTCAGCAGAATATGCGCAGGAGCACAACGTGAGGCAAAAAGCGAGTATAATAAATATAGATAATACTTTTTTCATAAAGGCACTTCCCTTATTAGTTTTTAAATATTATACTAAAGCAAAAAGAATTTGTCAATTATGTTGACAAATGCGAAAAAATGTTACATA
This sequence comes from Oscillospiraceae bacterium, assembly GCA_015065605.1. Classification (GTDB taxonomy): domain Bacteria; phylum Bacillota; class Clostridia; order Oscillospirales; family Acutalibacteraceae; genus SIG607. The sequence continues at coordinate 39,842 of SVPZ01000014.1, read as the reverse complement.
ATAAAGAGTAATTTATTTTCGGAGGTATTATTATGGCATACCGTTCAATTTCACCCTCTGTAATTCGCCGTTTACCCAGATACTATCGTTTTTTAGAGGATTTAAAGGCTTCGGGCATTACACGTATTTCCTCTTCTGAGCTTTCAAAAAAAATGGGACTTACCGCAAGTCAGATTCGTCAGGACCTTAACTGTTTTGGTGGCTTCGGTCAGCAGGGTTACGGTTATAACGTAAATCTTTTATCAACCGAAATTGCAAAAATTTTGGGACTTGATAAACCACAAAAGCTTATCATTATAGGTATCGGTAATTTGGGCAGAGCAATTTCCACGCATATACGTTTTGATAATAAAGGTTATGAGCTTATCGGTCTTTTCGACCAAAAAGAATCTATAATCGGTCAGGTTGTTCACAATATGCCTGTAAGAAGTATGGATACCCTTGATGAATTCTGCAAGGAAAACCATCCTACCGCCGCAGTTTTATGTATTCCGAGAGAATCGGCAGAGGCTATTTCCTATAAACTTGTAAAACTCGGTATTAAAGGCTTTTTAAACTTCAGCCACTATGACCTTGGACTTGCTTATCCCGGTGTTTCGGTTGAAAACGTTCACTTCGGCGACAAGCTTATGGTTCTTTCCTACAAAATGAATAATAACGAAAACTAACGAGCATAATAACTACGGTGATTGAATGATTATTACTATTATTCGTACCGTAGTTGTTTATTTTTTTGTGACACTCGGAATACGTCTTATGGGCAAACGTCAGATAGGAGATATGCAACCTAACGAACTCGCCGTAACACTTCTTATTTCAGAAATCGCCGCTATACCCCTTCAGGACAGTTCTCAGCCTGTTCTCAACGGAATCGTGGCGATTTTTATGTTGGTTATAATTGAAATTTTTCTTTCGGTTATAACTATGAAATCCATTAAATTCAGAAAACTGATGAGCGGTAATTCCGCCATAGTCATAAAAAACGGAGTTATTGACCAAAAGGCAATGAAAAAGGTAAGGCTTACCGTAATCGACCTTGTTGAACTTTTACGGGGTCAGGGAATTTTTAACGTTGAAAACGTTGCCTATGCGGTTTTAGAGGTCAACGGAACCTTAAGCGTTCTGGAAAAAGGTTCCCATCAGCCCACCGAAAAGCAGGATATATCGGGACTTAAAATAAAAGAAGCGTCCCTTCCCCTTCCCATCATCAGCGACGGAAAAATCATAAAGGACGCATTACGTTCACTCGGCGGAAACGTTGATGAAATAAAGCGCAGAATAAGTCCTGCCGCTATAGAGGACGTATTTTTGCTGACCCTCGATAAAAAAGGAAAAATGAAGGTAATAATGAAGGAGAAAAAATAATGAAAAGACTTATTGCCGCTTTTTTGCTTTTGGGAATAGTTTTAAGTCTTTCGGTATGCGGAACGCTGACGGTGGGAAGATGCCATAACCTTCTCTTCAGCGACCTTGACCGATACTACCAAACGAAAGAAAGCAAAGAGCCTCTCGCTTCACTGAAAAAAGACTGGGACAAATCTCAGCCTTTACTGATGTTTTTTACAAATCACCAAACGGTAAATGATATTGATATAACGGTAAACCGCCTTTTACAGTACGAAAATAACGGTCAAAAAGACGAAATAAATACAGAAATAGCCGAGCTTAAAGCACGGCTAAATCATTTAAAAAACAGCGAATCATTTAGTTTTGAAACTATATTTTAAAGCAGATTTTCATCATATATTGCCCTTATACCGCCTATAAATTTAGGACGACTTCTTGCGGCAAGAACGGTGGCATTTCCGATTTTGTTATTAGTAAGACGAACGGGAACAGCCACTTTTTTTATGTGCATACCTATCATTGTAAAGCCTATATCAAGACCTGCATCTGCGCTGATTTCCTCAAGTGCAACGGGATTTTCAAAGGTTTTATAGGCGCTGGTTGCAAAGCTTCCCCCTGCCTTTGGCTGAGGAACGACGTTTACGGTATCATTAAAGGGCACGGCTTTTCTTTCGGTGATAATGGCGCGATTAAGATGCTCACAGCACTGCGCCGCAACAAAAACGCCCTTTTCCTTTGCCGCCGTAAATATACCTTCGAATATCTTTTCAGCCGCCTCGGGAGAAGAATCGGTACCGATTTTACTGCCAAGCGTTTCGCTTGTGGAACATCCTACCACAAGGATACTTCCTTCCTTTAAATTTGCTTTTTCAATTATTTCTTTAGCAGCATTATAGCTTTGCTCTTTAAAATCTTCAAACACGTTTACCGCCTCCGAGTAAAAAGTATATCATATTTTTAAAATTTTTTCAATTAAAAGGTTGATTTTTATTTTAATATATGTTAATATTTTTAAGATATCAAACGCATTGACGAAGGAAAGTAAGTAAAACGGCGCTTTTACAGAGACTGCATCAAGGCTGAAAGATGCGGAAAGTTCCCTTACTGAAGTTCCCTTCCGAGCGGCAACGCCGAAACAAAAGTAAGTGTTGACGGAACGGAAACCGTTATATTTCCAAAGAGTGTTTGCTCTGGCAAAAATCTGGGTGGTACCGCGGAGAATCTTCGTCTTCGTCCCTTTTTATAGGGGACGAAGATTTTTTATTTTTACGGAGGAAAAGAAATGAAAGAAAAACTTGAAGCTTTAAAAGAACAGGCTCTGTCTTCAATTAACGAAGCCGATAACAGCGCCGCTCTTGAAGAAATCCGAATCAAATACCTTGGCAAAAAAGGTGAACTTACCGCAATACTTAAAATGATGGGAAGTCTTTCTGCCGAGGAGCGTCCCGTAGTAGGACAAATTGCAAACGAGGTAAGAGGCGCAATTGATTCTGCCCTTACCGAAAAAAGCGCCGTTTTGGAAAAGGCTGCACAGGATAAGAAGTTAAACGACGAGGCTATCGACGTAACTATGCCCTCTAAAAAGGCTAAAATCGGCGGACTTCATCCCTTAAACAAGGTGCTTGACGATATGCTCGATATTTTTCAGTCTATGGGCTTTGACGTGGTTGACGGTCCCGAGGTTGAAACCGACCATTACTGTTTTGAGCAGTTAAACGTTCCTGCCGACCATCCGGCACGTGATATGCAGGATACCTTCTATCTCACCGACAGTCTGCTTCTTCGTACCCAGACCTCTGCCGCTCAGGCGCGTACTATGGAAAAGACTCAGCCGCCTATTCGTATGGTTTGCCCCGGTCGTGTTTTCCGTGCCGACGAGGTTGACGCTACCCACTCCCCCGTTTTCCATCAGATTGAGGGTCTTGTAGTTGATAAGGGCATTACCATGTGCGACCTTAAGGGTGTTCTCGAGCAGTTTGCCCACGAAATTTACGGAAAAGAAACCAAGGTTAAATTCCGTCCATCCTTCTTCCCTTTTACCGAGCCCAGTGTTGAAGTTGACGTTACCTGCTCTGAATGCGGCGGAAAGGGTTGCCGAGTATGTAAGGGCGCCGGTTGGATAGAAATCCTCGGTGCAGGTATGGTTCATCCCAACGTGCTTAAAAACTGCGGAATCGACCCTGAGGAATACACAGGCTTTGCATTCGGTATCGGTCTTGACCGTCTTACCACCACAAGATACAAAATAAGCGACATTCGTTTGCTTTTCGAAAACGACAAACGTTTTCTTGACCAGTTTTAAGGAAAGGAGTAATAAAAAATGAAAATTGCACTTAATACTTTAAAATACTACGTTGATATAAACGTAGGCGTAGAAGAACTCTGCGACAAAATGGTAATGGCAGGGTTCGAGGTTGAATCTATTGAAAACCTCGCCGATAAAATGAGCAACGTTGTTGCCGCAAAAATCGTTTCTATTGCTCCTCACGAAAACAGCGACCATCTTCAGATTTGTCAGATGGATACAGGCGCCGACGAATTGGTACAAATCGTTACAGGTGCGCAGAATATTTTTGAAGGCGCTCTCGTTCCTGCCGCTCTTCACGATTCTTATCTTCCCGACGGCACACATATAACAAAGGGAAAGCTTCGCGGTGTTGAATCACGCGGTATGCTTTGTTCAGGCGGTGAGCTTCAGCTTACCGATGCCGATTACGAGGGAGCAAGTGTAAACGGTATCCTTATTTTAAAGGATGAATATAAGACGGGTACCGATATGCGTGATATTTTAGGTCTTAACGACTACGTTATTGACTTTAAGATTACCGCTAACCGTCCCGACTGCAACTCTATAATCGGTGTTGCAAAGGAAGTAAGCGTTGTTTTGGGCGTTCCCTTTAAGAGTCCCGATGTAACCTACAAAACCGTAGGCGGTGACATTAACGACTACGTTAAAATCGACGTTGAAAATCACGACCTTTGCCCCCGTTACATTGGAAGATACGTTAAAAATTTACGTATAAAGGAATCTCCCGATTGGTTAAAGCAGGTTCTTAAGACCTGTGGTATGCGTCCTATCAACAATATAGTTGATATCACCAACTTCGTTATGCTCGAAACGGGTCAGCCTATGCACGCCTTCAACTATAACGACCTTGAGGATAAGCACATTATCGTAAGAAACGCAAAGGAAAACGAATTTATTCAGACCCTTGACGAAAAGAAGTATAATCTTACCCCCGAAATGCTCGTTATTGCCGACGGCAAAAAGCCTTCCTGTCTTGCAGGTATTATGGGCGGACTTGAAAGTGAAATTACCGACACCACCACCGATTTATTCCTTGAAGCTGCTAAATTTAAGCGTGATAACGTAAGAAAAACAGGCAGAGCTTTAGGTATAAGAACCGAATCTTCCGGCAGATTTGAAAAGGGTATCGACATTAACAATACCGCTTTTGCCATGGACAGAGCCTTAAATCTTATCTGTGCCCTTGATGCAGGTGATATTGTTGACGGTGTAATTGATAAAAACCTCGGTCTTCCCGAAAACAGAATACTTAACTGCACAACCGATTCCATTAATGCGCTTTTAGGTCTTGATATCGATGAGAGTGAAATGGTAAGAATACTTAACGCTTTAGGACTTGCTACAACGTTAAACGGCAATCTCCTTACAGTAAGCGTTCCCTCCATTCGCGACGATATTGAAGGCAGAGCCGATTTAGCCGAAGAAATTATGCGAATTTACGGCTACGACCATATCGTAAGCACTCCTATGACGGGCGCCGTAAGACGTGGCAGAAAACTTCCCGAAAGAATCAAGAGCGACCTTATAAAATCCGCTATGATTAGTATGGGCGCTAACGAAATCGCCACCTATTCCTTTATTTCTTCAAAGGCGCTTGATAATCTTAATCTTAGTGAGGACGACGAAAGAAGAAAGGCTGTAAAGCTTCTTAATCCCCTTGGTGACGAATATTCCACAATGAGAACACAGCTTATTACAAGTATGCTGACCGTTCTTTCCACCAACTTTAACAGAAAGATAAACGACGTAAGATTCTTTGAAATCAGCAAGAGATTTATACCAAAATCCCTTCCCCTCACCGACGCTCCTATGGAAATTCCCACAATGAGTATCGGTATGTACGGAAGCGAAGAAGATTTCTTCACCCTTAAAGGCGTAGTTGAAGAGGTTATCTCATTATTCGGAAAAACCGCTAAATTTGAAAAGAGCAACGAAGTATTCCTTCATCCCGGACGTCAGGCAAACGCGCTTATTGACGGAGAAAAAATCGCTTTCCTCGGAGAAGTTCATCCCGACGTGCTTAAAAACTACGATATAGGGGTAAGAGCCTACGTAGCAGAAATTCAGGTTGATAAGCTTTTCGAAATAGTTCCCGAAAAGACTATTTATAAAGCGCTTCCCAAGTTCCCTGCCGTAACCCGTGACTTTGCTTTCCTTTGTGACAAAGAACTTCCCGTCGGAACTCTTGCCGATATTATGAGCGAAGCCGCAGGCAAGCTTTGCGAGGACGTTACCCTGTTTGACGTATATGAGGGTAATCAGATTCCCGAAGGTAAAAAGAGCGTTGCCTTCAGCGTAACACTTCGTTCCCTTGAAGCAACCCTCACCGACGAGCAGATTGATGCCGCCGTTAAACGCATTTTAAAGAAGCTTGAAGCAAACGGCGCAACCCTTAGAATGTAAATTTACAAAAAATTTACTTGTACTTTTTTTAAAAGTAGTGTAGTATAATATCAAAGAGGTGTTAAAAATGATTGATAAGACTATGGAATTTTCCCTTATAAATGAAGAGGAAATGGAAAACCGCAAAATAATACTGCAGGTTTATGAAGCGCTTAAAGAAAAGGGTTATAATCCGATCAATCAGATAGTTGGGTACATTCTTTCCGAAGACCCGACCTATATTACAACGCACAATAATGCGCGTAACCTGATAAGAAAGATTGACAGAGACACCTTGCTTCAGAATCTTGTAAAATATTATATTGCCGATTAATTTTAAACTGCCATTCTAAACGGAATGGCAGTTTTTATTTTAAAATCACTTGAACTTACAAACTTAATGTAGTATAATATAACAAATAATTTATAAGAGGAAAAAAATTATGAAATTTACTCCCGTTGGTGAGGGCAAAAATCTTATTGAAGGATTTTGCCTAATAAAAAACGTTGATAAAAAAACCTCGACCAAGGGTGACACATATCTTGATATGATGCTTTCTGACAGCGAGGGCGAAATAAACGGCAAACTTTGGAACTATAACGAAAACGTTCACGGCGTATATGATGCTAACACTTTGGTTAAAATAAGAGGAAGCATCTCCCCTTATAACGGTGTTGACCAATTAAGAATTGAGCGTATCCGTCCCGTAAACAGTAACGACGGCGTAAAGATTGAAGATTACGTCAAATCTGCCGATTACGACTGCTCTGCTATGTATAACGAGATTTTCAGTATTGCAGAGAATTTCAACGATAAAGAGCTTTCTTTACTCGTTACCACCGTTTTAAACGACAGAAGACTTGCGCTTTTATATTGGCCTGCCGCCTTTAAGCTTCATCACGCAATACGCGGCGGACTTTTAATGCATACTTTGTCCATTGTCCGTCTTTGCAAAAGTATTTGCGCTGTTTATCCCTTCGTTAACGAAGAACTTCTTATTTCGGGCGCAATACTTCACGATATTGCAAAAACCGAAGAATTTGAGGTTGCCGACAGCGGTATTGCTACGGGTTACAGCGTAAAGGGAAATCTTATCGGTCATTTAGCCGAGGGCGCAATTATCGTCAGAGAAACTGCTTTGAAAGTAGGAGTTAGCGAAGAAACCTCTAATCTTATCGAGCATATGCTTCTTTCCCACCATGGCGACCCCGAATTTGGCGCGGCGGTAAGACCTATGTTTATCGAAGCCGAAATCTTAAGCGAACTTGATATGCTGGACGCCCGTATTTACGAAATGAAGGAAGCGGTAGAAGGCGTAGAGGTTGGCGAATTCACCGGCAGACTCTGGTCTATGGACAACAGAAAGCTTTATAATCACGGCAAAAGTGATTTAACAAAATCTACAATATTATTTTAAAATAAAGGAAGGTAACAAAAAATGAAAATCACAAAAGATATGCTTATCGGCGACGTACTCGACATTGATACCGGTTGTGCTAAATATTTCTTCGAAATAGGTATGCACTGCCTTGGTTGCCCTGCTTCAAGAGGCGAATCTATCGAACAGGCTTGCGAGGTACACAATACCGACTGTGATGCGCTTGTTGCTAAGCTCAACGAGTACTTCAAGGACAAATAATGCGTCCTTTATCTAATCGTTTACAGGCAATTTTCGATCTTGTGCCGACGTCTGCAAAGGTGTGTGACGTCGGCACTGACCATGCTTATTTGCCTATTGCTTTATCAAAAAGTCAAAAAGCAAAAACCATAATTGCCTGCGACGTAAACGAAAGTCCTTTAAAAAAGGCTCAGGAAAACCTTGACAAAGCAAAGGTTAAAAACGTTGATTTAAGGCTTAGCGACGGACTCAGTAAGGTAAGCGAAAACGAAGCCGATACCGTAATTATTGCGGGAATGGGCGGTGACGTTATATGCCACATCCTTTCTTCTTGCCCGTGGATAAAAAACGAAAAGATTCTTCTTTTACTTCAGCCTATGACCAGCGCAGAACTTTTGCGTTCTTTTTTAACCGACAATCTTTTCGAAATTGAAAAAGAGGTTCCTTTGACCGACTCGTCAAAGCTTTACAGCGTTATCGTTGCCCGTTTCAGCGGAAAAAGAAAGGTCTATAAAAAAGGTTATGAATTTATAGGCGAGGTAAGGGCAGAAACCAGGGACGGAAAACTTTATATCGAAAAACAAAGAAAAAGAATAGAAAACCATCTTAAAAGTATAAAGAACCTTTCGGAAAAACGGATTGAAGCCGAAAATCTATCGGAAATTCTAAACTACATAGAAAACATTTTGGAGAATTAGTATGTCTTTAGACGGTGCTTTTTTAAGCAAAATAAAAAACGAACTGATCCTTTACGTTGGTGCGCATCTTGATAAAATTTACCAGCCGTCCCGAGATGAGCTGGTGTTTTTGTTGCGCTCAAAAGAAGGCTCAAAAAGACTTTTATTGTCAGCACGTCAAGGCAGTGCAAGGGTGCATTTCACCTCCTTTAAACCCGATAATCCACCCTCTCCGCCAATGTTTTGTATGCTGATGCGAAAATATCTTTCCGCCGCCCGTCTTGTTTCGGTAGAGCAAACGGGGCTTGAAAGGGTACTTACCCTCACCTTTTCTTCTCTTAACGAAATGGGTGACGTTATTTATCCCAAGGTTATTTGCGAACTTATAGGAAGTCAGCCCAATATAATACTTACCGATACCTTTGGTGTTATTCTTGATGCCGTCAGACGCAGTGACCTTGAAGCAAACACACGAATTATTCAGCCGGGCGCAAAGTACCTTCCCCCTGCAAAAACCGATAAACTAAGTATTTTAACGGTAAAAACCGACCTTTTGGCAAAAGAGATTTTAACTAAAGAGAACCGCACTTTAAGTCAGGCGGTACTTGACACGCTTGAAGGCGTTTCACCGCTTGTTGCAAGAGAAATTGCTTTAAGAATTGCGGGAGATTTTCAAAAAAACGTCAGTGAATTGACCGACGGAGAAAAAATGAACGTAACGGGGGTACTCAATTCTCTTTTACGCGATATTACCGAAAAAGAAAATCCCTGTATTCTGACCGACTCAAAGGGTGTGCCGAAAGAATTTTCTTTTACCGAAATAACCCAGTACGGTCCGGAGCTTAAATGCGAGTTTTTATCTTCCTTCAGCGAAACTCTTGACACTTTTTATCAAAAAAGAGAAAACGCCGAAAGAATCCGTCGCGCAGCAACAGATATTTATAAGCTTCTGTCCATACTTATGCAAAGAACCGCCCGTAAAAAAGAACTAAGAAAAAAAGATTTGGAAAAATGCGCCGACAGAGAAAAATACAGAATTTACGGCGAACTTCTAAAAGCAAATCTTTACCTTTTAAAAGCGGGAAGCAAAAGCGTAACTCTTTCCAATTATTACGACGAAAATCTTTCCGATATAGTTATTCCTCTTGACCCGTCTATTTCCCCTGCCGCTAATGCCGATAAATATTTCAAGGAATATAAAAAATCCTATACGGCGGAAAAAATGCTGAAGGAACTTATTGAAGAGGATGAAAAAGACCTTTTGTATTTTGAAAGCGTTCTTGATGCTCTTACCCGTGCCGAAACCCTTTCGGAGCTAAACGATATAAGAGAAGAACTTATTGAATCGGGTATTCTGCATATTTCTTCAAAGCAAAAAAAGGCAAAGGCAAACGAAACCTTCAGGCAGTACGTTACGCCAAAAGGCAATAAAATTTTAGTTGGCAAAAACAACAGACAAAACGACAGGCTTACTCTAAGCGTTGCCAAAAAAACGGATATTTGGTTTCATACAAAAAATATACCCGGAAGCCATACCGTTTTATCGGTACAAAACGCAGAGGTTAGCGATGATGAAATAATTTTAGCCGCAGGTATAGCAGCCTATCACTCAAAGGCGCAGAATTCCTCGTCGGTGCCGGTGGATTATACCCTTATTAAATACGTAAAAAAACCTAACGGCGCAAAACCGGGAATGGTTATTTACAGCGGAGAAAAAACCTTGTTTGTAACACCTCAACTTCCGAGTTTTTAATCTTGACTTAACCGTTTTACTGTTATATAATATAAGATGTATAAAAATTATTAGTGTTTTTTCACAGAACGGAGTAAAAATATGAATGAAATATCTCTTTCCTCGATTATTTCAATTATTTTGCGCCGTATATGGTTAGTGATTATAGTTGCCGTACTTTGTGCTGCATTGGCGTTCGGCTACTGTAATTTTCTTGCTACTCCCGTATATAGCGCAAAAACTTCTATCCTTATAACTAACGGCGGTCTGATAACAGATAATCGTGATGATTCAATTCAGACAAACGATTTATCGGCATCTATCTATCTTGTTGATACCTGTGTTGATATTCTTAAATCTCAGGGTATTTATCAGGACCTTTCCACCGCCATCGGTGAAAAATATTCTTTTTCTAAGTTAAAAGGTGCTTTCAGCATTTCCAAAAGAGATGATGAAAATCTTTTTATCGACATATCCTTTAAAAGCACCAACCCCGAAGAAGCTATGCTTATTGCTAACACCTTCACCGACCTTTGTCCGCAATATATGTCTGGAAAACTCCCGCCCGTAACGGTTGAAGTTATGGATAAAGCTTATAAAGCTTCAATGGTTTACCCAAGCACTATAAGTTCAACCTTTATTTTCGGTTTATTAGGTGCAGTGGTAACCTGTGTACTTTTAGTTCTGTTCGCTTCCCTTGACCAGACCATTAAAAGTGAAGAAGATTTTACCGAAACCTTTACTGTTCCCGTACTCGGTTCAGTTCCGAATTTTGACAACAGTCCCACTTATGCATACCGTGCTAAAACGGGCAGTGTTTCTACAGGAGGTTAAAGAACATGGATAATCAGAATATTCAGACTTCCGAAAACAAGGTAGCAACAAAAAAGGTTCCTTTTGCCGTTGTTGAAGCATATAAAACAATCAGAACCAATCTTTCTTTTTCGCTTCCCACTACAGGAAACAAGTCCTTCGTTATTTCGAGTTCTATTCCCAGCGAAGGCAAATCCACAACCGCTGTAAACGTAGCAGTTGCTTTTTCACAGCTCGGTAAAAACGTGCTTCTTATCGATGCCGACCTTCGCCGTCCTTCCATCCATAAAAAGTTAAAGCTCGTTAATACAAAAGGCCTTTATTCTATACTTTCTGCAACCGCTTCTTTTGAAGAATGTGTTCAGAACGTAAGCAAAAATTTAGACGTATTAACGTCAGGTCCCCTTCCCTCTAATCCTATAGAGCTTATTGAATCTACCGCTCTTGCGGATTTGCTCGAAGCTTTAAAGCAACGCTATGAGTACATTATTTTTGACTCCACTCCCATAAACATAGTTTCGGACGCTATCTCTCTTGCTCCGAAAACCGACGGCCTTGTTCTTGTAGTTAAAGAAGGCAGCACACGAAAAGACGACGTACGTCGTGCTCTTGCCGCTTGTAAATTTGCAAATATCCGTGTTTTAGGAACGATTATTAACGACGTTAATCCTAAAAACACAAAAAAATATTATTATAAAAAGTACCGTTCTGCGTATCGCTATAAGTATCAGTACAAATAACAAGAAGTCCGACGTAACAATACCTTTACGTCGGACTTTTCAAAACGTTTTGCTCTTGGAGGAATTATGGGTTATATTGATATTCATTCACATATTCTCCCCGCCGTTGATGACGGCGCAATAAATATTGACGAAGCCATTGCGCTTTTAAGGCAAGAAAAAGAAAATGACGTTTCGTCGGTTATATGCACTCCGCATTTTTATCCTGAAGCCGATGAGCTTGAACTTCATATTTCAAAATGCCGTGCTGCCTTTGAAAATTTGAAAGAAGCAATAAAATACGAGGATTTACCAAGCATTTTTTTCGGACACGAAGTGCAATACTTTACAGGTATTTCAAAATGCGCCGACCTTGATAAGCTTTGTATTGAAGGCACCCATATTCTGTTGCTTGAACTTCCGTTTTTATTACCGCTTTCGGAATATATGCTAAGAGAGGTAGAAAATATTGACAGAGATTTGGGCATCACCGTAATTCTCGCCCACGTTGAGCGTTACGCCAACGATAAACTTTTTAAAAAGCTTCTTAAAATTTTATCGAACGGAAATATAAAAGGTCAAATCAACGCCGATTCCGCATTAAGAGAAGGTTCTTTAAAAACCGTCAATAAACTGTTAAAGCGAGGACTGGTTTCATATATTGCTTCCGATGCACATTCCCCTGAAACCCGTCCCGTTTTAATAAAAAAAGCGTTTTCCGCATTAAAAGACAAATACTATTCTCAACTGGTCACTATTAAGAAAAACTCGGACAGACTTGAAAGTAAAATCAAAGGAGAATAATATGCTTGCTTCGAAAAATCTTAATATTAACGAGAAGGACGGAGTTGTTTATATAACCTTCCCCCTTTTTGATAAAACAAATCTGGTAAACCACGCTTTTACCACCAGAATCGGCGGAGTAAGTGAGGGCTATTATGCCTCGATGAATATGAGTTTTACTAACGGGGACAGCGAACGCAAGGTTTTCGAAAACTACAGACGTATTTGCGCTGTTATAGGTACCGACCCCGAAAGAGCCGTACTTTCTCAGCAAACCCATACGAATAACGTAAGAATCGTAACCGAAAACGATATAGGAAAAGGTATCGTCAAAGGCAGAGATTACACCGACGTTGACGGTCTTATAACCAATATCTCAGGAGTAACACTTGTTACTCAGTACGCTGACTGTACTCCCCTGCTGTTTTGCGACAAGGTAAAAAAGGTTATAGCCACTTCCCATGCAGGATGGCGCGGAACTGCAAGTGAAATCGGAAGAGTGACGATTGAGAAGATGCGCGATAACTTTGATTGCGACCCAAAAGATATAATTTGCGCAATAGGACCTTCTATTTGCCAAGGCTGTTACGAGGTTGATGACGCCGTTTTTGAACCACTTTCTAAAATACCATATTTAAATAAGGATAAAATCTTTATTAAAAAAGATAACGGAAAATATCAGCTCGACCTTTGGGAAACTAATAAAGAAATTTTAATGAATGCCGGAATAAGAGAAGGAAACATTGACGTTACCGACCTGTGCACCAACTGCCACCCCGACGTTTTCCATTCTCACCGCTTCACAAAGGGTAAAAGAGGAAATCTTGCCGCACTTATTGCTCTGAAATAACGCAAAAGCACCTTGAAATCTATATTTTCGAGGTGTTTTTTTATATTTTTTAAAAATTTTTGCAAAAAACACTTTACTTCTTCAGCGAAGTGAAGTATAATACCATTATCACATATGGGGCTACCCCAAAAAGAAAGGTTGATTAAAATGAAAAAATTATTAGCACTTTTACTTTCAGTTCTTTTAATCGCATTCTGCTTTGCAGGTTGCGGCGCTGAAAAAACCGTAATCGTAGGTTACACTCTTTACGAGCCTATGAACTATCTTGACGATAACGGCAAACTCGTTGGTTTCGATACCGAACTTGCAGAAGCCATATTCGCAAAACTCGGTTACAAGGTTATCTTCAAGGAAATCAAATGGGAAAACAAATACACCGACCTTAACTCCGGTACTATAGACTGTATTTGGAACGGCTTTACCAGTAACGGTTCCGACGACGGTGTTGCACGTGCCGAACTCGTTGACTTCTCCTACAACTATATGGAAAACCGTCAGGTTGTAGTTGCTAAGACTTCCTCTAACATCGCTGCTAAAGAAGATCTTATCGGTAAAATCGGTGATGCTGAAATCGGTTCTGCAGGCGAATCCTATGCTAAGGATTTCGGCGAAATTATCTTCAAGGGCGCTACCAAGCAGACCGACTGTCTTCTTTCCGTAAAGACCGGTAACGCTGACTTTGCAGTTGTTGATGCTCAGCTTGCTAAAAACTATTGCGGCAAGGGCGATTACGCTGACCTTGCTATAATCGACGCTCTTTCCAGCGACGTTGAATTCTATGCTATCGGCTTTAAGAAGGGTAGCGATCTTACCGCTAAGGTTAACGCTCAGCTCGAAGCTATGGCTGCTGACGGCTCTTTAGCAGCACTTGCTGAAAAATACGACGTAGCAACCACTACCATTACTGATTTTTCTGATCAGAAATAATTAATCACTTGGAGAAATTTTTAAATGTCATTCATAGATATAGTCTTATTCTTGTTTGACGGCTTTAAAATATCTTTACTAATCTTTGCGGTGACGCTGCTTTGCGGCGCACCGCTTGGTTTACCTATAGCCTTTTGTTCAATGAGTAAATTTAAAGTTGTCAGAAGTATATCACGTATTTTCGTTTGGATTGTAAGAGGTGTTCCTCTTATGCTCCAGATATTCATAATTTACTACGTACCTCCCCTGCTTTTCGGCGTTAACATCTGGAAAGATATAAACCTTGCCTTTACAACCGGTAACACGCTTTCCTATGCAGGCAGCGTAATTGCAGTATTAATTGCATTCGTGCTTAACTACGCCTGCTACTTTTCCGAAATATATAGAGGCGGTATTGAAAGTATTTCCAAAGGTCAGTACGAAGCAGGTTACGTTCTCGGACTTACCAAATCTCAGGTTTTCCGTAAAATCGTTCTTAAACAGGTTATTCAGCGAATAGTTCCGCCTATGTCCAACGAAATAATCACTCTTATTAAAGATACCGCTCTTGCAAACTGTATTATGGTAGGAGAAATTATTTATAAAGCAAACATTCTTGCCGCTGAAAAAGCTCTTATCTGGCCGCTTTTCTTTACGGGTGTGTTCTATCTTATTTTCGTAGGAATTCTTACCGTAGTTCTCGGCAAATTAGAGAAAAAACTCAGTTATTTCAGGAGTTAGGATATGGCAGTATTAGAAGTAAAAAACATAAAGAAAAATTTTGGCAAGGTTGAAGTTTTAAAGGGAATTGATTTTTCTCTTAATAAAGGTGAAGTTCTTGCTATTATAGGTTCTTCGGGTAGCGGTAAAACCACCCTTCTTCGCTGTCTTAATTTCCTCGAAACTCCCGACAGCGGAATTATATCGGTTAACGGTAAGGAACTTTTCAGTAGTGAGAATAAAGTTCTGCAAAACGACGAAACTATAAGACAGAACAGACTTCACTTCGGACTTGTTTTCCAGAACTTTAATTTGTTTCCCCAATATACCGTTTTTGAAAACGTAACTCTTGCCCCTTCCCTTTTGAAAACGGCTTCAACTGATGAAATTAATCAAAAGGCAACCGCTTTAATCGAAAAGGTTGGTCTTATCGATAAAAAAGACGCATATCCCTGTCAGCTTTCAGGCGGTCAGCAACAGCGAGTTGCAATAGCAAGAGCTCTTGCTATGAATCCCGAAATCCTTTGCTTTGACGAGCCTACAAGCGCCCTTGACCCTGAACTTACAGGTGAAGTTTTAAAGGTTATTAAAGCGCTTAAATCGGGCGACAGCACAATGATAGTTGTTACTCACGAAATGGAATTCGCCAAAAACGTTGCCGATAAGGTTATATTTATGGCTGACGGCGTTATCGAAGAAGTGGGAACTCCCGAAGAGGTCTTCGATAATCCAAAGAGTGATAAAACCAAAGCGTTTCTTGCAAAATCCTTAGAAGAAATTTAGGAGATAGAAAATGGCTAAAATCAGTGATGAAATGATAAATGAACTGTATAAGGTCATTGTCAGTCTTGAATCGGTAGAAGATTGCAAACTGCTTTTTGACGATTTATGCACTCATAAAGAGGTTGAAAATATGGCTCAGCGTGTCTGCGCCGCAAAACTGTTAAAGCAAGGTGAAACCTATAATAAGGTTACCGAAAAAACAGGAATTGCAAGTGCCACCCTCGCCCGTGTTTCCAGTTGTGTTAAATACGGCAAAGGATATGATAAGTTTATAAAATAAGTTAAAAGAAGGCTTTTTTGAAGCCTTCTTTTTTTGTCAAAATAATTCGAAAATTTATTTGCACAATAAAGTTCTCACAAAACTAACAAAATGTTTTATTAGTAAATATATAAACTTTAATATATAAAAAAATATTACAAAAGGGAAAAATATATTCTTAAGCAAACGTGAATAAAAATAGCGTTTTTCTACGACAACTGTTTTTGTATACTTTCCGCATCTTTCACAATAATCATAAGAAAGTATAAAATGTTTTTCGGGATAGTTTGTTTCAAAAATTTCATTTACGCAATTCACACAGTATTCAGCCATTAATATCACCCCCCTACGCATTATAACAAATATGCATTGCAATTGCAATGCATATTTGCCGATACATTTGTTATACACTATAAGCAAGACAATTGTATTGCGAGGTGTCGGTATGGAAAAATTCAAAATTCCTGTAGTTCCCTCTACAACAAACAAAACTATTCGTTTCCCGAATAATGTTATAGAAAGTGTAGAAAAAGCTATACAGGGTAAGGAATGTACTTTTTCCGCTTTTGTAATTGCGGCTGTAAAAATGGCGCTTGAAAATATCGAAGAATAAAAAAATGACGGCTTTCGCCGTCATTTTTAATTATCAATTTTGCTTTCTGACTATACCGTATTCGTCGTATAGATGAAAAGCGGGGCAATTTTTGGTTCTGAGGAAGGATTCTACTTCATCCTCATCCATATATGCCATACACTCATATTCCTCTGTTTCTTCATTATAAGCGAAATTTGCGCATATATCACAAGAGGATACGGTTTTCTTTTTTGCCATAAATTAAGCCTTGCCAACAGAACCGAAGAGTTCCATTTTTTCCTTAACGGTAGCCTTGATAGCTTCAAAGCCGGGAGCAAGTAATTTTCTGGGGTCAAATCCCTTACCCTGAAGGTCTTTTCCTGCTTCAATATATTCTCTTGTAGCAGCAGCGAAAGCAAGCTGACATTCGGTATTTACGTTAATTTTGGAAACGCCCAAAGAGATAGCCTTTTTAATCATATCGGCAGGGATACCTGTACCGCCGTGAAGAACGAGAGGCATATCACCGGTAAGCTGCTGGATAGCGTCAAGTGTATCAAAAGAAAGACCTGCCCAGTTTTCAGGATATTTACCGTGGATGTTACCGATACCTGCAGCGAGCATTGTTACGCCGAGGTCGGCAATCATTTTACATTCCTTGGGATCAGCACATTCACCTGTTCCGATAACGCCGTCTTCTTCACCACCGATAGCGCCAACTTCAGCCTCAAGAGAAAGACCGAGTTCGTTACATACGCCAACGAGTTCTTTAGTCTTTTCGATATTTTCTTCAATAGGATAATGAGAACCGTCGAACATTACGGAAGAGAAGCCTGCTTCAATACATTTCTTAGCGCCTTCATAAGAACCGTGGTCAAGATGAAGAGCAACGGGAACGGTGATACCGAGTTCCTTAATCATTCCGTTTACCATACCAACAACGGTGGTGTAGCCACACATATACTTTCCTGCGCCCTCACTAACACCGAGAATAACGGGAGATTTGAGTTCTTCGGCAGTAAGAAGAATAGCCTTTGTCCATTCAAGGTTATTGATGTTGAACTGACCTACAGCGTATTTACCGGCTTTTGCTTTAGTAAGCATTTCTTTAGCAGATACTAACATTTTTGTTTCCTCCTGAATTGCGTTTTTCTACGCATTATTTTACTAATATATTTTATACCAAAACTTCCAATAAATCAAGTATTATATTTATATAAAAATAAAAGCACAGAGAGTTAATCTCTGTGCGAATATTTCCCGATTATAAAATCGGAACAGAAGACTAAATTAAGCTTCAACGATAGCCTCAACAGGACAGGTAGAAGCACAAGCGCCACAATCAATGCACTTGTCAGCGTCGATTGCGTATTTGTCATCAGCTTCAGCAATAGCATCTACAGGACAACCTGCTGCGCAGCTGCCGCAACCGATACATTCATCAGTAATTTTGAAAGCCATTCAAAACACCTCCCCTAAAGTTTTAAAAACACAAGTTTTTTATGTTTCACACATCTATTGTACTACAAATTTCAAAAAATGCAAGTAAATTTTATTTTTACCGATATTACTCGGTAATTTCAGGCTCTTCTACAGGCTTTTTAGCCTTTCCTCTCGACAAAACCGTAACCTTATCGCGATGGGTTTTAAAGGGCAGTCCCTCAGCCTCGTTTATCTTTACGATAAGATTTCCCGTAATTACGTTAACGTCGGTAACCACACCCACACCTTCTTCGGTTTTAACGGTTGCGCCAACGGGAGGAGTCTTTTTAAGAAGATATTCGTATGCATCCTGTTCGTATTTAAGACAGCACATAAGTCTTCCGCAGGTTCCCGAAATTTTCGTGGGATTAAGAGAAAGTCCCTGTTCCTTTGCCATCTTAATTGAAACGGGCTGAAAGCCGTTTAAAAATCTCGAACAACAGAAAGGCTGACCGCAGATACCAAGACCGCCAAGCATTCTTGCTTCATCTCTGACACCTATTTGTCTTAACTCGATTCTAATATGAAGAGAAGCGGCAAGATCTTTTACCAATTCTCTGAAATCTACTCTTCCGTCTGAGGTAAAGAAAAAGATAATCTTACTGCCGTCAAAGGAATACTGAGCCTCGATAAGCTTCATATCAAGTCCGTGAGCAAGTACCTTTTCCTCGCACACCTTAAAGGCTTCTTTTGCTTTTTCTTTATTTTCTTCAAGTTTCTTTAAATCGCGTTCGTTAGCGGGGCGCAAAGCCTTCTTTAACGGCTGAACGATTTTTTCATCATCTACAGAATGATTTGCTTCGCATACCAGTCCGCACTCAATACCCTGAGCGGTTTCAACTACCGCATATTTTCCTACAGAATACTGTTTGCCGTCGGGCGAAAAATAATAAGACGCTCCGTCGGATTTGAATTTAATAGATATAACCTCGGTCATAACTATCTCCTTATTTTAAGATTTGAATTTAGCCGCCGTTTCACAAAACAGCAGAGTTAAATTTATATTGGTTTTTAATGCTTCCTGCGCATCTTTTACAATCTCGAGATATTTACTGTCACGCTTTATACTGTTTTTACTTATTGCGCTGTTTTTAATTCTCGTCAAAAGAAGATATGAAAGATGGGAATAAAACTCCCCTGCCTTATTTCTGTCCTTTTCAAGCGGCGCAGTCAATGCTATAAGGTCGTATATACCGCCGTCAAAGGCGATATCCAAATATTCGCTTGCTATGGTATAGACTCCGCTTTTTTTATTCTTCAAAGCATTTTCGCTTCTGCCTATACTATTGTTATTTTGTTTTAGAATTTCCTTTGCTTCATCTAGGTCTATGCCGTGCTTATCCCTTAAATACTCAGCAGATTCGTTTATATCGGGGTCACTGAGGGTATAGGTCACACACCTTGATAAAATCGTAGGCAAAAGCGCGGAGCGGGAACGAACCTGCAAAATAAACACGGTATCTCCCGGCGGTTCTTCTAAAACCTTTAGTATTGCATTTTGCGACTGAGGATTCATAGTATCGGCGTAATCTATAATAAACACCTTTTTATCGCTCATTTGAGGACGGATGTATGCGTCCACCTTGAGTTTACGTATTTGCTCAACCGCAATATTTTTCTTTTTATCGGGAAGAGTCGTCAAAAACAAATCGGGATGAGTTCCTGCTTTAACCAGACTGCAAGCGCGACATTTTCCGCAAGGAGCGTTTTCTTCTTCGCAAAAAAGAGAAGAAGCAATATAAGAAGTCAAAATACTTTTTCCGCTCAATGCTTCGCCTTCGATTATAACAGCGTGAGGAAAATGGTTGGTGCTAAGCAGATGGATTATAGAATTTTCAACACCCTTATTTCCCACCAAAGGAAAAATCATAGTACAAAACCGACCTTTTTCATAACCTTAGACATAGTTTTGCGTGATGCGTAATATGCCTTTTCGGCGCCGTTTTTAGCAAGTTCTTCAAGAAGTTTTTTATTGGAAATATATTCGCTATATCTTTCTCTTACGGGATCAAGACAGTCTGCAACTGCTTCGCCTACAGCCATCTTAAATTCACCGTAACCGCTTCCCTCGAACTTCTTGACGGTTTCTTCGGGAGCAATTCCCAAAACGGTACTGTATATATCAATAAGATTATTAATTCCGTCCTTACCTTCAGCAATACAAATTTTTGCTTCGCTATCGGTAACGGCGCGCTTGAATTTTCTTAAAATATCCTCTCTCGTATCAAGAAGAGAGATGAAAGAATTGGGGTTTTCGTCTGATTTAGACATCTTTTTGGTAGGCTCCTGCAAAGACATAACCCTTGCGCCGCTGCTTCTGATAAGCGGTTCGGGAATGGTAAATACGTCGCCGTAAAGATTATTAAAACGCGTTGCAATATCACGGGTAATTTCAAGATGCTGTTTCTGGTCGTGACCTACAGGCACGAAATCAGGCTGATAAAGCAGAATATCTGCCGCCATAAGCGAAGGATAGGCAAAAAGACCTGCATTAATATTATCAGCGTGACGGGCAGACTTATCCTTAAACTGTGTCATACGGGAAAGTTCGCCAAACTGCGTATAGCAGGAAAGAATCCAAGCAAGCTGACTGTGAGCAGGCACGTGTGACTGAATGAAAAGAGTGCTCTTTTCAGGGTCAAGGCCAAGCGCCAAAAACAATGCGAACATAGAATATATCTGTGCGCGAAGCTTTGCGGGTTCCTGTCTTACAGTAATAGCGTGAAGGTCGGCAACCGCGAAGGTACAGTCAAATTCATCCTGCATTTCAACCCAGTTTTTAAGGGCGCCCAAATAGTTTCCCAAAGTGGGAATACCGCTTGGCTGAATACAGCTTAATACTTTTTTCTTTTGGTTAAGAGTTACTTCACTCATAGTTCATTCTCCTTAGCAAAACGCTAAATAATATAATATATAATAATACCATAAAATCTTTATATTAACAAGACATAATTTTACTTTTTAAGGGTAAATAAAATATCACCCATTCTTTCTTTAAGGCTATAGTTTTTAAAATATTGCAAGTTACCAAAAAACAGCCCTAAAGCAGAAAGGATTTTTTTGTTTTTAAGCGCCTCTTCCCTTTTCTTTTGCATAGTGTAAAAAGCGTCAAAATCGCCGTAGGCTAAAAGGGCGTCGCCTGCCTCAAGCTTTTCCCTTGCAATACCTAACCTATCACGAGAGGCAGAATCAAGTCCTAAGGTATTGCTTGAATGAATTCTGTAAAGAATCAGCGACTCATTCAAAAAGTAAAGTCCGTTCTCACTTGCGGCAATTAAATTAAGTTCCCAGTCGTGAGCAATTAAAGACCGACTGTTTTCTGAAAACTTTTCCTTAAGTTCTTTTCTTATAACCGTTGCGCACCCCGGAGCAATATTACTGTGAAGAACTGTTTTAAAAGAGATTTTCGAAAGCTTTCCCTTTACGTTTTTTTCCTCTATAAGTCCGTGGTTGAATGAATTCCCATCATTTAAAAGCTCAAGAGGATTATCATTTTCATCTATAAAATCAAAGGAAGAGCAAAGGGATAAAATATCCTTATTTTCTTCCATTACCGAAAGAACTTTTTCTATTTTTTCAGTTTTCCATATATCATCCTGATCACATAAAAAAACGTAATCGCCTTGAGTTAAGGATATTGCCTTTAAAAAATTCTTTTTAAAGCCTAAATTTTCTTCGTTTTTAAAAAGTTTCCAACCGAAAAGAGAATATTTTTCAATATATTCGTTAATAAAATCGGCGGTACCGTCGGTGGAAGCATCATCGCATATTATAACTTCGTCAGGCATAATATACTGATTTCTTATTGAATCAAGCTGTTTTTCGATATACTTCATTCCGTTATAGGTAGCCATTGCAACCGATACCTTCACGTTATCGCCTCCTTTACCAATTTATTTTACCATAAACAAAAGGAAAAGACAATAAAAAATAAAACGGTGAAAACCACCGTTTTAAAGTTTTTCTATTTTCTTAATATTAAAATCGGTTATAAGTGAAGAAATTACTAATTCTGCCGTATTTTCACTTGCCTGCACAACGTTCATTATTACGCTTCCGTCCTCTTCCTTGCTCATCGAAGCAACGTTAAAGGAACTGTCGGTAATATATTTATAAATTGCGCTGACGTCACCGTCTTTAGCCAAAAATATTTTGATTTTGCAAACCTTTTTGTTGGCTCTTTTTTGAAGATAATTTGTAACGGGATGAAGTACAAGCATAGCGGAAAGCATTAAAGCCACCATTACTATACCCGTAAAATAATAACCTGAGCCGACAATCAGACCAAGACATGCGGTTGCCCAAAGTCCTGCGGCGGTGGTAAGACCTCTTATACGTTTTCCGTGAACAAGAATACAACCTGCTCCCAAGAAACCTATACCGCTGACAACCTGAGCGCCTATTCGCATAACGTCGCCGCCAAAATCAATATGCATAGCCTCGCTCATTATCATTACACCTGCACTGCCAAGGCATACAAGAATATGTGTACGAAGTCCTGCATCGTGGTTGGTTCCCGCACGTTCAATTCCTATTATTCCGCCAAAAACAAGCGCTAAAACAAGTCGTATAATTATTTCAATGTAATTTTCGGGAAGCATAAATAAATCCTCACAAATACCAAAGTTCTTTTTTACCGGTTGAAACGGCAGAAGCGCCGCTTGAGAGCGCCTCGGTAATTTCAGCTTTACTTTCAATAAGTCCACCTGCAATAACGGGGATACCGCGTGAAGCAAAACGGGAAATAACCTTTCCTATTACACCGGGTATAATTTCAATAAAATCAGGAGAAGAAACAGAAAGCATTTCTTCGATACTTTCTATTCCCTGAGTATCAAGCGCAAAAAAGCGTTGCACAGTAATAAGCCCCATTTCCTTTGCCTGACGGATAAGCTTACCACGGGTACTTATAATCCCGTCAATTCCAAGGTTTCTTAAATACTGTATGCCTGTCTTATCACTGGCTATTCCTTCTGCAAGGTCGATATGAACCAGAATATATTTGCCCTTTTCGTGAACCTTCTTTATTACGTCGGCAATAGTCAGCAAATCGGCCTTCATATGACACAAAATTTCTGCAGGAGAATTAAGGGCTGCTTCAAGTTCTTCTGCGTGTACGGTTGCTATAAGAGGGAAGCTATCAAGAAGATTTTTAAACTCGATAAGTTTCATTGTTATCACCTCAAAAAACTAAAAGAAGACGCAAAAACTACAGGGTAACTGTAGCTTTTGCATCTCCAATACTCATTCAGCAAATTTATTTTACCATATATATAACGGTATGTCAATTAATCTTTTTTAAGACTGTCACGAATTTCCTTAAGAATTGAAAGTTCGGTTTCTTCGGGTTCAGCAGGAACTTCTTCTACTACCTCTTCCTTCTTATGACGAAGCTCGTCAAATTTCTTCTGAGCGTTCATCATAATCCTTAATACTACGAAGATACAGAAAGCAATAATTATGAAATCTACTATAGCCTGAAGGAAAATACCGTATTCAACGGCAACACCGGGGTCAACAACCTCGCCTGCGGCATCAGTAATTTCAGGCTTTAATACCCATTTTAACGCCTCAAGACTATTCTGTCCCGTAAGAAGAACGATAAAGGGAGTAATGATGTTATTAACGAGAGCATTAATGATTTCTTTAAAAGCGGCACCGATAACAACACCGACTGCCATATCAAGCACGTTGCCCTTCATGGCAAATTCTTTAAAATCATGAAAAAACTTTTTCATTTTGTTCTCTCCTTTTTGTTTTATTTTTGTTTTTAGCATTGTACCATAATAAACGAAAAAAATCAACACTCTAATTGACAAATTTAAACATTTTTTTAACGTATCATCGATTTGTATTTATTTGTCGTAACTCCCGTTATTTTTTTAAACAGTTTATAAAAATAAGTAGTGTTGGTAAAGCCTAAATAAAAAGAAATCTCTTTGATAGACATATCGGAAATCTTTATAAGTTCTTTTGCTTTAAGTATTTTTTGTGAATTAATATATTGATTGGGAGAGATATTAAGCACCGACTTAAAGCTTTTATAAAAAGCGCTTTTTGATACGTTTATTTCATCACAAATACTCTTAACCGTAATGTTTTTACATATATTTTTATTTATATATTCAATGCTTTTTTTAACGGTTGTATCAAGCAAAGGTTCAAGCATATTGTTGATTAAAATATGCTCCGCCAACATAAGCGCGATATTGGCAACGCTGTTTATTTTTTTGAAATCAAATTCCCTGATACTAAGATAACCTTCTTCAAGGAGCGCTTTATCACAATTTAAACCCTTGGTTTTATTGAGTATTTCTTCAAAATCAACTTCATTTTTTATTTGTCCCAATATTATAAAGGCGATTACCTTTTCGTTACTGATTAGAGGTACGGCAATATCCACAAGTCCTGCATGGCAGGTATGTATCTCTATTTTTTTACTTTCTCGGCACCTTTCCAAAATAATGTTGTCGGAACAACAGCAATTTTTAAGTCCATCTTTATCACTTTGAATAACTGCGCAAAATCTGGATGGTTCGCCCTCATTCTTTCCGATAAGTTCGAAATTCTCATCCCTTATGGTAATGTTAAGACCCGTAATATTATAAAAATCATTTAGCGTAGCTATTAGTTTTTCTTCATCAAAGTTCAGTAGCATCAAAATCACCACTTATATTTTACCAAAAATGCACTTTTGAGTCAATAAATAAAACAAAAGTGCAAAGAAAGAAGAATTTTGTATATTGTTTTTTCAGAAAAATATGATACAATCAAAACACTAAGAGGATATGGTGATTTTTATGAACGCTTTGTTTTTACTTATTATAATAGTAACCTTAACGGCGCAAAACGTATTTAAAAAGGCTTATTCGTCAAAGAAAAAAGACGTATTTTGGTATAACGGTATCGTAAGCTTTGCGGCGGCGGCTGTTTTTTTAATATTCTCTAAGGGTAAACTTGATTTTTGCAAGGAAATATTCCCCTACATAATCGGCTTTTCCGTATGCTTTATGATATGTATGTTTTCTTCCCTTATGTCTGTTAAAACAGGCTCATTGGCGCTGTCCTCCCTTATAATATCATATTCATTAATCATACCCACTCTTCACGGTATAATATTTTTAAAAAATCCCACAAGCCTATTATTTTTTATAGGAATCTCTTTGCTTATTGTTTCAATTTTCCTTGTCAACTTCGAAAAGGGAGAAAAGAAAATCACTAAAAAATGGCTTATTTTCGTTACTCTCGCCTTTATCTGCAACGGACTTTGCTCAACAATTCAAAGTACCCAACAAATAAAGTTCAACGGTGCCTATAAATCGGAATTTATGTTTACGGTATATTCACTAGGCACTATTATAATGTGCATAGTTTCCCTGATTTTCGAAAAGCAAAAGACAGCGGAACGTTTTAATAAATATAATCTATTCGCTCTTTGTTGCGGTATTGCAAACGGCGTTACAAACCTGTTTGTAATGGTGCTTTCAACACGTATGCCAACCTCGGTTATGTTCCCCATAATTTCAGCAGGAAGCATTTTAGCAACCGCCGCCATTTCATTTTTTGTTTATAAAGAGCGTTTTTCAAAACTTCAAATACTTGGAATATTAATGGGCACCGCTTCTATCGTATGTCTTAATATATAAAAAACGTCAACAGTCTTAAGAATGTTTTTAAAATCGTTATCATCGCTCGACGTACTGCAGCACAGGATGCTATCCTTGATAGCAACTATGATTGCCTTCGGCAAGTTATGAGTTATGATTGGCTTCGCAAGTTATGAGTTGCCTTGCGGCAACGCTTTTCTGTCTGACAATCATATCATAACGAAAGCCTCAGGCTTTTTCATAACTCTAAACTCATAACTTAAATAATCAGTATAATTTAATATGCAGAAGCTTTGAAAGTGTTTTCAAATAATTTCCCTCTTTTGCGGATAGCACCACAAGCTGCTATTAAGGGCTAATTGCTAATAGCAAGGGGCTGCCTCACTTCTTTAGTGAGACAGCCCCTTTACGTTTATTCTAACTTCCGTTTATTTTTATACGTTACCGAAGGAGGAAGTATTATCTTCGAATACCTCTACGGTATCCTTTACACGCTTACTGTTTTTAACGCGCTTCATAAGTTCCTCTTTATAAAGGTCGGCGTCAATGGGAAGGGTTATTTCCTTGCCAATAAAGTCGGAAAGATGCATAGCGTTGGAAATGGTAAGACCGTTAATACCCTCATAACCTTCTGCTACAAGTTCGCCTTTGCCCATAATCTTGTTAGCAAAAGCGTTCATAACGCCTACGTGCTGAAGATTTTCACCGTCGGTTTCAACCTCGATTTTTTTACAGGGAATAGAAGCAAAGGGACGTTTGTTGGTAGCGGAGAATTCCTGCTCGGTCATTTCAAATTCCCAAAGGAAAAGTTTGCCGTCTTCTACAACTAATTTAGCCTTATCCATCTGCACTTCAAAACGGTTGGTACCGCAACCGTCACCTGTAGTGGTGATGAATGCACCGGTTGCACCGTTTTCATATTCAACGAATGCGGTAACGTCGTCTTCTACCTCGATATTATGCCATTTGCCGTATTTTACCTTTGCAAGAACCTTTGTAGGCATACCGCAAATCCACTGCCAGAGGTCCAACTGATGAGGACACTGATTAAGGAGAACACCGCCGCCTTCACCTGCCCAGGTTGCACGCCAATCGCCTGAATCGTAATAAGCCTGAGGACGATACCAGTTAGTGATAAGCCAGTTTGTTCTTCTTATCTGACCGTAATCGCCCGATTTAATAAGTTCACGCATTTTTCTGTAAAGACAGTTGGTTCTCTGATTAAACATCATACCGAATACAACTTCAGGATGTTTTTTTGCTTCCTCGTTCATTTCTTCAACCTGTTTTGTATAAACGCCTGCAGGTTTTTCAACCATAACGTGAATACCGCGTTTCATACTTTCAATTGCAAAATATGTATGGTCGTAGTGAGGAACTGCTACAAGACAAGCATCAATAAGACCGCTGTCAAGCATTTCAATAGCATTTCCAAAGTAATTTACTTCTTCACCGAAAATTTCTTTTGCTGCTTCAAGGCGGTTAGGCTTATGGTCAGCAATAGCCACAAGCTTTATATCGGGACATTTGCCCTTTAAAATGTTATCTGCATGGGTAGTACCCATATTTCCGTAACCGATTATACCAAGTCTAACGTTTTCCATATTTTTTCTCCTTTATTTAAAACCCATTGCTTTAAGGTTATTATAGCTTCTCTTAAGGCACTCAAAGGGATCTTCGCCGTTACAGTCGTCCTGTTCAACGAGCATATATTTTGTGCCTGCCTTTTCAGCAGCCTTAAATACAGCGTCAAAGTTTATATTGCCTTCGCCCACAACCGCCATTTTTCTTTCAAAATCGTGGTCCTTAAGGTGAATACAGGGTACTCTGCCCGAAAGCTTTTCAATCCACTGTGCAGGGTCACCGCCTGCCGTCTGTACCCAATATGTATCAAGAGTAAAGCCCATTAAATCAGGTTCAAATAATTCCGCATAATGCTCTAGCAAACATTTTCCGTCAAATTTAGAAAATTCCTGAGCATGATTATGATACATAAAATACTTACCGTTTTCTTTAAGTACCTTAGCGGCATCATAAAATTTTTCTTTAAGTAAAGTCGGTGTTTCACCTTTTTCACGATTGACAGCGAAAAATCCCAGACCTACGTAGTCTGCTCCTAAAACACTGTGGTCAAGAGCAACCTTTTTAGTTTCCTCAATAATTTTAGCGGGAGGAGTATGGGTAATAACGCAAGAAAGACCGTTTTTATCAAGTTCATTCTTTAACCACTGCGCCTCGTAACCGCAGGTTCCCGAAATCTGTACGTACTCGTAACCGATATCTGCAACCTTTTTTAAGGTTTCGCTGAAATCCTCTAAATTTTTACAATGTTCGCGTAACGTATAAAACTGTGCACCTATTCTCATTATAAAATACCTCTCAATGCTTTTACTGCTACGTCAAAGGCTTCATCAGCCGTAGCGTAAGATTTAATACCTACCTTGATTTCCTCGTCTGCCTGTTCTAAGTCTTTAAGACCGTCAAAAACCTTAAGATGAGGTTCAAGGGTTATTGCATTTCCGCCTCTCTTAATATATTCTTTAAGAATAAAAGGAATATTGCCTGCGCCCTCGCCTGCCGGAACAACGTTACCGTCGCTGAGAGCATCTTTAATATGCAGATAATGAACGTAATCTTTTAACGTTTCCCACGCTACCTTCGTATCCTGTTCACACTGAACGAAGTTAGCCGGGTCGAACACACATTTAAGCTGAGGGAAGGTTTTCAAAAGTTCAAGACATCTTTCTGCATTGTCGCCGTAGATACCCTTTTCATTTTCGTGGCAAAGGATAACACCGTTTTCTTTGGCAACCTCTAACATTCTTCCCATACTGTCTATTACCTGTCCCCTTACCTCTTGCGCGGAAGATGTTTTAGGATAATAGAAAGAAAACATACGGATATTTTGAGTACCGAGTATATTTGCAATATTTGAGGTTCTGCGAAGTTTCTCAAGATGACTTTCGAAATCATCGGTCACAATATTAATTTTTCCGATAGGAGAACCTACACTAAAAGTAATAAGACCGTTTTCATCAAGTTTTTTCTTAACTTCAATTGCTTTTTCATCTGTTATATCAGAAACGTTAACCGAGTCAACATTTCTTATTTCAAGACCTTGAAGATTGTTACGCTTTAACGCGAGTATCTGTTGGTCAATAACAGCACTTGCTTCATCAGCAAAGGCGTAAATATTCATACTTATCTCCTCCAAAATAATTCTATCACAAATATTTATTTATATCAATTACAAAAATAATTAAAAATATCTTGCAAAAATCAACATTTGCTAATATAATGGGTGTGGTGATTAAAATGAATATCGTATTATCTTCAACAAGACAGATTACTCCGAAACCTTCTATTGAAAAATTCCCCCTTCACACACACGATAATTACGAAATTATTTGTTTTCTTTCCGGCAGTGCCGATTATTCGGTAGAGGGTAATCGTTATAAGTTGCTTCCCGGTGATATTATGATTATGAGAACGAACGAATCGCATCACTTAATAGTTAAAGCCGACGTCACTTATGAACGTATTATAATAAACTTCAACTTTGGCGACGACCCCGAATTAAACGCGTTACTTGCCCCCTTTAACAATCGGGAAGCCGGCGAAAAAAATCTATACAGACCTTCTTTATTAAAGGAAAGTAATTTGATTTTTTGTTTAAAAAAACTTAGTGCCACGCAAGACCCTACCCGTAAGTTCTGTTGGTTGCTTCCCTTCCTTGAGGAATTAAATTGTATTTTCGAATCAGGCAAACCTTATGAAGCACCTACCAAAGACAAAACAACCCATATAATCAGTTATATAAACGACCATCTTGCCGAAGATATTTCTCTTACGTCAATTGCTGAAGAATTTTTCATTAGCCAAAACCATTTGAACAGACTTTTTAAGGAATCAACAGGAACTACCCTTTGGGACTACGTAACCCTAAAGCGTTTGATACTTGCCCGTGATAAATTAAGCCTTGGCGAAAAACCTACGGAAATTTATCGAGATTCAGGCTTTAACGATTATGCAACGTTTTTTAGGGCATACAGAAAACATTTCGGTGTTTCCCCAAAAGCTTCAAAGGTAAAAATTTAAAGTTTTTTGGAATACTAATTTCAAAGGTAAAGGAGGTTTACCATGAGAATATGTGTTTACGGAGCAGCATCTCCTACAATAGATGAAAATTACAAAGAAATCACCTTTAATCTGGGAAAACTAATGGTAAAAAGAGGCCATAGCCTTGTTTTCGGTGGCGGTGGCAACGGACTTATGGGTGCCGTCGCACAAGGTGTAAAATCAGGAAACGGACATATTATAGGCGTAATACCAAAATTCTTCGACAATGAAAACATTGAAGCGATTTGCAACTTTTGCGACCAACTTATCGAACCCGACACAATGCGCGAAAGAAAGCAGATTATGGAAGATACCGCCGACGCGTTTATAGTCGTTCCGGGAGGTATCGGCACCTATGAAGAATTTTTTGAAATTCTTACCCTAAAGCAATTATGCCGTCATACAAAGCCTATAGCGGTATATAATATAAATGGTTACTATGATAGCCTTTTTACCGTTATGAACGAAGCAATAAGCAAAAATTTCATCAAGAAAAACTGCCTTGACCTTTTTAAACTAACCGATAATGTTGACGAGTTGTTCGACTATATCGAAAACGATAAACTCAGTTATACGGTCAAGGATTTAAAAGAAGGCTAAAAAAAACGGATACTCTTTCGAGTATCCGTTTTTTTATTTAGTAAATTAAGAAAGACCGGCAAGTTGCAGCTTAAGATTAGCAAGGTCAACAGTATCAATTTTTTTATCATCGTTTAAGTCTGCATTACCCTGAACTTCACTAAGTCCTGCAAGGAATAGTTTTATTTCAGCAAGGTCAACTGTATCAACCTCGCCGTCACCGTTAACGTCACCCAAAACGGCACTGCTATTTCCAACCTTAAATTCAATTTCATCGCTCTGTTTAACGGTACCGTCGGCATAGGCAATTACCGCATATGCCGTATGCTTTCCCTCCGATAAAACAGGGTTTATTTTTATTGTTTGACCGTTGATAACCACTTCGCCTATAGACGCTTTATCATCAACAAAGAACTCAACTTTTTCGATTTCAGCGTCAATGATATAAGGAACTTCAACGAAAACCGTACCGTTTACTTCTTTAAGAACTGCTTTTTCGGTATTTTCAGCATAAACCGTACTTGCTATATTCAGTTCAAAGTTGCTAACCTTTTGAGGATTTACACCATCTTCTGCAGTAAGAACAAATACTACGTCATCGTTTTTCTCTAAAGATTTTAAAGCATCTGTTACGTTTACGGTATAGGTAGTATCTTCGGTGAGGGTAACGGTGGCTATCGGCGCGCCCGTGCAAACGTTTGCCGCCTTCATACCAACGGTAGTCGTATCGTTACCGTAAGCGTTATTCCAGGTCAGTTTATTTAGGTCAACTGCGGAAGTTAATGCATAAATTTTCAGTACACTACCGACTATAGGAGCCTCTACGTCAAATTTTAAGTCGGCTTTTATAATATGATAATAACCCGTTTTATCAAAGGAAACGTAGGTCTTTGCCATACCGCTTTCGCCACCCGTTGAGGATTTGATAAGTTCGAAATTTGAAGTTGGCACTTTGGAAGCGTTATCTTTGTTTTCGCCGCTTATAAGCGCTATCAAAGAAGCGTTGGTTTTGACAGTATTTCCCGATTTTTCGAAGTTAAGTACGGGAGAAACACTGTCGGTCTGCACTCCGCCCTCAACGGTAACAACAATATCATCGATGTATATAGTTGAGGTTGAGGCATTTGAAGAAACAACTATAGCAGAACCAAGGCCTACCATTTGTTCGGTTACTTCTATTTCAAATTTTACCGTATGCCATTCGTTAACGCTAAGGCCGTATTTACCGGGTTCACTGTTATAAAGAACTCCGTCAATATAACGGTTAATGGTCATTTTTGAATTCAAGAAATACTGTTGAGAATTTACCTGATCTATGGTAGTTAGTACACCGGCATTTCCACCAGGATTTACGTTAAGCTGACGGAAGGTTACAGTATATTTCTTTCCAACGTCATCGGCGGTAAATTTATCATTTTGCGTAATAAGTCCTTTAAAGGAAGCGCTATGAGTATAGGCACTTCTTTCAAAATAGAATACGTCGTTAGTATTATCCAGCGGATCTTTAGTTACGCCATAATTAACGTTTGGGTTTACAAGACCTACGTTTTTATATTCAGTCAGTCCTGTAAAATCAGTAGTTCCCGGAGTATAGTCCATCATAACCTGAAGGTCGCCCGAAAATTCTTCCACAACTATATCGTCAATATAAATACCGGTTGCCGCCCAACCCGAAGCAATAATAATTGCGGTTGCCTTGGAACCCAGAATATTTTCATTTACGTTAATGGTAAATTCAACCGTATTCCACACGTTAGTTGACGTAGAACTTACCGATTTGGTTATTCCGTTTAATAACGTTCCCGAAGTAGCGGCTCCGACAGTTCCTATATTGCAGTAATTACCTGCAGTAGCACCGGGTGCCGTTACGTACTGCTTAAAGGAAACCTTATAGGTTTTACCGATATCACTTTCATCAAAGTTATCGTCGCTCTGAATAAGTCCCGTAAGAGCAATATTCTGAGCGTAACCGCTCGGACTTTCACTTGTGCCGCTCTTTTCCATAAACAGCACGTCGTTATCAGCGTCCGTCGGGTCTTTTCTTATTTCAACTGCATAGCCATTCATGGCAGAACTTGCAACGTAATCAGGATAGCTTTCCATATGTTCAAAGGTCACTTTAGAAACAAGACCGCCGTTATTTTCTTTAACTATAATAAAGGTAACAGCCTTATATCCCGCTTCCTTCATAGTCTTAACGTAATTTTTAACGTCAAAACTAACCGCTTCTGCTCCGCTTACGGTTTTTGTGCCGATAAACTGAGTTTTATCTTTTTCCACACCGTTTGAATCAATCTGATTAGCAAGAGCGGTGTTCCAGGTAATCCCCTTTGTAAAGTTTTCGGCAAAGCGTGTATCATCGGCGAGTACACCGTAAACGCTGAAGGTTGCTGAAGTTTGAGAAGAAGCGTTTAAATCAAGGGTTACTCTATCACTGTTAACGTCGAACTCTTCAATAGGGAATTTCAGATAACCTTTAACGGTTTCTTTTATATTTTCATTTTTATAACCCGAAACGTAGGTATCGCCGCCGATTACCGTATCGGCTTTATCACCCGAAGCAACTGTTGCAGCAGAACCTGAAAGCGTATCGGTTTCAGGGGTAAAAAGCACAAGATTAGCCGAAACCTTTTGCTTTTCACCGTTATATTCCTTTGTAGCCACAGTCACACTGCCCGTAGCCAGTTCGCATTTAAAATCGTCTAAATAGTAAGGGTCCTTGCCCGAAGGAACGATAGTTACGGCGCGATTATTACCATCTATCATAGCCTGATCTACAGTAACGTAGTATTCAATATAGTTCCACTCACCCGGTGTAACGGAGAAGGATTCCATATGAATACCGGAAAGAGCCTTATGTTCATAAACACCTACAGAAATACTCGTTGAAGTTTCGGGTTTAATCCAAAAGCTTGCCTTTGCGTAAATTCCCAAATGCTCGCTTGTAAGTTTAGTAGTACCAAAGGATTTAAGGAATTTAATACGGTTACTGTTTTGCGCACGGTTGGTAAAGTAAAGACAAGTGCTGCCTACCTTTGCATCGGACGAAATATTCATTACCGCGCTTCCGCCGCCATATCGGTAATCGTCATCATAAACAAGATCGGAAGCGGTTATATTTTCAAAGGTATGGTGTAAATAAACCTGTTCTTTATCAGTTTCTAAAGCAAAGTTAACGGTATCACCATCAGCGCCTATAACGTAATCTGTAACGTCAACAGTAGTAATTTCGTTCTTTGCAGCGCTTTCAGCAATCAGTTCCCCGTTAGCAGATACGTTATTATAGGTTACGGTATTTTCATCAAATGCGCCTGTGCCGTAAACTTTAAAAACACCTGAAACGTCTTCGAATCTGTTAAGTACAAGATAAGCCTTTGTAACGTTTTTAAAACCACCGTCATTTTTAAAGCTTAAAAGACCTTTTGTGCAGTCGGTATCATTATTCACAACTACCAAAGTATCGTCATTACCATAGTTTTTATCAGGATTAGAGGAAGAAACGTATGTATCAGCATATACGCCAAGAAGCTTATCACCGCTTATAGTAAACACTTTGCTGAAAGGAGCATCCATTTTAACGCCGTCTTTGGCTTTTGTTTCACTTCCCACCAAAATTTTATAGGATGAACCGTTAATAACCGATGGTGAAGTAAATTCAAAGGTTGTTGCGCCGTGAAGCACGTTCCAGCTTCCTGCCATTTCTTTACCGTCGGCAAGGCGAATTATCTTAACGTTTTCCTTTACGCTTTCAATATCCATAGCGCGCGAGAATTTAATTCTTACGGGTTCTTCTAAAGAGTCAAAAACCTTGTTACTTTGAGGAGTCGCCCACATAACAACGGGTGCTTCTTCTCTATAAGCGGCTCTTATATGATTATCAAGAAACGTCCAGATTTCATTAAACTGTTCAATCTGCTTAACAGAATCGTATCCGTAAGCAGGATTATGACCAAGTCCCTCGGGAATAAGGAAGTCAGATTCGATTTCCGTGTGAGAATCCAAATAATTTTTAGCGGCAGGAATATATGTATAAAAATTACCTGTCGTATCAGCTGTACCAATGGAAGAAACAATCGGCACACTGTCTTCGGTCATAAGGCGTTCTCTGTACTGACAGATACCTGCACCCGAACCGGAATAAGCAACCGTTACGTTACTTGAAATTTTTTCATTAGTACCTTCGTAATAAAGCCAAGGTTGTTCGCCTTGATAACCCTTAGGGTCTTTGCCCTCGGGAACGTATTCACCAAAGGTAAGAATTTCACCCATTTCTTCGTGCTTTGTGTTAGCAAGGATTGCAGGGCCGGGACCACTCTTGGAAAAGCCCCAAGGTGCAACGTAATCAGCATCATATCCGTAAGTATCGGCAAGATATCTTATTCTTCTTATTGCGGCAGAATGAACTGCATTTGCGTTGGTAGTACCTAAAGTAAAGGAAGAATACGTAAGACTATACTCACCGAAAT
The DNA here is from genome assembly GCA_015065605.1 of Oscillospiraceae bacterium. Taxonomy (GTDB): domain Bacteria; phylum Bacillota; class Clostridia; order Oscillospirales; family Acutalibacteraceae; genus SIG607. Next base: position 5,117 of record SVPZ01000014.1, on the reverse strand, counting down.
ATTTATAGTGGTCTTGTCTTGACATAGGAATATATTCGTGATCGTAAATTACAGCCGCATAGCCCTGTAAAGCCGCAGTAGTAAAATAAGGACGAACGGCGCTGCTTAAGGACATTGTTCTTTCCTCTGCCGAAGAAGCAAGAGCAAATACGGGAACGGTTTCATTAGGATTAGAAGGATAGATTATATCCATTCTTAAATCAAAATCAATGGGACTGCCGTCCGGTTTTATCATATCATCTATAGTTTCAGCATAAGGAAGCTCATTTCCGTTTGCATCCTTGAAACGTCCGTCAGGGCCTGCATAGTAGTTATTCCAAAGCCATAAAATATATTCATTAGTTCCGTTAAGAGCCATTTCGTCAAGAGAATAGTAATAAACTTCTCTATCAATTCTGCAACCTGACGGTACAACGTACATAGCATCGTGGGTTTTTCTCACATAGCCAAAATCATATTTTTTAGATTTGAAATCACCTGTAAATAACTTATGTACGCTCCAACCGAATTCGTTACCTATTGCTTTGGGATTTTTCTTATAGTCAAGCACGGTAACGCTATAGCCTTCACTCAGAAAATCTTCGATTATCTCTTCGTCGCTGTCGGTACCTAGTCTTTTTTCAAAATGACCGACAACGTACAAAAGAGCAACGCCGTTAGCCGTGACGCTATCACGGTAAAAAGTAGAAATATCTACAGCAACACCTAAGTGTCCCTCGTTTTCTAATTTTGCGGTACCCTTTAAATCAGATTCAAAGGTTTTCCTTAAAGTAACTGTATCCTCACCTAAACTTTCAGCATTAACGTTTATTAAAGAAAGTGCAAAAAAGGTGGTAAAAAGCAGTACGAAAGCAAGAAAAAATGCTAATATTCTTTTCATATTGATTCCTTCTTTTTCAAAAAATTTGTATAACTTAATTATATTCTCTGTTTTTTTAAAATTCAATACAAAATATCTGCAAAAATATAACAATACTGTAAATCCCCCTTGATTTTTCAAGCAATATACATTAAACTAAAAAAAGAGGTGACGAATATGAATTCATATACGCGATTATGTTTGGATGACAGATTAAGAAACTATCTTCCGATTTTCTTAAATTCTTACAGTTCTAATTATAGTCAGCCATATACTAACTATCCAAAAGGCGTTTACGTTCATCATCTTATATTAACCCTTGAGGGCGAAGGCAAAGCAGAAATTGACGGTGAAACGGTCATCTTAAAAAAGAATACGATATTTTTCTACCGTGCCGACGTGCCTATTACCTATTACGGCACTACGTCGCCCTTTACTACCTGTTTTTTAACCTTTCAGGGAAACGCCTCTTTACAGCTTTTGGATTTTTATTCCTTCCCGAATTTCGTTCTTTTTGAAAGCGGAAAACTTGCTAAACAACTTTACGATATCTGCCTCGCCGCCGATAACGGCACAAGGGAAGAAATTCTTTCGGTCAGAGTTTATACACTGATAAACGATATAGGAATATTTTTAAATGCAGACGCTCTTCCCCGAAGTTTTGAAAAGGCGGTTTCATTTATACGTAATAACTATTATAAAGATATTTCCGTAAGCGATATTTCAAAATATGCCGACGTTTCGGAATCTCTTTTATATAAAAATTTCAAAAAATTTCTGAATACCACACCTAACGCTTTTATAATACAGCTTCGTATCGACTGGGCAAAGCATTATCTTGAAACCTCTCCAAATATGACAATAGCCGATATAAGCAACGCGGTAGGCTTTAGTTGTTCTAATTATTTTATCGAAACCTTTAAAAAGCAGGAAAATATAACACCCCTTCAATATAAAAAATATATGAACAAAATAAAATAATCCTCTTGGAAGTCCAAGAGGATTTTTCGTTACAGTAGTTGTTCCATACAAATTTTTTGTTCGCTCATGCCCTGCGCTTTATAAAATTTCATTGCAGATGGATTGCAATTCCAAACGTTGAGAGTTAAATTGTAACATCCGTTTTCCTTTGCAAAGCTTTTAGCGAATTCATAAAGTTCTTTTCCGATATGACGGCCTCTTAATTTTTCATCAACGCATAAATCGTCAATGTAAAGGGTCTTAATATCGGTAAGTACGTTATCGTTTTCGTGTTTTTGAAATATGCAAAAGCAATATCCCATAACTTCGTCGTTTTCATCTACCGAAACAAGTATAGGTCGGGTTTCATCCTTTAAAAGTTCTTTAAGCTGTTTTTCGTTATATTTTCTGCCGATTTTAAAAATATCGGGTCTGCCACTGTGATGCACCAAATCAACCTGAGAAAGCAAATCTCCGATTTTTGTTATATCTTTTTCTTCCGCTTTTCTTATCATTTTGCACCTCTTATTTTTTATCAAACAATGCACGTCTTTGTGTAGAATGACGCATCATTTTTCTCATTGAATCTATATCTTCCTCTTCCAGCATAGTTTTAAGTTGATTGAATTTATCTATAAATAAATTCATTTGCTCTAAAAGCGCAGCTTTATTTGCTACAAACAGTTCACTCCACATAACGTCGTTAATACGGGCTATTCGTGTAAGATCCCTGAAAGAATCTCCCGTAAACCTTTCCATATTTTCTTTATCATTACAGGTCATAAGAGTAATAGCTATACAGTGCGTAAGCTGTGAAAGAAAACCTATCATCTCATCATGTTCTTTCGGAGCAAGAGTAGTAACGTTTGTAAATCCTAAAAGCCTTCCAAGTTCCATACAAGTATTTATGGCTTCTTGTGTATTTTTTTCTGTAGGAGTTACAATGTAGTTAGCTCCAACAAACATTGTGTCAGTGCTGTTTTCTACACCGGATACCTCGCGTCCCGCCATTGGATGAGCCGCAATAAACTCACAGTCGGAACGAAGAATTTCTTGTATTTTATAGACAATACTTCCCTTAACACCCGTTACGTCGGTAATTATTGCCCCGCTTTTTAAAAGCCCTTGATTCTTTTCTATCCATTCCACAAACACATGAGGATATAGTGCAAATATCACCAAATCTGCTTCGCCTATAATTTTCTTATCAAGCCGTACAGAGCCTTCATCAATTATATTTTGTTCCATAGCATAGTCAATCGAACTCTGTTCTTTAGTTATGGCGCTTATGTGAAAGCCAAACCTTTTGAGTACTCTTGCATAGCTTCCGCCTAAAAGTCCCAAACCGACTATCAATATCTTTTTGCTTACATCAACTATCATATAAAATACCGCCCATATGATTCATTTTTATTACTATATCACTTTAAAGCGCTAAAGTCAATAGTTGTTTTTTAAAAAAATTATATTATCTTGACAAATTTATTTTTTGATTATATCATAATTATTATGTTTTGATAGGCAACATACGTTAAAAGGAGTTAAAATGAGTACTTTAATAGAAAAGGATAAATCCTTTTATAAAAAGGTGGCAAAAATAGCCATTCCCATAGCGCTTCAGGGCCTTATTACCACAGGCGTTAATATGATGGACACCATAATGGTTGGCGCAGTTGGTGAAACCGAACTTTCCGCGGTATCTCTGGCAAATCAGTTTATAACAATTTTCCATATTTTTTGTATGGGAATAGGAATGGGTGCCTCGGTTCTTGTGGCAAGATACTATGGTATGAACGACAAAGCATCTCTTAAAAAAACCGTTTCCATAATGATAAGACTCTGTCTTATTATGTCACTTATTTTCTGCATTGCTACTTTGTTTGTGCCAAGAGCTATAATGAAAATATACACGGTTGAGGAAAATATCATATCCCTTGGTATTGAATATCTAAAATACTCGGTAGTCACCTATTTTCTATTAGGACTTTCTCTTACCTGCACGATAGTGCTACGAAACGTAGGTCAGGTCAAAATTCCTCTTTATACTTCAATAGCCTCATTCTTTATAAACGTCGGCGCTAACTACGTCTTCATTTTCGGTTTTAAACCGCTTCATATTGCTAAAATGGGTGTTGCGGGTGCCGCTATCGGTACTTTGGTAGCAAGAATTTTTGAATTTGCCATTATATGTGGCTACCTTTTCTTTAAAGATAAGGAAATAGGCTTCAGAATAAAGCATCTGTTTGAAAAGGTCGGGGCTTTGTGGAAGGAATATATACGTATAAGTATTCCCGTTCTTATAAGCGATGCAATTTTAGCACTTGGCAATAATTCGGTTGCTATGGTAATAGGAAGACTCGGAGAAAGCTTCGTTGCCGCAAATGCAGTAACAGCCGTTGCGCAGCAGTTAAGTTCCGTTATGATTCAGGGCTTTTCACAGGCAGGCGCAATAATTACAGGCTATACGTTGGGCGAAGGCGATAAGGAAAAAGCCAAACGCCAAGGCTATTCGTTTTTGCTTATAGGCGGAATTTTCGGAATTGTTGCCGCACTTATCATAACGGTTATTTCCGCACCCCTTATTTCTGCATATAATCTTTCAGAAGAAACAAGAACTCTTGCAAAAGAATTAATGCTGTCCATCAGTATTATAATTGTTTTCCAGGCTACCAACAGCATTATGACAAAGGGTGTGCTTCGCGGCGGCGGAGATACAAAGGTGCTTATGCTTGCCGATAATATTTTCCTTTGGGTAGCATCAATTCCGCTGGGAATACTGGCGGGCCTCGTTCTGCATCTTCCTGCATTTTGGATATACTTTGCCCTTAAAATAGACCAAGTGCTAAAGGCATTCTGGTGCGTAATCAGACTAAGAAGCGGTAAATGGATAAAGAAAATCAAAACTGAAGCTGAATTAAAAAACGAATAACCAAAAAGGAAGTGAAAAACAAAATCTTCACTTCCTTTTAATATATAAATCTATTGACAAAAGTAAAAACATTTAGTATAATATATCACGCTGTTAAAAAACTTATTAAGTAAATAGCATAAATAATTTCCGGGTGTAGCGCAGTTGGTAGCGCGCCTGCTTTGGGAGCGTGTCGGGCGTTTACTGCCTTAAAAAACAAAAATCCTCAAAACCCCTGTATTCATGCGGGTTTCGGGCATTTGTAAAAATCAAAAAATCGGTCAAAAATCGTTTTGACCACAGTTTATCCCACAATTGAGAAAAATTTAATAAATATCCGGGTGTGGCGCAGCTGGGAGCGCGGGTGGTTTGGGACCATCAGGCCGCAGG
>SVPZ01000052.1 GCA_015065605.1 Oscillospiraceae bacterium | reverse complement strand
ACCGATCGTCGACTTGGTAGGCCGTTACCCCACCAACTATCTAATCGGACGCGAGTCCATCTTACAGCGGATTGCTCCTTTGGTACATCCGAGATGCCTCGGTCGTACATTATGCGGTATTAGCAGTCGTTTCCAACTGTTGTCCCCCTCTGTAAGGCAGGTTACTCACGCGTTACTCACCCGTCCGCCACTAAGTGTTTCAAGAAAATCTTCTAGCAAGCTAGCTTCAATTCAGCGAAACACTCCGTTCGACTTGCATGTGTTAGGCACGCCGCCAGCGTTCGTCCTGAGCCAGGATCAAACTCTCTAAAAAATTATATCTCAACACCTTAAGGTGTTCAAATCTTTAGATAAGCTCTTTAGCTCTTTACTTAAATGCTGACGCATTTTTATTGTCCTTGATTTATAAGATTTCTCTTAAGAATCGTCGGGTCCTTATTACTTCGTTGTTTAATTTTCAAGGTCCGTTCCCCTCGTCCTGAACTCCCGTTCAGACTCGGTTTTTTGACGCCCCTCGTTTGGAGCGCCTGATTATAATACCACATCACCTCCCTTTTGTCAACACTTTTTTTCAAAAAATTTTAAAGTTTTTTAAAAGAATTTTTAAAGCACAAGATGTTGGGTATTTTTTCTTAATACAACCACATTTTCGGGACTTTTTCTGAAAAATTTCTCTTTAATTTTTTCCTTTTTTTGAAAAAATATTCGTAAATTTTTAAAAAAATTCCATTTCCCTTATATATAATGTAATGTCATTCCAAACAACTATCCGTTCAGAATGACATTCATTTTATATTATATTAAATTCTTCAGCCTTTTGTTTTACTATTGATAAAAACCAACAGTAAAGAGCCTCGCCCAATTCCTGATATATCGGATCCCCGTCATGAGAACAAAGCATTGCAAAGGTTTGCCCTATTCTGCGTTCGGTGTCGCCGCCACGACGAAAAGCCAGATAGTAAAATGAAAACGCTCCCGTATCGCCGCTGGTACGATATAATTCATCATCCGCTTTTTTAAGGGTATCCAGAAAACTTTTCTGGGCAATACCCGAAAGTGAATCATCGGGACTTAACTGCTCAAATCCTGCGGTTGCAGTAAATGATAAAAGCATTCTGCGTTGCAGTATCATTTCAAGGTTAGGCATTTCTTCAGCAGCTTCGGCTTCCTTTGCGTCCTCAATAAATTTAAGTCCGACTTCCTCGCCCCATTTTTTAGCTCTTGCCGCTTTTTCTTTATCAACATTAGTGTTTTCTGCCAAAGCCCGATTTCTTTTAACATCACGGGAAGGCTTGTCACCTGCAATTTTAACATCGGAATCTGTAAACAATTAAATCACCTCTTTTTTTAAATCAATAGTTCTTATTGCTGATCCTTAATAATCCTCAATGCCTCTGCCAACTGGTCAGGGCAGGACGTATCTTTAAATCCGCACCTGATACCGCTCAGTTTCTCAATAACATCGTCGACCTTCATACCCTCTACAAGGGAAGAAATACCTTTGGTGTTTCCGTTGCATCCGCCGTCGAAACGCACGCTCTTTACAACGTCGCCCTCAACATCAATATAAATGTTTCTGGAACACACTCCTCTAGTTTTATATGCAATTTCCATTTGATTTATAACCTGTCCTTATTATTTGTCCTTAAATTTATTACTGCGTACAGGGTGGCGAAGCTTGCGAAGTGCCTTTGCCTCAATCTGTCTTATACGTTCACGGGTTACGTTAAATTCGGTACCAACTTCTTCAAGGGTATGGCATCTGCCGTCTTTAAGGCCAAATCTTAAACGGATAACCGATTCTTCACGGGGGGTAAGGGTTTTAAGTACGCTGTCGATATCCTCATTAGTAATTGTTTTAAGTGCAGCTTCGTCAGGAGCCAGAGCCTCTTCATCGCGTATAAAGTCCATAAGGCGGGAATCTTCCTCAGGGCCTATAGGAGTTTCCATAGAAACGGGTTCCTGAGCCACACGCATTATTTCTCTTACCCTCTCAACAGGAAGATCCATTTTATCTGCAATAAGTTCTTCGCTGGGTTCAAAGCCGTTTTCGTGAAGAAGCTGGCTCTGCACCTTTTTAAGACGGTTAATTGTTTCAACCATGTGTACAGGTATACGGATAGTTCTTGCCTGATCGGCAATAGCGCGGGTTATAGCCTGACGAATCCACCATGTAGCATAAGTAGAGAATTTAAAGCCCTTGGTATGGTCAAACTTGTCAACCGCTTTGATAAGACCAACATTACCCTCCTGAATAAGGTCAAGGAAATACATACCTCTGCCCACGTATTTTTTAGCAATACTTACAACAAGACGAAGGTTTGCTTCGGTAAGACGTTGTTTTGCATACTGGTTACCCTCGGAGATTTTAACCGCAAGTTCAATTTCTTCGTCGGTAGTAAGAAGGGGAACTCGGCCGATTTCACGCAAATAAACCTTAACCGGATCATCAAGGGAAATATTATCGAAAGAGGTATCCTCATTAAGCTTGTCCATATCCATTTCTTCAAGCTTAAGATCCTCGTCGGTAGGCTCCTCGTCAAGATCCAGTTCCAATGTAGGCGGTTCAGAGAAAAGTTCATCCAGATCCTCAGGCGCGTTTTCTATATCGTCTAAGGTAAGCTCTTTTTCTTCTGCAGGATCCAAATCGTCTACAGGTGCATTTTTTAAATTTTTGTTTTGTTCCTTTGTCTCTTTTCCCATTTTTTAATTCTCCTTGTTCTTTCTTTCTATCATATTTTTTAAATAAGACGCCCAATCCTCTACCGAAGTGTCAGAATCGGGATTTGAATTTAAGATAATACCTTCTTCTAATATTACCTCAATACAGTCTTTTAATACGGCTTTTGCATTATTTCCTGCCTTATCACCGTTTTGTAAACTTACAAGATACCCTATTTCGGACGGAATAAGTTTTTCGGAAAAAACCGAAATATCCGGATGCCGCCCCGAATCAAGGGTGTTTATTATTATTTCGTAAATCCGTCGATTCAAAGGTGTTATAATTTTTTCAGGCGGCAGTTTTTCTTTTGCCTCGATATAAAAATCAGGATGTTTCAAAAGCACCGCCAGAAGGGATTCCTCTGCCGCAGCCGCTTTGGGGTGAACCCGTTTGTCAGGATTTATATCCCCTGCGGTAAAGCGCGGTCTTATAATATCATTTACTTCCTTTTTATGTTTATAACGTTTTTTATTTTTCCGCAGCTCGTCCACTTTAGTAGAAAACGCTGTACGTGATACACCGTATTTATCACTCAGCCTACCTATATATACATCCCTTGTCATAATATCATCTTCATCGGCAATTATGCTCGCCGCAAGGGATAAATATTTAAGTTTGCCATCGTCCTTATGAACATCTATTCCGTCAGCCGCCATTAATAGTTTATATTCAATATCACTTACCGCTCCCGAAAGGAGTGCCTTAAATCTGTCGGCGCCGTTTTTCTTAATATACTCGTCAGGGTCTTTCCCGTCGGGTATTACCACAACCCTTACTTTAAGACCTGTGTTTTCCAGTATACCCGAAGCTCTTAGCAGCGCTTTCTGACCTGCGGCATCGGCGTCCAGCATTAATACTATCTCTTTTGTGTATCTCGCAAGCAGATTTGCCTGCTCACTTGTAAACGAAGTACCCAACGGCGCTACAACATTCTGGAACCCCGCCTGATGAAGGGAGATAACATCCATATTACCCTCAACCAGTATGATTTTTTCTTCGCAATGGTTTTTAGCAAAGTTTATTCCAAACAGGTTAAGACTCTTTTTAAACACCGGCGTATCCGCTGTATTAACATACTTGCCGCCTTTTTTCTCATCCTCAGGCAAAGCACGTCCGCTGAAAGCAACAACATTCCCACGTATATTTATAATAGGAAACATATAACGTTTTCTGAAACGGTCGTAATAAGTACCGCGTTGACTTTTACCCACAACATTTGCGGTAACCATATCTTCAATAGTAAAGCCCTTTGATTTAAGATGCTTTATAAGCGCATCCCAACTGTCTGGCGCGGCTCCTAAGCCAAAATGCTTTATTGTAGAAAGGCTTAATCCTCTGCCTAAAAAATAATCAAGCGCCCATTTACCGTCAGGCGACATTAAGTAGTTGTGGAAAAATCTGGCAGTTTCACGGTTGATATCATAAACCGTGTTTTTAATTTTGGTCATAGAATCGTCATACCCGTCCTGCGGCAGGGTTACCCCCGACCTTTCAGCCAGAAGTTTTACAGATTCTATATAATCAAGGTTTTCCATTAAACCCGTAAAGGTGAATACATCACCGCCTGCACCACAACCGAAGCAGTAGAAGGATGCAGATTCGGGGTAAACCGTAAACGAAGGGGTTTTTTCACTGTGGAAAGGGCAAAGACCCACAAGATTTTTTCCCCGCCTTTTAAGATTTACATATTGAGATATAGTAGCCTCAATTTCATTACGATATTTAATTTCATTAATAACATCCTCCGGTATTGCCATAAACCCACCTCTTTCACATATATAATATCATGTGCAGTGCACCATTTGTGTCACATTATATCGTCCACGCTTTGGGGATATAGATATTTGAATAAGTCGTTATTGCATAATGGTCGGTCATTCCGGCTATATAGTCGGCCACCGCACGCTCTACACCGTCTTTCTCACAAATCACAAGATACTCCGGCGACATCTTATCCGGATTTTTCACAAAATAATTAAACAGGCCCTCAACAATTCCCAGAACCTTAGTTTCTTCTGACTTAGCAACCGGATTTTTATACACCGCATCAAACAAGAATTCGTGAAGAAGATTATAGTATTTCTCGGTCTCGCTATCCATTCTGATATCGTCAGCGCTATTTTCTACAATAGATTTAACAAGGGTATTTATTCGCTGGCTTTTAGTATTTCCCAGCACATTGGTAATTTCTTTAGGAATATCGCTTTCCATAACAACGCCGGCCCTTATGGCATCTTCAATATCGTGGTTTATGTAGGCAATTCTGTCCGAAAAGCGGACTATTCTACCCTCAAGCGTATCAGCCCACTGACCTTTTGTATGGCGGAGTATTCCGTCAAGCACCTCAAAAGTAAGGTTAAGGCCTTTGCCGTTTTTCTCCAGCCTTTCGCACACCCTTACGCTTTGTTCATAATGGGTGAATTCAAAACCTACCAGATCATTAATAGCCCTCTCCCCGGCGTGACCAAAAGGGGTATGCCCTAAATCGTGACCTAAAGCTATCGCCTCGGTCAGGTCCTCGTTAAGTCTTAAAGCCCGACTTAAAGTTCGTGCTATCTGAGCCACTTCCAGTGTATGGGTCAGTCGGGTTCGGTAATGGTCAAGCTCCGGAGACAGAAAAACCTGAGTTTTATGTTTAAGGCGCCTGAAAGAACGACTGTGAATAATTCTGTCTCTGTCACGCTGAAACTCGGTTCTGAGCTCGCATTTGTTTTCCGGTATTTTACGTCCTGCAGAATTTACACAAAGCATTGCCTTATCCGACAAAATAAGTCGCTCGTTATTCTCGGTAATCTGACGTATATTTTCCATAACCTCACCCCTTCATTATATATATTAGAAAAAAATTTAAAAAAACCTTTTTTATTTTTAAAATTTTTTAATTTATGGGGAATCCTGACGTTTTTTGGCCTATTTCCTCAGCCGTAAGTCTTGCAGAAAAACTTTCGGACAGTTTTTTCAAATAAACTTCACAGTCGCCGTCGCGCAAAGAATACTCTATTTTCACCTTATCGGTAAACTCGGTATTCTCAATCACACCGCCTGCAGTTTCAATTATATTCAACAGTTTATTGTGGTCGGTGTACTCGCAAACCGTACTAAAAAGGGTGCAAGGTATCATTTCGGCCTTTTGCGCCGACAGCATAGCGTCTTTTGTGGCTTTTGAATAGGCTCGCACAAGTCCGCCCGTACCTAAAAGCACTCCGCCGAAATAACGGGTTACCACCACCGCCAGATTTGTAATGCCGTCACCGGTTATTACATCGTAAACAGGCTTTCCCGCCGTACCGTGAGGTTCACCATCGTCAGAAAATCGACCGTGACCCCCTACAGAGTAGGCGTACACATTATGTCTGGCGTCCCAATATTTACTTTTCATTTCGTCAATAAAAGCGAGGGCATCCGCCTCGGTTTCGCAGTGCCTTACAGTCGCTATAAATCTTGAGCGCTTTTCGGTATATTCCGCCACCGATTCACCCAAAACCGTAACATACCTCTCCATATTCCCACTCCTTGTTTTTTAGTACGCCTTAGCTGTTTCTAACCCATTTTTCCTATACCACGATGATACTTATTCATCAAGTACGTATAGCACACATATAATATAAGTCCGTTCTGACCTTTCAGAACAACTCCCTCAGTCTTTTGCTTCGCAAAATCCAGCTCTCACGCTGCGGCGTTCGGTCCCTCGACGGCTCTGACAGTCCACCGGACTGTCATTCACTACCGTCTCGCCCGCTTACGCTTGCCTCAACGAGGGAGCCTCATAATGAATATGTTATATTATACGTAGGGGTTGGCGCCCTCGACAACCCGTTTTTTTAGGTCGGCTGAGCCGTTTCTAACCCATTTATCTCATACCACGATGATTTATTTTTAGGTCGGCTGAGCCGTTTCTAACCCATTTATCTCATACCACGATGGTTTATTTACATTTTAAATAAGAAATAAGAAAGCATAAATAATAAAGAATAAAATCGGTGTGATGCTCCGCATCACATTTATATACCTTTCGGCTCTGTCGAAACACCTAATTTATTATTTATTAAATTTTATTTATTCTTTATTATCTATAACGTAGGGGTGGCGCCCTCGACAACCCGTTTTTTTAGGTCGGCTGAGCCGTTTCTAACCCATTTATCCTATACCACGATGGTTTATTTACATTTTAAATAAGAGATAAGAAAGCATAAATAATAAAGAATAAAATCGGTGTGATGCAAGGCATCACATTTATATATGTTTCGGCTCTGTCGAAACACCATTTTTATTATTTCTTATTTATTATTTTTTCTTTATTATTTAAAAAAGCCAACGGAAAAATCCGTTGGCTTTTTATCTTTTGGGGTTTTAGTACACACATCATCAGCGCTGCGAGGGTTAACAAGCTTACGAGTGCAACCTGTAACGCTCTACCGATTACGGCACGCTGTGCCAATGTGAGTACTAAATAGGCGTAAAGATTGAATCTTTACCACTATTCAGTTATATTAACTCGATGATAGCCATCTCAGCAGCGTCACCACGACGGGGACCAATCTTGGTGATACGGCAGTAACCGCCGTTTACTTCCATATACTTAGGAGCGATTTCGTTGTAAAGTTTAGCAACAACATCCTCTTTAGTAATGAAAGCCCAAGCCTGACGCTTGCTAGCGAGAGTGTTAGTCTTAGCGAGTGTAATATACTTTTCCGTCATAGCTCTTACCTCTTTAGCGCGGGTAACAGTGGTCTCAATTCTGCCGTTTTCAAGCAAGAAAGTTACCATTGCTCTGAGCATTGCGGTTCTGTGTTCGCTGGTTCTTCCCAGTTTACGGGTACCTGGCATTTCTATTCACTCCTTAGATAGTGATATTATTGGTCGTCCTTCTTTAAAGTAAAGCCAAACGAATTAAGTTTAGCAATAACTTCTTCTAAAGATTTACGTCCTAAGTTTCTAACCTTCATCATATCTTCTTCAGACTTGTTGATGAGGTCCTCAACGGTATTGATACCTGCACGTTTCAAGCAGTTGAAGCTACGTACAGAAAGATCAAGCTCGTCGATAGTAAGATCGAGAACCTTAGAGGTCTCGTCGCTAACCTTATCTGCCATAATGCTTTCGGTTTCGCTTACGCCCTCAGCCAAATCAAGGAACAATTCAAAGTGTTCTATAAGAACCTTTGCAGACATTGAAATAGCCTCGTTAGCTTTGAGAGAACCATCTGTCCAAACTTCTAAAGTAAGCTTGCCCTTATCGGTAACGTTACCAACACGGGTATTGTCAACTATAAAGTTTGCCTTAAGCACAGGTGTGTAGATAGAGTCAACGGGAATTTCGCCGATTACATTCTGAGCAGGTTTATTCTGGTCAGCCGGTACGTAACCTCTACCCTTATCAAGTGTCATCTCCATATTAAGAGTTGCGCCCTCGTCAAGAGTTGCGATGTACATATCAGGATTAAGAATTTCAACCTCTGAATCGGCCTTGATTGAAGCGGCGGTTACCACGCAGGGACCTTCAGCCTCAATATAAATTTTCTTTGCCGTATCGGCATGAAGTTTTGCAATCAAGCCCTTTATATTAAGAATGATTTCTGTAACATCTTCCTTAACGCCGGGGATTGTAGAAAACTCATGCAGAACACCGTCAATACGAACTGAAGTAACAGCCACGCCGGGGAGAATGGAAAGGAGAACCCTTCTCATACTGTTTCCGAGTGTGGTTGCATATCCACGCTCTAACGGTTCCATAACGAATTTACCGTATGTGCCGTCAGCAGTCATTTCAACGGTTTCAATTCTGGGCTTTTCAATTTCTATCATTTAAAAGCTCCGTTTCTCCGTACAAATAATATTTTAAAATTACGCCTTGTACGGCAGGCAAAAAGGTAATAAATATAATTATTACTTAGAGTAGAACTCGACGATAAGCTGCTCTTCAACAGGAGCATCAATCTGATCTCTGTTAGGTAAAGCAATAACTTTAGCAGAGAGAGTCTCACGGTCTACGTCAATCCACTGAGGAGTGGGACGAGCGGAGTTAGCCTCTACTACAGACTTAATCTTATCAAGTCCGCGAGCCTTTTCACAGATGGATACAACATCACCTGCTTTGAGGAGATATGAAGCGATATCTACACGCTTACCATTAACCTCAAAATGGCCGTGACCAACGAGCTGTCTTGCTTCTGCACGAGAAGAAGCAAAGCCTACTCTGTAAACAACGTTATCAAGACGGCTTTCGAGAATTCTTAAAAGGTTATCACCGGTGATACCCTGTTTTCTCTCAGCAATCTCAA
>SVPZ01000013.1 GCA_015065605.1 Oscillospiraceae bacterium | reverse complement strand
ATCGCAACCATACTGGAGATCAATGGCACTTCTGTTACCGTACAGCCCGTTGGAGATAGTGCGATGCTTATGAGCACCGATAAGGTTTCCTTCGGAATAGAGATTAAGAAAGGAGAGAAAACGTATGTCTATTTTATCACTTCAAAATATAAGTTTTGCTTATGATAAGACACCCGTGCTACAGAATATTTCATATGAATTTGAAAAAGGTAAAATGTATTGCATCATAGGTAAATCGGGTGCGGGTAAAACTACGCTTTTATCTCTCCTTTCGGGACTTGCGAAGCCTACTAATGGTGAGATTTTCTACGAAGATAAGAATGTTGCTAAAATTGATAAATACACCTTCCGATCCAAATATATCGGCGTTGTATTTCAGAGCTTCAATTTGATTACGAAATACACAGCACTTGAAAACGTTATTCTTTCAATGGATGTTGCAGGATATAAGTGTAAAAACAAAAAGCAAAGAGCCATAGAGCTTCTTCAAAGTGTGGGGCTCGATGAAGATGAAGCCAACCGCCGTGTGCTTAAATTATCGGGCGGTCAGCAACAGCGTGTTGCCATTGCCCGTGCCCTTTCTTATGATCCCGATATTATCCTCGCAGATGAACCCACAGGAAACCTTGATACCGAAACCCAAAATGAAATTATGAATATTTTCCGTGAGCTTACAAATCAAGGTAAGTGCGTTATTTTAGTAAGCCATTCGCCTGATGTTGCGGCGGTGTGCGATGAACGATATGAACTCGTAAAGCTTGGCCGTACTAAAAAATAGATTAAAAATCGACAGCGAGATTAAAAACACTGTATATTTTTAATTTTTCAATGATTTTTCTTTTCTTTATGGTATAATGGTTAAGCAAACACGAATAATCCGAACCTGCCTAAAACGGCATTCTTTCGGCACTTTTCGGTTTGTCATCACCCGTAGGCTTGTATGTGGAGGTGTCCCTATGAGGATTTTACTTGTTGAAGATGAAAAAAGAATGGCGCAGGCGCTTTGCGAAATTCTGCGTCTTGAAAAATATGAAGTTGACCATTATACAAACGGCTTGGACGGTTTGGCGGCAATCGAAAGCAATATTTATGACATTGTTATTCTTGACGTTATGCTTCCCGGATTGAATGGATATGAAATCGCAAAGCGTGTTCGAAGTAAAGGGATTGCTACGCCAATCTTAATGCTCACCGCAAAAGCAGAGCTTGATGATAAGGTGACGGGGCTCGACAGCGGCGCAGACGATTACCTTACAAAGCCGTTTATGACAAAAGAATTACTTGCCCGACTTCGTGCGCTCGGCAGACGAACGCTCGGAACTGCCGATGGTATTTTGTCCTTCGGAGATATAACGCTGGATACGAGCACACTTATATTATCCTGTAGAACTAACGGTCTAAGTGTTCGGCTCAGCGAAAAGGAATACCGAATCCTTGAATACTTAATTGCAAACAGCGGTCAGATCCTTACCCGTGAACAACTTGCAGTGAAAATTTGGGGATTTGAGAGTGAAGCCGAATACAACAACGTGGAAGTATATATGTCCTTCACCCGTAAAAAGCTTGCCTTTGTGGAAGCGAAAACTGAAATTAAAGCGGTGCGTGGTATCGGATATGAATTGAGGTGTGACGGGGATGTTTAAAAAGTCGAGACGTAAAATCGTTGCCGCCATTATGTCTATACTTGTTCTTTTGTGGGTTGGAACGCTTGGCGTAATTTATGCCTCCAGCTATTTTGAGATGAAGCATCAAAACGAACAGATGTTAGAGGCGCACGCCGAAATGTATACCATTAATCAGTCTGTAAGTGACTTTCCGTCTTTTAGACCAAGGCCGGATGGTAATCGTGATTTTAATCATAAATTCAATCCTGAATCACCGCGCTTTCAATTGTCAACCTTTTATTCGGTAGCCGTATCCTATGATGGTGAAATCCTTGAAGTGAAAAACGGAATGTCTGCGGTACATACTGATGAAGAATTAGTGAGTTTGACAGAAAGTATTATAAAAAGCGGTAGAAACAACGGAACCGAGAATAATCTTGCCTTTTATAAAACCGATAAAGACGGATACACTCTTGTCAGCTTCATGGATAATACCGTTATTAACGAGAGTGCGATGACCTTGTTCCGCTATACGCTGATTTTCGGCGGCGTTGCCCTTGTTTTATTCTTTTTCCTTTCGATGTACCTTGCAAAAAGGATTGTAAACCCTTTGGAAGAAAGCTACCAAAAACAAAAGCAGTTTATATCCGATGCAGGTCACGAATTAAAAACTCCTGTATCTGTGGTAAGTGCTAATGCAGAGCTTTTGTCCCGTGAAATCGGCGATAACACGTGGCTTAAAAATATTCAATATGAAAATGAGCGGATGGGAATGCTTGTAGGTCAGCTTTTAGACCTTGCACGAACAGAGAATGTAGCTCCACAGATGGAACACATTGATTTCAGCCGTCTTGTTGCCGGCGAAGCTCTGCCCTTTGAAAGTGTCGCTTTTGAAAAAGGACTTAACTTAAATACGAATATTGCAAAGGATATTAGTCTGGTTGGCAATAGCACGCAGCTTAAACAAATTGTTTCCATACTGCTTGATAACGCTATTCGCCATAGTAAAGGTGGGGGTGAAGTATGGCTAACCTTGTCCAAGGAACACGGGGTTGCAAAACTTTCTGTAATTAACAAGGGCGATGAAATTCCTGCAGAACAGCGCGACCATATTTTTGAGCGTTTCTACCGTGTAGATACTGTCCGCAATGGTGAGGACAAGCATTACGGTCTGGGTCTTGCGATTGCCAAGGCAATTACCACCTCACACAAAGGTAATATTGCGGTGCACTGCTTTGATGGATTTGTAGAGTTCAGGGTGCAAATTCCTGTGTTGTAATGACGGAATTATTACAGAATTCTTGATTTTTAAGATAAAATCGTTGGATAATACAGATAATATAAATCCCACAAGCGAAAATACCTAAACAGAATTGTTTAAGTTATCTTTTTCGGGAGCGAGTGGGAATAATATCTAATGTTCGAGTCTAATCGAGAGTGTCCTCAAAAGGACACTCTCGACTATCCTCTCCCATCTTTTTTAAACAGAACAAATGCCTTTCCGTAATTTTTCGGAAGGGCATTATTTTTTTGAAAAAATTATTCCCACTCTATAGTGCCTACCACGGCTAACTCGCCTTACCTAAAACCCTTTTATTTACCTGGCTTTGAGTGGTTTTAACTTGTTTGGTTTTTATACTAATAGATGTTACTTACCTTTTACAATCGGAAGAAGTTCGCTTACTTTTTCATATTTTCCAGGCATAACAAAACCTCCTATGGTAGTGTTTTAATTCTACCATAGGAGGCTCTTTTTTTCTATTGTCCGTTTTTTACGGACTTGTTCATATCACCATAGATACGTATCCTCTTTATGTTTTGCTCAGATTTCCACCGCTCTGCACTCGTAGGGGGGAAGGGTAGTTTTAAGGGTTTGGGGATTGCCGTTTACCGTATAGGTTATTTCGGCTTCGGCAGACTCTTCTGAGATGTTTGTTATAAACAAAACCTGCTCTTTTGTGGTGCGGTTTTGCCAAAGGGAGGCGTCAACCTGCGGCATTGTTACCTCCTCGGTAAACCACAGCCCTGCGCCGGTTATCTTGTCGGGAAGGTTACTTTTTACCACGGGGGGCTTCTTCATTTCTGCGTTTCGGAAAAATTCGCCGTATTTTGCGCGAAGCCGTACGAAGGGTGGCAGGAATTTCATATGCTTTTCGCTGTAAATAATGTCTGCCTTACACCAGCCCATTATCTGTCCGTAGTGAAGACAGCTTGCCACCGAGTGCTTGAAGAATTCAAAATCCTCCTTCTTAACACCGTTGGTGCATCTGCCTATAAACTGCACGTAGCCGCCGTAAACGGCAGAGAATGCGGGAACCTGACCGCCGTGGACCCACATCCAGGTTAAAAATCCGTCAAATGAGTTTATATACGGCTCGGCATTACATTCGGTAAAATAATATTTATCCTTGGGTTTTTCGGCATTTACGCCTTCCATCAGCTTCTGATAGCCTTCCACCCAGTAGCTTCCGCCGTAGGGCGGGTGAGAGTGTTCGGGATTACAGCAAAGCCGTGACGCGTGGGCGGCAATTTCATCAAAATAGATTCCGTCAATGGGAAGGGTCTCGTTCATTTCGGTTGACAGTTTTCTGATGTGGTCGTGCCAGCCCTTAAAATCGGGACAGATGGGGGCAAGTCTTGAGGTTTTGCCCGTAAGGGTAGTCTGCGGATAATCGACATAAGTAATGTCGCCGTTGTGGTTGACCGTTGCGCCGTGAATACCCGTATTAGCAAAGTTCATTTCATACCCTGCATCGGCATCGTCCATTTCCCAGCTTACCGAATTTATATAGGGCAGAATTGCAACTCCATTTTCACGGAGCTTTTCGGCGCCCTCCTTGAAGCCCTCCTTTGCGGGGAGGAAGTGGGGATATTCAATGTTAAAGGGTATGTGGTGCCAGTTATAAACGTGGTATGCAAGGTCGGTACCAAGCTTTTCTTTAAGCTCAATAACCGCATCTATCCAATAATCCTTGTCGTAAATGTCACTTCCTGCGCTAAGATTTTGTGGCTTGTTTTCGCGCTGATAAGGGGTGTTGGGGATGAAATCCGAAACCCAGAAAGGAATGTTTGCAAAGCGGTCGGGCAGATCAGTTCTGCCTTTTTCGCCAAGCTTGGGCAACCACTTACACTCGCCCTTTACAAAACGGAAATAAAGCATACTCGCTTCATACCAATCTCCTTCAAAGGCTTCAAGACGGCAAACCCCTGCAAGCTTGAAGGAGTTTTTCGGCTTTCCGCCGCCAACGGCATTAAAATAGAGGTTAAAGCGTGCCCTTCCGTTTTCCGCCTTAAGGATAAACCTTTTGGTGGAGGCGGTGGGGTCTTCAATGCCGATATAAAGACCGCCAACCTCGTTATAGGCGGCAAAATATTGCATACAGGCGTCGAGTTGGGGATAAGGAGCGCTGTAGGTAAGCCCCTTTCTGCCCGCATCCTTTGCCACACAGCCCGAAGCCCGAGGGTAAAAGAGGTCGAAACGGTCACACGACAGGGTGGGTACGGGGTAGGTTATATCAAGAACCGAAAGAGTATCGTTACGGTTTTCAACCTCGGTATCTATAAGAAGCGCCCTGCCCTCGGTTTTAAAGGTAATCTTCACGGTAAGCCCCAAAAAAGCTTCGTTGTCCGAGAGGGAGAAAAGAGTTTTATTGCCCTTTGTTTCGGCGGTCGCTTTCGACCAACCGCTATTGCCCTCCAGCCAAAAAATCTCTTTTGTGTCCGAGTTTTTAGCCTTTATGGTGAAAAGGGAAGAGGGTTCAACCTTCATACCCTTTATATCGCCCCCTAAAAAAGAGAAGCCGTCTCCCTTATTAAGTACAAGGAGTTCCGCATCGCCAAAGAAGAATTTTTCCATTTATTTCCCCTCCGATTTATTACTGTTTTTAGATTAACACAAGATTCATCCTACTGCAACAATAAAACCGAAAATCTTAAATTTATAGAGTTTTTCGCTGATAAAATGCCTTTCCGTAATTTTTCGGAAGGGCATTTTTCTACGATTTGTGGAGTTTTCTTTGTGGCGCTCTTTGTATTTGGGAGTTGTTTTTTAAAACTTTTTAGGTATAATTAAAGTATAAATTCAAAACTTTAGGGTGATCCGAATGGCTAAAAGTTACGTTAAAAAAATAAACGGTACCGTAAAACTTTTTGTAAATGATGAAATCGCGCCTTCATGTGCATATACTACCTATTTTCACGAACGAAATTGCTATAAGGAATTTGCTGATGCGGGGTATCAGCTTTACTCTGTTACAATTGCTTTTGCTACAGGTTCTATGAATTCATTTAAGGGATATACCCCTCACGAAGCAGGTATATTTGATAACGAGAACGGCCCCGATTTTACTATCGTTGATGAAGCAATTAATAAGGTTATCAGAGCAAATCCGAATGCTTATATCTTCCCTCGCGTATTTATGACTATGCCTGAGTGGTGGTGTGAGCAGCATCCGGAGGAAACAATTGTTGACCCTTGCGGTAAGATGCGAGAAATGCTTTTTTCAGACGCCTACAGAAAAGATGGCGGCGAAATGCTGAAACAGCTTATAAAGCATATAGAGAGCAAACCTTATGCTGAAAATATTATTGGTTATCATTTGGCAGGCGGTTGTACTGAAGAATGGTTCCATTATGACAGAAACGGTTCTGTTTGCGATAATACCAAAAAATATTTTTTCCGCTTTTTAGATGAAAAGTACCCTGAAGAAAAACTCCCGCGCGAACTCCCGAATTTACAAAATCTTAAGGTGATGGGAGAAATACAGGATAAACTTCTTGCGCGCTATTTGGAATTCAGTAATACTGCCGTAGCCGACAGTATAATGCATTTTGCCAAAATAGTAAAAGAAACCACCAATTATGAGCAAACCGTAGGCGTATTTTACGGCTATCTTAACGAGGTTGTCAATCCACTCAACGGAGATTTAGCGCTTAATTATATAATAGATTGCGACGATATCGATTTTTACTGTTCTCCTAATTCTTATATAAATACTCGCGGTTTGGGAATTGACTGGGGCGATATGATGCCTTTTTCATCCCTTAAAGAGCATAATAAAATATATTTTTCAGAGTGTGATATTCGTACCTCTTTAACCGACTACATAAACAATTGTCGCCCCGGCTCCGATAAAAATAATCAATACTATGACCCCATTTATTTAGGTCCAAAATCTATTTTTAAGTCGGTTGCGGCAATGCGTAAAGCGTTTTCACATCAAATAACCCGTGGCAACAGTCTGTGGTGGTTTGATATGTGGGGAAGATGGTATAGTCATCCCAAATATATGGCGGAAGTAAGGCGTTGCCGAAAGTTATGCGAAACTCTTGACTACGAGCAATACGGTTTTAAGTCCGAAATAGCTGTGTTTATTGACGGAAGCCTTTACTACCGTCACGGAATGGGACATCAGTCTGTTTGGTCGCAAAACAGCATCAGAAACAGCCTTGGCAACAGCGGTCTTTCTTACGATATGTATTTGCTTGACGATTTTAAGGCTAATTATAAAAAGTATAAGGCGATTATTTTCCCTGCTACCTTGCATACCGATGAACTTCTTAAAGCTAAAAAAATGTGTGATGTGGCTGGCATATCGGTTCTTTTGGGCAGTGTGGAAAAATATAAGTTTACACCCGAAGAGCTTCGTGATTTTGCTCGGTCGGCAAAGGCACACGTTTTCTGCGAGTCGGACGACGTAATTTGCTATGGCAACAGTTTATTATCAATTCATTCCGCCACTGCGGGAGAAAAGAAGATAAAACTTCCCAAAACTGCAACCGTTAAAAACGTTTGCTCAAATAAAGCACCTTTTAGAGCGGATGAAATAACGGTAAAAATGAAAAAGCACCAAACACTTATTTTTACTTTGAAGGATTAAAATAAAAAACAAACCCTCAACGCCTTTCGTTGAGGGTTTAAAATTTTTGTGGAAAAATGTCTTATAATATGATATACTTAGGTATCTTTGATATATAGGGGTAAAAATATGATAGAAACAAAAGCAATGGCGTTCGTTAATATGTACGGTGTTTTGGGCGCTTTGGAAAACTTGTGTCAGATAGATAGCGAAGCAAAGGAAATTCTTAAAGGGCTGAAAAAACCCGTTTCACTTTGTTTTTGCGTAAAGGATGGACCTTGCTGCACCTTCCATTTTACAAAGGAAGGTTGCCGTATGACCGAAGGGGAAAGCGGTTGCAGTTCAAAAATGTCCTTTTCTTCACCTGAAGCCTTTAATAATCTGATTGATAAATCCAAACCGGGTATGCCTACTAAAAATCCTGTTCAGGTGCTTACTTTTTTGCTTGGTACCTTTACAAAACTTACCGACAGATTAAATGAAATTCTTCGTCCGAGTGAAGAGGCGATGAAAAACAGAGCCTTTTTTGAGGAAAATACTACCTTAACGCTTTATACTATAGCAGGCGCTATTTCTGCACTTGCCAACAATGATTCCATTTCCAAAATTTCGGCAGATTATACCGTGGACGGTGATATTTCACTGGGAATCAAAGATACCGCGTATATTACCTTGCGGGTAAAGGATAAGCATTTTACGACAATAAAGGAAAAGTGTGAAAATCCGCGCGCTATTATGGAATTTGCGGATTTAGATTTGGCTGCAGGTTTATTTGCAGGAAAGGTATCTACCATTAATGAGATGTGCAAAGGCACTATTCGTCTTAGCGGTATGATATCAATGCTTGATAACGTTAACAGAATTCTGGACAGAGTGTCCGTATATTTGGGTTAAGGAGGAAAAAACGATGAGCAAATATCCTGAATATTCTCATGAAAAAAGCCGCGCTTGGTTTGATAGAGCGTTAAACGTAATTCCTTCGGGCGTGTACGGACATTTAGGTCCCAGTGAAGGGCTTTTTCTGCCTCTTGAAAAGTGGCCGCTTATTTCTTCAAGGGCTGAGGGCACTTATTTTTGGGATATGGACGGAAACCGCTATTTAGACTTTATGTGCGCTTACGGTCCTAACGTTTTGGGTTACTCTGACCCCGACGTTGATAAGGCGGCTATGGAGCAACTTAAAATCGGTAACTGCACAACTGCGCCTTCCTATAAAATGGTAGAGTGCGCCGAAATGCTTGTGGATACCGTGGCTTGCGCCGATTGGGCATTCTTTATGAAAAACGGAACCGACGCCACCACTTTTGCTAATTTGACCGCACGAGCCGCTACGGGAAGAAAAAAGACGATTTTCCTTCGCGGATATTATCACGGTAATCAACCTTGGGCAATGAAAGCCGATTATCCCGGAATTCTGTCTGAAGAGGTTGCAAATAATATCGTGGTGCCGTGGTTTGATATTGACGCTCTCGAAAAGGCTTGGGATTATGCAAAGGGCGACGTTGCCGCTCTTATTGCTCAGCCCTATGATCACGGTAATTTCTCTGATAACAGATGCGCTACAAAAGAATATTGGGCGCAGGTTCGTGAATTTTGTACGAAACACGGCATTGTATTAATAATTGACGACGTTCGCGCAGGTTTCAGACTTGATTTAGCCGGAAGCGACCATTATTACGGCTTTAAGGCGGATATTATTTGCTTCTGTAAGGCTTTGGCAAACGGATATAATATGTCTGCCGCTTGCGGAATAGAAAGTCTTCGTTCCGCTGCTTCAAGTTTGAGTTTTACAGGTTCTTACTGGATGAGCGCAGAGCCTTTTGCCGCTTGTCTTGCAACTGTGGAAAAAATGAAAAAACTTGATACTCCAAAACTTTTCCGCCAAATTGGCACTTCCCTTACCGACGGTTTTGTTGCCGCAGGTAAGGTCCACGGCTTTGACCTTAAGGTTTCGGGCGAGCCTGCGCTGTTTTACCTTAGAATCGCTAACGATGATAGCCTGATGCTTCATCAGGAATGGGTGGCAGAGTGCGTCAGCCGAGGTCTGTTTATTACAAGCCATCACAATCATTTTATCAACGCCGCCGTAACGAAAGAGGATATAGCGCTTGCAGTTGATATAGCTGAGGATGCTTTTTCAGTGGTGGCATCCCGTCACGAAGATTTAGGATTAAAAAGATAACAAAAAAACGGCAGTTGAGGCACACTCCTAAGGGAAGTGTGCCTCAGCTATATTCGTGCAATGCCCGAGCGATATATCTTTGATGCGATATGTGGCAAGCCACGCGATATACGGCTTTTGCCGTGCTAAATGGCACGAATATAATATCGCAAAAGGCAAAGCCTTTTATATCGCTTTCTTTTTAAAAATATCTCGCATAGGCGAGGATTTTCAAAAGAAAATATCGCTGTGAGACCTGTCTCACAATATCGTCTTTCATTCTTATTTTGAGATAGGTAAATTTCAAAGTATGTAACCCACTATGACACTTTCAACAGATAAGTGTCAATTTTTATTTAAAAACGCTGAGCATAACCGCATTTTTGGCAAAGGTCTTCACTTGCTTTTCTGTTGTTAAAGCCTTCTACTATTTTTTTGACTCTGTCACTATTTAAAATGACATTAATATCATCTTCAAAAATATTGCCTAAATTTATAACCCCTTCACAGTCAAGACAGCAGGGAACCACCGTGCCATCACACAGTATGCCGAAATGGTCTTTCAGTCCGTAGCAAAATACCTTTTCGCTAATAAAGTCAATATTTTTGTCGGGCCAGTCAAAGCGTTCGCCGTATTCTAAAAATAATTTATCATTAATACGTATGCCTTTGCTGTTAGGTGTCCATTCTCCTTGTATATTTTCTTTCAGAAAACCAATGGCATCATCGTTTTTGCCGTCGTCACAACCGTTGTTCCAAAGACGAAGAACCACGATAATACCGTTTTTACTTGCTTTTACAGCAAAATCGGAAATTTCACTTAAATATTTTCGGTGAGTTTCTTTGTCACCGTTTTCAAAGCTGTGGAGGGAAATACTGACCTTATGCACCTTTTGGTTTATAAGAATATCTCCTCTTTCCTTTAAGAGAGTTCCGTTTGTGGTAATTATCGACTTAAAACCGTTTGAATTGGCAAGGGATATGAATTTTTCTAAATCGGGATGAATTAGCGGCTCTCCCAAAAGATGATAATAAATATAATTTGTGTGAGGCTTTAACTTTTGAAGTATGATTTTAAACTCATTAAGATTCATCATTTTTGGGCTTCTTTTTGTTCCGTGACAAAAGGAACAGTTCATATTACAAATATTGGATATTTCTACGTAAACTTTTGAGTACAATTCATCGCCCCCTCAGGTTACATATTGTATCATATTTTCTTTTAATTTGCAAAACAAAACAACTTGGTTTTCCAAGCTGTTTTGTTTTATATATGTTAATTTTTTTTATAGTTAATAGGTGCGTTTGAATCCTTTGAGAAGAAGTCTTTTAGTACGTAGCCTTCAGCTCCTCTGTATGAAACATAATAGAAGTCACCGGCGGTACCTAAATAAGTAACTCTTTCGCGGCAATATATTTGAGCCAAAGACGGAGCAGAGGTAGAAGGATAAGAGCGAAGATTTACGTATTGACTTGCACGGCAATAAAGGTAGTCGTTAACAACGAGAGGTGCGCTTCCGGTTCCGTAATTAATAGGAGCGTTTTTATCGGTGGAGAAAAAATCTACCAAAACGTATCCATAAGCGTTTTTGTACTGAACGTAATAAAATTCACCACTTGAATTTATGTATGTAACCTTTTCTCCACAAGCTATATCTGCAAGTTTGGCTCCGGAACGTGAAGGAACATCTCTTAATGTGGCAGATATACTCGCTCTGCAATATAGAGAAACTTCGTTTGTTTCTGTGCCAGAAACATAAATTGTTACGAATGACAATGGTTCTACTGTTGTTTGTGCAACAGGGGATTGGCTAATAACAAAACCTTTTGCTACAGAGGTACTTGCTGTTTCAATGATTGTGAAGCTTAAATTATTAGAATTTAAAAGTTTTTGTGCATCTTCAGAAGAAAGACCGATAAGATTAGGGACGGTAACTGTCTGAACGTTAGAATTTGTTGAATCTTTTTTGAGCAACGAATCAAAACTACAGGCGGTAAGATTGAAAGTAATAACTATTGTCAAAATAAAAGCTAATATTTTTCTCATAAAATCACTCCTAAAAAATTTTTTTAATTATAGTGCTTTTTTCGACGTTTGTCAATTTTTTTCTTGCGGTGGATTTTAAGTTATAAGCAGTAGGTAGCACAAATACGCGGAGAATTTTGAAACAGAAATTATTGCCTTGACAAAAACTATACTTCGTGATATGATGTATTATGTGAGAGGAGGTATGGTATGGATATTCAGTTGAAGCGAGGAATTTTAGACGTATGCGTTCTTGCCGCCATAAAGGATGAGGAATCCTACGGTTATAAAATTATAAAAGACGTAAAACCTTACGTTGTTCTTTCCGAATCAACCCTTTATACTATATTAAAAAGGCTTGAGGGCGCCAATATGCTGACCGTTCGTACAGCCGAGCACGATGGCAGACTTCGTAAATATTATAAAATTACCGAAGTAGGTGTAAAAAGAATAGAAGAGTTTAAAAACGACTGGGAAGAAATAATATCAATATATAAATTTGTGACTAAGGAGGGAACTAAGAATGGATAAATTTGATTTTTTACTGAAACTTGAAGACGCCTTATCGGGTTTGCCTAAAGAAGAAATTTGTGAGCGTATAAGCTTTTACGGCGAAATGATTGACGATAAAATAGAAGACGGAAAAACCGAGCAACAAGCGGTAGCGGAAATAGGAAGCGTTGAGGAAATAGCCGAGCAGATTTTAAAGGATATTCCTCTTACTAAAATAGTAAAGCAAAAAATAAAGCCTAAGAAAAAACTTGGTGCTGCAGCAATTACCCTTATATGTGTAGGCTCACCCGTTTGGTTTCCTGTACTTATTTCAGTTTTGGCTGTTGTTTTTTCACTTTATTTTTGTCTTTGGACTGTAGTAATCTGTCTTTATGCCGTTTCTGTTTCTTGCTTTGGCTTGGCAGTCGGTTCGCTTTTTATGGCAGTAGGTGAAATTACCAATGGAAAGGTTTTCGAAGGAATTGCGCTTATAGGCGCTGCTCTTTTACTAATCGGACTTGGAATACTTTTGTTTATTTTTTCAAATCTTGCGGCTAAGGGTGTATTAATACTAACTAAAAAAATGGCTTTAGCCATTAAAAAATTGCTTATAAAAAAGGAGGAAGCAAAATGAAAACTAAAACTAAAATTAGTCTTATAATAGGCGTTTCTCTTTTTATTCTCGGAGCAGTTATTTTTGTTGGAGCGATGTTTATGTTAAACTGGAATTTTTTGAAACTTTCAACCGTTAAATATGAAACGAATACTTATGAAATAAACGAACAATTCAGCGATATCTCTATTATTACCGATACCGCCGATATCACCTTTATAAGTTCTGATGACGGCAAAACGAAAATAGTGTGTGATGAAGCCGTTAATGAAAAACATAACGTTTACGTTTCAGAAAACACTTTGAAAATTGAAGTTGATAACCAAAGAAAATGGTATCATTATATAGGTATAAACTTTAAAACTCCTAAGTTGACCGTTTATCTGGGTGAAAATCAATTGGAAAATTTAATTATTAAAGAAGATACGGGGGATATTAAAATTCCCGCGCAGTTTAGTTTTTCGAGTATTGATATAAAACTTTCTACAGGCGACGTGGAAAATTACGCCTGCGCTTCGGCTGACATAAAAATAGAAACTACAACCGGTCAGATAAAGACCGAAAATATAACCGCGCAAAACGTCAGCCTTACTGCATCTACCGGTAAAATAGACGTAACAGGGCTTAAGGCAAGCGGTGACTTAAAGTTAGCGGTCAGCACAGGTAAGACTATATTAAATAATATAACCTGTAAAAACATAACTTCAAGCGGAAGTACGGGAGATTTAACGGCGACAAATACCGTAGCGGAAGGAAAATTCAATGTAAAAAGAAGTACGGGTGATGTCGGGTTAGAAAAATGTGACGCGGGTGAAATAGAAATTGTTACCGATACAGGTGACGTTTCGGGAACACTTTTAAGCGAAAAGATTTTTATAACCAAAACCGATACGGGAAATATTAAAGTTCCCGAAACTTTAAACGGCGGAAAGTGCAAAATTACCACCGATACGGGTGATATTAAAATTACTATAGAATAGTGAAAAAAGAAGCGTGAGGATTTTCTCACGCTTCTATTGTATAAAAATGAAATGATATGTAAAAAATGGAAAAGTTTTTTGAAAAAAAGCTTTAAATGGTATTTTTGTGTTGCAAAATCGGCATTAAAAGGTATAATGGAATTATAGTAAAAAACTATGAAGAAGGTGTTCTTATGAAAAAATTAACTGAACTTAAATTTGAGGAATTAACCCTTGACCAAAAGCTTGGTATGGTACATGCCGCAATGATAAACGGCAATGCTAAAGAGGAAGAAATCGAGTACGTTTTTGAAAGAATCAAGAACCGTGCTCTCGGTGCAATATGGATTCAGTACGGTATGAAGGGCTGGCAAGAATTCTTAAAAAGAGTTCACGAAACAGCCGATTATCCTATTCTTATAATAACCGATTGCGAAAACGGAATTGATGAATATCAGGTTGGACGTCATAATCCTATTGCTTGTACAGGGGATGAAAAATATGCTTACGCCTTCGGAAAAGTAGTAGGCTTTACCGCTAAGAATTACGGTTATAACGTTGTTTGTAATCCTGTTTTAGATATCGATAATAACGGTTTTGTAAGATGCTTCGGTAAGGATAAAAACGTTATAGCAAAAATGGGCTCTGCGGAGGCGCGCGGTATGCACGAAGCAGGCGTTTTGACCGTTGGTAAGCACTATCCCAGCGGAAGAAATGAAATGAATATCGACGCTCATATGGCGGAAAGCGTTTCAAGTCAGACAAGAGAACAGCTTCTTGACGATAGCCTTTTTGCTTACGTTAAAATGATGAAAGCAGGGCTCCTGGACGGTGTTATGACCTCTCATCAGAAGTTTTCCAATATTGATGATAAATATCCTGCAAGTCTTTCCAAAAAGGTTATCGACGTAATAAGAGATGAGGGCTTTGACGGATTTTGCATTACCGATGCTCTCGGTATGATGGGTATTCGCGCCAAATTCGGCGATGCCGAAAGCAAGGGATTGGCTATTGCAGCAGGTAACGATTTGGCTCTTACGTATGGCAATAAGCCCATCGCCGATCAGGAGGCAATAAATAAGGGCTATGAAAACGGTATAATCACCGAAGAACAGCTTAATGCATGTGTAAAGCGTGTTCTTTTGGCTCAGCATAAGACAATGCTTCTTGATGAAAGCAGATGTAAAGAACTTACCGATGAAGAAATTGCGCTTTGTAAGGATATTCCTAAGGTTTCTGTTTACGCTCAGGCAGACGAGGGACTGACTCCCGCTATTTCAAAGGACGGCAAACACCTATTTGCAGTTATGGTAAGAAACGAAATGGAACTTGGTAAGGTTGAGGTTGATACCTTTAGTAACGGTTGGCTTTTCCCTGATAAAATTACTAAAAAAATAACGGAACTTTTCCCGAATTCTAAGGTAAGACTTTTCCACGAGTTCCCAACACAACACCATAATCACGGTATTTTTCAGGATTCCGTTACTCACGACGACGTAATATTCTTAACCTACTCAGAGCCTCTGGCTTATGCAGGAAAAGAAGCTTTAACCTCTAGAGTTGTAAGCCTTATTGAATGTTTGCAGTTTACAAACAGAGTTTCTGCTCTTCTTCACTTTGGTAACCCTTGTATTTTGGGTGATTTACCACACATTCCAAGAGTGATTTTAGGCGGGCTTAATAACGAAAGTGTTAACGCTTCTCTCGAAATACTTGCAGGAGATAGAGAAGCTAAAGGTGTAACTACCTTTGATATCAAATTAAATTAAATTAAATTAAGTGGGTACCTTTGCTTATTCCCACCGATATTTACAGAAAGT
The DNA here is from genome assembly GCA_015065605.1 of Oscillospiraceae bacterium. Lineage (GTDB taxonomy): Bacteria > Bacillota > Clostridia > Oscillospirales > Acutalibacteraceae > SIG607. The sequence continues at coordinate 45,540 of SVPZ01000013.1, read as the reverse complement.
TCTATAATCCTTTATTAAAATAAAACTTCTGCTGTGTTTTGCACGGCAGAAGTTTTTTACTTTAATCGTTCTTTAAGTTACTGGATATTACAAACTATAGAAAACCGATTATCTGGGCTTTGTTTTACCCGGCAGTACGCCTATATATTTTTTATAGGTTGCCGAAAAGTACGACAAATTTTTAAAGCCGCAGCTTTCACCGGCTTCGGTAACCGACGCGCCGTTTTTTAGCATTGCAGATGCCGCTTTGCAGCGTAGGTGATTAATATACTGAAAAACGCTTTTGCCTGTCGCGGCTTTAAATTCGCGAGCTAACTGGTATTTATTTATGTTCGCTATAGCTGCAAGCTGATTTAGGGTAAGTTCATTGGAAAAATTGCTTTCTATATAAGACATTACGTTTTTGGTGCGTTTATAGGCTTTTGAATTGTATGTTGAATAAGCGTTATCGGTGCTGTGGTTTTCAAATAATAAAATCAGCAGTTTTAAAAGTAATATTTTAATCTTGGCGGTTTTTAAACAATCGTCACTGTTGTAAGTTGCGCACAGTTCATCAAAAATCTCAAGGAGCTTTTGGTCGTATTCAATAAATTCGGTGAGAAGTGTGTTTCTTACGTTTTCAAAATTTACCTTTATAAAAGAACTGTCTATATGCATACAGTAAAAGCCGGCGTTTTCAACACCTTTAAACGAATGTATTACGTTGGGATTAACGATTATTATATTGTTTTTTGCAAAAGAATATTTTCGGTCGTCTAAAGTAATGGTGGCATTTCCTTTTTTGCAAACCAAAATTTCTATGTGTTCGTGCCAGTTTGGAGAAAATTTTTTATCCGCAAAATTTTCGGCATATCCTAAAGAAAAACAATTGCTTTCCGAAAAGTAATCGTGATTTTCAAATATAATAGATGGCATAGCCTTCTCCTTTGTCAATATAATGTTAAAATATATCAATTTAAACTATTGAATTATATCTATATTGATTATACAATAATAAATGAAAATGTCAATTTGAAAACTTGCAATTTTTAATATTGCGTTTTTAAAAAATCAGTAATTTAACACGGGGGGTTAATTATGAAAGAAATTAAAGAACTTAAATTTGAAGAATTAACCATTGACCAAAAACTTGGTATGGTACATACGGCTATGGTCAACGGCAATATAAAGCCTGAGGAAGTTGATTTCGTTTTCGAGTGCATTGAAAAACATTCTCTTGGTGCAATATGGATTCAGTTTGACCAGCCTAAAGCGGCAGAACTTATGCAACGTGTTAAGGAAACCGCTGATTACCCCATACTTATATTTACCGATGCTGAAAACGGAATAGGAGAATATATTGTAGGTCGCCATAATGCAATTGCTTGTACAGGTGACGAGAAATACGCCTATGCATTTGGTAAGACCATAGGATATACCGCTAAACAACTTGGTTATAACGTAGTATGCTGTCCTTTGATGGATATCAATGATGAAGGTAGTGTGCGTTCCTTCGGCCCAGATAAAAAGGTGATTGCAAAAATGGCTGCCGCAGAAGCTCGCGGTATGCACGATGCAGGTGTTTTAACCGTAGGTAAGCATTACCCAAGCGGCAGAGAATGTCTTGGCGTTGATTCTCATATGGCAGAAAGTCTTTCTATGCAAACAAAAGAAGAATTACTTGAGGATAGCCTTTACGCTTATATGGAATTAATAAAAGAGGACCTTTTAGACGGTCTTATGTCTTCACATATGCGTCTGCCCAAAATTGATGAAGAATATCCTGCAAGTCTTTCTAAAAAGGTTACGGGCTTTATCAGAGAACAGGGCTTTAAGGGCTTCTTTATTACCGACGCTCTCGATATGATGGGTATAAGAGCAAAATTCGGTAATCTTGAAAGCAAGGGTATGGCGGTAAGAGCAAACGATTTGGCACTTCCTTTCTCTTATCAACCTACTTTTGACAGAAGCGCTATTGTAGAATGCTATGAAAAAGGTATATTTACCGAAGAAGAATTAAACGATGCAGTTAAGCGCGTTTTGGAAACTCAGCATAAAAGCTTGGAAATGGATAAAAAGGCTTGTAAAGAACTCACTGAAGAAGAAATTTATCTTTCCAGAAATATTTCAAGAGCTTCGGTATATGCGCGGGTTGACGAAGGACTTACTTCTGCTATCTCAAGGGACGGAAAACATCTTTTCGCAATTATGGTAAGAAATGAAATGGCGCTCGGTAAGGTTGACGTTGATACCTTTAGCAACGGTTGGCTTTTCCCCGAAAAAATTAAAAGTCAAATCTTAGAACTGTTCCCCAATTCCGGTGTGAGATTTTTCCATGAATTCCCGACTCAGTTCCACAACTTCGGAATTTGTCAGGATTCGGTTAAGCACGACGACGTAATATTCCTTACTTTCTCCGAACCTCTTGCTTATGCGGGAGAGGAAGCCCTTACTTCTCGTGTTGTCAGTCTTATTAAAGCGTTACAGCACACCAACCGTGTTTCTGCTTTAATGCATTTTGGCAACCCCTGTATTCTTTCGGCGCTTCCTCATATTCCAAGAGTTATTTTAGGCGGAATATGCGATGAAAGTGTAGAAGCCTGTATCGACGTGTTAGCCGGTAAATTAGAGGCAAAGGGTGTAACAACCTACGATATTAATTTAAAATAGTTTTGGAGAATTTTTATGAAAGAGATTAAAGAACTTAAATTTGAGGAACTGAGCACTGAACAAAAACTGGGTATGGCTTTGTGCAGTTATATCGGTAAACTTGCGACAGAAGAGAAAACCGAGGAGAATATTGAGTATATTCTGGATTTAATTAAAAACCATAGCTTAGGTGCTGTTTTTGTGAATGCTAATTTTAAAGGCAGAGAAGCGGCTATAGCAAGAATTAAAGAGGTTGCCGATTATCCTGTTCTTATTTGCTGCGATGCTGAAAGAGGCTTTCCTGCAGAAGGGGATGAAAAAATAGGAGCACATAATGCGATAGGAACCTGCAATACAACTGACAGCGCGTATGCCTTTGGGTTTGTTACGGCAGTTAATGCCAGAAAAGCGGGCTATAACGTAGTTTTTAACCCTGTACTTGATATGACCGACGAAAACTGTACCTGCGGCAGCACCATAAGAAGTATAGGCGGCGATAAGGTGAGAGTAACCGAACTTGCCGCAGCCGAAGCGCAGGGTATGCACGACGGCGGTGTTTTGACCGTTGGTAAGCATTACCCCAGCGTAAAGGGAAACCCACGTATTGATTCTCATATGGCTGAAAACAGCTCTGACATTTCAAAGGAAGATTTAATTGATTACTATTTGTATCCTTATTTAGAACTTAATAAAAAAGGACTTTTAGACGGCATTATGACGGGACACTATCGTCTTACAAATATTGACCCCGATTTTCCTACCAGTCTTTCTAAAAAGAATATCAGTGTGTTCAGAGATTTAGGCTTTAACGGTTTTACCATTACCGACGCGCTTTGTATGGCAAGTGTAGTTTCCAAATTCGGTTGGGTTCCATGTCGTGGTATGGCTATTGCCGGCGGTAACAGTTTGGCGTTGGTTTGGGGCGACGGAAAAGCAGGATATACTTCTATGCTGCAGTGCTATAAAGATGGATTGATTCCCGATGATATGTTGGATTCTGCAGTTTCTTACGTATTGGCGGCTCAGCATAAGGTTACACTTCTTGATACAACGGCTGAAATTACCGAAGAGGAAAAAATCAATTACGATAAAATTAATACCGACGGAGTTTACGCTAAAGTTGATGAAGGTTACGAGGTTGCTTTGCCTAAGGACAAAAAGCACTACTTTGTTATTTTGTGCGACAACGAATCTGACGTTAATAATGGTGAAATCAGTGTTGCTACCATGCAGGATTCGTGGTATAACCCCCAACGAATTGCAGAAAGACTACAAGAACTTTATCCCGATTCACGCTATCGTATTGTAAAGGAATATCCTGCGCAGCGCGATATTCAACGAATTGTTGAAGATAACCTATGTTGCGACGACGTTGTTTTTGTCACCTTTATTGATACCAAGGCGTACATTGGCGTTGAAAACTTTGCACCCAGAGTTTATTCTCTCGTTGAAGCATTGCAGATTACCAACCGTGTTTCTACAATACTTCATTTTGGTAATCCTTTTGTGCTTGAAGAATTTGTTCACGTTCCCCGTATTATTATAGGCGGCGTTTCTCCCGTGGCTGTAGAAGCAGGACTAAACGTACTTTCGGGTGAATATCCTGCAAAAGGAAACCTCACTTACGACGTTAAATTTAAATAGTCTTTGGGGGATGATTTTATGAAAGAGATTAAAGAACTTAAGTTTGAGGATCTAAGCGTTGAGCAAAAACTCGGTATGATTCATTCTGCGGTAGTTAATTATATTCCCGGAAGCGAACATCAAAACGAATTTTTATACGACCGTATCAGAAATCACGCTTTAGGCGCAATATGGATTCCCAGTAATGCGCCCTATACCGAGGATTTTATTAAAAAGGTAAAGGAAATTGCCGATTATCCTATACTTATTATGACCGATGCCGAAAGAGGTTTTGGTGAATACAGAATAGGTCCCCGTAACAGCGTAGGCCGTACAAACGACGTGGAAAATGCCTACGTTTTCGGTAAAAGCGTAGGTGTCGCCGCAAAGAAACTTGGCTACGACGTTGTTTGCAGTCCTATTCTTGACGTTCTCCGTGACGGTAGTCCCCGTTCTTACGGTCCCGATAAGGAATTTGTCGCAAAAATGGCGGCGGCAGAGGCAAGAGGAATGCAGGATGCAGGTCTTATGGCTGTCGGTAAGCATTACCCCGGCGCAAGTCACGATTTGCCTATAGACTCTCATATGGCAGAAGCTATTTCCTTTGAAACAAAGGAAGAACTTGTTGATAACGGCTTTGGTATTTACAAAAAACTTATTGATGAAGGTGTGCTTAGCGGAATTATGACCTCTCACCATAAAACCGAGAAGGTTGACCCCGTATATCCTGCAAGTCTTTCCAAAATTACCCTTGATATGATTAAAAAGGAAGGCTTTAACGGTTTCTTTATTACCGATGCTATTGATATGATGGGCATTCGCGCAAAGTTTGGCGAAGTAGAAAGCAAGGGTATGGCAGTGGAGGCAGGTAACGACTTTGTTTTGACATATTCTCTTGACCCCATAGGCGACCAAAAAATAATTAATACCTGTTATGAAAAGGGTATAATCACCGACGAAAGACTTGACGAAGCGGTTAAAAAGGTTCTTGAAATGCAGCATAAGTCTTTGGAAATGGAAAAGACTATGATAACCGAACTGAGCGATGAAGAGTATGAACGCCTTAGAAATATAGAGAAAAATGCTGTATGCGCCAAGGTTGACCAAGGTCTTTCTACCTCTATAAGCAGAGACGGTAAGCATCTTTTCGTGGTAATGCTCAGAAACGAGATGAATCCTGCCGACGTTGCGGTTGATACCTTTAAGAGTAACTGGCTCTTCCCCGATAAAATTGAAAAGCGTATTTTAGAACTTTTCCCCAATTCTAAGGTGCATTTTATTCACCAGATGCCAACCGCCCGTCAAAATCAGTTGGCGCTCATTTACGCAACCAAAAACGAGGACGTAGTATTTTTAACCTTTTCCGAAACTATTGCATACGTTGGTCAGGATGAAATTACAAAGCGTGTAAGAACTCTTATGGAGGCTATGCAATATACCGATAAGATTTCTGCCGTTGTTCATTTCGGCGACCCGACCACGTTAAGCGGTCTTCCTCATATCCCACGTTATATATTGGGCGATACCTATGAGGGAAGCGTTGATGCTTGTTTAGACGTACTTGCAGGAAGTATTGAAGCAAAAGGTAAGCCTACCTACGATTACACTTTGAATTAATTAATAAAAAAATCAGAGAGTAAAAAAACTCTCTGATTTTTGTTTATTTTATGGTTTTTACTGTTTTTAATACCGCTTCTAATTCTTTGGGCTTAATTATATCGGCAGGTTTGTTATCTTTTACGCAGTTAAAGAAGTAACGAAGTTCCTCTTCATAGCCGTTGGTTGAGGGGAGTCCGATATCACCTGTGTTTGCGTCGGCTTTTCCGGGTGTGATGTCGGTTATGCCGCCCTCATTATCGTAAACACAGAATTTTCCGCCCTTATAAGCTAAAGTTGCTTTTTCGAATTCAAATATAAAGGTGAAGCCAAAGGGGAATTTCGGCGCATTGTACCAGGCACCCTCTACGTTTATGAAAAATCCGTCAAAATCGTATATTACGTTAAGATAATCGGCAACGTCGGATTTATGTCTTCTTGCAGTAGCTTTTTTAGGAGCACCAAAGGTATATACGATAAAGTCCAAATCGTGAATGTGCAAATCGTAAGGAATCATACCGCTTTTGCTTTCATCCATCATCCAGTTTTCAAAACTCCATGTGGGGCAACAACCTATACGGGACATGGTACCCGAAAGAATTTTGCCGTATTTATTACTCTCTACCGCTTTCTTTATGTAAGCGTAGGGCGCCATAAATCTTGTAACCTGCGCCACCATAAATTTTACGTTGTTTTTTTCTGCGGCGGCATATACCTTTTTAACTTCTTTTTTATTTAAAGTCAGCGGTTTCTCACAAATAACGTTAATTCCTTTGTTAAGAGCCTTCAGAGAATATTCAATATGTAAATAGGTGGGAACACATACGTCGATTATATCAAAGGTTTCCTTTTCCAACATTTCGTCGTAGCTTTTATAGCATCTTGCAAATTCTTTGCCTTCAAATTTTTCTTCTCTTATGTCGCAAACGGCAACAATTTCGGCACCATCTATGTTTTGCCAACCGCTGATGTGAACCTTACTTATGCCACCTAAACCTACTATACCAACCTTAAGCATAATTATGCCTCCTCATAAACTTCTTTGATTATTTTTTGTAAGAAATCTCTTGAACGGAGAATATCGGCGTTCTTCTCTTCGGCAAATTCATCGCCGTCACCAACAAGTTCACTTTCAATGGTAACGTAAGAATCATAACCTAATTCTTTCAGTTTCCTGAATAATGCATAGAAATCAACCTTGCCTTCGCCCAGAGGAGTCATTTTACCCAACCATTTGCTTGTGGTGGGGTAAAGCCCGTCTTTTGCGTGAATGTCACGCACATATTTACCAATAATATCCAGGGCGTCAACGGGGTTGGCTTTTCCGTAAAGTATAAGATTTGCGGTGTCTAAATTTACCGCAAGGTTATCTGTGCCTACGATTTCAAAGCAACGGAGCATTGCAAGAGGTGTTTCCTGACCTGTTTCAAAAAGCAAATACTGACCGTTAGCCTTTAAATGCTCTGCTACGGTTCTGATAGCGTCACACAATGGAAGTAACTGTGGGTCGTGGGGATTTTCGGGAATAAAGCCCATGTGGGTGACGATTTGTTTTATTCCTATTTTGTTTGCAAAATCGGCGCCGTCGCAAAGGTTTTTCACACGAATATCACGCCATTCCTCAGGGAGTAGGCCAAGTGTTGTGTAGCCTTTGTCAAAATTCCATACTCTAGGGCCTTCCCAACCGCACCAAAAGGATGAAACGGTAATTTCGTATTTTTTTAATAATTCGTTTATCTTCTTGGCATTTTCATCATTCCATACCGAAAAGTCCCAGCTTCCCAACTGACAAGAAGTAAAACCGTGTTTTTTTATTCTTTTAAATTCTTCTTCGATGGTTTCCATTCTGAGTTTGGGTATATAACTACCAATTAGCATAAATTTTCCGCCTTTCTGTTGCAAATTTGCTAAAAGTATGATAGCATTAAATTAGCAATGTTGATAGTATAAAACTATTCTTTTTTAGCACAAAATTAGCTTTTAAGGTGATTTTTTATGAATAAAGACATATTGCTTGAGCGCATACCTGTTACTTACGGCCCCTCTGCAGTCAGGGTTTTGTTTTTCGAAAATAGAGAGAAAAATCACTCTTTTCGTATGCATTGGCACGAAAGACTGGAAATTCTGAGGGTTTATGAAGGGGAAATGACGGTCAATCTGGGCACAAAAGCCGTTTTGATTAAAAAGGACGAAATGGTAATTATTCCCCCACGTACTATTCACGCCGCCGAAATGGTGGAAAATACCCGATATTGCGCGGTTATGTTTGATTTGCGTACCTTTTACAATGCTACTGAAATAGGGGAAAGGTTTTTAACCGCCATGTTTAACGGCAACGTCGCGGTACAAAACACTACGGGGGATAAAAACGCTATAGCCGCTCTGGATTCTCTTACTTTAAGAACAAAAACCGAAGAAGAAAACTTTTGCATTATGGCAAACGTATATAAGCTTATAGCGGTGCTTTTTGCACAGGGAATTTGTACTGTCACGGGGCAGACTTCTGCAGATAAAACCATGCGCGAAATTATAGATTATATGGAAGAAAACTTTACCGAAGAAATCAGCACTGCTTCACTGTGTAAGCGATTTGGCTATACTGTGCCTTACTTTTGCAAACGTTTTAAAAGTTATACGGGGCTTACTCCTATGAATTATCTTAAAATTTACAGAATGGAAAAGGCTTATTCCATTATGAAAAAACACGACCTTAAAATAAGTGAAATAGCGGAAAGGTGCGGCTTTGATGATGCTAATTATTTTACCCGTTGCTTTACCGCCCATTTCGGTAACCCGCCAACCTATTATATGAAACAATAAAAACTTTATAAAAATCTTAAAACTATGTAGTCGGTATTGTTAAACATTTGATAAGTTGACAGATGTAAAGAAAATATGGTATAATCCTTAAAACTTATCTAACTTGGAAGATAAATGAAAAGAGGTTTATATAGTGGCAAAAATAAAAGGGTATCTAAGTTCCCAACTTAAAGAACTAAAGATGCTTCGTTGGCAAAACTTCGTCGCATTATTTGTAGCAGGCTGTATAAACGCTTTTGGTGTAACGGTCTTTATTGCTCCCGTAAATCTCTACGACAGCGGTATATCGGGAACTTCGATTTTCCTTTCTCAGATAACCCCCGAAAAGTTTTCGCTTTCTCTTTTTCTGCTTATACTTAACGTGCCTTTGTTTTTGTTTGGTTTAAGACGTCAGGGTGCGCTCTTTACGGTATATTCAATATTTACCGTTGCGGTTTATTCGGGCGCATCGTGGCTTATAACCGACGTTCTGCCCATTGACGTAAGCATAGCATCCCCTCTTGCAGGAGAAGATTTACTTTTGTGTGCGCTTTTCGGCGGTATGATATCGGGTGTGGGAAGCGGTCTTACAATTCGCTTTGGCGGAGCAATAGACGGCGTCGAGGTTATGGCGGTTATATTTGCTAAAAAACTCAATCTTACCGTTGGCTCGTTTGTAATGATATATAACGTAATTCTTTATATAGTTTGCGGAATTGCCATAAACAGTTGGATTTTACCGCTTTATTCTATAGTTACCTATGCGGCAGGACTTAAAACCGTTGACTTTGTTGTTGAAGGCTTCGATAGAAGCAAATCGGTATTTATCGTTACCGATAAGGCGGAAGAAATAAGCAAAGCGTTAAGCGACGAATTTGGTTGCGGAACAACAAAGATTAATGCCGTAGGCGGTTATTCAAATTCCGAAAAAACAGTGGTCTATTTCGTGGTAAACCGTTTCCAGATAGCAAAAATGAGAAATATAATCCATTCGATAGACCAAAAAGCCTTTGTAACCATCAGCGAGGTTGCAGACGTATTTAAAAGTAACGATTAAAAAAACACGGCGTAGGCGTTGTACTCTGAAGGATAGAAAAAAGGCCCCCTTGTAAAGGGGGCTGTCGAACGCGAAGCGGTTGACTGGGGGATTTTTTGTTTATTCAAATCTAAAATCCCTCCGTCAAAACTTTGTTTTGCCACCTCCCTTTACAAGGGAGGCTTTTTTATTTTGTCGCATACCGTAACAAGCAGGGAAAATGCACATTACATTTTCCAATTCTTTAGGATATCCTAAAACCTTACAAGAGAAGCAGAAGAAAAAGCAGAAACGAATTTCGTTTCTGCTTTTTAATTTACTGTCCTTTAGAGTACGCCTCATAAGCCGTGTTTTTTAGCGTTTAATAAAGTATTCTTCGTACCAGACGAGGAAGGTATAGATTGTCCAGACCTTTCTCCAGTTGTCACTGTTGCCGCCGATATATTCGTCGAATATTGCGTTGATTTCTTTTACGTTAAAGAATTTTTCAGCAATTTCGCTGTTGAATTTTGCTTTGACGTCTGAGTTGTATCTTTCGTCTGCCATCCACATTCTGATAGGTACCACAAATCCGAGTTTCTTTCTGAAGGCTATTTCGTCGGGGAGAACCTTGGAAGCGGCGGTACGAAGCGCCACCTTGTTCTGTTCCTCGTTAACCTTAAGCTGGGCAGGGATACGGGAGGCAATATCAAAAATTCTCAGGTCTGTAAGGGGCATTCTTACTTCAAGACCGGCGGCGCGGCTCATTTTATCTACGTTAAGATAAATATCACCTTCAAGCCATACCTGAATATCTACGTCGGTCATTTTTGAAAGGGGGTCGAGATGCTCGTTTTCGCTGTAAATATCTTTTACTAAATCAATAGGCAGGAAATCGTCATAATATTTTTTAAGGATAGCCTTTTTCTCGTCTTCCTTCATAATGTTGGTGTTGCCGACGTAGAAGGTTTTAAGATTATCACCGTAACGTTCGGCATTTCTATACATATTGTAGCCGCCGAAAAATTCGTCTGCGCCTTCGCCCGAATAACAGATTTTGGTTCCTTTTGCGGTGCCTATGCAACCAAGCGCAAAAGCAACTGCAGAAGCGTCGCCTAAGGGTTGCTCCATATTATACATAACGTAGGGAACAATGCTGAAATAGGCTTCGGGTGTAATAAGACAGCGGTTGAAGTTGCGTTTTAAAATATCGGCAGTTTCTTTCGCAAGACCCGATTCGTCAAGACGGCTGTCGTCATATCCGCAGGAATTAGCAAATTTTGCGTCGGACATAGCAAGAACGTAGGAGGAGTCAACACCGCCCGATAAAAAGCTTTCAACGTATTCGTCCTCGTCCTTTACTTCAGCCATAATGGTTTTTACGGTTGAATGAATTTCGTCTGCCCACTCTTCAAGAGTTTTACTAAAGTCGGGTTTAAACTCTGGACGCCAATAACGTGTAATGTTGATTTCACCGTTTTTATAGGTCATAATTCTGCCGGGAAGAAGCTTTTTAACGCCTTCAAAAAAGGTTTCGTCACCTGTAGTATAGGTCATGGTGAGATAAATCTGTAAAAGTTTGTCATTCAGTACCTTTTTAAAGCCGTCCTGCACCATAATTTCGCGTATGGTTGTGCCGAAAAGTATTCCTTTTTCGGTAAGATAATAATAAAAAGGCTTTGCTCCAAATGGGTCGCGCATAAAGATAAAACTGTCGTCTTCATCATTATATAAAGCGAAAGAAAACATTCCGTAAAGCTTAGTTCCCATTTCGCTGCCCCATTTTTCATAGGCTTTAATTATTATTTCTTCTTCTCTTTTTTCTCTGGACAGACCCTTTTCTATCGAAAGTTCATCACAGAGCGCTTTATGATTTCTTATGTGTCCGCTGTAACTTTTTAAATGTAACATAACCGACTTCCTTTGAGTTTTTATAATGACATTTTATCACATATTTTGCCGTCTTTCAACAATTAAGTTTTAAAACTTACCATATATATTTTTTGCAAAACGTTAAAATATACGCTTAAAATATTGAAAGGAGGAAAAAATAGGTGTATAATGCTAAAAAGGTGATAAATATGCTTATAGATTTTCATACACACTGTTTTCCCGATAAAGTATCGCAAAAAGCAATGGAAAAACTTTCCTTTGCTTCGGGAGGACTTAACCCTTATACCGACGGCACCGTTTCGGGACTTCGCTTACTTATGGAAAAAAGCGGCGTTGATAAAAGCGTTGCGTTAAATATTGCTACAAATGCTCATCAGCAAAGGGCGGTTAATGATTTTGCTGCATATATAAACAGCGATGACGTTATTGCTTTCGGTTCGGTATTTCCCTATAGCGAGGATGCTTTAGAAGAACTTGAAAGAATTAAAGAGCTTGGTCTTAAGGGGATAAAACTTCATCCCGATTATCAGGGCTTTAACGTTGACGATATTAAACTTAAGCCGCTTTATAAAAAGATTGGCGAACTCGGTCTTATTACCGTTTTTCACGCAGGAAACGATTACGGCTATGCGCCTCCCTATGGCGCTACTCCCGAAAAAATGGAAAGGGCGCTTGATTGGTTTACTTCTCCCGTTGTTGCGGCGCATTGGGGCGGCGTAGGTTGCGGAGAAGGGGTGTTAAAGCATCTTGCAGGCAAAAACATTTATTTTGATACTTCTTATGCTTACGGCACTCAACCAAAGTTTTATTTTGAAAAGATTTTGGAAAAGCACGGCGCAGATAGACTTCTTTTCGGCACCGATGCCCCGTGGCATACTGCCGATATGGAATTAAGGCTTTTAAAATCTCTTGATATAGGGGAAGAGGATTTTGAAAAAATCACCCATAAGAATGCAGAAAAACTTTTGAAAATATAAATTGTTAAATTTAAAACAAAGTTCTTGAAGTGGCTTTAAGAATGTGGTATAATATAAAAAAATATCCGAAAGGAAGTTGTTAAAATGAATAGATTCGTACTCAACGAAACATCCTATCACGGCGCAGGCGCAGTAGCGGCAGTTGCTGACGAAATCATTGCCAGAGGCTTTAAAAAAGCTTTTGTTGCATCCGACCCCGACCTTATTAAGTTTGGCGTTACCAAAAAGGTTACCGACGTTCTTGATAATGCTAAAATCGCTTACGCGCTTTTCTCTGAAATTAAGCCTAATCCTACCATTGAAAACGTTCAGGCAGGCGTAGAGGCTTATAAGGCAAGCGAAGCTGACTGCATCGTTGCTATCGGCGGCGGTTCTTCCATGGATACCGCTAAGGCTATCGGTATTATTATCAATAACCCCGAATTTGCCGACGTTCGTTCTCTTGAGGGCGTTGCTCCCACCAAGAATAAGTGCGTTCCCATTATTGCAGTTCCCACCACCGCAGGTACCGCTGCTGAGGTTACCATTAACTACGTAATTACCGACGTACAGAACAACAGAAAAATGGTTTGCGTTGACGTTCACGACATTCCTGTTGTTGCGGTTGTTGACCCCGATATGATGTCCACTATGCCTAAGGGTCTTACCGCCGCTACCGGTATGGATGCTCTTACCCACGCTATTGAAGGCTACATAACCAAGGGTGCTTGGGAACTTTCCGATATGTTCCATCTTAAAGCTATCGAAATTATTGCACGTTCTCTCCGCGCTGCTGTAAACGGCGAGGCTGACGGCAGAGAGGGTATGGCTCTCGGTCAGTACGTTGCAGGTATGGGCTTCTCTAACGTAGGTCTTGGTATCGTTCACTCTATGGCTCATCCTCTCGGCGCTCTTTATGATACTCCTCACGGTGTTGCTAATGCTATTATTCTTCCTACCGTTATGGAATATAATGCGCAGGCTACAGGTGATAAGTATAAGTACATCGCCGCTGCTATGGGTGTTAAGGGTACCGAAAATATGAGCGTTGAGGAATACAGAAAAGCCGCTATCGACGCTGTTAAGCAGCTTTCTATTGACGTTGGTATTCCTGCCGACCTTAAGGAAATCGTAAAGGAAGAAGACGTAGCATTCCTTGCTCAGTCCGCATTTGACGATGCTTGCCGTCCCGGTAATCCCAGAGAAACAAGCGTTGAAGAAATCACCGCTCTTTATAAGAGTCTTCTCTAATATTAAAAAATCAATGGGCTGTCTCGCTAATAAAGTGAGGCAGTCCTTTTTTGTAGCAAAAGATTGTCGAAAATTTGCAAATATGCATTTTGTATATTGCTTTTTTTATCACCATATTATATAATCATTTTAAAGTTACCGAAAGGTGAGGTGTTGTTATGAGATTTTATGAAAAATTTGAAAAAACAAGCGAAAACCGTCTTCCCCAGCGCGCATTTTATATTCCCGAGGGTGAAGCAGTTTACACTCTTTTAAACGGAGAATGGCGTTTTAATTATTATGCTAACAGCGATGCTGTGGACGTTAATGCTAAAATAAATAAATGGGACAAGGTAAAGGTGCCTTCAACCTGGCAGAATACAGGTTATGAAAATCCTAACTACTGTAATATTAACTATCCTTTTCCTATTGACCCTCCGTACGTTCCTAACGTTAATCCTTGCAGTATTTATGAAAAGGATTTTTTAGTTACCGATAAAAACAAAAAAACATATTTCATTATGGAAGGTGTTTCTTCCTGCGCAAGCGTGTTTGTTAACGGCAACTACGTAGGCTTTACTCAGGGAAGCCATTTGCAGTCAGAATTTGATATCAGCGAATATGCAGTTCTCGGCAAAAACGTTGTCAGAGTGGTTGTATATAAATGGTGTGTCGGAAGTTATCTTGAAGATCAGGACTTTTTCCGTTGCAACGGTATTTTCAGAGACGTTTATATTTTAGAACGCCCCGAAGGTCATATTGTTGATTTTTCTTTGGAAAGCGAGAATAACGATACTGTTATTGTAAAAACCGATGTGGGCGTTGACGTTACCCTTTACGATAAGGGCGAGGTTATCGGCGCTTCTGTTACCGACGAAAACGGAGTTGCTCAATTCAAAATAGAAAATCCTGTACTCTGGAACGCTGAAAAGCCCTACCTTTATGAAGTTGAACTTAAAAAGGCGGGAGAGGTTATCTATGAAAGCATAGGTCTTCGCACTTTTGCTATAAATGAAAATAACGAATTTTTGGTAAACGGTGTTTCGGTAAAACTTAAGGGTGTAAACCACCACGATTCTCATCCCGAAAACGGTTGGGTTATGAGTGACGAGGATATTATTAACGACCTTAAATTAATGAAGGAACTTAATATTAACTGTATCAGAACATCTCACTATCCTCCTACTCCGCGTTTCCTTAATTTCTGCGATAAAATGGGATTTTACGTAGTGCTTGAAACCGACATTGAAACCCACGGCTTTGTAAGACGTTATTCCAACGTTCCTTACGGTTATGATGTTGAAACAGGCGAATGGCCTTGCTCAATGGAAGTTTGGAAGGACGAACACGTTGAGCGTATGGCAAGAGCTTATCACAGAGATAAAAACCATACTTCTATCTTTATGTGGTCAACAGGTAACGAAAGCGGTCACGGTCCCAACCATATTGCAATGCTTGAGTGGCTGAAAACCGTTGAAACCAAACGTCTTTACCACGCAGAAGATGCTTCCCGCGCATTCCACCGTTGGGATTCGGCTTACAATAAGGCAAAAGAAAATCTCGAACTTGCCGAAAAGAGAAACGAAAACGTAGAGGAAGCGAAAGAAAAGTTCGAAAAGGCTATAAAGGACAGAGAAAAGGCTGTTACCGATATGAGAAGAGCGCACTTCCATTCGGGTATGTATATCAGTCTTCGCGAACTCGACAGATGGACGTCTACAAATCTTGTTGACCAGCCTATCTTCCTTTGCGAGTATGCTCACGCTATGGGTAACGGCCCCGGTGACGTATTCGATTACGTTGAAAAATTCTACAGCCATCCTTCTCTTGTGGGCGGTTGTATATGGGAATGGTGCGACCATACCGTTATCGTTGACGGCGTACAAAAATACGGCGGTGACTTCAAGGGCGAAATCACCCAAGACGGAAACTTCTGCTGTGACGGTCTTGTATTCTCTGACAGAAGTTTTAAATCCGGTTCTCTTGAAGCAAAAACTGCTTATGCTCCTTTCCGTTTTGAGTATAAAGACGGCAAAATCACCGTTGAAAACCGCTTCGACTTTACTAATCTTAACGAATGTAAACTTACCTACGTTTTGGCTTGTGACGGCGAGGTGCTTGAAGAAAATACTGTAGTGTTAGACGTTGCTCCTCACCAAAAGGGCGTAATTGATACCGCCGCTTGCTTCCCTGAAAGCTGTAAATATGCCTGCACCGTAACCGCTACTCTTTATCAGGGCGCTAACGAGCTTGGTACTTTACAGCAGGAAATAGAATGTGAAAAGGAAACCATTCTCGAAGAAATTAACGGCTCTGCAAAGATTTACGAGGAAGGCCTCTTTATTTATGCCGAAGGTAAAAACTTTAAGTACGGCTTTAATAAACAAAGCGGTAATATTGAAAGTATGATAATTAGCGGCAAGGAACAGTTATATGCTCCTACCAATCTTTCTCTTTATCGTCCTTGGACGGATAACGAGCGCAACGTTAAACAACGCCTTATCAAAATTGACATCTGGTCGGGTGAAAATCTTGACTATACCTGGTACAACGTAAGAGAAAGCAAAATAGAAGGCAACAAAATTACCTTTAACGTTGCTATTGCTCCCGTTTCCCGTGCTCCTCTCTTTAAGTATGACCTTTCTTATACTATCGGTGAAAACGGTGCCGTTAAGGTAGAACTTGACGGAAAGATAAGAGAATTCGGAATGTGGCTGCAAAGACTTGGCTTTGAGTTTGCCTTTAAGAATAAGAATATGGCGTTTGAATACTTTGGTATGGGCCCCGAAGAAAACTACTGTGACCTTTATCATAACTGCGCTCTTGATTTCTACGTTTCTAAGGCAGAAAACGAATACGTAAACTATATCCGTCCCCAAGAACACGGAAATCATACCAAGGTAAGAGAACTTACTTTAGAGGATAAAATTACCTTTAAAGCAGAGAAGGTTTTTGAAACCGCCGTTTCTCAGTACAGCATTGAGCAGATTATGAATGCTGAGCATACCGACGAAATCGGTGAAAGCAAGGCTACCTACGTCAGAGTTGACTATAAGTCGTCCGGTATCGGAAGTGCCTCCTGCGGTCCTGCTCTTAATCCTTTGTATCAGATGAACGACAAAGACATTCATTTTGCCTTTACAATCAATATTTAATGGTAAAAACTCTCGGTTTTTTGAAAATCGGGAGTTTTTTTATGTAAAAAATAAAAATCGCAAGTGAGCAAATGAGAGAAAAACGAAGAAAAACGAAGAAAACAAGAGATATTGAATTTTAAATTAAATTTTAGAAAAATAAGTGTTGACAAAGTAATATTAATGTGGTAACATACTCAAGGTAAAAAAATTATTTGGAGGAAGTATTATGTCTACATTTATGGCAAAACCCGCTGACGTTCAGCGCAAATGGTACATTGTAGATGCTGCAGGTAAGCCTCTTGGCCGTACCGCAGTTAAGGTTGCTGACTTACTTCGTGGTAAGGGCAAGCCTGAATTTACACCTAATGTTGACTGTGGTGACTTCGTTATCGTTATCAACGCTGATAAAGCTGTTCTTACCGGTAAAAAGTTACAGCAGAAATTCTACCGTCGTCATACAGGTTGGATCGGTCATCTTAAAGAGGTTAAATACGACACTCTTATGAACACCCGTCCTGAATTGGCAATGGAACTCGCAATCAAGGGAATGGTTCCCGATACCACCATCGGAAGAAAAGCTTTGACTCGCTTGCACGTATATCAGGGTGCTGAATACAAGCAGGTTGCTCAGAAGCCTGAACTCGTTGACTAATAAGAAGGGAGCAAAAGAATATGTTTGAAAGTAAACCTTATTTCTACGGTACTGGTAGAAGAAAAAGTTCTGTAGCTCGCGTTCGTCTTTACAACGGCACAGGCAAAATCACCATCAATGACAGAGATATCGACGATTATTTCGGTCTTGAAACCTTAAAGCTTATCGTTCGTCAGCCCCTCGCTCTTACCGAAACTGCTGAAAAGTTCGACATCGTATGTCGCGTAACAGGCGGCGGTGTTACCGGTCAGGCAGGCGCTATCCGTCACGGTATCGCTCGTGCATTACTTCAGAGTGATGCTGAACTTCGTGCAGAACTCAAGAAAGCCGGATTCCTTACTCGTGATCCTCGTATGAAGGAAAGAAAGAAGTACGGACTCAAAGGCGCTCGTCGTGCACCTCAGTTCTCAAAGAGATAATCTGTATTATTTCAAAACAAACAAAAACCCCGAAACCAATTTGGTTTTCGGGGTTTTACTTTTGCCTTGATTTTCACCTTGGTGCAAACTTGGTGCAAGTTATTTTAAAAGGACTATGACACACGAAATGTCATAGTCCTTTTTGTATGTTATGTTCAAATCAAAAAGCATTCATCATAATCAAGAAGTATGCAATCATTCCAATTATAGTCAGAACAGTAAAGAACATCACACAATTTTTTATTGTTCTAATAAGACTTAATTGTTTATATGTAAGATACTCTCTTATTTCAGATTCTGTAAAGTCAGTTTCATAAATTGTATAGAATTCTGTTGTTGATGTTTCGCCACTAACATCAACATAAGCATAAACACCTTCTGGAAGAGTACCGCCATCTTTCAACAACTTTTGGTATTCCTTATTCTCTTGTTTTGTGCAGGGAATTTTTTGCAACAAATCAAATTCAAATTTGTGAGCGCGCAACTCGTCCCGTAAATTGATTTTTTCCTTTGCCATTATTCATACCTCCGTTTTTTATATTTTTATTATAACATGATTCCATGAAATTACAATATTTTTGATGAAAATCACACAAGTATTATGACTCTTTTTCTTTATATAAACTTTTTGCAACGATATTCAATTTTGACAACACAAAACCCACAATATACACAATTTTAAACGATATTACACGATATAAACGGTACACCGAAAACTCCAAGAGATAATCTTATATTATTTCGAAGATTTTTCTTTCAGCAAAGAAATCAGCGCGCGATTCATTTTATTTGAGTGCAACAATTTTTGAACTTTCCTTTGGGGCGTAGTCCTTTGCTATTGATTCTGCTAAAATTTTGTCTGTGTTCATATTAAGAACCTCCTTTAATTTTGTAATATTATTTTAACGTTTTAAGGAGGATAACTGAACAACATTAAATTATAAAAGTGTTGCTTTGTAAAATTATTATACCACGAAAAATATAGGTCTTCAATTCATTTAAAAATATGGACAAAGCTTTATTCTTATGGTACAATGATAGCAATATATTTTAGGAGTTGAAACTATGGCAAGAGAAAACTTTAAAACTAAGCTTGGTTTTTTGCTTGTAAGCGCAGGCTGTGCTATAGGTATCGGTAACGTATGGCGTTTCCCTTACGTAGCAGGTCAAAACGGCGGCGGTATTTTTGTGCTTTTCTATCTTCTTTTCCTTGTTATTATGGGTATTCCCGTTTTAACTATGGAACTGGCTGTTGGCAGAGCCGGCAGAAAAAGTGCACTTGGCGCCTTTAAAGCCCTTGAAAAACCCGGTCACAAGTGGCATATTCACGGTTGGGTATGTATGATAGGCTGTTATTTGCTTATGATGTACTACACCACCGTTTCGGGTTGGATGGCAAATTATTTTGTTAAATTTGCTAACGGCACGTTTAAATCGGGTATGGACAGCGAAACGGTAAAAACGGTATTTGCCGATATGACCGCAAATCCTACCGAAATGGTTTTATGGATGGCGATTGTAATTATCGCAGGCTTTATTGTTTGCAGCTTTGGACTTCAAAAGGGACTTGAAAGAATCAGCAAATGGATGATGATAGCCCTTCTTATTTTAATGGTTGTTTTGGCTGTAAACAGCGTAATGCTCCCCGGTGGTATGGCAGGTATTAAAAAACTTTTCGTACCGAGTGTTGCTTCCCTTAAGGAAAATAATCTTAACCTTTTTGACGTTATGGTTGCCGCTATGAATCAGGCGTTCTTTACCCTTAGCCTTGGTATTGGTTCAATGCAGATTTTCGGTAGTTATATGAAAAAGGATACGACCTTGACAGGCGAATCTATAAAGATTTGCGCGCTTGACACCTTCGTTGCAATTATGGCGGCTGTAATAATATTCCCCGCTTGTTTTGCATATAATGGCGGTAAGACCGATGCAGGCCCTCCGCTTATTTTCGAAACCCTTCCCAATATTTTCGTAAATATGCCTCTTGGCAGAGTATGGGGAACCTTGTTCTTCGTATTTATGGTATTTGCAAGTTTTTCAACCGTAATTGCGGTGTTTGAAAATCTGCAGGCTAATCTTATGGATAATCTCGGTTGGAGCCGTAAAAAAGCTTCAATTATCAACTGTATTGCGATGCTTGTTTTAAGTACGCCTTGCGCGTTAGGTTTTAACCTGCTGAGCGGCGCTAATATCGGCGGCAAAAATATACTCGATATGGAAGACTTTGTGGTTAGTCAGGTGCTTTTACCGTTAGGCTCACTTGTGTTCCTGCTTTTCTGCGTCACCAAATGGGGTTGGGGCTTTGATAAGTACCTTAAAGAAACCAATACGGGTAACGGTATTAAAATGGCAGGATGGCTTAAACACTATTATCGTTTTATAGTACCTATACTTATCGTTGTAATTTTTGTTGTGGGTATCATTGGATTCTTTAAAGGGTAAATTAACGAGTATTTTAACAATGCAAATACGAAAATTGAGCCTTTAAAATCAGGTTCGGATTATTCGTGTTTGCTTAAGGTGATTTTATGTTCAGAGATATTTGTGTAAGAGATTTTAAAGAAAACGTAATAGAACTTATCTCTAAGGAGTATATGCTTATTACTGCCGGTAATAAAGACGGCTATAATATGATGACTGCTTCTTGGGGATTTATGGGCGAAATGTGGGGCGAAGACAGCGTTGCCGTTGTGGTACGCCCCGAGCGCTACACAATGGACTTTATTGAAAGTAGCGATTATTTCACCCTGACCTTTTTTGGCGACAATAAGGATATACATAAGGTGTGCGGCAGTAAAAGCGGCAGAAACGTGGATAAAACGGCTCTCACGGGACTTTCTCCTGTCGCTAATGATAACTACGTATATTTTAAAGAAGCCCGTCTGGTGCTGATTATTAAAAAAAAATACGTACAGCCTATGGATAAACAGTTTTTAATCGATAAATCTATTGATGAAAAATGGTATAAAAACGGTGGTTGGCACAATCTTATAATCGGCAGCATTGAACGTATATACGTAAAAGAAAATGCCTAAAGATAAAAAATCGGCTGCGTTACGAAATGTAACGTAGCCGTTAATTTTTTATTATAAGAAGTAAATTATAACGTCGCGTCTGCCGAACTTTCTGCAAGCAGATTCGGTATGCATAAACAGGTCAACGTTGGTAGGACGCTTTTTAATAAATCCGCCTGTATCGGCTGCAATAGCGTAACCGTAAACGTATTTACCGTCAGCAGAAACGATATACATCTTGGTGCCGTAAGGAATAACCTTGGGGTCAACTGCAATGTAACCGGGCTTGGGCCATACGCCTGTAGAACATTTATTGCCGGTATGGGTGTAGGCGGTAGCCTGAACGCGTTTGCTGCTCTTATAATTTACGGGTATGCCGTTCTCGTCCAAAGTGATGGGAGAAGAAGGCTTTAATTCGGAAATAGGATTCTTTGCAGTGCCGGGGTAGGTAACGTTACCTAAAGAACCGGTAACGGCAGAAGCGTTAGAGGAGGAACTGCTTGAAGAAGTAGAAGGCTTAGATGAAGTAGAAGGCTTAGATGAAGTAGAGGGCTTTGAAGAAGTGGAAGGCTTCTTATCGGAAGAAGGCTTCTTTGTGGAATCGGTCTTCTTTTCCTCTTTATTTTCAAGCTTGGAAGCGGTAATAACCGTTTTTTCTTTTGCTTCGGGAATAATGTCGATATAGCTTTCCTTATCGATTACCTTATTCATATCGGGAGAAATTAAATCTCCTTCGTTAAGGGTGATACCTGCATCGGAAATTATATCTTTTACAGTTGCTTTAGCGGTTATGTGGGTAAAGGTTTTTTCGCCGTAGGTAATATATACGGGGAAGGTAGCTTGTACCTGAATGTTGATTCTGTTACCGTCGCGAGTATCGGAAACAACGTTATAGGACTCGTTATAACCTGCCTGAACTAAAATTCCACGTACGTCGGACTTTAAGGTATAATGCTTGTTTACGTTGGTGCCGTCGGAGATGGATACAACGTTAACCGATAAAAATCCGTAAACCGAGGTGGCAATAAGAAGTGCGCATATAAAAACTATGCTTACAATACGCATTAACTTTTTGTGTTCTTTAAAGAATTTGATTTCAAATTTCTTTTCACAGTTTTCTTTTCTTTTAAACATAAATAACTCCTTTTACTTGTAAATAAAACTACAAATTCGGTGGTTTTTTAAGATAAAATTATGCATCCAAAATGACGCGAAGTATATTATAATCGGCAAATCACAAAATGTCAAACAAACAAAAAGTGCAAAATTTGTGCAAATTGCACAAATTACAAAAGAATTTCAAAAAGTTACAACCTTGTAACCACTGAAAAAGGCCGTTTTTTCTCATTATTTTACAAAGACAGTTGTGAAAATACACAATTTTTCCCATAAAAAGTGCATAAAGTGGGGGAAAGGAGTGTTTTTTTGACGTAAAATTCAGTAAAAACACAATATATGTGCGTTTTTTTGACCTTTAAACATTATGTTGTATAACCTTTTTTATGGGTTTCACATTTACTATATATACAAAAATTAAAGAAAATATGCAAAAACTATGAAATCCTAATGGATAAAAGTGAATTTATCCATTGAAAATAGATTTTTAATATGTTAATATTACTACATAATATATAGTTCTTAGGGAGGAATTATAAATGGCAATTGATATGAATAATTTTACAAGCAATCAGGCTGAAGTTGCTGCCACCTATAGCGAAAAGAAACTGCGCATAGGTATTATCGGTACAGGCGGAATTTCAACTAGTCACATTAAGGCTTATCTTAATCAGCCCGACGTTGAAATCGTTGCAGGTTGTGACCTTATTGAAGGTAAGGCTCAGAAAAAGTTGGAATCTCTTGGGGTAGAGGGCGCCAAATACTTTACAGATTATAAAGAAATGGTTGATACTGTAGAAATGGACGCCGTTTCTGTTTGTACATATAACTGCACTCACGCCGAATGTACCATTTACGCTCTTGAACACGGCATTAACGTACTTCTTGAAAAACCCTTCACCGTAACCCTTGACGAAGCCGTTGAGGTTATGAAGGCTGAAAAGAAGAGCGGTAAAATTGTTTCGGTTGGCTTCCAACCCAGATTTGACGCTAATATGCAGATGATTAAGAAAATTGTTCAGTCGGGTGAACTTGGCAGAGTATATTACGTACAGACCGGTGGCGGACGCCGTCACGGAATTCCTGTTTCTTGGTCTGAAACCTTTATTGAAGGGGACAAGGCAGGTCTTGGCGCACTTGGTGATATCGGTTGTTATTCTATCGACCTTGTTATGAATGCGCTGGGCAATCCCAAGCCCCTTACCGTAACAGGTACTGCTACAGACTATTTCGGTACGACTCCCGAGGCATATTCACAGGTGGGTAAGCCAGAATGCGCCAAAAAATTCAGTGTTGACGATTTTGCTTCTGCATATATCCGTCTTGAAGGCGGTATTATTCTTGACTTCCGTATTGCTTGGTATATGCACCTTGACACTCCGGGGGATACAATTATTATGGGAACAAAGGGTTCGCTTCGCGTTCCTTCCACTGACTGTTGGAACGGTTCCTTCTCTAAACCTATGACTATTTATCACGACGTTGCCGGTGTGCCTACCACCACTACGGTACCGCTTCTTCCTGCTACCACAGACCTTTGGGACAGAAAAATCCGCTCCTTCCTTGACGCTTGTATAAACGGCACCAAAGCTCCTGTTCCTACTGATGAGATTATTTATAATCAGGCTATTCTTGACGGTATCAGCCGTTCAAGTAAATTAGGAAGAGAAGTTGAAATCGAAATTCCAAAGATATAAAAATAAAGACCTAAAGTCTGATGACTTTAGGTCTTTTTAGTAATTTTTGCAGTCCCACTCTGCCGTAATGGGCGATTGATAACCTGCGACTAAGCAGGTGGGTGCCAGCCGAACGGTTTTGTGCTTCCAACGTCCGCGAAAAGCGGGAGGCCTGCATACCCGCCGCCCGAGCAACGGCCCCTATTAATAAGGTTGTAGGGTTATAATAGCCACGGTCCGCGAACAGAGCAGGACGGAAAATTATTTATCTTCTATTTCGTAAAAATCGGAAAGTCTGTCGGAGAAGGCGTCGGCAACGGTTTCATATTCATCGTCGTCTTCAATTTCGCTGTAGAAGAATTCGCCGTCTTCCTCTTCTTCCTTAACTATAATAAGCTCACCCGAGTCATCGAGTAAATCCTTGGGATCTTCATAAACGGGGATAAGAGCAAGATATGAACCGCTGTCAATATCCAGTCTGTCCAAAACCTCAAAGTTATATTCATTACCTTCTTCATCAGTAAGATTAATAAGGTCGGGGGTATATTCTTCGTTTTTAATATTATCGCTCACGTAAAACACTCCTTGCATAGTTTCTATAGATATTTTACCCTTAAATTGCTTTTTAGTCAATAGTATTTCTTGAAATAATCTTTATTTAGTGGTATATTATACTATGATAAAAAGGGAAGGGAGTATTTAATGTGATCAGAGCAGTTTTATTTGATTTGGACGGCACCTTGGTTGATACTCTAACCGACTTGAATGATGCTGTAAATTACGTTTTAAAAAAATATTCTCATAAAACGGTAGAAGCTAAAGATTTTTATAAAATGGTCGGCCGTGGTAACGAACATATGATTCGCTCGGCTTTGCCCGAAGAAAAGAAAAACGATAAAAATTACGTAGCAGAACTTTTAAATGAATTTTTTGCTTATTATAAAGAGCATTGCGCGGATAAATCAAGAGCTTACGAAGGTATAAACGAGCTTATAGAAGGACTTAAAAAAGAAGAGGTATCCGTTGCTATTGTTACCAATAAAGCGCAGATTATGACCGACGTTATCGTACCGCAAATTTTTAAAGAAGGTACTTTTTGGGCAGTTATCGGTCAGCGTGACGGCGTTCCTAAAAAGCCTGAACCGCATATGCCCTTTTTAGCAATGAGTGAAATGGACGTAAACCCTGATGAATGTCTTTTCGTGGGCGATTCGGGTGTAGATATGGAAACGGGTAAAAATTGCGGTAATATACCCGTGGGCGTTACCTGGGGATATAGAGAAAGAGAAGAACTTATAAATAAAGGCGCAAGATTTATAGCTGATAATCCTTGCGAAATTTTAGATATAGTAAGGAATATAAATCAATGCTAAATTATACCAATACAAAAATAGCCTGTTATTTGGGTTATTTTGTTCAGGCGATTGCCTGTTGCTTTCTGCCTCTTTTATTCGTGGTGTTTCAGGAAAACTATAATATAAGTTATGAAAAACTCGGCAGACTTATGTTTGTTTGCTTCGTAATTCAGATATTCGTTGATTTAATATCGGTAAAACTGGTAAAAAAATTCGGTTACAGAATCCTTGCCGTAATTTCACAGGTTTTCGCCGTTACGGGTTTTCTTGCTCTTTCGATACTTCCGAAGGTTATGTCGGCTTATGCGGGAATAACCTGCGCCGTAGTTATTTATTCCATAGGAAGCGGTTTTATTGAGGTAATTATTTCGCCTATTATGGAATTTCTTCCAACCAAAGACAAATCGGGAAGTATGGCGCTTCTTCACTCCTTTTTCTGTTGGGGTGAGGTTTTCGTAGTAATTGCGACTACGCTTTTAATTAAGTTTATCGGCAGGTTAAACTGGTTTTATATTGCGGCAATGTGGGCGATAGTGCCTCTTATTGTGTTAATTATGTTTTGCTTTGTGCCTATCGTTGAACCAAGCGAACAACATTCGGGCAATTTTAAAAATCTTTTAAAGAACCCCGTATTTATAGTAATGCTCTTTATTATGTTTCTGTCAGGCGCAAGCGAAATATCGGTAGGCAACTGGATGTCTGCTTTTGCAGAACAGTCGCTTGGTCTTCCTAAACTGGTGGGAGATTTGGTTGGACCTTGTCTTTTTGCTGCTTGTATGGGTATTGGCAGAGTTATATTCTCATTTTTTGGTGATAAGGTTAAAATGGAACGGGTGTTACTTGGCTTTTCCGTTTTCACAACCCTTTGTTATCTTGTTTTAGCGTTGGGCAAAAATCCCGCTGTTAATCTGGTTGCAGGCGTTCTTGTAGGATTTGGTGTGTCGGTAATGTGGCCGGGCTCTTTAAGTCTTGGCGCTAAAAAATTCCCGAGTGGCGCTACGGCGATGTTTGCAATTCTTGCCCTTTTCGGTGATTTGGGATGTTCTTTCGGTCCTTGGGCAACAGGAATTGTAGCAGATAAAAGCGGACTTAACAGTGCATTTTTGTTTGGAACCTTGTTTCCGTTATCAATGGTAATAATACTTATATTTTTAAATAGAAAGAAGGCAGAAAAATGAAAAGAGAAAACTATATAAATTGGGATGAATATTTTATGGGTATTGCAATACTGTCGGCTCAGCGCAGTAAAGACCCTTCTACTCAGGTTGGCGCCTGTATAGTAAGCAGTGAAAATAAAATACTGTCGGTAGGCTATAACGGTATGCCCAGAAACTGTGACGACGATATTTATCCTTGGGACAGAGAGGGCGACGAGCTTAATACAAAATATATGTTTGTTTGCCATGCCGAACTAAACGCTATTCTTAACTATTCGGGCTCTAATTTAAAGGGAAGCAAGGTTTACGTTACCCTTTTCCCCTGTAACGAGTGCGCAAAGGCGCTTATTCAAAGCGGAGTAAGTGAGGTCATCTATTATAGCGATAAATATAGTGACTCTTTTTCAACACTTGCCGCTAAGCGTATGTTTGAAAGCGCAGGAATAAAAATGACCGCCTATAAGGAAAGCGGTAAAGAAATTAACGTTAAATTATAAGGAAATATTATGGAAAAAGCAAAAGTATATTTTACGGATTTCAGATCTAAAAACGGAATAACTATGCCCGAAAAACTTAAAAAACTTATTTTAAAGGCGGGCATAAAGGACCTTGATTTAAACGGGAAATTCGTTGCTGTTAAAATTCATTTCGGCGAAATGGGAAATCTTGCCTATATTCGTCCCAATTATGCAAAGGCAGTGGTAAAGGTTATTGAAGAACTTGGCGGAAAGCCTTTTCTTACCGACTGTAACACCCTTTATCCCGGAAGCCGTAAAAATGCTCTTGAACATTTATATACCGCATGGGAAAACGGATTTTCGCCTCTTTCGGCAGGTTGTCCCGTTATTATAGCCGACGGACTTAAGGGAACCGACGAGGTTGAAGTAGAGGTTAAAGGCGGAGAATACGTAAAAAATGCAAAAATAGGTCACGCAATAATGGATGCCGACGTTTTTATAAGCCTTTCTCATTTTAAGGGCCATGAAAATGTGGGCTTTGGCGGCGCCGTTAAAAATACCGGTATGGGTTGCGCAAGCAGAGCAGGAAAGATGGAACAGCACAATTCGGGAAAGCCTCAGGTTTTTGCCGATAGATGTAAAGGGTGTATGCTTTGTAAAAAACAGTGCGCACACGATGCGATTTCCTATGATGAAAACAAAATTGCAAGTATTGACGTAAATAAATGCGTAGGTTGCGGAAGATGTATCGGCGGATGTAATTTTGATGCTATTGAAAACATTAACTATAGCGCAAATAAGGAACTTAACTGCAAAATGGCGGAATATGCCAAGGCAGTTGTTGATGGAAGACCTCAGTTTCATATAAGTCTTGTTATGGATGTATCTCCCAACTGTGACTGTCACCCGGAAAACGACGCTCCTATTATCGCTGACGTTGGTATGTTTGCTTCAACCGATATGATAGCGCTTGATAAAGCCTGTGCGGATGCATGCCTTAAAGAAACTCCTCTGCCACATACTCAGCTTACCGATAATATGGCTAGTCCCGATTTTGTTGACCACCACGACCATTTCCATAACAGTTTCCCTGACAGCGAATGGAAAAGTTGCCTTGCTCACGCCGAAAAAATCGGACTTGGAACAACAAATTATGAATTAATAAAAATGTAAAAAGAAAGCAGATAGTAAATAAACTATCTGCTTTTACTTATATTATCTTTGCGCCTTCGTTATCAACGGGAAGGCTTAAAACCTGCCAATTAAGATTATTTTCTTTAAGGGCTTTTTGCATACTGTCTGCAAAGTCGTCATTATCGGTAATACATAGACAGGTGGGACCTGCTCCGCTAAGGCAGAAAGAAACGGCGCCAAGACTAAGGGCAAGTTCTTCTGCTTTATCGTAACCGTTTATAAGACCTCTTCTGTAGGGCTGATGAAGCTTATCGTTAAGGGCAATGGAAATAAGTTTTTTATTTCCTTCCTCAAGGGCTTTAAGAAGTACGGCAAGGTGAGAAGAGTTGAATACCGCTTCTTTAAATGCTACTTCTTTTGGTAAAACGCTTCGCGCAACACTTGTAAGAAGTTCAAAATCGGGAACTAAAGCAACGAATTTTAAGGACGGATGTATATTATAGGAAATTGAATAGGGAACTGCGTCTTCGGTAAGAGAAGCGGTAAGTCCTCCGTAAATAGCGGGGGAAAGGTTATCGGGGTGCCCCTCAATTTTGTTGCAAATCTTTAATATTTCTTCCTTAGATAAAGCGTTTTCAAGAAAATGATTTGCGGCAACTGCTCCTGCTACTATTAAAGCGGCGCTGCTGCCCAGTCCACGGGAAACGGGAACTGAAATTTCGTCAAAGGAAATATTAACGCAAGGAACGGTTTTTCCTAAGTATGTATAAACGTCTTTAAAACCTATAAAGGCAAGATTATCTTCATTTGCATACTTTTCGTTGCATTTGCAAAAGGAAAGTCCGTCACCGCAAAGCGTAAAGGTTAAGGTATTATAGAGAGTGAATGCGCAACCTACCGAATCAAAGCCGGGGCCTAAATTAGCAGTAGTTGCGGGAACTCTTACGGTACACTTTACCATTTTTCTTCCGCCACCTTTTTAAGTACGTAATCGGTAAGTTCGTTTTTCTCAATAACGTCGCTGTGAAGTACCTTTTTACTTTCAAGTCCTGAAAGATTTTTAGGAATGGCAACGCCGGTTAAATCGTTTATCTGCTCCATTACTCTGAATTCGTTATCATCGGGAGTAACACCGAGAGCAGAAAGTACTGCTACGGGGAACTTGTAGGGAGAAGCGGTAGAAAGCACTACCGTTTTGTTTTGATATTTTCCGTCGAGGGCGGCACGGAAGGCAACTGCGGTATGAGTATCGCAAAGATAACCGTCCTTTTCATAAACCTCTTTAATGGTTTCAAGGGTAACGGTGTCGTCGCAATATGCGGCAACAAAGGTTTCCTTTAATTTATTTAAAATAGCATCGTCAACCTTATAACAGCCCTTTGTGTTAAGGTCGTTCATATATCCTGCAACCTTTCCAGCGTCACCGTCGGATAAAAGATATAAAAGACGTTCGAGGTTACTGGAAACGAGAATATCCATAGAGGGAGAAACGGTTTTGTAGAATTCTCTGCGTTTATCATAAAGACCTGTATTTATAAAGTCGGTAAGTACGTTGTTTGCATTTGAAGCGCAGATAAGCTTATCAACGGGCAGTCCCATACACTTAGCAAAATAGCCTGCAAGAATATCACCGAAGTTACCTGTAGGAACAACGAAATTGATTTTATCGCCCACGTTAATTTCACCGCTTTTTACTAGAGAAGCGTAAGCGGTAAAATAGTAAACAACCTGAGGAGCAAGTCTGCCGATATTAATAGAATTTGCGCTTGAAAAATCAACTGCATCGTAGTTCATTTTCTTAAAGTCGGCAAAAGCGTTTTTAACACCTGTCTGAGCATCGTCAAAGTTGCCCTTAACGGCGCAAACCTTTACGTTATTGCCTTCTTGGGTAACCATCTGCGCCTTTTGAACTGCGCTGACGCCGCCGTCGGGATAGAACACTATAATTCTGATACCGTCAACGTCGTGGAAGCCTTCAAGGGCTGCTTTACCGGTATCGCCACTGGTAGCGGTAAGAATAACGGTATCCTTTTGAACACCTAACTTTTCTCTTGCCTTTGTCATAAGACGGGGAAGCATAGAAAGGGCAACGTCCTTAAATGCGCTTGTAGGACCTCTGAAAAGTTCAAGCACGAAGTTGTCGCCAACCTTTACCACGGGGGTAAGCTCGTCGGTTTCAAATCTTCCTCTATAAGCCTTTTCTACCATTTCGTGCATTTCTTCTTCGCTGAAATCATCAAGAAGCGCACCGAGGATTTTTTCGGCAGTTTCCATAGAGGAAAGGTTCAATACGCTTTTGTAGTCAAATTTAATTGCGCTAAAGTCGCTTAGCATAAAAAGGCCGCCGTCGTCGGCAATACCTTTAACAACGGCTTTCGCAGAATTTACTTTTTCATCGTTGTTTCTTGTACTCTGGTAAATCATTATTCATTACTCCATTTATAATTTGTACTAATTATATATCCTAACGGGGAATTTT
The DNA here is from genome assembly GCA_015065605.1 of Oscillospiraceae bacterium. Classification (GTDB taxonomy): domain Bacteria; phylum Bacillota; class Clostridia; order Oscillospirales; family Acutalibacteraceae; genus SIG607. The sequence continues at coordinate 15,203 of SVPZ01000013.1, read as the reverse complement.
TCAAGTATTTCTCATATGGGCGGAGGCGTTCTTCATTGTTTTTCTTAAGAAGACGGTACTCATAATAAGTGACATAACCTCTGCAATAGGGAATGCAAGCCATACCAAATTAATGTTTTTGGTAAGGGAAAGCAAAAATGCGCAGGGGATAAGTACCACTATCTGACGGCATACAGAAACAATAAGTGAATATAAGGGGTTGCCGATTGCCTGACAAACGCTGCCTGCAATAATACAAAATCCTGCAAAGGCAAAGTGAAGCGCGATAATTCTGAAAGCAGGAACTCCTATGGTGAGTGTTGCTTCGTCGGCGTCAAAGAAGGAAAGAAGAACCTGAGGGAAGGCTTCAAAGCACAAAAGTCCGAATAACATTATAGATATTGCGGTAATGATGGTAAGACGTATAGTCTTTTTAACGCGTTCTTCATTTTTTGCGCCGTAGTTATATGCGATAATCGGCACCATTCCGTTATTAAGTCCGAATATTGGCATAAATATGAAACTTTGAAGTTTAAAGTAGATGCCGAATACCGTGGTGGCGACAATGGTAATACTTCCTAAAATCAGATTCAAAAGGAAGGTCATAACCGAACCGATAGACTGCATAACAATGGAAGGGAAACCTACTTTGTAAATTGTTTTTATTGCATTTAAGTCGGGTTTAAAGATTTCCTTTATGCTGAGGGTTATCTCTTTATTGTATGTTACGTTAAGAATTATAGCGGCAACGGCGGCTACAACCTGACCGAAAACCGTGGCGATAGCGGCGCCGCGTATTCCCATTTCGGGGAAGGGACCTATACCAAAGATAAGTAACGGGTCAAATATAATATTTGTCACTGCGCCTATAAGCTGAGTTGTCATAGCAAGTCCGGTTTTTCCCGTTGACTGTAGAAGTCGCTCAAAGCAGAACTGCATAAAAATACCGATGGAAGCGCCAAGACAAATATGTACGTATTGAATCCCGTATTGTTTTACAAGCGCTACATCATACTGTCCTGCAGTATTTGAAAAGTCCTGAATCTGGAAAAACGGCTTTGCTAAAGTAAGTCCGATAATTGAAAAAAGTACAAAACTTAATAACGAAAGAAAAATACCGGTGTTTGCGGCTGCGTTTGCGCCTTTAAAATTTTTTTCGCCGAGAGAACGTGATAAAAGCGCGTTTATACCGACTGCCGTACCTGCGCCCATTGCTATCATAAGACTTTGCAGAGGGAAGGCAAGAGAAACTGCGGTCAGCCCCTCGGTACTGTACTTGGCAACGAAGATACTGTCAACCACGTTATAAAGGGCTTGTACCATCATTGAAATCATCATTGGTATCGACATACCGTAAAGAAGCTTGCCTATAGGCATAACTCCCATTTTATTTTCTTTTCTGTTTTCCATATTTTCACCATTCTACATAATATACTAAAATATTTTATAATATAATATATACGGATGTCAAGTTTTATTATTGACAAAACGGTATTTTGGGGTAAAATGAGAATAGTAAACGAGAGGAAAATAAAATGAAAAGATTTTTAAGCATAATTTTATCCATAATTCTTATATCTTTTACTTTTTGCTCATGTGCTCCGAAAACAAACGAAAAGAAAGTTACCATAGTTACAACCGTTTTCCCACCCTTTGATTTTGCGAGAAGCATTGCAGGGCAGAGGGCTGAAATAATAAAGCTTGTACCCGACGGCAGTGAAAGTCATTCTTTTGAACCTACTCCGACTCAGATAAAGACGGTAGAGGACTGCGATTTGTTTTTATGTATCGGTGGAGAGGGTGAAAACTGGGCTGAACGTATAGCCGAAAATAAAAAGAAGGGCAAAACAGTAAAGCTTATAGAAAGCGTGACTCTTCTTGAAAGTGAAAGCGGTGAAGAGCATCATCACGACCACGAAGACGTGCATCATCACGAACACGACGAGCATATTTGGACGTCCCCCAAAAACGCTATAAAAATGAGTCAAACTATTTTAGAGGCTCTTTTAGAGATAGACGGTCAAAACGCTGATTATTATAACCGAAACTTTAACGAGTTAAACGAGCAATTGGTTTTGCTGGATAAGTCTTTTGCGCACTTGAACTTAAATACCCCGTTATTCTTTGGCGATAGATTCCCTTTTCTTTATTTAGCCAAGGAATATTCATTTAGTTATTTTGCGGCTTTCCCCGGTTGCGCAGAACAGACCGAGCCCGATATAAAAACCCTTACCCATCTTATTGAACACGCAAAAGAAGAAGAGGCAAAGGTTATATATTATACCGAGTTTTCAAATAAAAAAATCGCGCTTATGCTGTGCGAGGAAACGGGGGCAGAACCTCTTTTGCTTCATTCCTGCCATAACGTAACGAGGGAAGAAATGAAAAAAGGCGAAACCTATTTTTCTCTTATGAAACGTAATTATGAAAATATCAAAAAAGTTGCAGATTAATTTCAAAAAAATGTTTACTTATGATGATTGATTTGATATAATTTATAGGGTAAGCAAACACGAATAATCCGAACCTGATTTTAAAGGCTCAATTTTCGTCTTTGCATTGTTAAAATACTCGTTAATCTAATGCCTACGGGTGATGACAAACCGAAAAGTGCCGAAAGAATGCCGTTTTAGGCAGGTTCGGATTATTCGTGTTTGCTTAAGCATTTGTTCTCAAAGGTGATAAAAATGAAAAAGAATTTAGCAGTTATAGGTTACGGCGGACAGGGTGCATGGCACTGTAAACAGGCTTTATCCAGTGACGTTGTTAATCTTGTCGGCATTTACGATATTCGTGAAATCAGAAGAGAAGCCGCAAAAAAAGACGGTATTTTCGTGTATGATTCCAACGAAGCGTTAATTAATGACGAAAAAGTAGATATAGTTGTTATTGCTATTCCTAACGACGACCATGCCCAGTGGGTCATAAAAGCTCTTGAAGCAGGTAAAAACGTCATCTGTGAAAAACCTGTTGAAATGAGTGTGGCTGCTCTTGATAAAATGCTTGATGCCGCTGATAAATCGGGAAAACTTTTCAGCGTTCATCAGAACAGACGTTGGGACGTTGACTTCCTTGCAATGAAGCAAATCGCAAACAGTTTTGATCTCGGCAAAATAATCAATATTGAATCCCGTGTTCACGGCTCCCGCGGTATTCCTTCCGATTGGAGATGCGAAAAGGCTCACGGCGGCGGTATGATTCTTGACTGGGGCGTACATCTTATCGACCAGCTTTTACAGATTTTTAAAACCGAGGAAATTGATACCGTTTACTGCGAAACTACACATATAACCAATAAAGAGGTTGACGACGGTTTTAAACTTACTATGCGTTTTAAGACGGGAGAGCGCGCCTACGTTGAGGTTGGTACGTATAACTTTATAGCACTTCCACGTTTTTATATGCAGTGCGAAAAGGGTACCGCTCTTATCAGAGACTGGAGAGAAAAGGCTCAGGTAGCAAAGCTTAAGGCTTGGAATGAAAAGGAAGTTCTTCCCGTTCAGACCGCCGCAGGTATTACCAAGACTATGGCTCCAAGAGATGAAATTACTATAGATTCTTATGAAATTGAGCGTCCCGTAAGCGACGTTCACGATTACTACAGAAATTACGTTGCCGCTATTGACGGTAAAGAGGAATCTCTTATTAAACACAGTGAGGTTCGCCGTGTAATGAAGGTTATGGAAGCGGCTTTTGAGTCTGATAAAACGGGCGTTCCCGTAAAGTTTGACGAAACTAAGTAATCTTAAAAGTAAAATCCAATATACGTAAAACGCCGTCGGAATATTCGACGGCGTTTTTGTATTCTCCAAAACCGATTCTTCGCATTTGTTTATAGCTTTCGCCGATTCCTGCAATTATTATATAAAGACAAATAAGTATCAAAAAACTGATAATAAAGCTTCTTAAGAAAATTTTAGTATTCCTTTTCATTTTTACTCCTAAACTAAAGTATTAAGATAAGATATAAGGGCGTCTGCCGCAAGACTTCCGCCGTATTTTGCTTCCTCTAAGGAATTTGATTCGGTGCCTACCTCTAAAAGTATGCTTCCCGTTGTAAGATGCTGATTATATCTGCTTGAAACGAGGGCGAGCTGACGGGCAAGACCTGGATAAAGCGCTTCCATTGTCTGCTGATATTTTACGGCAAAGGTGAAATTCTTTTCCCAGTTTTTATGATTTGCCACAGTTTCTCCGCAACCCATAACAAGCATAACCTGAGCCGCCTTTTTACCGTTTATTTCAACTATAGGCTTAACTCTGTCGGTGCCGTTTCCTGCAATAGAGTCACGGTGAAGGTCGATTACAATTTTTATCGACGGATATTTTTCGAGATTTTTTTTGACCGTTTCACCGCTTCGGTTATAACTGCCGTTGTATTCGGGGTAGTCGTGTTCGGTTTTGTCGTGCACCGTCTTAAATCCTGCTTTGTTCAGTTTCTCGCTTATAATATCGCCGACGGCGGTAATGTTTTCGCTTTGTTTTCTTGTACGGGTAAGGTCTTCGTCGGTATAATAATCTCTGTCTTCAGGCAAAAAACATTCGGTGGTGTGGGTATGCATAATAAGTATCTGAACCTCTGAGTTTTTCTTTAGTTTAATGGGGTTTTGGGCTTCAAGATACTTTTTTATATCAAGGGTTATTCCTGCTCTGTTTTTTATATAAACTCTGTTATAGGCGGTTTTGCTTTTATAGGGGGATATAAACTGTTCGATAACCTTTCCCTTTGGTGCTAAAGAAACGCTGACCGCTTGGCTGCTTTCGGTTTTTTCACTAACCTCGGAACTTATATGATACTCTGCAATCTGTTGCTTATTTGGTTTATTGACGATTTCTTCACCGGATACGTAAATACCGCTGATTATAATAATTACTACGCATAAAAAAGCAGTAATACTAAGAGTAACTATACCGCCGAAGTCCTTCAAAATAACCACCAAGCCTTTCATTTATATATATGAATGAAAGGAGAAAGTTATACAATAGAAAGTAAAAGACTTCTATCAGTGAATGGCTGTAAAAAACAGTTTAAAGAAAGCGAAAGGGTATCTGCGGCGCGGTCTATAAGCAAATCAATTTCACGGGGTGTTACTATCATAGGCGTTTCTCTTTTTTGCCCGTTTCCGAAAAGAGCCGCATCAAGACAGGTGGGAACACCGACGGCAATAACGGGAATTCCAACGGTTTTTTGGCTTATTTCTTTTCGGTCGTTGCCTACTCCTGAACCGGGGGAAATTCCGCTGTCTGAAAGCTGTATGGTAGTGCCAAGTCTTTTAGGCTCAGCGGCGGCAAAGGCATCTATAACAATAAGCCCTTCGGCATTACATGAGGATATTACTCCCTTTAGTATTTCAAGGGTTTCCACACCGGTTTGTCCTAAAACTCCGGGCTGAATAACGCTTACGTCTTTTAATCCCGTTAGTCCCGTTTGCCGTCTTAAATAGGGGCTTAAATGACGGGTCGCAAGTATTTTGTCGGCAACCGCGGGGCCAAGAGCATCGGGAGTGATATTTCTGTTACCAAGCCCCGCAACCAAAACGTTATTTTCGGGGAATGAAAAATTACGCATTTCTTTAATTATGATTTTTTCAAGTTCTTCGTAATCACCGCCGTGATACAGAAGGTCGGGAATGTCGATGTTTACGTAATTTCCTTTTGGTTTTCCCAATGATTTTTCGCCCTGCTCGTTAATCACTTTAATTCTTGTAACGGTTATTATAGAGTTCTTTTCGGTTTCACAAATAATGCCGCTTGTATCACTCACTCGGCTGTTAAGCTCTACCGCAAGGTCACTTCTCGCGTTTATAATAATCACCTCTAAAATTATTCTTTCATATAAAAATTTATTTATTAAAAAAAGTTGTTGATTTTTTCTTCAATTAGTGTTATTATATCTTTGTTAATGCTTAAAAAGGAGGTGCAATAAGTGCCTAACATTAAATCTGCTAAAAAACGTGTGCTTACCAGTACTGCTGCTTATGAGCGTAACAAGGCTTACCGTTCTGCTTTAAGAACTGCTGTAAAGAAGGCTGATGCTGCTATCGCAGAAAATTCTGCTGATGCTAAAGAGGCTGTAAAGGTTGCAGTTAAGAAGATTGATCAGGCTACCGCTAAGGGTATTCTTCATAAGAACACCGCAGCAAGAAAGAAGTCCAATCTCGTTTGCCGTCTTAACAAAATCGGCTAATTGGAATTCTTTTCTGAAATCAGCTTAATATAAAACGGGACTTAAATTATAAGTCCCGTTTGGCTGATATCAAATATTTCCGTCGCCTTTAGGGCGGCTTTTTTTATAGAAAACAAATTAAAGGGGAGAAAAAATATGATAGAGAATAAATCAGAAGACGTTATCGTAACACAAGAACTAACTGAAAAGAAAAGGAGTAAAAAGCCACTTATTATTGTTCTGATTTCGGTTGGTGCTACTTTAATATTGCTTGCAGTGGCATTGCTTTTAGGGATTCCGTACATTCAGTATTGTCAAGCTGTAAATATGATGGAAAACGGTCGCTATGAGGACGCTATTATAGAGTTTGAAGGTATGGGAGATTATTTAAAGAGCGAGGAAATGCTTATAGAATCTAAATATCTACTTGCTAAGCGCACACAAACTGAAGCACAATATGTAAAAGCTTCTGAAATGTTTAAAGAACTTGGTGAATACAAAGATAGCAAACTATTAGCTTCGGAATGCGATTATTTATATGCTTCTCAGTTGCTTACTGCCGGTGATTATCAAAAAGCATTTGAGGCTTTTGGAAAATTGAACGGTTATAAAGATAGCGCAGATAAAATTTTAGAATGCAAATATTTGATGGCAGAAAAATTAATTGATGAAGGGAAAATAGTTCTTGCGTATAATGAACTTACTGCACTTGGCAATTACGGAAATAGTAAGGTTTTACTTAAATCGATTGAGCCTACCTATAAATTGATTATAGCAAAGCCAAAGCTTTTCGTTAACAAAGAATGGGAAAACGTTTATAAGGCAAGAGTATGGGTAACTACTAAAGTGATCGATGAAAATACACTTAAAATTACAGTTAAAGGTTCAGATGGTGCCGATGATCATTCTACAAAAAAACTTGAAGGAAAGTGGAATGAATCTACGGGTAAGATTGAGTTTAGTGGCAAAGCTTACAGAACTTTAGGTGATTGGGATGATTCCACTGGCGAATACATAGAAAAAACATATTGTGAAAATTCAAACGTCACAGGTTACATATACTATAAAAATGGTTGTATGCATTTGATATATGACAATATGGACTATGGATATGCCGATGTTTTTAGCTGATAAAAGATAAAGTTAATTGCTGAAAAATAAAATATGGCGAACATTGTTCGCCATATTTTTGTATTATTTTATTTTTCCGTAAAGGGGAAGTGCTTCGGAGTCTTTTTTAGGCTCTCTGTTTTCCACGGGAGCGCTTGTCTTTTTAGGAGCGCGGGGAGTTGCGTTATCGGGGGTGATAACGATATGTCTTCTGTCGCCTTCTCCTACTGAGTGAGAGGAAACGCCGTCGATTTCCTGAATAGCGGTATGAATGATACGTCTTTCATAAGGATTCATAGGCTCTAAGGAACGGTTTCTGCCACTTTTCAGCGCCTGATTAGCCATTCTGTGAGCAAGAGAAATAAGGGTTTTTTCTCTTCTTTCTCTGTAGTTGCCGATATCAATAGAAACCTTGAAATAGCCGTTGCCGTTGTTTGCGGCAAGGGAAGCAAGATACTGAAGCGCATCAAGAGTTTCACCTCTGTGACCGATAACTACTCCAAGACCTTCGCCTTCAAGAATAATTGTAGCGCCGCCGTCAAAGAGAGCAACCTTAACGGTAATATCGGTGCAACCAAGACCTAGTAGTACACCTTTGATATATTCAACTGCTTTTGCAGCCTGAGAATCAGCGGGAAGGGTGGAAGCGTCAACTGCATCTGCCTTTTCTACGGGAGCAGGAGCGGGCTTTTCCTTCTTTTCATTTTTTGCCTTCGGTTTATTTTCTTTAGGCTCTTTATTTTCTTTTACAGCATCGTTTTTCTTGTTCTGCTTTTTGGGAGCCTTTTTGGGAGCAGGGTCATCAATTTCGATGTATGCTCTTACTTTAGCGGGGCTGCCGCCGAAAATACCCAAAACCTTTTTCTTGGGCATATCAATGATTTCAAATTGTACGTCGTCGTCAAGACCTGCGTTAAGTTCGCTTATTGCAGATTCTTTGGCTTCATCTATAGTTGCGGCAATGCCGATAGCTTCTTTAATCACGTGAAGTTCCTCCTAAAATTATTTAGCGGCCTTTGAAGAGGCAAATTTCTTTTCTTCTGCGCTACGCTTTGTAATTAACTTAGCCTGTTCTTTTGCAACGAGCTTTGCAGGGCTGAAGAAATGGTTTATAAACATCTGAATAAATGCGCCGATAAGACTGGAGCATGCCCAATAAAAGCCAAGACCGCAGGGTGCGTTAAAGGCTATCCATAAAGAGAAAAGAGGCATCATAAGCATCATACCCATCATACTGGGCGCATCGGGGTTAACTTTTTTCTGATGAAGGCTTGAATAAATACCCGAGAACATAGCTGCGGCAAAGGAAAGGAAGGGAATTATCCACAACTTAAAGTCAACGCCTGCTTTAGAAAAGTTAAGTGTAAACTGAGGCTTCTGGGTAAGGTTGATACCAAGGAAATTAAAGTCAAGATTTTTGATAGCATCAAAAATATTTCCCGAACCGGTAGCATAAGCCTGTTCAATAACGAAAAGTTCGCTATAGGTGGTTCTCTTGCTTACCATCTCTGCGGGGAGCGCTTTTATAGCGGCATCAATAGACTGTGCGTCAAGAGAAGTGAAGTAGGTGAGGGGAGAAAGCACAAGATAATACACGCTCATAACCAGAACAAGACGTAAAATCATGGGAAGACAACCGCCGCCCATAGAAATGTTATTATCCTGATAGAGCTTTTGCATACCCTGATTGTATTTTTGCTTATCGTCACCGCATTTTCTTTTGAGTTCGTCAAGCTTGGGCTTGATTTTGAACTGACCTACGGCTGATTTTTGTCCCTTAATGGTAAGGGGAATAAGAATAATATTAAGTGCTAAAGTGAAAAGAAAAATAGATAGCGCGTAGTTTCCGCCGGTAATACCGAGGAAGAAATTAAGAACGGGCGCAAATATCCATTTGTTAATAAAACCGAAAACTGCGGTCATATTTATACACCATCCTGACAGAAGGATTATTTTTTTCGTCTGGGGCAGACCTTTGTCTGCTTTTGGGGCACGGGGTCAAAACCTCCCTTGCAAAGCGGATTACAGCGTATTATACGCCATAAACCGAGAAAAGAGCCCTTTAATGCGCCGTGAATTTCCAAAGCCTCGATAGTATAGGCTGAACATGTAGGGTAAAAACGGCAACAGGGAGTTTTCTTTACGGGAGAGAGGTGCTTTTGGTAAAAGCGTACTGCTTTAATCAGAAGGTTCTTCATTATTATCATTCCAAATGCCGAATTCTTTAAGCTGATTTTTTAAAACTTCACTAACAACTGTACTTTTTACAGAAAGAATACGGCTTCGAGCAACAAAAACAAAATCATATCCCGGCGTAATGTGTGCCAGATTTTCGCGCAGAGCGGCGACGATAAGACGCCTTGCGCGGTTTCTACAGACGGCGTTACCCAGCTTTTTGCCGACGGTAATGCCGACGTTTATTTCACCGTTACGGTTTTTTAAGGAGTAGGTAACAAGATAAGGGGAAACCTGACTTTTTCCCCTACCGTACAAGCGGCGAAAATCCTTATTAAGCTTAAAAGTATTATAAAGCATATTAAACACCCTATAAAATTAAAAGCCACAAAGATGTGGCTTAGTATGTGAGCTGCTTTCTACCCTTTGCTCTGCGGCGGGCAAGTACCTTACGGCCGTTGGCAGTTGCCATTCTCTTTAAAAAGCCGTGCTCTTTTTTACGATGAAGCTTTTTAGGCTGATAAGTTCTTTTCATTTACGGTTCCCTCCTAACTTGGAAATCAAAACATTATGCTACATAGTACATAGCCTATCACTCTAAGATTATAGACGAAAGTAACCGAAAAGTCAATAAAAATTTTAAAAAAAGAAACTTCCCTGCCGACGTGCGGGTGTTGAGATTAGGGATAAATTGGTTTTTCAGATAAATTTGCACTTATTCTTGCTGCAAAAACTTGTAAGACACAAAGTATTACTGCGTTTTTGCAACTTCGAAATAGAAGCAAATTTATTCTTACAAAACTGTAAAACACCTTAAAAAGATAAATTTTTAATGGTATAAAAGGCGGAAAGCCACGGTAACGGCTTGCGCGTGCCGCGGCTTTTTAACACATTAGACCGCAAAAATTTGCTTTTTAAGGCATTTTATACCTAATCACAACACCCGAAGGAAGTTTCTTTATTATTACGCTTTGGAAATTAAGGAGTTTAATGCTTTTGTTTTTATGAGCAGGAATACTCCGAGCGGTGTAGTAATTATTTCGGGAAGCATATAGGAGGCGTTGTAGGTTATGGAATACCATATTGCTCCCCAGGTGCTTACTATTTCGCGCCACACCGTAACTCCGGTAATAAAATGGCAGACAAAACGGAGGAAGCAACAAAGGATAACACCGAGTAAAGCGGCTACCGCTCTGTTTTTTACGACCTTCATAAATACTCCGCTAAGACCTAAAACGCCGTATGCAACTACGTAATCGAAAAGGGCTATGGTTAATACGGCAATAAATCCCGTGGCATAGGCGAAATTGCCGAAGCCGAAAAACATCTGAATGACACCGTAAACGAGTCCTGAGCAGATACCCCATTTAACACCGAACATAATTCCTATAAGACAAACGGGAACCATTGACAAAACGGTGATACTTCCGCCGAACGGCAGGGAAATGCTGGGAATAAGTTCGCTGAGTATGGTTGACAAAGCGATAAAGATTGACGAAACGGCAAGTTTTTTGAGATTTGATTTCATTTTCATTCTTCCTTTAAAATTTTTTATGAAAATAAAAATCGTCCCGCATATATTAAATGCGGGACGCAACAAGTTGGCGTATTCTCCTACGTCGGCATTATCCGCATCAGGTTATGGGTCGAAACAATAACGGTTTCCTCTCAGCCTGAGTAAATCAAGCTCCCCTTTTTTATTTTCACTCGTATTATACAGCTAATTATCGTTGTTGTCAACAGAATTTTCTCCGTTTTCGAATGCAGAGGTATCTATTTTAAATCCGGAATCGTATTTATTAATATCGTTCTGATTAAAAACTTCTACTTTTTCGGGCATTTTATCAAGAAGACTTATTTCTTTTTCGCTTTCTTCTTTAAGGGAAATTTCGTATTCCTCTTCGCTCCACTTTTCGATAAGCGCATCCCCTTCGGGATAACATTCATGAGCGGGTCTTACGCGTTTACAGATAACCGAAATTATTATATAAATTATAAGAACAACCAAAGAAACGGCAGAAATAAAAATTCCTAAGTATAAATAAGGAGTAGTATAACTGAAACTGATTTCACTGACGCCGGCAGGTACCTTTACAGCCATGTAACCGATATTTGCCTTTACTATTTCGGCTTCTTCTCCATTGACTGTAGCGGTCCAACCTTTATCGTACGGAACCGAGAAAAATACCAGATTTTCCTGTTGGCGTTCAACAACGGCGGTAAAGCCTTTTTTGGTCACTTCAAATGAAGTGGCGGAGGAGTCTGCAAGGTGAAGGGCATCCTTATAAAGCTCGTCCTCACTCATCGAAAGGGAAAGAACGTATTCATCGGGAATTACGGGCTCGGTTTCGATAAAGTCCGATTCGGTATAGTCGGGACCGAGTTCATCACCGCTTGTTATAAGGTCGGGCAGAAGTTCACTTTCGGGTGTTTCTTCCGGAACGAAAAATTCGTCTTCATCCTCGGGGTCTTCATAATTTTCGCTATAGTCGGAATAGCTTTCCATTAAAGAACCGTATTTTAGCGCGTCCTCGTCACTCAGCACTATCGCCTTAAGCATAACGTCGGCGCGTGATTCATCGCTGTAATAGGCTTCGCACTGCGCTTTCGTTATATAATAATCGTAGGAAAAACCGTAGGGAATATACGCTTTATTTTCGTATATATAGTAACCGCTCTGAGTATCCAGGTATTTATAATTAGGCATAACGGTATAGCCGTCGTCACCTATAAAACTGTCACCGCTTTCACGGTTGAATAAATATTTCACCGACAAAAGAGAACGAATAGAAAAATATTCACGGGTAGGTCGGCTTGCAACGTCTCTTTTAACGCCTATGAAATCATAATAATCCATAATTGAGGTTGAAACAACCGAATGGAATGCGTTAATAGAGGGGTATCCAAGATACATAGCAGTATTGTCAACACAGTCGTAGGTATCAATACGGTAATTTCCTTCGTCCTCAAGATTAACCTCGCCTTCAATAAGACTGTCTATCATAACGCTCTCTCTGTCGAAGGAATGGGAAGAACCCTGATAAAGATATACACAGCCGTAAGCAACGATTATAATGCTTAAAAATCCTGTTGAAAGTCTTCTGAAGAGCATTTTCTTATCCATATCGCGAAGCATAATTAAAAGTCGGCAAATAAGAAGCGATATTGCCGCAAAGCCTACTGCAATAAGGAAGCGGAACGTATAAAAATTATTTTGACCCGCATCGGTATAAAGACCGATTACGATACCGTCGTCGGTTTTTTGCGGGAATAAACCTATAACAACTGCAATAATGGCGGTAATAATGGCGGTGGTATTAAAGCCTTTCTTCCAGTTTATATCGGTATCCTCTAGTGTAATGGCAGTTGCAAGTGCCATTATGAGTATGGGCATATAAAACCATCTTGCATAATAGGAGTCGTTAAAGGCGTAAAAAGCGCTGTTTAAAACAGGTACGAGCGCCATAACGGCACAGGTGGCAATAACACGCTTTATCCAGTGTCCTTTTTTTGCCGAGCAAAAACTGAAAACGGCCGTCATACTGAAAAGAGGCAACCATCCGCCAAGTGAAGACCATTTTACGTTTGCGCCGGGGAAGAATATGGGACGTGCGGGAATATCGGGCGGGAAGAAGAAACATTCTATGATATTAAGATATATTTGTTCCTTTCCGTACATAATGCCGCCCCAACCGATAAGAATATCGTTGACACGGGTGTTTGAGGTTATCATCATTACGCTTGGCAGTAAAATAAATACCGACAGTCCGACTCCAAGTATAGCCTCAATAATAAGAATTAAAAAGCGTGAGAAACGGAATTTATATGCCTTTGAAATAGTTCTTATAAACCAGTAAATAACGGTGAAAACCGCCATACCGAAAAAGAAGAAATAATTAGTAACGGCGCAAAGAGCAACGGTGAGCGCAAAAATACCACGACGGTTTTCTGTAATAAGCAGTTCTAAGGACAAAAGCAACAAAGGAAAAACAATTATCGCTTCATGAAAATGATTAAAGAAAATATTATAGATAGAAAAACCGGAAAAAGCATAAAGAAGGGCGCCTATCTGAGCCGCAAAGGGAGTGCGTGTGAATCGTCTTATGAAAAAATAAGAAGTAAGAGCGGCGCAGGCAAATTTTAAAATAAGAAGCGGCCCCATTAAATACGGCAGAAAATGGTTTGGGAAGGGAATGGTAAGCCAGAAGAAAGGACTGCCAAGGGTATAAAAACTGTAGGCAGGGATAAAAGGAGAGCCTAAGTCGGTATTCCAGTTCCAACCGAAATTACCGCTTCTTACAGCATCGTGACACAACTGATAAAACGGAATCTGCTGAACGTTAAAATCTCCGTAAAAAATGAAATATCCGTGACCTGAAATAATGTACGGAATAAAAAATGCCGTGGCTATAAAAAGCGCAAGAAAAAAGGTAGAAAGTCCCAGTTCCTTCTTTTTCGCAAGGGTGTGACGCTTGGCATAAGAAAAAGTCATTTTTGCCTACAATCCTTTCTTTTTAGTTCTCTTGATTATTATAACAAAGTCTGCTATAATATTCAATGCTAAACTATGAATTAAGGAAGAATATAAATGAAAAGTAATTATTATGCCGTACTTTCGAGAATGAAAAATATTTATCGTTGGGGACTTATGAGAAATACCAGAAGGGAAACGCTGAGCGAACATTCCTTCGAGGTGGCTTTGGTTGCCCACGCTCTCGCCGTTATAAATAATGAAAGACTTGGCGGAGATATTGACCCTAATCTTTGCGCTACCGCCGCTCTTTTTCACGATACAAGCGAAATTATTACGGGAGATATGCCTACTCCCGTTAAATACCATAACCCCGAAATAAGAGATGCCTATAAAAAGGTTGAAAAAATAGCTGAAAATAAGCTTATAGATATGCTTCCCGAGGATATGAAGCCTACCTTTGCCGCTCTTTACGAGCCTGAAGAGTATGTTTCAAAAATCATAAAAGCCGCTGACAGAATTTCTGCGCTAATTAAATGTATCGAAGAAACCGAAATGGGTAATAAAGAATTTAAAGAGGCTAAAAGGTCTATAGAAAAATCCGTAAAAGACCTTAAAATGCCCGAGGCTGATATTTTCCTCGATGAATTTATCGATGGCTTCTCCCTTACTCTTGATGAACAAAATTAAAAATCTCTCGCTAACAACCGTTAGCGAGATTTTTTAAAGCGAATTTTCACTTGAATAAATATGCTAAAAGTTCATATAATGTATTAGGTGGAGTAATCAGGCGAAGGATAAGAAAATTATAATTTTTAAAAAAAGACTTGCAATATTAAAAATATGTGTTATAATAGATAGGCAAACAAGGTTTGCACCTATATATCGCGGGATGGAGCAGTTGGTAGCTCGTCGGGTGAGGTCGCGAGCGCGTCCGGTGGACGAAGCAGCGAGCGAAACGAAGCGCCGCGGTCAAAGTTTATAGGCTTTAAGCCGTAGTAAACTTTGGGCACCGCAAGAGGGCAAGCAAATGCAAGGCATTTGTGAGAATGAGCCCCCGAGCGTGTCTATATAAAGGAAGCCTAACCTTAAATAAGGCAAACTATATATCGCGGGATGGAGCAGTTGGTAGCTCGTCGGGCTCATAACCCGAAGGTCGTTGGTTCAAGTCCTTCTCCCGCAACCAACATTGCGAACCGAAAAAGATATCGGTTCGGAAAACCCAGAAACCACAACGGTTTCTGGGTTTTTTCGTGCCATTTTTCAAGGTGGAATTCAAAAGATATCATTTCCCAAAAACGA
>SVPZ01000012.1 GCA_015065605.1 Oscillospiraceae bacterium | reverse complement strand
TAGTAATCAACAGGTGCACCTTCAACAAGGGTCTGAGCCTCGGTAACGGGAGTGGTAAACTCAGCATCGGTGTACCAAGCAACAAAGTATTTGCCTTCGGGAGCAGCAGGGATTTCAAGAGCAATAGCATCGCCTGCGTTACCCTTTACCTGAGTAACAGTATCACCAACGTGCATGTTAGCAGCACCCTTACCGGTTTCATAAATTTCGATAGATTCTATCTGATAGGTATCGTAAATCGGGATGGCTTTGCCTGCTTCATCATACATATCGTCATAGGTATAGTTACCGTAAATAGCATAATTGCTCTTTGCATACATAGAAGCGCTACCGCCACCCATATAAAGAGTAAAGAAGTTGCTTAACGTGGTGGTGGGATTTCCGTCAATAGCTGTACCTTTGTTGTCGCTATATATTTCCTGAGTAGATGAGTAAAGATTGTTTTCATCTAAAGTGAAGTTTTCAGCTAAGGTAATAGTACTGGTTTTCTGAACGTAGGGCTTAGTGCCGGTTAAAGAACCGTGAGTACAGGTAACACCAAAACGCTCGTCTTCCTTATGAAGACAAACACCTGTAGAACCTTCAATAGTAGAGAAGGTAGAGGTTTTACCGTAGGTACCTTCTTTAAAGGCGTATGCCCAACCCGAACCACCTTGGTTAGTTAAAGATCTGTTGTTAGAGTAGGGATAGTTTGTAGAAAGGTACTTGGGTTCTTCGGCAGTACCGATATTAAGGAATTTACCCCATAAGTGCTTAGCAGGATCCATATGACCTACTGCAACAAAGGAATGAACCCAGCAGTGACCAACGGGAATAAACATATTTACCTTATAGGTATATTCAACGCCCGGTTTCATTTCAAAGGGCTTACCGTCCTTTGTAAGGGGGGTAAACATAATACCCGAACCGGACTGAAGCTGTAAGGTATCGTACTTATCTCCGGTTACGGAGTCGGTAACCTCCTTATAGCCAACAGACGCACCAGGGGCATATTGGTAATATAAAGGAGTAAATTCTTTTCCCTTATATTCTTCCTTTGCGTCTTTTACGTAGTTATACATTTCATCTTCGCCGAAGGTGAACTTGTAATAACTACCTAAAGTAGTTTCTTCGTATGTAACTTCTTCTGCGTTAACCGTTACAGGAACGATAATGAGAGAGAAAAGCATACATACAGTCAGAATAATGCTTAATAATTTTTTCATCATACAACTCTCCTTGTAGATATTTTTACATAATGATTTTAGCACAACAAATTTTGTTTGTCAATTATTATTTTTAATAATTTTTCACAAAAATATTTTTTTGCCCATTTTACCCACGAACAAGTGTTCTATAAAATATGGGATACAACGAAATTTTTTTACATATATATAAACAAAAGAAAGAAGGAACTGTATGAGAAAAACTCTTTTTATAAAAAATGCGGCAATTCTGACCGTTACGGGACTTATTTTAAGATTTTTAGGAATTATTTTTAAAATATGGCTTGCAGGACGCATCGGCGCCGAAGGAATAGGTCTTTATCATTTGGTTTTTTCGGTTTATACCTTACTTGCCACCTTTGCTTCGTCGGGTATCACCGTTGCCGTTACCCGACTTTGCGTAAATGAAATAACTCTTGGCTCAAAGGACGGACTTTTAAGGATTATACGGCGCAGTAACGCCATTGTTCTTTTAATATCTTTCTTTTCTTTATTAATAACCCTTTTCGGCAGCGAATTTATTGCTCTTAGAATAATAGAAGACGTACGAAGTGAAGAAAGTCTTGCTATCCTCGGTTTTTCTTTACCCTTTATGGCTGTTTCTGCCGTTTTAAAGGGATATTTTACCGCAAGAAGAAAAATAGGCACCAATTCCGCCGCAGTTCTGCTCGAACAGGTGGTCAGAATTGTCCTTTGCCTTTACTTTGTCGGAATATTCAGCAAAAAGGGAATAGGTATGTCGGTAGCAGGTGTAATTCTCGGTGATACCGTTGCAGAGATGAGTTCCTGCATATTTTCTTTTATTTGTTACCTTTTCGACGTTAAAAAGGTTAAGTGCGGCGGCGTTTCTCCTCTTTTTTACAGCACAAAGGAAATTCTGCGCATTTCTTCGCCCATAACACTTGGCAGATATATAACGAGTCTTCTTCGCACCGCAGAAAATATTCTTATGCCAAAAGCTTTACACAAAGCAGGGGGGCTTTATTCTCGCTCTCTTTCACTTTTCGGCTCTTTAAAAGGAATGGCGCTTCCCGTACTTTTCTTTCCGTC
This sequence comes from Oscillospiraceae bacterium, assembly GCA_015065605.1. Taxonomy (GTDB): domain Bacteria; phylum Bacillota; class Clostridia; order Oscillospirales; family Acutalibacteraceae; genus SIG607. The sequence continues at coordinate 59,093 of SVPZ01000012.1, read as the reverse complement.
CACGGTATTAAATGCCTTTTCCACCTTACTTATCCCCGAAATGAGCGAAGCGCTTATTAAAAAACAACCTAAAATAATAAGAAAAGACGTAGAACGAAGTATGAAGCTTACTCTGATAATAGGAATCATATTCGGCGGAATATTTTTCTTCGGCGGAACGCGAATAGGAAACCTTATATATAGTGATGCCGATTCGGGCTATTTAATAAGAGTTTTAGCCCCCTTAACACCCCTTATGTACTGCGATTTTATAAGCGACGGCATATTAAAAGGGCTCGACCAACAAAACTTCACCTTTAAAGTCAGCGTAGGGGATAGCATCTTACGAATTATTCTTATCGCCGTTTTCGTGCCCAAAACCTCCATAACCGGCTTTATATATATAATGTATTTAAGCAATATACTGACATTCTGCCTTAATTTTTTTAAACTTATAAAGGTAACGGGCGCAAAAATCAGAATAATAAGCGAAATTCTTTTCCCATTAACCTTAAGTGTAGGGGTGTGTTCATTAAGTTTTTCTCTATTAAACAAAATAAGCACCGACCTTATATTTGTCGGCGCTTACGTTTTGATAACGGTTATTCTGTTTTTCTCAACCCTTTATTATAGCGGAATAATCAGTAATACGTTAAAGTGAAATAAAGCGGGATGTCGTGAACGCCATCCCCTACAATTTATCAATAAATCTTTACACAAATCAATGCCCTCCTTGTGCAAAGGAGGGGGGACCGACGTATGTCGGTGGGAGGATTGGTGCGAAACTATAACAATCCCTCAGTCACTTCGTGACAGCTCCCTTTACACAAAGGAGCCTATGTTTCACGCAATCATCTATATATTCACAAACACCGTTAAAGTTCTCTTTAACATAATTATTTGGAATTCTAATAATTTCAATTCCGTAATTCTGCAGATATTCCGCTCTGTCGCTATCTCTTTGCAAATTACTTTCTGAAAAATGTTGTGAACCGTCTAATTCAACTACCAATTTAGCCTGAGCACAATAAAAGTCGACTATATAATTTCCTAAAATTTTTTGCCTTAAAAATTTCACAGGATATTCACGCAAAAATTCGTACCATAATTTTCTTTCCTCTTTAGTCATATTTTTGCGAAGACTTTTTGCTGCTCCTAATAATTTAGGGTTATATTTTCTATCCATTGAACCACCTATAATAATAAGATAATTTAATTATCCGTTATTAATTGAGTTTTGTCTATACCTGCCCTCCTTGTGTAAAGGAGGGGGGACCGACGTATGTCGGTGGGAGGATTGTCGCATCCCTTTACAACTCCATATTCCTTATAACGTACTCTTTACCGCGCCAATTATACGGGCGGTGGGCTTCGTCTTCTTCGGGCGTAAAGGAATCTCTGTATGAATTTACAAATTCTTTTATATCGGTTAATTTTTTATCCTTATTCATAGGACATATTTCTGCGCATATATCACAGCCCCAAACCGAACCGCTTTCTTTTATAAGTGCAATTTGTTCCTTATTCGGTTCTTTTTTCTGCTGAGTTATCCTTGAAATACAGTTTTCCTTATTTAAAGAAACGGGGCAGACCTTCTCACAAAGTCCGCAATTAATACATTCTGCGTAATTTTCTGCGCTTTCTATATATAAATCGGTTACTATTTCTCCTATAAAAACAAAGCTTCCGTATTCTTTCGTAATTAAAAGACCGTTTTTGCCCTTAACTCCAAGTCCCGAAAGAGCAGCTGCATATACTTCGGGAATAGGAGAATTATCCACAAAGGGCACAAACTCATTTTCCGAAAACTCCTTTTTTAAAGCCAAGCAATAGTTATTAAGAATATTTTCCACTACCTCGTGGTAATCTGTAACTGCGGCATAACGGCTTATATTAAGGGGTTTTTCGTTTTTTACCTTATACGGAAAGGCAAACATTATTATACTTTTGGCTTTTTCGGGAATTTCCGCCTTTTTGCGACAGTTTATGAGTTTATCGCTGACCGCATCAAAGGAGCAAACGGAAAAGGGGAAGGGACAAATTTCTTTTAAAAGGTTCATTTTCTTAGTTCCTCAAAAAACTTTTTAACAATCTCGCCGCACTCTTTTTCCATAATACCGCCATATATTTCGGGGGTAAAATCAAATTTTTCGTTAGCAAGATTACATACCGAATCGAAGGCGCCCATTTTTAAATCATAGCAACCAAACACAACCGTTTTAATACGCGCATTAATAATCGCCCCCGCGCACATAGGACAAGGCTCCATGGTAACGTAAATGGTTGCGCCGTCAAGCCGCCAACTGCCCGTATTCTTACAGGCTTCATTAATAGCGTTTATTTCAGCGTGACCGAGAGCGTTTTTGTCTTTTTCGCGGGTGTTCATACCCGTACCGATTATTTTATCATCCTTAACAATTACGGCACCAACGGGTATTTCCCCGATTTCATACGCCTCTTTTGCTTTCTCAAGGGCAATTTGCATATATTTTTTATTCATATTTTTCTCCGATTTGTTTTTATTTTATTTGCGGGATGTCGAGGACGCCATCCCCTACAAAATATCGAAAATTCTTTATGTTAAAAATAAAGCCCGCCTTGTAAAGGAGGGGGGACCGACGAATGTCGGTGGGAGGATTGGTGCGAAACTATAACAATCCCTCAGTCACTTCGTGACAGCTCCCTTTACACAAAGGAGCCTTTTTACATCGTCCCCTACAAAACATCAATATATCTTCAATATACCAAATCCCGATGTTTCACGTGAAACATCGGGATTTTTTACTATTCCCTAATCCCTATTCCCTAATCCCTGTATCCCAACGCGACACCTGTTTCACGTGAAACATCAGGCTCTGTAAACAAAAAATGATTCAAGCAAAACAATAACAAATGATATTATTATGCAGGGCGCAGTTAAAAAACTGATTAATTTTTCTTTTACTGTCAGAACTTCGGTTTTATTATCAAGACTAAAGGTATCTTCTCCTTTATTAAAGTACAGAAGAAAACCTATAAAACCAAGCGCCAAAAGGAATATAAAATAGAATATATTTGCAAACCACACTACCGCGCCTTTAGAATTACTTAAAATATAATCAAAGGAAATACTAAATAGGTTATTTAAGAAGTGTATGATTACCGCCGTCCATATTGTTCCAGATTTTATAACGGCAAAGCCGAAGAAAAGTCCCAATATGAAAGCAAAGGGAATCTGCACAAGGTTTCCGTGCATAAGACCGAATATAAGGGCAGAGGTAATTATAGCAAAGCTTTCGCCGTATTTTCTCAGTGTTCCCATAACGGCGCCGCGCATTGCAAATTCCTCTACCAAGGCGGGAGTAACGGCGGTTGCAACAAAGGAAAGTATTATTCCAAAAATATTTGTGGGGTTTTCGGTTTGAGCAACGTTATAGTTAAAACCGAAATTCTGAAGAATTGCCCCTGCGCCCGAAACGACGGCATTTGAAAAACCGCACACTCCAAGTCCCATAAGAATAAGAGGGAACATAAGCTTCTTTTCTTTCGGCTTGTTATAAAGGACAACCTCGCTTAATCTTTCCCCCATCATTTTTGAATAAATAATAAAAGGGAAGATAAAGGCAATACTTGATACACAAATCTGAATAACCTGTACTATTGTCGGGTCATTTAAATATTTTAAGGTTATATCGGGGCGTTTGGACACAAGTTTAATTATAACCGTTACCGGAACGCTCCAGAAAACCATAACCGAGGTCAGCATAAAAAAGGCAAAGCCCGTTATATTGGCAGCCCTTTTTATTGCTGATTTCTCGTTTTTCTTAGCAAGATTTACTTCGGCATTGTAAAAATCCATTAATTATTCCTCTGCCGCAGTATCTTCTGTTTCGTTTTCTTTTTCAGGCTCTACCGTTCCTGCATCAGCATCAGGTGCTTCAGGAGAAGCGTTAACCTCTTCTTCATCATGGGTTGCAGTTGCAACGGAAAGTACCTTTGAACCTTCCTCAACTCTCATAACCCTTACGCCCTTAGCAGGACGGGAGAAGGTAGAAATCTCACAAACGGGAATTCTTATAATAATACCGTCGGAAGAAATCATAATTACGTCGTCCTCATCGGTTACGCAGATAACCTTTGCAACGTCACCGTATTTTTCGGTACGGTAGTTGGTGGTACCCTTACCGCCACGGCTCTGAACACGGTAATCGCTGATAGGAGTCTTTCTGCCGTAACCCGTTTCGGTAACGGTGAGAAGTACGCTTTCGCTATCGCAAATATCCATTGAAACAACTTCGTCGTCTGCGCCCAGTTTTATTGCTCTTACACCGCAAGCGGTTCTGCCCATAGGACGTACCTGTGTTTCTTCAAATCTTATACCGCGACCCTTCTTGGTAGCAACGTAAATATCTTTATTGCCGTCGGTAAGACTAACAAAGGATAATTCGTCACCCTCGTTAAGTTCGATAGCAATAATACCTGTTTTGCGAATATTACGGAAATCCGTAATTTTAGTTCTTTTGATAGTACCCTTACGAGTAACCATACAAATGAAACTGTCATCATCAGCCTCAGCGCAGGAAAGCACCATAGAAAGTTTTTCTTCCTTTTGCAAGGGGATAAGGTTAATAACGTTCATACCCTTACTGTTGGTGCTTGTAGCCTCGGGAATTTCATAAGCCTTAAGCTTATAAACACGGCCGAAGTTGGTAAAGAGCATAATGAAATCGTGAGAAGAACAGGTCATCATATTTTCGATCATATCGTCTTCTCTTGTCTTCATACCCATTTTACCTCTGCCGCCCTTATGCTGAACGGAATAGGTATCAACAGCCATACGTTTAATATAACCGTTAACGGTCTTAGTGATAACGCATTCCTCTTCGGGAATAAGGTCTTCAATATCAACCTCACCCGAAACGGCAGAAATTTCACTTCTTCTTTCATCGGAATATTTATCACGAAGATTAAGAGATTCAGTTTTAACTATATCAAGAATTCTTTCTTTGCTTGAGAGAATTGCCTCACATTCTTTAATAAATGCAAGTTTTTCTTCAAGTTCGTCTAAAATCTTTTGTTTTTCAAGATTTGCAAGTTTACCTAACTGCATCTGAACGATAGCGGTGGTCTGAATATCATCAAGACCGAAACGCTCACTCAAATTAGCCTTTGCAGTAGCAACGTCGGCGCTCTTGCGGATAATAGCGATAACCTCGTCAATGAAATCAAGGGCAGTTTTTAAGCCTTCTAACACGTGGGCTCTTTCTGCAGCCTTCTTCATATCAAAACGGGTTTTTCTTTCAACAATTTCACACTGGAAGTCAATACTGTTTTGAAGCATTTCCTTAAGTGTTAAAATCTGAGGTTTGCCGTTTACGATAGCAATAAGGTTAGCGCCGAAGGTGGTCTGAAGTTCGGTATAGGAATAAAGTTTATTAAGAACAACCTGAGGATTAGCATCACGCTTTATATCAACAACAATTCTGATACCGCCATCACGTTTTGAAGAATAGTCAACAACGTCGTCAATACCTTCAATGCGTTTTTCGTTTGCTAAATCGTAAATTTTCTTAACAAGATCTTTCTTTCTAACCTTATAAGGAATTTCGGTAATAACAATTCTGAACTTGCCGTTGGAAAGTTCTTCAATTTCTGCTTTACCGCGAACGATAATTTTACCCTTACCGGTAGCATAAGCAGCTCTTATACCGCTTCTGCCCATAATGATACCGCCGGTGGGGAAGTCGGGGCCCTTAATATGCTCACAAAGTTCGCTTAAATCTGCATCGGGATTATCAATAAGACAGCACATACCGTCGATAACCTCTGCAAGATTATGAGGGGGAATTTCGGTAGCCATACCGAAAGCAATACCCGAAGAACCGTTTACTAAAAGCTGAGGAAATCTTACGGGAAGAACGGTAGGTTCTTTAAGTCTGTCGTCAGAGTTAGGAGCAAAATCAACGGTGTCTTTCTCAATATCGTCAAGCATATGAAGAGAAAGACGGTTCATTTTAGATTCGGTATAACGGTAAGCAGCGGCAGGGTAGCCGTCTATATTACCGAAGTTTCCGTGTCCGTCGATTAAAGGATAACGAAGAGAAAAATCCTGAGCCATTCTTACCATAGCATCGTAAACGGAAGAGTCACCGTGAGGATGATAACGACCAAGCACTGCACCAACCGTATCGGCGCACTTTCTGTAGGCTTTATCGGGGGTAAGTCCGTTTTCATACATGGTATAAAGAATTCTTCTGTGTACGGGTTTAAGACCGTCGCGCACGTCGGGAAGAGCACGTCCTACAAGTACAGACATACCGTACTGAAGCATACTTCCTTTAACTTCATCAACAATTTCTACCGGCACAATGTTAGTTTCTTCACTACTGGGCCAATATACTTTTTCCTGTTTAGCCATTTTTTTCTCTCCTTTCCTTAAATATCAAGGTCGGTAGCAAATACCGCATTTTCTTCAATAAACTGTTTTCTGGGTTCAACCTCGTCACCCATAAGCATTGTAAAGGTGGCATCGGCAATTTCTGCATCTGCCATGGTTACGCGAAGGAAGGTTCTTGTTTCGGGATTAAGTGTTGTTTCCCAAAGCTGATCGGGGTCCATTTCACCAAGACCTTTATAACGCTGAACATCGGCTGTACCGCCAAGTTTTTCGATATATTCTGTCTTTTCTTCATCGGTAAATGCATCAAAATGCTGTTTACCCTTGCTTACTCTGAACAGAGGAGGCTGTGCAAGATATACGTGACCCGTTTCGATAAGTTCAGGCATATATCTGAAGAAGAAGGTTAAAAGAAGGGTTCTGATATGGCTACCGTCAACGTCGGCATCGGCCATAATAACAATTTTATCGTAACGAAGTTTTTCAATATCAAAATTTTCGCCTATTCCCGTACCAAGAGCTACTATAACGGGGGTTAATTTATCGTTTCCGTAAACCTTATCATCTCTTGCCTTTTCAACGTTAAGCATTTTACCCCAAAGAGGAAGAATTGCCTGATAGGTTGAGTTTCTTCCTTCTACCGCGCTACCGCCTGCAGAATCACCCTCGACGATAAATATTTCGGTTTTTGTTGCATCATCCGAAATACAGTCGGTAAGCTTTTCAGGCATTCTTGTTTTATTACCGAATCCCGATTTATTTCGTGAAGCTTCTCTTGCTTTTTGAGCAGCTTCACGGGCATTAGAAGAAGCAATTGATTTTTCGATAATAATTTTTGCTTCGCTTGGATGTTCTTCCAAAAACTGATAAAGTTTATCGTTTACTAAATCTCTTACAACCTTACCGATAGAAGTATTACCAAGCTTTGCTTTGGTCTGACTTTCAAACTGAGCATCGCTGAGTTTTACCGAAACAACAGCAACAACACCTTCTATAATATCTTCAGCCTTAAGACGAGCATTACCTTCTTTAAGATGCTTAAAGTCAAAGGCATATTTATTAACTGTGTTTGTTAAAGCCTGTCTGAATCCCTGTTCGTGAGTACCGCCGTCAATAGTATGAAGGGTATTGGCAAAGGACATTACTCTGCTGTCATAAGCAGTTGACCAAATAAGAGCAATTTCTGCAGTCTGGTCGTCCTTATCACAGTTAAGATAAATAACCTCACTGTTAAGGCTTTCCTTCTTCATTCCCTCAAGTAAATATTCAACGTAAGACTTTATACCGCCTTCATAATAAAATTCGTCGGTTTTCGGTTCGTATACGTCGGTTCTCTTATCTTCTAAAACTACTCTTATACCTGCATTAAGGAATGACTGCTCTCTGAGTCTGTTCTTTAAAATATCGTAATCATAAGTAGTGGTATCGGTAAAAATAGAAGGGTCGGGTTTAAAGGTTACGGTAGTACCCGTTTCGTTGGTCTGTCCAACAATTTCAAGGTCAGACACGATATTACCCTTTTCATAACGCTGTTTATGAACGTTTTTACCGTCCTTAACCTCTACCTCAAGCCAAGAGGAAAGCGCATTAACAACCGACGCACCAACACCGTGAAGACCACCCGAAACCTTATATCCGTTTCCGCCGAACTTACCGCCTGCGTGAAGAATTGTAAATACAACGGTTACGGTAGGAATTCCCTTTTGCGGATTAATACCGGTAGGAATACCACGTCCGTTATCCTCTACTCTGACAATACCTTCGTCCAGAAGTGTTACGGTGATTTTATCACAGTAACCTGCCAAGGCTTCGTCGATAGAGTTATCAACAATTTCATAAACAAGATGGTGCAGACCTCGTTCTCCTGTGGAACCGATATACATACCGGGTCTTTTTCGAACTGCTTCAAGTCCTTCCAGCACCTGTATGGAATTTTCGTCATATTCATTATTAATAGGTGCTTTAATTTCTTCGCTCATGTTTATTTCCTCTCTTTTAATATAATGAGTTTTCAAAATCAGCTTCGCTTCTCTTTAAAAGAGTTGCAGAGGAGATTTGTGAAATATATATTTTCTTTTCATTTTTGTGCTGACATACTATAAAGGATTTAGGAAGTTCAAAACTTACGTTTACTACCCTTCCTTCCTTTTCTGCTCTGCTTAAAAAATCTCTCGTTCTTTTTGAAACAGAAGCAGTATCAAGGTCAAAAATACCAATTATATCGCTTTTTTTAACAAGTGTATCCTGTCCTAAATGAATATACATTATTTTTCTTCCTTAAAAAATACATTTCCGTTCTTTATTTCATAAACGTTACCCTTATTTAAATTTTTAATATTTGCAGGGTCGCAACAGGTTAAAAAAACCTGAAGTTTACTTATATGATTAAGAACGTAATTTTGTCTTGCAGGGTCAAGCTCACTCATAACGTCGTCAAGCAGCGCCACGGGATATTCTCCCGTTACCTTTTTTAAAACCTCTGCTTCACTTAATTTTAAAGAAAGGGCGACACTTCTCTTTTGTCCTTGAGAACCAAAATTTCTTACCGACATTTCGTCAATTTTAAAATCTATGTCATCTCTATGGGGACCAAATGAAGTAAAACCGCTTAATATATCGTCGTTTCTTGAAAGAATAAGCTTTTCCTTTAATTTATCGGGAGTACAAACAGGAAGATACTCTACCCTGAAAGATTCCTTATAAGAAGAAATTCCTTTATAAATTTCTGTTATAAATTCCTGTGCAATCTCTAAATATCTTATTCTGTATTTAATAATATTGCTTCCCGAATTTGCTATTTCTTCCTCAAAAGGCAGAAGCATTTCTTTATCTGCTTTTCCCATTTTAATTTCTTTTAAAAGATAATTTCGCTGAGAAAGAGCCCTTACGTATCTTTTTAAAATTTCAAGATATTTTGGATATATCTGAGAAATAGCAACGTCTAAAAATCTTCTTCTTTTTTCGGGAGAACCTGATATTAAAGTCAAATCGTCGGGGGAAAAAACTATAGCGCAAAAATTTCCAGCCATTAGAGAAGCAGAGGAAAGTTTTTTTCCGTTTAATATTGCCTTTCTTCTGTTTTCAATTTCTATTTGTGCTTCTTTTTCAATTTCTTCCGAAATATATCCAACGTTTATTCTGCTTTTTGTTTCATTTTTGTTTATAAGTTCAGCGTCTTTATTCGTTCTGAAACTTTTTGCGCCCGTAAAAAGCCATATAAGTTCCAAAAGATTTGTTTTTCCCTGAGCATTTTCGCCACAGATAACGTTCATTTTTTCGTGAGGAAAAATATTAAAATCCTCAAGATTTCTGAAATTTTTTCCGCCGATTTCTTTTATCAGCATTTTTTTACAGTTACTTTTAAACCGTCAAAGGTAAAAAAGTCTCCTTCTCTCATTTTTTTACCTCTTTGGGTACAAACCTCGCCGTTTACCTTAACTTCGCCGTTTTGAATAACAATTTTTGCGTGACCGCCCGTCACTACGGCATCGCTAAGCTTCATAAGAGAATCAAGTCTTATAAAATCTTCTTTTATGATTATTTCTTTTTCGCTCATTATTTCAACCTCATAGGCATTATCATATACATATAATCGTCACCGTTTAAAGGTTCAATAACTACACCCTGTTTAGAAGAGTCAAATTTAATTTGCACCATATCGTCTTCTATTGCTTTTAATGCTTCTGTAAGATAACGTGAGGAAAGACCTATTTCAAAAGGTTCTCCTTCAAGGTCAACTTCATAGGTTTCATTTACCTTACCGACAGCGGTTGAACATGAAAAATTAATATGTTCTTCATTTAAAATACATCTTACGGGAGTAGAAAAAGAATCGCTGATTAAAAGTGAAATTCTGTCTAATACCGAAAGAATATCTCTTACCATAACAACTATCTTCTGATTATGTGAAGCAGGAATGGTTCTTTGATAATTAACAAATTCTCCTTCTATAAGTCGGCAAATAATCTTGTAACCGTCAATATCAAAGGAAATCATTTTTCCGCCTACGCAAATAGGAACTTCCTTTTCCTTATCACTTATAAGACGGATAACTTCATTTAACATTGTGCCGGGAATTATAAAATTAAATTCACCCTTATCGTCAACCTTTGTCTGACGTATGGCAAGTCTGTAACCGTCAATGGCAACGAATTTTAAATTTCCGTTACTTAAAGAAATATTAATACCCATTAAAACAGGTCTTGTTCCCTCAATAGGAGCAACTGCAAAGGATGTTCCCTCTGTCATTTCATAAAGAGTTTCACCTTTTATTAAAAGATCTTTACCGTCGGCAAAGGTGGGAGTTTCGGGATAATTCATTGCATCCATTCCGGGAATGTCGAAAACGGCGCTGGAGCAGGATATATGGCAGATATTTTTGTCATCTGCAGAAATTTGGACGGTAGGTCCGTTAAGTCTTTTAAAGATATCGCTTAAAATTCTTGCAGAAATAACGATGTCGCCGTCTTCCTCTGTTCTTGCATAAATTTCTTTTTGCATACTCATTTCAAGATTATAAGCAATTAAAGTAATTTTTCCCTGTTCGGCAGAAATTAATATACCTTCAAGCTCAGGATAAGCAGTTTTAGAAGAAACAACACGGGATAGCTTTGTTACTGCATCAAGAAAAACGTTACGTTCTACAGTAAAAATCATTTTGATTACCTTCCTTCAAAATTTCAAAAAAATGAAAAATTTCCTAAAGAGAAAATATAAATTATTTAACAGTCTTCATATAGGTGTCAGTTCTGTCAGTAAGTGTCTTAAACCTTTTTATTTAAAGAAAAATCGGTGTTTAAATAATTTTTAATAAATTGTGCATAAATTTTGCCTTTTTAAAGTTTTAAACACTGCTGTTTAATTCAAACTGTTAATAAGTGTTAACTTTGTTCATAACTATTCTGATTTAAGGTTCTTAATTATATCCTCAATTACGGTTTTTTCGTAAGGATTTTCTTTCATAAGTTCCTTAACCTTTTTCTCGGTATAAAGAACGGTAGTATGATTCTTTCCAAAAGATTCGCCGATAGCAGAATAGGGAAGCTCGGTGGTTTCTCTTGCAATATACATTGCAACCTGTCTTGCCTTAACCAAATCGGCAGTTCTTCGGGTTGAAAGAATATCTCCTTCACTTACGTTATAGGTTCTTGCAACCTCGGTTATTATCTGTTCAATTTTAATAGGCTCGGGACGGGTGTCACTGACAACCTCTTTAATAAAGCCCTGAACGATAGAAAGGGTAGGAACCTTCTGGTCGATAAATATAAGCGCCTGAATTTTTTTAACAACACCTTCAAGCTGACGGGTATTGTCCTGAATATGCTCTGCAATGTAATAGATTATATTTTCAGGTATTTCAATTCCAAGCTGTTGCTGTTTATTTTTGATAATACCAACCTTGGTTTCAAAATCGGGAGGAGTAATATCAGCAATAAGACCGCTTTCAAAACGTGAACGGAGTCTGTCGTCAAGAAGTTTAATATCTTTAGGAGGACGGTCACAGGTAACAACTATCTGTTTTTTGTTCTGATAAAGGGTGTTAAAGGTATTAAAAAATTCTTCCTGAGTCTGATTTTTACCGGCAATAAACTGAATATCGTCAATAAGCAATACGTCGGTGGTTCTGAATCTGTTTCTGAAACTGTCCAAAGTTCCAAGACCTAAAGAACCCTCGTGAAGAGCGGAGATAAGCTGATTTGTAAAGTCCTCGCATCTTATGTATTCAATTTGCTTTGTGGGATATTTTTTTCTGATGTGGTTTTTAATAGCCAAAAGAAGATGGGTTTTACCAACACCGCTTCGTCCGTAAATAATAAGAGGATTATAAATAATATTTGGATTATCTGCTACCGCCATACTTGCAGCGTGTGCAAAACGGTTTGTGGAACCAACGATAAAGTTATCAAAGGTATAGTCCGATTCAAAGGAACCGTCGCTTATAGGCTTCGGCGGAGCGACAACCTGTCCGCTTTCGTCCTCAACCAAAATTGTAACGGCAACCTCAAAACCCATAATATCCTTTAAATGCTTATGAATAGCATCAATATAATTAGATTCAACAATGTTCTTTTTATAAGCAGAATATATGCCGAGTATAAATTCACCGTTTTTAAGTTCGATAGGGTGAAGGTCTTTAAGCCATACGTCAAAGGCTATTTCGGATAAATTCTTTTTCATTTCCACGCATACTAATTCCCATATATCTTGAACAGATTCTACTTTCATCTTACCTCACCTTTCTATTAATGTAATATATAAAATATAGATATACAAATATATTATAACATAAAAAAATAATATTTCAATAGTTTATTATATATAATATAATAAAAAACAGCAAAAAACCCCTATAATTTGCATTACAGGGGTTTTTTGATAATTTAAAGTGTTTCTACACTATGCGTTTAAAAGTGGCGTTCTGACGGCAATTAAAGGGATTAATCACTATAATCTGCTTTTCTTTATCTATTTTTTGAAGATTTACTCCGTCGGGAGAAACAGACGTGTCGTGAAGTAAAATAATCACGTCGCTGTTTTTAATCATAAATTCATCCCTTTTTCTGCGACAGCCTAAAACCTTTTGACGATTAAGCATAATTTCTTCATCGCTTCTTTGAGCAACCGAAAAATATAAATCTCTTTCTTCTTCGCTGAATAAAGCAGCCTGTTCTTCATAAGGAATTACACAGCAAAGTTTTAAACTGAATTCTTCCTTTTTTGAAAGAACGTAATCGGCGTAAAAAAGGTCTGCTCCGCTTTCCATTCCGGTATAAAATAAAGAAATATTCTCTTTTTCGATTAAGTAATCAATTTGTTGCGTTATTTTTTCTTTAATTTCATTTGTTAAAAAGTTTTCCTCCTTTCCTTCAAAAATCTGAGAAAAAGTGCCAAGGATAAAACAACAGGATTTTGCTTTTTTCATAATTTATTACTCCTTTTTTATTATTTTCTTTCATTATACACATTTGCATTGTCGGATTATGTCACAACCCGTCGAACAGTTTAAAGTTTACAATTTGTTCACAATTTAACCTGAAAAATCGTTTATTTTTTGAATAAAGAGGGAAAAAAGGGGAAAATAAATGTTTTGGATAATTTTTGTGGCAATAAATTTAATAATTTGTTTTTTCGTTACCTGTTATGTTTGTTTTTATGCAGGACTTCACGGGGTGAAAAATGACGAAAAATCCGTTTTTTTCTTTCCTGACACAAATCAGTACGCTCCTTTTAAAGAAGAAATCGTAAACAGAATAAAATATAACAGAAATCTTCCCTTTGAAGAAATAAAAATAAAAAGCAGGGATAAAAAAATTCTTTACGGAAGATTTTACGAAAGCAAAAACAAAAAAGCGCCCTTAGTAATATTTTTTCACGGCTACAGAAGTTCACCCTTCAGGGACAGCGCGGGAGTATTTGATTTTTACAATAAGATGGGTTACAGTCTTCTGCTTGTTTCTCAGCGCGCCCACGAAAAAAGCGAGGGCAAATTTCTTACGATGGGAGTAAAAGAAAAAAACGACTGTCTTAAATGGATAGAATACGCTGAAAACAATATAAAGGAAAGCGAAAAAATAATACTGTGCGGAGTTTCTATGGGCGGCGCAACTGTGCTGATGAGCGCAGGTGAAAAGCTTCCCGAAAGGGTAAAGGGAATAATTAGTGACAGCGCGTTTTCTTCTGCCAAAGAAATTATGTATAAGGTTATCGGAGAAATGAAACTGCCTGAAAAATTAATATATTTTTTCATAAAGACGGGCGGAATTATTTTCGAGAGAATAAATCTGGACGAAACCGACGTAAAAAAGCAACTGGAAAAAGCAAAAATACCGATTTTCTTTATTCATTCAAAGGAGGATACTTTCGTGCCGTTTTATATGAGCGAGGAATGTTTTAATTCTTATAAAAACGATAAAGAATTCTTTTTTGCAGAAAACGCAGGTCACGGAATGAGTTATTTTTGCGATAAAGACGGTCTAATGACCCGCCTTAAAAAGTTCATAGAAAGAGTATAAAAAAACACCCGAAAGGGTGTTTTTTTAGGGAATAGGAATAGGGAATAGGTAAGGTGTGCCTTCGGCACGGATGTAAATATATTGATATATTGTAGGGGCGGATGCCCTTTATCCGCCCGCAAAAGCTAAATTTATAATCTGTTTATTATTTTCTTTTGCATATTTTACGGTTTTATAGGCACCGCCTTCGTTTTTTTCCACGTATGTAATAATGAGATCTGCTCTGTCCACCATTTTTCTGTTTCTGATTTGTATGGCAGCTTTAGGATGGGAAAGGGAAGAAGCTTCGCATATTTCAACTTCGTCATAATAATTATCAAATTGATTAACGTTTTTTGTGTATTCGGCAGTCAGATATGGCAAAATGAGAATTAAAGAACTGTTATCATCTGTGATTTCCCGTTTAATTTTTCTTATAACACGAGAAACGATTTTATCAAATTCACCGTTTCTTCCTACCAGAAATTCCACATATTGCTTTTGGCTGATAAGCTTCGTTATTTCTTTTTCAAGTTGTTGTTCTAAAGAAAATGAATCCAAAACGTCTCTGTGCCCAAAAAAAGCAACAGTAAAAATATTTAACATAAAAAGTTCACCCTTTATTTTAATTATGTTTACAGTTTAACATAACGGCAAAAACATTACAAGTATTTAGTATAAAACCGTTATGTTTGGAGGTAAAATATATACAGGAAAGGGTGAGAGTATGGACACACATAAAAGACTTCGTCAATTACTTAATGAACGCGGCTGGACGGAATACCGTTTATCTAAAGCGTGCGGTTTGTCCGAATCTACTCTTGCAAATATTTTTAAACGAAATACTTTGCCTTCAATAAGCACATTAGAAGCAATCTGTAAAGGCTTTGGTATTACTTTATCCCAATTTTTCGCAGAAGATGATATGGTGGAAATGACGCCCGAACTTAAAGAACTTTTTGATTCTTGGGTCAACCTTACGGCACAACAGAAAAAAGCAGTAATGCAAATAATACAAGCTTTTAATTCTGATTAAAAATATTTTTAAAAGGGACGATGTCAGCATCGTCCCTTTTTATTTACCTTACAGTTTAATAGAATTATTTTAAGATAGTAAAACGGATGTGCAGAGATTCCTGCACATCCGTTTTTGAAAAAATTTACTTATAAATATAAATTATTTCGCCGGCATTATATTCAAATTCCTTTGATATTTCCACACAGAAGGAAAGCAATATATAGTCGTCTGTGACAGGATCGTTTTTACCGATTTTTTTACGTTGGAATAATGGATAAAGCAGTCCGTCTTTCTCGCGGAGTTCAACGTATTCCATTTGGTCGGAAGTGCTGCAAGACACAATTTATCCTCCGTTACAAAAATTGTTATTTCGGTTCCTCAGCATATTTACTAAAATCTATTTTGCAATATAAACACTGTCTTCACCGATTAATTTTCCGTCAAGGTCAAAAAGCTTTACGTAAGCGTAACCGGTGTCGGCATAGGCAGGGGATTTAAACCATACCCACGTACATCCTTCGCTTCCCGCTTTCCAGTCTTTGCCGAAATCACCCTTTTGAATACTTCCGCCGGGGAAAACAATTTCATATTTAACGGTGGTGGTGGCGTTGGGCGCTCCGCCCGATAGTGAAACGTGAAAATAAACCGTATCAAATCGGGAAACCACTTCCATATTGGTTTTACTGTCGCTTTTACTGTTATTTATAACGCATTTTGTACTCCACGCGTAAAGACTTTTATAAATAGCCTTTGAGTCTTCGAAGTTTTTTTCGGTTAACTCTTTTAAATATTCAAATGTGGTCATATCGTCTGCCTTTTGATGACCTGAAACGTAAGAGTACATAGAAACGAGTTTTAACTCTTTGCTGTCTTCAAAGTCGGAAAGCTCTTCAAAAATTTTAACCGCTTCGGTATATTTTCCCGCTTTGTGCATTTCCTTCGCCTTGTTGTAATTTGAAAGAATAAGCTGTTCTTCGCTGTCCTTATAATCGGCAAGAGAAGAAAAAATATTTACTGCCTTTTCCCAGTCTTCGCCCTTTATGGCAAGAAGACCTAATTGGTAGTCACATTCCTTAATGTTTTTTCCCGCATCCTTATAGTTGTTTAAAGAGGAAAGTTTTTCTTTAGCCTCTGCCCATTTTCCTTTATTTAAAAGGCTTAAACCGCTTTTATAAATACATTCCTTTTTTAAACCCGGAGAATCTCGGTAATCACCCAGCCCGTCGAAAAACGTATAGGCTTCATCATATTTTTCTTCGCCGTAAAGCCTTAAGGCAAGGTCGTATTTGGTTCTGAAAACTCTGTCTGCGCTATCCTTATAATCACCGAGGGAAACAAAAATTTCAATAGCCTGATCGTATTTTTCTTCCTTTATTAAAGAAAGCGCTTTGTTGTATCTTAATTGAGGAAGAAGAATAACTGCGAAGAGAACCGATAGAACAATAAGTAAAAGAGAAGAAAGGGTTATAACCGCGCCGATTTTTCTCTTCTTTTTCTTTGCGCGTTTTTCGGTTTGCTCTCTTATTTCATTTATTTCTTTTTCTGCATTTGCGTTTGCATCCTGCCAGAACTTTTCACTGTCGTTTATTTTAAACGAAGGCTTCATTTTACCCCTCTTTTTCAGTTTTATAAATTAATTTTATCACCTTTTCCGCCATTTTTCAACAAAATTCTGTTATTGGTTTTGCCCTATTTGACAGCCGAATATAATAAAAAACAGACGCTATGACAATACATAGCGTCTGCATGTTTTAGTTTAAAATTAGAGTTCGGGACCTGCTTTAACAAGTGCTTTACCTGCATCGTTGCCGGTGTACTTATCAAAGTTCTTAACGAAACGACCTGCAAGGTCCTTAGCCTTGGTATCCCACTCAGCTGCATCCTTATAGGTATCTCTGGGGTCGAGGATACCGCTGTCAACACCGGGGAGAGCAGTAGGAACGGTAAGGTTGAAGTAAGGAATGGTCTTGGTGTCAGCCTTAAGGATAGAACCGTCAAGGATAGCATCAATAATACCGCGGGTATCTTTAATGGAGATACGTTTGCCGGTGCCGTTCCAACCTGTGTTTACAAGATAAGCCTTAGCGCCGCTCTTTTCCATCTTCTTAACAAGTTCTTCAGCATACTTGGTGGGGTGAAGCTCTAAGAAAGCCTGACCGAAGCAAGCAGAGAAGGTAGGAGTAGGCTCGGTAATTCCACGCTCGGTACCTGCAAGCTTAGAGGTAAAGCCGGAGAGGAAGTAGTACTGTGCCTGTTCGGGAGTAAGAACGGAAACGGGAGGAAGTACGCCGAAAGCATCTGCAGAAAGGAAGATTACGTTCTTAGCATCGGGTGCTGCAGAAACGGGGCGAACGATCTTTTCGATATGGTCGATGGGGTAAGATACACGGGTGTTTTCGGTAACGGAATCGTCAGCAAAATCGCAAACGCCGTTTTCATCAACGGTTACGTTCTCAAGGAGAGCGTTTCTGCGGATAGCAGCGTAAATGTCGGGTTCGCTTTCTTTATCAAGGTTAATTACCTTAGCATAGCAACCGCCTTCAAAGTTGAAAACGCCCTTGTCGTCCCAGCCGTGCTCGTCGTCGCCGATAAGAAGACGCTTAGGATCGGTGGAAAGGGTGGTTTTACCGGTACCGGAAAGACCGAAGAAGAGAGCGGTGTTTTCGCCGTTCATATCGGTGTTAGCGGAGCAGTGCATAGAAGCCATACCTTTAAGCGGTAAGTAGTAGTTCATCATAGAGAACATACCCTTCTTCATTTCACCGCCGTACCAGGTGTTAAGAATAACCTGTTCACGAGAAGTAATGTTGAATACGGAAGCGGTTTCGCTGTTAAGACCGAGTTCCTTAAAGTTTTCAACCTTGGCTTTAGAAGCATTGTAGCAAACGAAATCGGGTTCAAATACTTCGAGTTCTTCTGCAGAAGGATTGATAAACATATTCTTAACGAAATGAGCCTGCCAAGCAACCTCCATAATGAAACGGATAGACATTCTGGAATCGGCATTTGCGCCGCAGAATACGTCAACAACGTAAAGCTTCTTGTCACTAAGCTGCTTTACGGCAATATCCTTTAAGGCAGCCCAGGTAGCTTCGCTGCAGGGATGGTTGTCGTTTTTGAATTCATCAGAAGTCCACCAAACAGTGTTCTTGGAATTTTCGTCCATAACAATGAACTTATCTTTAGGAGAACGGCCTGTGTAGATACCGGTCATAACGTTTACTGCGCCAAGTTCGGTTACCTGACCTTTTTCAAAGCCTTCGAGAGAAGGATCGGTTTCAGCGGCAAAAAGTTCTTCAAAAGAAGGATTGTGTACGATTTCTTTTACGCCCGAGATACCATACTTGCTTAAATCTAAGTTTTTCATAAAAATACCTCTTTCCATAGTGTAGTATTGTCATAATATTGCTCTTTTAATCCAAAGGGCAATGGGGAAAAATTAACAGCAAAACCATATTCCCCCATATTATGAAATCATTGTATCACAAATCCTTTCAAAAAGCAACAAATTTTACATAAAAAGGATAAAATCGGCAAAGGGACGAAAAGAAAGAATAATACCGGACGCAGTTTTGTAAATATCTTATATAAAACCTATAGCCGTCATAAAGTAATCGGGTTTTACATATAGTTAACTAAGTCCTTTGGGGAGTTGATTATATGAAAAGTTATTCTTTTGAACGGGCGGCAGAGCTCGGACGGTATATAATTGAAACGGGAGCCACCGTAAGACAGACCGCCGCCGTTTTTAAGGTAAGTAAATCCACCGTACATAAAGACGTGACAGACAGACTGAAAGCCTATAAGCCCGAACTTTATAAACAGGTTGCAAAGGTATTAAAGAAAAACAAAGACGAAAGGCATATCCGCGGCGGAATAGCCACAAGAGAAAAATACTTAATGAGCAAAAAACCGTAAGGCAACTTGCGGTTTTTTAAAGTTTTATAAAAAAACACTTGATTTTTTGTTTCCTTTGTGGTATTATACTTTGGCAATAATAAAAATGCGCTGTTAGCTCAGCTGGATAGAGCGTTTGGCTACGGACCAAAAGGCCAGGAGTTCGAATCTCTTACAGCGCGCCAAAAGACAAGTCTAAAGGCTTGTCTTTTTTGTTTTATGCGAATCTCTTACAACCACTATTCAGTATAAAAACAGTCATCCCGCCATTTTTGAGGATTTGTATCTATATAATTCCAAATTTTCAAATAATCCTTTTCATTGCGTATTATATGGTCGTGAAAAGAACGTTGAAAAATATTTTTGCCAATTTCGCGATTGCAATATCGTTTAAATAATGATATATATTTTGGAATAATTGCGTTTGTCGTAGGGTATGGCGCTTGCGACATACCGTCAGGAAATTTATTTTCGATTTTAATTATTAAATGAATATGATTAGGCATAATTGCATATTTGTCAATTGAAATATTATCATATTTTGTGTTCATAAAAACAATGTATTTTTCCAATATCATACCACATTCCGTTAAATTTATTTTCGGGATGTCGTAAACGCCATCCCCTACGATATCGCATAATATACATTTTCGGTTGTGGGTACAAATAGTTATGAAATATGAACCAAAACTACTGTAATTGTAATCTTTTAACCTTGTGGGTTTTCTTTTCGGTAAATCCATCTTTATCACCAAATATATTTTAACATAATGTATTTTCAAATACAAGAAAAGAGGCGCCTCATTTAATCGGTGAGTCAGCCTTTTTATGCATAAACCCTCAAATATACCTACATATTGAAAAAACTTTACTTTTATGTTATAATTTACATATTAGTATGTGAAAGTAGGTACTATATGAGGAAAATTAAAATTATTGCTTTGGTTCTTGCCCTTTGCTTTTTGCTTTCGGGTTGTAGTGTAGCGAAGGATTTTTCCAACGTAATAAACAGCGGAAAAATAATTAAGGAAGTAGAAAACTCAGCATATTTCGGTTTTTCTAACGGTGAAATTTTAAAGGAAGAAAAGGAAGAATACGTAAGCGCCTCATTTTTTGACGATTACGTTTCACAGTACGGTCACCTTCGAAGCGATATTTACTATAATGCTCTCTCTCCCGAACACCAACAGGTTTATTTGGCAATAGAATACGCATTTGAAAACAGCCTTAAAAATATTCTTGTTGATTCGGCTTTGGTTTCAAGTGTTGACGAATTGATAATGATAGCGGAATATCTTTCTTTGGATTCTCCTTTGGTTGAACAGAATTTGCGTTTTGAATGCGGTACCTTTACCTCTTCTATCCCCGTTGAGATTACCGATTTTTATACGGGACATGCATCCTTTGACGGATATTATATAACCGTTAATAATTTTACTGCCGATATGTTAAATAAAAAGTTGTTGGCTGTAAAGGCGGTAGAGGACGTTATAAAATCTTTTCCCGAAAACCTTTCCGAAATAGAAAAAGCCGAACATCTTTATAAAATTCTTGCAAAAAACGTAACCTATGAGGTTTATGAGGACGACGACGGCAAAACAAGCGTCTTCCCTTATTTATACGATGCTTTAATAACCGGAAAAACTCAATGCGACGGTTATGCAAACGCCCTTTCTCTGCTTTTTAGAATGGCCGGTATAGAGGCGGCGGAAAAAATGTTCAGCGGTGAAACCGAAGGTGAAGTGGGACATACCTGGACTGCTTTTAAAATAGATGGAAAATGGTATAACGCCGACGCCTCTTCTTCAGATTTTATACCCAAAAAGGAATGTAGTATGGGTGGCGGACTTTCGTTTGCATTCAGTGATGAACTGCGGGTTTATGACGAAGACTATGAAGACGTTATTCCTGTTTGCAGTGAAAGTTATTATATGACTCCCGACAGTGTTATTCAGGATTTGAGTGATAGCTCTTTAAGGCTTGCAGTTACCAACGGTTACGATAAAAGAACTCCCGACTGGGCTTTCGTGCTTGTAAAAAACAGTACCGATGATGAGTTGCAGCAACAGATTCAAAGCTGCGCTAATTCAACTCTTACAACGGTTTATTGGTCAACCTTAAACCTTGCAAACGGATATACCGCCGTTCTTGTTTACGGCAAAGGATTATTATAATGATTGTAGTTTGTCGAAACGCTAAAAGCGCTTCGACAGGCCACTTTCAAGTGGCTATGGCAAAATCAAATCATAAAGTTTGATTTTGCACAACACTCATTGCAATGGTTATGAACAAATTTCAAAAGAAATTTGTTCCAAAATCAAAGATTTTGTGTCGAAACAAGTATGTTTCGACTAATCATAACCATTATAATTAATTTATATCGGAGAAAAATTATGAAGAAAATTATTTGTTTTATTATTTCAATATGCCTTCTCTTTTCTTATATGGCTGTGCCCGTTTCGGTTGTTGCCGTCGAAAATGAAGCAAACTATGAAGATACTACCCTCGGCGGATATTATAAATTCACCTTTTCGGAGAATGATATTTATAATTATTCCGTCGGCGCAAAGGCAACCTATAAAAATAAGCAGTTTACCCCTGTAAACGCAAAAAATGCCGCCGGCGCAAGCGTTGGTTATAAGCAGGTTGTTGACAGCGTAACGGGTGCAAAATACGATACCCTTCAGATTGTAAACTCAGATATGGTAAACTTCACCCCCGTTACAAAAGACGGTCAGCCTTATGAAATTACTCCCGGTTATGATTATAAAGTAAAAATCAATATGTTTAACCCCGTTTCGAATTCCTGGGTTCACGGTTTTATCTGCGTAGGTCAGGAAAATCCCGTTTGGGCTAACCAAATTGAAATTAATGACGGCGTATATAATTATTCAAACTATCCCTATGCTATCGGCGCCTCTCTTTCTAATCAGGGCGGTATGGGTTGGCATTATATGTTAAAGGACGGCACCTACGGCAAAACCTCTAAGCTTGGCGATTATAACGGCGGCGCCTGTCTGCATAATACAGATTCACGCTTTGAAAAAAGCTGCTCTCACAATAAATACGTTAACGCTTCTCCTTACCTTTCAAGAGAACAAAGCTTTTCGCTTCCCGTTGATAAGTTCGATTACGACGAGGAAAATATGACCTATAGCGCCCAAAACGAAATTTATACTTTAAGTGACGGCAGTTACGTTCCTACCGGAAGATACATTGATGTAAATAACTATTTATCCTTTTATCTCGGCGGCGGCAACGTTTCTACCTATGCAAAGCACGATATTCCTCTTTTCGGTAACGCTACCTATGACGATTTATATGACCAAAACGGCAAAGAAAAGAATAACTATACCGTATGGCAGATAGAATCTATTGAAATCTGGGAAACTGCAAAGGGCAGAATAAACGTAAATATAGGTGATGAAAAATCTTCTTATATAGGCGCTGACGGTACTATTTTTGATATAAGCAAAGTAAAACTTCCCGATAATAAATATTGCATCCAGTGGTACACCGATAAAGCCTTTACAAAGCCGTTAACCTCTGACCCCGTGTTTAAAGAGAGAGAAACGATTAATGTTTACGCGCTTCTTGGCGATGCCGCCGATAACGCTACCTATGATTTAAGTAAAGAAAATCAGGCAACCTTAAAGCCTATAGAATATTCGCTTAACGGCGAACTTAAAAGTGTTAGTTTAGATGAAACGGGTTGGGCATACAAAGGCTTTACCGACGAGGGTGTCGTTCTTGGTAAAAAACCTGCGGGTAACGCATATAAATGGGACCCCTCTAAAGCAAATACTGCTTCATCTCACGTACAGATTAACTCAACAAACGATTATATCGCAATGGAAACAAACGCTGAAGTCGGAAAACAGATTAATGGCGGTTGGGGTGCTTATTCCAATTACGTAGTAAGGGATAAAAACGGTAATGCGGCGTGTGTGCAGGAAAATTCACGCTATGCTATTGCCGTTACCTATAAAAAGCTTTCTGAAGGTCCGCAGAGCATAGCTATCGGTATCGGCAGAAAATCAACCCATCTTAATTCGGGAGCAAACAACGTTAGCAACGGAGGCTATAACCGATTTGTTTCGAATAACGTGGATTTTTCTACAAAAAAAGTAAGCGGCGAATATGAAGTAGAAACCTTTTACGTAAACGTAGGAGAGTTTGCCGACGGCGACGTTCCGGTTGTTTCTGTTCATAACCTTTCGTCAGGTTATATTGTAGAACGTGTGGCTGCCGATAAAAACGGTGTTAAATCCTACGTCAGCAAGGCAGACGGCAAGACCTATTATCCATATAAAATAGTAAGTTATTCTCACATTCTCATCAAAGAGGTTCAGATTATAAAAATCAACGACGGTAATAAGGCGGTTACCTTTACTACCTATAATAAAGGTGAAGGCTTTAGCGCCACCTTAATAGATGACGTTCCGGGAGCTGTTATGCCTTATTCTACCAATAACGTTGACGGAAATTGGTATGATACTGCCGACGGAAGAGAAAACGCTTTTACGGTTTTCCCAAACTTTGATGCTCAGTTATATACTGCAGATTATTATATGGCTAACGGCAGAGAGGATAATCCTTCCGCACCTATTTTCGGCAGTAATACCGTTCTTTCAAGCACAACGGTTAAAAAAGGCGCAAAAAACGTTTACGCGCTTAAATATAACTCCTCCTCCATACAAAAGACCGAGGACGCGCAGGTGTTCCGTATCGGTGAGGTGAAGGACGGTCATACCTATAAAATCAGTATGTCTTTCAAGGCAGATAAACTTGACACCAACCTTAAGTTATCTTTTGGTACAGCGGATAAAGCAAACGTTTTTAATAGCCCTAATTTAACGTTGACCAAAACCTTGTTTAAGGAAGAGCAAACTGAAGGCTACTGGAAGACACTTACATATTACTTTACTGCAGACCCACGAGGCGAGGTTTTAGACCTTGAGGAATGCGGTATGGAGTATATTCTTACAAAGGACAAGAATTCGCTTTATCTTTATTTAGGTCAGGACGTAGCGGGTAAAAATACAGTTTATTTTACCGATTTTCAAATAAAAGACCTTGGCGAAGTTATTTCTTCTGCAGGTACCTCAGTGCTTACAGATACAGCGGCTTCGTCGGCAGGACATCAGGCAATACGTTATTACTTTGACTATGCTACCACGAACGGAACAAACATAATTTTGGATGGTCAGATATTAACCGTTGTTGAACGCGGATTTGTTTATACCAGCGGCGCTCTTGACTACGGCGAGAGAGAAAAAGACAGAGTTTTTGCAAATAATAAAGGTTTATCCAAAAAGAGTAAGGTAAGTGATTTTGATAAATGTTGGGCATACAGTAACGGCGTAATGACCTTTTCTACCTATATCAAAAATTTCGCCATAAATAATGACGACAGAAAGGCTCAGGTAAAGGGTTATCTTCTTGTTGAAGATGCCTATGGAGAGCAGTTCTACATTCATTCTCCCACTGTTAACAGAACGGTTTACGGCGCACAAAATCCCAATAACGGACGCCGTTTGATATGGACTGAGGAATTTAACGTAAATAACGTATCAGAGGTTAAACACTTTACACAAAATCACGTTACAATGAGTTCGACCGACAGTAATCTTACAACCTCTACCTCAAGCAACAACTATTTTATCGACACGAAAACCGGCGAATTGGTGCTTAGAATTACCTCTGACGGAAACAGAAACTATACCACCGCAAAATCCGTAACCACAAAAGAACGTATGGCGTTTAAGCACGGTTATCTTGAAATGCGCGCAAAGGTGCCTTATCAGGCTTGCGTATGGCCTTCCTTCTGGCTACAGCCCGATAAATCAAATTGGAACAAAACCAAATATACGGGCGAAATTGATATTTTCGAGGTAATGGGAAATAAAACCCGCGCCGATCTGGCTTTACATAAATGGTACGGAGGCGGCTCTTGTTCTATCAGCGGTAAAAAGCTTAATTTCCTTGAAGGCTATAATAAAACCTCATATACCTTCAATTCAAACTATGAAGCCACGCAGTATCACACCTACGGTTTTGAATGGACCGAAGAATATATGGCATTCTCGGTTGACGGTAAGGTTTACTGTAAAATAGACGTTACCGATGAAACGGGTGATTATTGTACCGAACATAAGGGAATGGATTGCTTCCATAACTACTATTATATATGTCTTAATAACTGGCTGTTTACCGACCAGCAAAGCGGTTGGGTTCCCGCAAGTAACCGCGTTGAAAACGTTGCAGACTTCGGAACGGTTGATTATAAAATAGACTATATCAGACTTTACCAGAATCACGACGACGGACTTTATATTTACGAATAAATTATAGTCGGTATAACAAAAAACCGAGCGTTAAATGAGCACACAAATTCCCTGCTTGTAACAGTATAAGACAAAACTACCCGAAAAAGAGAAATCAAAGCTCTTTTTCGGGTAGTATTTTTATCCTGATTTTATTATTAAAAGGATAAATCGTTTTTAATCTGTTTTTGTCCGAATCGGTCCATCTCGCTGATGGCAAAGCACTCGGCTCTCTTGCAATCTTTTTTGTGAATTGCGGCAAGATAACCGCGGGTAAGACTTAAGGCGTCATAATATCCGAGATAATCAAAATAGGTGGAACGGGTTGCTGCGTAAATGTTTTTAACAGCCTCGCGCCACAGGTCAAAGGAATCGGTAACGTCAACGTATTTAAAGGGAATAAAGTCTTTGGCGTCCTCCCAGTTTTCAGCGTAAAGAACGCTTCTTACAAAATGAGGAGGAAGGGTTTCGCTTGGTACGAAAGCGGCTCTGCGAACACCCATACGAACTATTTTAGAGGTCAGCGAATGGTCTTCGTGGAAACTTTCGCTCCAGTGGGTTAAAATTATATCGGGCTTTTCGCGACGAATAAGGTCGGCAAAAGCATTGTAAATTTCTTCGGTTTCGGGAACGCCGGAATCGGGATAATTCATACAAATGAATTTTCCGCCAAGTGCCTTTGCAAATTTGGTAGCGCCCTCAATATTCATTATGATAACGATCTTTTCTATCGCCGTCAATACTACAAAAAGTAGAATTTAACTTCAATAACCGGTTAAATAAAGAGATATAAAAAGCACCCACGGTAAAAACCGTGGGTGCATAGCTTTTTTTGTGCTGTAAGCGATTATTCGCCCATTACAACAATCTTTAAGCCCTTCATGCTGATGTTCATTTCCATTGCCTCGTTAATGTCGGCAAGTGCATATTTGTGGCTTAAGAGTTCTTCAACGGGGAGGCCGTCCTTCTGTGCTTCCTTAAGCACTTCGCAAGCCTGAATCCAGTCCTTAGCCTGATAGGTCCAGGAACCGATAACCTTGATTTCCTTGTTGCAGATGTCAAGGTGAGGATTATAGGTGGTGTCACCGTTATCTACGAAGAAGCCGAGTTCGCACATGCTTCCGCCGCGACGAACGTACTTCCAGATAGTGCTTGCAGCCTTGGGAGAACCTGTGCACTGGAATGCCATTTCAGCGCCTGTGCCGGTAATTTCCATAACCTTAGCGATAGCATCTTCTTCCATAAAGTTTACGGTATAAGCAGCGCCGAGCTTCTTAGCCATTTCAAGTCTTTGGTTGTCGCCGTCAACAGCGATAATGTTTCTTACACCCATGGTACGAACCATAGTGAGAAGTAAAAGACCGATAGGTCCGCAACCCTGAACGAGAACGTAAGAACCCTGCTTGAAGTTGAAGATCTGCTTAGCCTGTTCAACTGCGTGAACGATAACAGCAGTGGGTTCAATAAGGGTACGAAGGTCAACGTCCATATCGCTTACGTTGAAGATAACGCCGCCTGCGTTTACCTTGATGTACTCGCCAAACCAACCGTTGAAGTTCTTGTAAGCTTCTTCACCGGGCATAAGACCAAAGATTTCACCGCCGGGGCAAAGGTGGATATGTTCGGGATCGTTCTTACAGGTGTCGCAAACGCCGCAGGGCTTAAGACCTGTAACGATTTTGTCGCCAACCTTAAGGGGCTTGCCGTAGTAGTCGGTGGTAACGTTTTTGCCGAGCTTTACAACGGTACCGGTACCTTCGTGACCAAGCTCAACGGGAATATAACCGAAGGGGTCACCCTTGTATTCGTGAACGTCGGTACCGCAGATACCGGTCTGTTCAACCTTTACAAGTACTTCGTCGTCGCCGATTTCGGGTACGGGAAGAGTGAAAATATCAATCTTCTTAGCACCGGTTAATACGGCAACTCTTGCTTCTTTAGGAATGTTGAATTCTGCCATAGTGATAATCTCCTTTATAAAATTATTTAGTATGTTAACATTTTAACATATATTTAAGAAAATTGCAATTCCTTTATATTGATTTTTTTACTTATTAATTTGCACTTTTAAAAAATACTCTTAATATAAGCGGTGGGAGAAAAACCGGTAACGTTCTTAAAGGCTCGGGTAAAACTGTGTATGCCCGAATATCTTAAAATATCGGCAATTTCGCTGACGCTCATTTCTCCCTCTCTCAAAAGTTTTTTTGCTTCTTCGATTTTTGCGCAAGAAAGGTATTGCATAGGGCTTTTGCCTGTGTTTTTCTTAAATATAAAAGAAAGCTTTGATTTTCCCATAAAAAAGTGAGCGCAAACGTCTTTGAGACAAACGTTTTCGTAAACCTTGCCGTCCAAATAATTTTTAATTAAAGCCACCGTGGAATTATCACCCATGCGTCGGGCTTCCTCACTTTCCAAAAGCTTGTTGCCGCCTGTTCCGCCACGGATAAGCTTTATTAAAAATTCTTCAAGATATGCCGCCATAAGCTGAGTGGAACCGAAAACTTCGCCCGAAAAATCTATGGCGTGACGGTTGTTAAAATCGCCCTGCACCTCTCCCATGGCGTTTTTTGCTTCCTTTAAGAAAAGGGATAACAGCCTTTTGGAATTTTCGTCCAAATCAAAGATTTTTTTGTAAAAAAACGACATGGCGGGGCTGCTTGTTAAAAAGGTGACCACAAACATATTGTTTGATACTTTTTTATTGGAAATATGGCTGTGTACGTCGTTTGGACAGTGGAAAATTGCCTGACCTGCACTCAGAGTCTGACCCATACCGTCGGTAACGGCAATTATTTCACCCTTATCAACGTAAACTATCTCCCAGTAATCGTGCTGTTCGGGAGCGTGGTAAAATTCCTTGCCGTGTTCAAAATAATACACGCTTTTAAAACCGGTTATTTCTATTTCTTTTTTTACCGTATTTCTGTTATTCATATCTACCTCGGAAGAATTGTTAAATTAATAGCACCTTTTGCTAACTACAATATGGTGTTTTTATTGTATAATCAAAATAAACTAAAGTCAATTAAAACTTTTTGTTAAATTGCGGAGGCAAAGATGAAGCGTTTTAAATTTTATGACAGTCCGTCCTACAATATAGTTATATACGTGCTGTGCTTTTTGATGATTTTAATCTGTCTGGGTTTTTGCTCAACCTGTAAGACTATATTTCTGACTCCCGTTACAAGTGCGCTTAATATGAGCAGAAGCGCCTTTTCGGTTTCCGATACCTTCCGCTTTGCTTCGGCGGCGATAGTCAATGCTTTTTTCGGAACTTTGGTAACTCGGTTCGGTACAAAAAAACTAATACTTGCGGGACTAATACTTCTTATAGCATCTATGCTCTTATTTGCATTTTCAACCACACTTTCAGGCTTTTACCTTGCGGGTGCATTTCTTGGCGCAGGCTTTTCGTGGACAACAACCTCTATGGTAGGCTCTATTATCCGACGCCGAGCAGTAAAAAACGTTGGTACGGTAATGGGAATCGTTCTTGCCGCTAACGGCTTTGGCGGAACTATAGCCACCAATATTTTAACCCCTATTATTGCTAGTGACGTTTTCGGCTACAAAAAGGCTTACATTTTAATTGCTCTTTTAATCAGCGTTATTTTTCTTCTCTTCCTTTTCCTTTATGCCGATAACGGTAAGACACAGTTAAGTAACGATACAAAGAAAACTAAAAACAACACCGCCTTCGAAGGATTTTCCATTAAAGAAATTTTAAAACAACCTTATTTTTATCTGTTTTGTTCCTTTATCTTCTTCTCCTGTCTTATTTTACAGGGCTTTGTTACTTCCTATGCTTCAATTTTACAGGAAACAGGCTTGTCAAAATCCTTTATTACTCTTATGATAAGCATTTATACCTTAACTTTAGCCTTTTCAAAAATTTTCTGCGGATGGCTTTACGATAAATTGGGACTTAAGATAACGGTTATTATTTGTCTTGTTTGCGGAATGGCAAATATTTCGGCACTGCTTATAATGGGGGATAGCCTTTTCGGTAAGATTATAGCGATTATAAGTGCCTTGCTTTTTGCTCTGTCGTTACCGCTCGAAACGGTTATGCTTCCCATTTACGCGGGAGATATATGCGGACTTAAATCCTATAATGACGTTTTGGGAATTTTCGTTTCTATTGCCTACGTCGGTATGGCTGTGGCTCCGCCTATTATGAATTTATTCTATGATTTTCTCGGAAATTACACCTTAGGTCTTATTTCTTTCCTTATTCTTTACGTTATTATAACGATAGTATTTATCGTTTCAAAAAATCTTTCAGAAAAACATAAAAAACAACTTGAAAGGATGTAAAGTTATGAAATTTTTAATGATTGGCGCACATCAGGACGATAACGAATTTATGTGCGGCGGTATTACCGCAAAATTAAGGGCAAAGGGTCACGAGGTAAGATTCTTAAGCCTTTGTAACGGAAGCGGCGGCCACCATATTATGACTCCCGAAGAAACCGTAGCAAGAAGAGCGGGCGAATCTGCGCAGGTAGCAAAGCTTCTCGGTATTCAGTACGACGTATGGAGCGATATGAACGACTGTTCACTAGAGCCTACCCTTGAAAACAGAAGAAGACTTATCCGCTATATCAGAGAGTATTCTCCCGACGTAATCATTACACACCGTGAAAACGATTACCATGCCGACCACCGCGCAGCAGGAACTCTTATGCAGGATGCTTCCTATATGCTTATCGTTCCTCACGAATGTCCCGACGTTCCTGCAATGGATAATACTCCGCTTATGCTTTACTATGAGGATAGATTTACTAATCCTCCCTTTGAACTTGCATTAATCGTACCTATCGACGACGTTATTGATACCAAAATCAAAATAGCCGATATAAACGTATCACAGGTTTACGAATGGCTCCCCTATACCTATCACGAAACTCCCCCCACCGATAAGGCAGAACGTTTTGAGTGGCTTAAGGGTATGAATATTACCGCAGATACCACCGACGAAGACCTTAATAATGCTCCCCGCCCCAGAGGCTATGCAGTTCGTTTTGCAAGAACCGCCGCCCGCTTCAGAAAAGATCTTTTGGAAGTTTACGGCGAAGAAAAGGGCAAAAAGGTACGCTATGCCGAAGCCTTTGCACATTGCCCCTACGGCGCACCTCTTACCGATGAAATGAAAGAATTTTTCAAAAATCTGTAAACAAAAAAACGACAATTTTTAAAGGTCGTGCCATTAAGTACGGTAAAAAAGATGGTTTATCTTATCGATAGACCATCTTTTTGTGTTTTTTGGTATTGCTTTTATTCCAAAAATGGAATATAATCATACGTATAAGGGAGTGACTTAAAATGTTAGCGTATATGACAGCAAATGAGGCTGCTGAAAAATGGAATATATCTCATAGACGAGTTTTAACCTTATGCAAGGAAAATCGTATAACAGATGTTGCGATGTTAGGTAATATGTGGATTATACCTATCAACGCACAAAAGCCGGAAGATGCACGTAGCCGCAGATATGTTGAGAGTGAAGAAAAAGCGGTAAAGCCTTTCTTAAAATGGGCAGGCGGCAAAGGTCAACTTCTTAAAGAAATTGAGTGTTATTATCCTTTCGCTAAAGGAAATATTACTAAGTATGCAGAGCCCTTTGTTGGGGGTGGCGCAGTCTTATTTGATATTCTTAGCAAATACGATTTGAGAGAGGTTTATATCAGTGATATAAATGCCGAACTTATCAACACTTATCGTATTATTTGCGATGATGTTGATGCATTGATAAAAATGCTTTACAAGATGCAAAGTGAATTTATTCCGTTGAATACTGACAGTCGAAAGATTTACTATAATGAAAAACGTGAGCGTTTTAATAATTTGAAGCTTAATGGAAACGAAAGTATAAATGTTGAAAAAGCCGCTTTAATGATTTTCTTGAATAAAACCTGCTTTAATGGTTTGTTTAGAGTGAATAAAAAAGGACTTTTCAATGTTCCTATGGGAGCATATAAAAATCCAATGATTTGCG
Source organism: Oscillospiraceae bacterium (assembly GCA_015065605.1). Taxonomy (GTDB): domain Bacteria; phylum Bacillota; class Clostridia; order Oscillospirales; family Acutalibacteraceae; genus SIG607. The sequence continues at coordinate 27,505 of SVPZ01000012.1, read as the reverse complement.
ATAAAAAGAATCTTCGCGCAGTGTCAGAAAAATTGCAAAAAGTTACAATCATATGCGGTGATTATAGAGAGTCTGCTGACTTTATTGATGAAAATACATTTGTATATTTTGATCCGCCTTACAGACCGATAACTGACACTGCAAGTTTTACAGCATATACCGAAAATTTGTTTAACGATGAAGAACAAATTGAACTCGCACATTTCGTGGATGATATGCACAAGAAAGGCGCTAAGATTGTAATTAGTAATTCCGACCCAAAGAACTCAAACACTGAAGATGATTTCTTTGATAATATCTATTCTGCTCATAAAATCAAACGAGTAGAAGCAACACGAATGATTAACTGTAATAGCGAGGCAAGAGGAAAAATCAAAGAATTGCTCATTAGCAATTTCTAAGGAGGATTTGTATGAAGAGAAATTTTAATGAATGGTTGTTTGGTTTTCGCGATAGTATTGCCGATTATGGTTATTACATAGATTTTGAAAAAGTTCATAGAAATGTTGATAGTATAAAGATTGAATTAAATATTTTGAATTCCCTTATCGGCTCAAAAAATATTGAAGAAGATTTTGAGAATTTATTGAAAAAGTATCCTGAGGTGCTGAAATGTATTCCTGTGCTCTTGGCGGTCAGAGTAAATGAGATTTATTGTCAGGACAAGAACGGCGGATGCTTATATCAATTCAACGGTTTATCTAACGATATTTACGATTACAAATATTTTATGAAGGAAACAGGTCTATTTGATTTGTTGGAAAATCATATCGTGAACAATTTGGTTGATTATGCAACCGGAGTGGAAACGGGGCTTGATTCTAACGGTCGTAAAAATCGTGGTGGACACTTGATGGAAAATTTGGTCGAAAGCTTTATTCAAAAAGCAGGCTTTGTTAAAGATGTAAACTACTTTAAGGAAATGTATATTCACCAAATCACAAACAAATGGAATATCGACTTATCCGCCATTTCAAACCAGGGTAAGATGGAAAAACGCTTTGATTTCGTTGTGAAAACGCCAAATATGATTTATGGTATCGAAACCAATTTCTATGGAGGTGGCGGCAGTAAACTAAACGAAACCGCACGTAGTTATAAAACTCTTGCTTGGGAAACTGAAGAAATTGATGGTTTCACATTTGTTTGGTTTACAGATGGCAAGGGTTGGACAAGTGCCCGAAATAACCTTGAAGAAACTTTTGATGTTATGGAACACATTTATAACATTAAAGATTTGGAAGATGGAATAATTAGTGAGGTTTTTAAGTGATGGCAAAGAAAATCACTAAATGGGAACCGGATGATTTTGAATTAGAAATGACTACCCATTGGTCATTTCCAAAACGTGGAGATTGGGCTACTCACGATGCTAAATGGCGTGGTAATTGGTCTCCGTATATTCCTCGTAATATTCTACTTCGTTACTCTAACGCAAACGATTTGGTGCTCGACCAATTTGCAGGTGGTGGCACAACCTTAGTAGAAGCAAAGTTGCTTAATCGGAATATTATCGGCGTAGATGTAAATGACGTTGCACTTGCTCGGTGTAGAGAAAAAACGGATTTTGAGCGCGAAGGAGCTAATGGCAAGGTATATCTACACAAAGGTGATGCAAGAAATCTTGATTTTATTCCGGATAACAGTATAGACCTTATTTGTACACATCCGCCCTATGCGGACATTATTCAATATAGCGAGGATATACCCGAAGATTTATCTTTGCTGAAAGTAAAAGATTTTCTTGAGGAAATGAAAAAGGTAGCATCAGAAAGCTACCGCGTTCTAAAAAAGGATAAGTTCTGCGCTGTTCTAATGGGTGATACACGTCAAAAAGGTCATATGATACCAATGTCTTTTGATGTTATGAGAATCTTTGAAGATGCCGGATTTAAACTTAAAGAATTAATTATCAAAGAACAACATAATTGTAAGGCAACAGGTTATTGGAAAACAAATAGTGTGAAATATAACTTTTTGTTAATAGCACATGAATATTTATTTGTGTTTAGAAAATAATGTGACACATCGTAACAAGCAGAAATGAAATTGATATGCACCCCAAAAGTCAGATATTTTTGGAGGTGCATGTTTTTTTATTTGGTAAATCGCATTATATTCGGCATTATGCCTTTATCTGTTATGTCTATGACCGCGTAGGACGGAAAAGAATCTCTCGGAAAGGAAGGGGACCCGGGATTAACAATATAAAGTCCATCATCATATGCTGAAAGAGAGCAGTGTGTGTGACCGAAAAGGGCAAGAGCACAGTTGTTTTCTCTGGCGGTTGCCTTTAGGTTTTCCAAAGTGTATTTTACTCCGTATTTATGGCCGTGTGTAAAAAATATACGCGTGCCGTTAACTGAGGCAATATCGCTTGATTTATAGGGTGAAGAAAAATCGCAGTTGCCCGAAACACAGTGGAAAACGCGGTCGCTAAACTGCTCCTTTACTGCATCGATGTCGTTTGTGTTGTCACCGAGAAAAAATACGTCTTTTATGTCAGCGTGTTTAATCAGTAGTGAAATAATGCTTTTAATATTTCCGTGTGTATCCGATAAAACTAAAATTTTCATGAGTTTCCTCCGTCATATAAAGGTACTTTTTTTCATATTTTTTAGGGGGTGAATTTTTATGGGTTATGATATAGATAAAATGATAGAAAGCGCCAAAAAGGGAGATACCGAAAAATTGCTCGCTTCCTTAAATGAAAATGACGCCAAAAGAATTAAACAGCTTATTTCCGATAAAGAAGCCACAGAAAAACTTCTCGCTAGCGAACAGGCTAAAAAAATAATGGAAATGCTGAAAAGAGGCGGTCTTGGTGGATGATTTAAGCGCAAAACTGGGTGAACTTTTAAACGACCCCGAAACCGTATCTAAAATAGGGGAGATGGCAAAAAATCTCTTTCCCGAACAGGAATCGCAAAACGAGGGCAATTCTCCCGATATGCTGAAAATTATGTCGCTTATAAACAAATTTAAAAATACGGGCGAAAACGAAAATCAACGGCTTTTAATGGCGCTGAAACCTCATTTAAGTAAAGAGCGTCAAAAAAAGGTTGATACCGCCGTAAAAATTTTAAAACTTTTAGAGCTTATGCCCGTACTAAGCGAAAGCGGCTTGCTCGAAAATTTTTTATAGTAACGGGGGCGGATTATGACAGAATTTGAAAGAGCGAAGCAGGAAGCAATTTACCGCGTCCAAAAAATGAATGAAAGCTACCGTCAGAAAATAGAGGGTGAAAAACCCAAGCCGAAGAGAGAGCCTGAAAGACGGCAAAACGCCCTTGATATAATGAAACTTATACGTTTCGACTCGGTGAAAACCGATCCCGACAGACTGCTTTTACTCGGTGTTCTTCTTTTGCTTTCAACCGAAAAAACCGATGAAAAACTGCTGTATGCGTTGCTCTATATTATGATATAACGATAAAAACCTTGTCAAGTATAAAAAGAGTTACGAAATAGTTACAAGGTTGATACAATTTTGAAGTTATGTAAACCTTGCAACCAAAAAAGTTATTGAAGTTATGCACCGAGTTACACACAATTTTGCAATTTATTTTTTAAAAACCCTCTAAAATCAAGGGTTTAATGTTTAAAATTCGGTGCATAACTTTAATAACACCTGTGAAAAAAATAATGTTGTAATTGTGTTATGTAAACCAAAATGCCGCAACAATGAAAAATTTTGGTATATGATTAAGGTAAGTTTTTGTTTACTTTTTACAAAGGATGTGGTAATATAAGGAATACCAAAAGGAGTAGATATTGATGAATGCTAAAAGAATAGCTGCGTTGCTTTTCGCATTGGTTTTTCTTTTGTGCGGACTTTGTTGTTGCGGTTCAAAAGAAACTCTGACTGTTGATGAAATCAGTCAGCGTCTTGACGATATATGTTTTAATAACGTAGAAAACTATGAAGTAAGCAAAGCAGATATAGAAAACCGTTTTAATTTCGACGGCAATAAACTGAGTGATTATTCTGTAAGACTAAGTAATAGCGAAGAAAAGTTTATTTGCGTTGCAGTGCTTTCATTAAAGGATAAGGATGATAAAAAAGCGCTTACCGAAGCCTTCAGCACGGTAGCCAAGGATACGGCATCTGCCTACGGCACCCTTAACGCGTCGGAATATTCAAAAATCCAAAAACGACTTTTTTATGAATATAACGATATAATTATTTTTATAGTGGCGGATGATTATAACGCGCCCGAAGAATACCTAAGGGAAATCGGCGCAAAACCGATAGCATAAATAAATTAATAAGAGGTTGTATCCGTGGGGATACAACCTCTGTTTTTTATATTTTTCAGGAAACCGTTTCGGTATTATCAGAAGGCGTTTGGTCGGTCGGATTTTCGTCGGAAGAGGTTTCATCGGATGAAGCATCATCCTGTGAAGTGTCTGACGAAGTATCCGAAGTATCCGAAGAAACGTCGCTTTCGGTATCACTCTCTGTATCTGAGCTTGTATCATCGGGAAGATTTTCGTCGGGCAGTGGCTCAAAAGTCGGCTCATCATCCTTATCAGAAACAAAGGATTCGCCCGTAGATTTGAACCATTTGGTCTTATCAATACCGTTTTCTTTAAAATAATCCTCGGGGGCGGTGCCATCGTACAAAAAGGCGCGTAAGACCTTTCCTGCATATTCATAGTTATAATATACGGTAGAGGCTCCTGCTCCTCTGTAGTCGTCGTCTATAATATATTCGTTGTGGGGAATACGGGACTGTTCAAGCTTTGGACGTCTTAATAAAAAGGAACCCAAAGAGAACATTTCGGAATTTTTAAGAGAAGTCTTTATATAGGGAGCCAATTTATTAATAACAGACGGATATTTTAAAGGATTGGTTTTAAGCGCCTTTTCCAGTAACAGCTTCATAACAAGACGCTGTCTTTCGGTTCGTCCGAAGTCGTTATTACTGCCAAAGGAATTTTTTGCGTGACGGATACGGGCGTACGCAACCGCCTGAACACCGTTTAACTTCTGCACACCCGTTTTATAAACGAAATAATCCTTAGGATTAAGCTTTAAATAAATGCATTGCTCGTTTATCATGGCGTTTATTCCAAGCTTTGCGGTCAGCTCGTCCTTGGTGATTTCAACCTCGATTCCGCCAAGGGCGTCGATTATATCAGCCATTCCGTAAAAGTTTACGGTTGCATAATCCTTTATATCAAGACCGTATAGAGTGTTAAGGGTTTTTACCGCAAGGGTAGGGCCTCCTGAGGCGTAGGCGGTATTTATTTTATTATAGGTAGTACCGCCGTTTTTCTCAATGGGCACAAGACTGTCGCGCATAACCGATACAAGACGGATAGTGTTGTTCCGCTTATTAACGCTTAAAATCATTATGGAGTCGCTTCTGCCCGAAAAATCGTCGATTTCACGGGTATCTACACCGAAAAGGGCAATATTTATAACCTTTTTATCTATTGTGCCATTAAATCCCAAATCAGAAGAATCGGCGCGGTTAAAATCTCTGTCACGGTTGATTCTTGCCATTATAGTGGCGCCGTAGCAGAAAATAATTGCAAGTAAAATGGCAATTATTAAAACGAAAAAACGAAATAGAGTGTGTTTTTTCTTTTTCTTTCGTGTAGAAAAACTGTTAAGGTCAACGTTTTTACTCATAGTCTTATAACATTCCTTTATATATGTCGCCTTTTTTAAGACCCGTTATCTCGGCGGCTTTTTTTGCGGCGGAAGAAGTGCTGTCGCCTTTTTCGATAAAATCCCTTGCAAGCGATATAGCTTCTTCGAGTGTATAGGTTTTTTCGGTTTCTTTTGCGCCCGAAACGATTATTACAAATTCGCCCTTTGGCTCTTTTTCGCTGTAGGTTTTTAAAGCGCCGCTAAGAGTGGTGTGAATAACCTCTTCGTGAATTTTTGTAAGCTCACGAACCAAAGCGATTTCTCTGTCACCGAGAAAATCAAGCATATCCTTAAGGGTGGCTATTAATTTATGGGGAGCCTCGTAAAATATCATTGTGCGCTTTTCGGTTTTTAATTCGGCAAGATGGGCGCGTCTGCCGGGCTTGTTCATTGTAAGAAAGCCTTCGAAGGTAAATCTTCCCGAGGGCATTCCGCTTATGGCAAGGGCGGTTATAACGGCGCTTGGGCCGGGTACCGACTCAACGGGAATACCGTTTTCGTGGGCAAGTTTCACCATATCTTCACCGGGGTCGGATATGGCGGGCATACCCGCATCGGTAACAAGGGCGCAGGTTTGTCCGCTCAGCAGTCGCTCGATAATTTCGCCGCCGCGCTCCTTTTTATTATGCTCATAGTATGAAAGCATAGGCTTCTTTAAGCCCAGATGATTTAAAAGCTTTACGGTAACTCTGGTATCCTCGGCAGCAATAAAATCAACCTTTTCCAAAGTATCTGCCGCTCTTGGACTTAAATCCCCAAGATTCCCTATGGGAGTACCAACAAGATAAAGTTTTCCGATCATTTCGCACCTCTGATAAGTTTATACGCATATTTTAGCATAAATAAAAAAATAATACAATAACAATTCAGTAATAATAGAAATAAAAAAAGACAAGTCTTTGACCTGTCAGGGTTGTTCGAATCTCTATATTTGCAAAAAAATAAAAGCCGCAAAAGCGACTTTTATTCTTTGTGGTGACCCGGACGAGATTCGCCCGTCTCGCTTCCGCGCTCGACGGCACGCACGCGGACAACAAAACAGTCCACCGGACTGTTTTTAATACTTCGTATTTGTCCTGTTCGAATCTCTATATTTGCAAAAAAATAAAAGCCGCAAAAGCGACTTTTATTCTTTATGGTGACCCGGACGAGATTCGAACTCGTGTTACCGCCGTGAAAGGGCGGTGTCTTAGGCCTCTTGACCACCGGGCCGTTTATGGTGGCGATAGTGGGACTTGAACCTACGACACTGCGGGTATGAACCGCATGCTCTAGCCAACTGAGCTATATCGCCATTTGAGTAGTCACATATCGCGACTTTGACATTATAACAACTTGTAAAGGAAATGTCAAGTATTTTTTTGAAAAATATTAAATAGAAAAATACTTGATATAATTCTCATTACATTGTATAATAATTCCGTATGAACAATTTATAGTTTGTTTACAATTAATAAAAAGAAATGTTGTAAACTAAACTAAATGTTTTTAAATTAAAAAAAGGAGTGTCCCTTAATGATTAACGTTTCCGGACTTAGCAAAAGATACGGCACCCATCTTGCCGTTGAAAATGCCAATTTTAGGATAAGCAAGGGCGAAGTTGTCGGCTTCCTTGGACCCAACGGTGCAGGTAAGTCCACCATAATGAATATTTTAACCGGATATCTCTCTCTTACTCAGGGTGAGGTTAAAATCGACGGCTTTAATATTATGACCGACCCCGAACTTGCAAAAAAGAGAATTGGTTATCTCCCCGAAATTCCCCCTCTTTATCTCGATATGACGGTAAGAGAATATCTTTACTTCATATATAATTTAAAGAAGGTAAAATTCCCCAAAAAAGCGCATATTGATGAAATTATCCGTCTTGTACGTATTACCGAGGTTGAGGGCAGACTTATTAAAAACCTTTCAAAAGGTTACCGTCAGCGTGTAGGTATTGCAGGCGCTTTGGTAGGAAACCCCGACGTACTTATTCTGGACGAGCCAACAGTTGGTCTTGACCCCAAGCAGATTATTGAAATCCGCGACCTTATTACAAAACTTGGAAAGAATCATACCATTATTCTTTCCTCCCATATTCTTTCCGAGGTACAGGCGGTATGTAAGCGTGTTATCATTATTAACCGCGGTCATATAATTGCAGACGATACCCCCGAAAACCTTTCAAAAACCCTTTCAAAAGACCACTCCCTCGTTGCAAGAATTATCGGTAAAGAGGATGACGTTATGGGTGTTCTTAACAGCGTTAAAGACGTAAAGAGCGTTGAATGTCTTGGTGAACTTGAAAGCGGCAGCAGAGATTATCACATTATTCCCGAAGACGACGCCGATATAAGAGCTGACGTTACAAAGCGTCTTGCCGAAAGACAAAAGGTTCTTTTATCACTCAGAAGCAACGAATTGACCCTTGAGCAGATATTCCTGCGCATTACAGGGGAAGACGATATGCAGGGCTTCTTTAAAAAGGAAGAAATAACCGAAGAGGTTATTGAAGAAATCAAAGAAGAAATCAATGAAGAAAATATGGAAGGAGAGGAAGAATAATGAGCGCTATTTACAGACGTGAAATGAGAGCGTATTTTACCTCTGTTATTTCTTACGTATTTTTTGCCGCCTTCTTTGCTATAGAAGGACTTATGTTCGCCGCTCTTTTTCAGGCAGGCAGTACCGAGGTTTACAGAATTCCCTTTATGTTCCCTCTTTACCTTACTATATTCCTTATTCCTCTTCTTACTATGAGAACGATAAGCGAAGATAAACGTCAAAAGGTTGATCAGGTGCTTTTAACCGCGCCCGTTTCGGTTACTTCCGTTATTATGGGCAAGTTCTGGGCTTGCGTTTCCATTTACGCTATTGCAAACGCCCCCCTCTTTATCTTCCAGACCATAGTTTCCTACTATGCGGCATCCAACTGGCTTCAGTTCTTATATTCCGTTCTCGGAACACTTCTTTTGGGCTCAACCCTTATTGCAATAGGAATTTTCGTTTCCTCTATTACCGAAAGTACCGCCCTTGCAGCAGTTCTTTCTATTGTTGCAAATATCGTAATTATGTTTATTTCGCAGATTTTCCAGATTATCGGTATAGAGTGGCTCACAAAAATCACTTCTGCCATTGCTTTGCTTGACAGATTCACAAGTTTTTCCGACAGTATATTAAAGGTAGAGGACATAGTTTATTACATCACCGTAATAGCCGTGTTCGTATTCCTTTCGGTTCGCTCTGTCGAAAAACGCAGATGGTCTTAAAAGGAGGACGGTAAAAATGGCTAAGATTAGAAACAAATTTTTATTTAAGCGCGGCGGTTACGCTGTACTTGCTATTGCTATCGTTCTTACAGGCGCTATTTTAATCAATCTGCTTACAAGCTTCCTTGCAAAGCGCATTGACCTTGAATACGACCTTACAAGCGATAAAAAGCACTCCATCAGCGAAGAAAATGCTGAATATATTAAAACCGTTGATAAAGAAATCAACATTTACGTAATGGCTGCTTCCGCAAGTGAATACTACGGCGGTTATATGAATTACTACGCTAATCAGATGGGTTATACCGATACTACCGGTGACTATTACGAGCAGACCACCAAATTCCTTGAAAAGTATGCAGATTTAAACAAGAATATTAAGGTTACCTATATGGACCCTTACGGCACTCAGATGGCTGAAATCTCCACTAAATATCCCGAGCCCTTTATGTACGGCGATATCCTTGTAACCTGTTCCTTTACCACTTCAAGCGGCGCAAAGCTTGATAACTACAGAAATCTTACCCTTACCGATATCTATACCGCAGAGGATACCTCAGGTATGGCTTCTATGGGTTACGATTACTATTATATTAACGGCTCCTGCCTTGAAACCTCTTTAACCAGCGCGGTTGCTTCGGTAATCAGCGAAGAAACCAAGAAGATTGCTTTCCTTGCTACCCACAGCAAAGCAGGTATCTTTGATTACTTTAAAGGAATTCTTGAACTTAACAACTTTAAGGTTGACGAAATTTCCGGCGATATGTTAAAGGAAATTCCTCAGGAATACGATGCAGCCGTTCTCGTTGCTCCCGTTAAGGACTTCACCAAAGAAGAACTTAATGCGTTAAGCGTATTCTTAGAGGGCAACGGAAAGTTGGGCAAAACCCTTATGTTCTACGGTGATACGGGTTATCAGAATCTCCCCAACCTCTATAACTTCCTTGGTGAATGGGGTATTGCGGTAGAAAAGGGTATCGTATTTGAAACCAACGACGGATACTATATGGATAAGAATATGGATAAGGACCATGCTACCTATATGTCCCTCGCACAGAGCAATTCTCCCTTTACTATTGCCAACGCATTTATAAGCGGTTATAACGTTCCTATGTATGAAAACGGTGAAAACTACGGCGGAAGAACCACCGAAACCATAATCGGTACAAACGGCACTTCCGTAATCGTTCCCGTTTCCACCGACCCGTCGGTTGCTCCTTCAAAGGACCTTGAAAAACGTAAACTTTCAAATGCAATTATCGCTACCGACGAAGATTTCGATAACGATACCGATAAGAGTATCTTCAGCCGTGTAATTGCTTTCTCAAGTATTGACTTTATATCACAGGAATATATTGAAAAATATGGAAGTACCATTGATTATAAGTTAACTGCACTTAATGCGCTCCGCTATGCAACGGGACTCAGCGAAAAGACCATTACCTTTGAAAACAAAACCATTGATGCAACCAGTGAGCTTTACGTTACTTCCAGTTCATCCGTAAAGGTAGTAAGAATAATCTTTATCGGTATTCTTCCTCTTGCAGTTTTAGCTGCAGCCTTTGCCATATTCTTTATAAGGAGAAATAAATAATGTCTGAAAACCAAAAGGACTTTATTCCCGAGGAGCAGGAGGATTTTTCTTCCTCTACGATTTTTTCTGCTCCAAGTGAGCATAAGGACAAGAAAAAAGCAGGCAAATACAGTCTTGTTTTAAGACTTGTAGCCATTTTCCTTGTTGTCGCTCTTCTTGGCGGCAGCGTATGGTGGGTAACAAAATATATTGCAGAAAAAACAGCCAAGGAAGGCGGTACCTTCCAGCCTGAGCAGATGATGATATTAAGCGCAACCTCCTTTAAAAAGCTTACCGTTATTCACGATACTGCAACGTTAGTGTTAAACAGCAGTATGCAAGAGGAAAGCGGACAGCAAAAGCAGGTATGGACCCTTGAAGGCTATGACGAAACCCTTATTGATAAGACCTCTCTCAGTCAGATTGCTTCCTATGCTTCGGCAGTTACCGTGTTCGGCGAATACGACTATGATGAAAAAACTCAAAAGGCACAGTTTGGACTGGACAAGCCTGTTGTTACCGTAAAGGTAGAGGCAAACGATGCAAAACAGAACTTTGTGCTGACTCAGGGTAACGTAACTGCCGACGGACAGTATGCCTATCTGCATATTTCTACTTTCCCCCAAAAGATTTACCTCGTTAACAGAAGTACCCTTACCGGCTTTATAGTAGAGCCTTTGGATCTTGCTATCAGTACGGCAATTCCCGCTATCGAAAAAACAAAAGACAATGCAGGTTATTTTGACAGCGAGGGTGTGCTTACCGACTTTGATACACTTACTATTTCGGGTAGTAAATTTAAAAATTCTTTGGTGTTTATTCCCAATAAGGATAACCGTTTCAGTTCCTATGCAACCTACATCTGCACTTCGCCGAAACTCAGAATTGCAGACGGCGTTATTGAGGATATAAGAAATTCCTTTGCAAACGGTGTTTCTGCTTCGGGTGCCGTATCTTTTGACCAGTCTAAAGAAAGTATTAAAAAGTTCGGTCTTGATAATCCCGATATTGTAATCACTTTAAAGGTTGCGGGAAAGAATTATTCCTATAAGCTTAAGGCAACCGACGATAGCTTTACACAGTATTTTATTCTTGCTTCAACCGACAGAATGATAAGAACCGTTACCATAAGCAATATGGAATACCTTAATAACGAGGAAAAGGATTTCTATTTAGGCTTTATGGCGCTCGAATCTATCGGCGATATAAGTGAGTTTGTTACTACGGGTGACGTAAACGCCGCATTTACTCTCGCTAAAAAAGAGGACGAAGAGGGTTACGATATTAAGTGCAACGGAAATACCGTTGACAGTGAAGCTTTCCAGAGCTTCTATGCGCTCTTTATCGGCACCACCGCTATTGATTACAACACCAAAAAGGTGTCGGGCAAGGCTGACCTTACCGTTACCTTAAAGCACCACGACGGGTCTGCACCCACAGTGCTTTCCTTCTTTAAGATAAGCGATTCACGTTATCAGTACAGTGTTGGCGGAACGGCTATGGGACAGATTTCCTCCACCGCATACGATAAACTCGTCAGAGAAATTGAAAAACTTATAAAATAAAAACAAGGGCTTTTGCCCTTGTTTTTATTTTAGGGAGTAGGGAATAGGGAGTAGGGAGTAGGGGGGTATTGGGCTAACCTTTACACATTATTAATTTTTTGTAAAAAAACAAAAATAATTATTCCCATTTTGTAACTTTTGTGTTACAATGTTTTATGTATAAGTATGTAATCTGGGAGGAAAGCAAATGAAGATAAAATCGGCTGTTAGTCTATGCTTTATTATAGTTTTACTTTGTGTATCTCTTTGCGGTTGTTCTCCCTTTACAAGTGATGCCGAATCATTACTTGCCGCTCCTAAACTTACCGGAGAATTAAGACCTGTGCAGGAGGCTCTCGAAAGGTCTATAAACGGAAAATATTCACTTAAATTTCCTGCATCGGGTGAAACCAAATCGGCGATAACTCTTGTTGACCTTGACGGTGACGGCAATAACGAAGCGGTGGCTTTTTACAGCACAAGCGTTGATAATACCGTTACCTTGCACGTTTCGGTACTTGGAAGCGAAAACGGAGAATGGAACTGTTATTCTACTCAGAAAATAGTAGCGGGCGGTATTGAAAGGGTTCATTTCGTTGATACCGACGGTGACAGTTCAAAGGAAATCGTTGTCGGTTGGAACGTTTACGGCGCGGTTGATAAAACCGTTTCGGTTTACGATTATACGGGAAAATCTCTTATGGTGCTTATTGAAGAGCCTTATACCACCTTTGTTCTTTGCGATTTGGACAACGGTTTTTCCAGTGATCTTTTAACGGTTTATCTTGATCAGGCAGCCGTCAGCGCTCAGGCGAAATACTTTGATATTACCGTAAGGGGCGTTGCGCAGCTTGGCGTTTGTACCCTTGACCCCAACGTAACGGCATATTATGACCCGACGCTTGTTAAAATGAGTGAAGATAAATATGCGCTTTATATTGACTGTGTAAAAGGCGCAGGACTTGTGACCGAAATTTTATACGTGGAAAACGGCTCTCTGGTAACGCCTTTTTATAACGATGAAACCAAGGAAACGGTGGACACCTACCGTCCGCAGATAGTTCCCTGCAGAGATATAGACGGTGATTCTATTCCCGAAATTCCCATTATGATAGAACAGCCGGTTAACGTTAATCATTCGGCATCGGCGGCTTATCTTACGGTGTGGAAATCCTTTGACGGAGAAAAACTTGCCCCAAAATTCTATACTCTTATGAACTATTCCGACGGCTATACCCTTAATATATCGGAAGAATTAGCGCAAGTTTCGGCAACGGTCAGAAATCTTGAAACGCGTGAGAGAATTATTTACGAATACGATTACAAAAATGAAAAATTCGGCAGAGAAATATTCAGAGTAAGGGTTGTTTCAAAAACCTCTTACGACAGCGGAATATATAATGAAGGCTATGTATTGTTGGCTACAGGAGAAACACAGGTGTGGCTTGCGAAGCTTTCAGAAGCCGCAAAAGAATTTCACATAGACGAAAAAACGATAAAAGAAATGTTTACGCTTATAGGAGGATAAAAAATGAGAAAGCTTCTTTTAGTAGAGGATGAAGTGGCTATCAGAGAATTTGAGGCGATAAATCTTCAGCGCGCAGGCTATACCGCGGTTCAGGCGGGAAGCGGTGAGGAAGCGCTTCAAATTTACGATATGGCGCCCGATAGTTTTGATATAGCCCTTCTTGATATTTCAATGCCGGGAATGGACGGCTTTGAACTTTGCAAGGAACTCAGAAAGAGAAGTGAATCGCTGGGTATTATTATGCTTACCGCGCGTACACAGGAAATGGATAAGGTCAGCGGTCTTATGCTTGGCGCCGACGACTATATCACTAAACCCTTTAGCCCCAGTGAGCTTCTGGCCAGAGTTGACTCTCTGTATAGACGAGTTGAAATGAATCGCAGTAAAGCCGTTTCGGCAGGAGATGAAATTAAGCTTGATGAATTTGTGCTTAATCTCCGCAGAAGAACTCTCTCGAAAAACGGCAACCCCATAGAACTTACACAGGTTGAATTTCAGATTGTGGAATACTTTTTCCAGAACCCCGATACCGCCCTTGACAGAAACGATATTTTAACGCGTGTATGGGGCGCAAGATATTTCGGAGAAGAAAAGATAGTTGACGTTAATATAAGAAGACTTCGTATGAAGATAGAAGACGACCCCTCTAAACCGACGCGTTTGGTAACTGTATGGGGTATGGGCTATAAATGGAGCACAAACGAGTAAAGGATTAATTAAAGTTGAATTTTGAAGTTCGTTTTAAGAGTATTTTAAGCAGATGGATAAAAAACGTGTATCTGCCCGTTGTTATAATAGTTGTAACACTTGCCACTGTGGCGTGTCTGGTAGTAAGAAATACTTATCTTAACAGTGTGGAAAATTCCGCAGAAGAATATGCAAGAAGTTTTTCTCAGCTATCGGTTATGGACAGTGATTTTTTTCCACGCGCCGCGAAGGAATACTGCGAGGAGTTTGAAGCGAAGGACAAAATTGAAATTATGGTGCTTGACAGCAACGGTGAAATTCTTGTCAGCACAAGCGGATTTGAAAGAAAAGATTTACTGATGCCCGATTATAAACGCGCTCTTCAAAGTGAAACCAAAAGCGCAGTTTGGATGGGAAAAAGCAGCGCGGGTGAGAAAATCCTTGCAGGTACCTATCTGCTTGAGGATTTCGGAAACGGTTCTAACGGCGCCGTACGTTACGCAGTATCGCTTCGCCTTTGTAACCGACAGATAAGAGAGAGTGTGGCGGTTATTATTTGTCTTGCCCTTTTTATACTTGTCTTCTCGGCAACAACGGGACTGTTTTTCGTTAAATCTATTATCCGTCCCGTAAGAGAGGTTTCTGCCGCCGCCCGTAAAATTGCGGCAGGCGATTATAAAGAACAGCTTGTTTCTACCCATGCAGACGAAATAGGAGAGCTTTGCGATTCCATAAACTATATGCAGTCGGAACTTGCCGCCGCTGAAAATCTTAAAAATGATTTTATTTCTTCGGTTTCCCACGAACTGAGAACCCCTCTTACCGCCATTCGCGGTTGGGCGGAAACGGCAAAAATGAGCGTTGGCGACGAAGATACTGCCCTTGTTGAAAGAGGTCTTGACGTAGTATTAAGCGAAGCCGACCGACTTTCAGGCTTGGTTGAAGAACTTCTGGACTTTTCGCGTATGCAAAGCGGACGCTTCACCCTTAACGTTCGCCCCTTTGACGTGGCGGTTATACTTTCCTCAGCCGTTGATATGTACGTTGAACTTGCGAGTAAACACGACGTTGAGGTGCTTTTTACCCCTGCAAAAGGCGAAATTACGGTAAACGGCGACCCCGACAGAATAAAGCAGGTATTTATTAATATTATTGATAACGCCGTTAAATATACCACCGAAAAGGGACAGGTATTAATTGAAGAGGTTTTAGAGGACGGCTGTGTAAAAATAACGGTTAAGGATACGGGTGTGGGAATTCCCGCGCAGGATATTGACCGAGTAAAAGAAAAATTCTATAAGGCGAATAATTCGGTAAGAGGAAGCGGAATAGGTCTTGCCGTTGCCGATGAAATAATAAAACAGCATCAGGGTCTTTTGTTCCTTGAAAGCACCGAAGGGGTAGGTACCACCGTAACGGTTGTACTTCCCATTTACGTAGTACCCGAAGAGGAAACCGAAAAAATAATACCCACTGAAAACGAAGGCGAAGAAAATGAGTAAGAAATGCAAAAAATGTAAATATACCTCAATAGGCGGACAGGCTCTTATTGAAGGTATTATGATGAAATCTCCCACAAAGGGAAGCGCCCTTGCCGTAAGACTTCCAAACGGCGAAATCGACATAACCCATATGAAAGATAAGTCCATTAAGGATAAATGCAAGTTTTTTGCCATTCCCGTTATACGCGGTGTGGTAGGATTTGCAGAATCTATGATTTCAGGCTATAAAGCTATGATGCTTTCTGCCGACAAATCGGGCTATGCCGACGAGGTGGATGAAAAAACGGGCGAAACCAAAAAACTCGGCGCAGGAATATGGGCAACCATTTCGGTAATCGCAATGATACTTGCCTTAGGACTTTGCTTCCTTCTTTTTATGTATCTTCCCAGACTTGCGGTTGACGGACTTAAATTACTTTTTAAGGTGGAGGATTTTTCTCCTATCGTTCGTTCTCTCATTGAACAGAGTATAAAACTGATAGTATTTTTGGCCTACGTTATCGGCGTTTCATTTATGAAGGATATAAAGAGGGTTTTTCAGTACCACGGAGCAGAGCATAAAACAATTTTCTGCTACGAAGCGGGACTTCCCCTTACGGTTGAAAACGCAAGAAAACAAAAGCGTTTTCATCCCCGTTGCGGTACCTCTTTCCTTATTCTTATGATAATAATAAGCGTTATTTTCTCCACACTGGCACAGGTGGCGTTTAAGGACATATATTCTAACAGAATCGTCTGGTCGCTTATTAAAATTGCTATGGTGCCCCTTATCTGTGGCGTCGGTTACGAGGTTTTGCGCCTCTGCGGAAAGCACGATAACGTTATAACTAGAATTATTTCGGCGCCGGGCGTATGGGTACAGCGCATAACGACCAAAGAACCCGATGACTCTATGCTCGAAATTGCTATTGCCGCTTTGGGTGAAGTGCTCAGCGACGAAGATAAAGAAAAGTTTTTACCTAAACCCGAACAGGCAGAAAATACCGAGGAAAAAGAAGAACAAAATGACGATATTTGAATGTTATCAGCAGACTAAAAAGCTTTTAAAGGATGCAGGAATTGTTGATAGCTCCTTTGAAGCAAGGCAGATTATAAGATATATAACCAAACTTTCCAATAACGAAATTATTACCCACTATGCCGACAGTCTTGATATGATAAAAGAAACTATGTGGAAATCGGTGGTAACCCAAAGACTTAATCACTATCCCCTTCAGTATATCTTGGGAGAATGGAGTTTTTACGGACTTAACTTTTACGTTGGCGAGGGTTGTCTTATTCCCAGAGCCGACACCGAAACTCTGGTTGATACCGCCTTTGAGTTTATGAAGAAAAACGAAAAGGCAAGGGTGCTTGACCTTTGCGCAGGAAGCGGTTGCATAGGAATTACAATTGCTAACAGATTTAAGGAAAGTACGGTAACTTTAGTAGAAAAATACGACGTTCCTTATTCCTACTGCGAAAAAAACATACACAAAAACAGCAGTGAAACCCTTTCTCTTGTTAAGGCTGACGTTTTTGATTATATTCCCGACGGAAAGTATGATCTTATCGTAAGTAATCCGCCCTATATAAACGCCAAGGATATGGAAAACCTTAGCGAAGAGGTTTTAAAGGAACCCGACAGCGCCCTATACGGCGGTGAGGACGGACTTGATTTTTATAGAGTTATCTTAAGAAGATATCCCGAGTACGTTAATGACGGCGGTATGATAGCTCTTGAAATCGGTTACGACCAAAAGGATTCGGTTATTTCCCTTATGGAACAGGCAGGACTTAAAGATATAGGTACTGCTAAAGATATAAACGGCATACACAGGGTCGTTTATGGGACTATGATTAATGTATAATAATCTCACAATAAAACAAAAGGAGATAAAGATATGGCAGAAGACAGAAGCAAAGCACTGGAAACGGCACTTGCCAATATAGAAAAGCAGTTCGGTAAAGGCGCAATTATGCGTCTTGGCGAAAACGTTAATATGAAGGTTGACCATATCCCTACGGGATCATTGGGTCTTGACCTTGCGCTCGGTATAGGCGGTGTGCCTAAGGGCAGAATTATTGAGGTTTACGGACCCGAATCTTCGGGTAAAACCACCCTTGCGCTTCACGTTGTAGCAGAGGCTCAGAAGATGGGCGGAACTGCTGCGTTTATCGACGTAGAACACGCGCTCGACCCCAGCTATTCAGCCGCTCTCGGCGTTGATATTGATTCCCTTTTGGTTTCACAGCCCGACACAGGTGAACAGGCTCTCGAAATCGCAGAAGCACTGGTAAGAAGCGCCGCAGTTGACGTAATTATTATTGACTCTGTTGCCGCTCTCGTTCCAAAGGCTGAAATCGAAGGCGATATGGGTGACAGCCACGTTGGTCTTCATGCAAGACTTATGTCACAGTCTTTAAGAAAACTTACGGGCGCTCTTTCCAAATCCAACTGTACCGCAATTTTCATCAACCAGTTAAGAGATAAAATCGGCGTTATGTACGGTAGCAGTGAAACCACCACCGGCGGACGCGCTCTCAAATTCTACGCTTCGGTACGTATCGACGTCAGAAGGGTTGAGTCCATTAAGGTTGGCGGTGAAGTTATCGGTAACCGCACCAGAGCAAAAATCGTTAAAAATAAAATTGCGCCTCCCTTTAAGGAAGCAGAATTTGACATTATGTACGGCAAAGGCATTTCAAAAGAAGGCGAAATCGTTGATACAGGTCTTAAGCTCGGTATTCTTACCCGTAGCGGCGCTTGGTTCTATTACGGTGAAACCCGTATAGGTCAGGGCAGAGATAACGTAAAGCAGCTTCTTCTTGATAATCCCGAGCTTATGAAGGAATTAGAAGAAAAAATCACCGTTGCTATGGCAGAAAAGACAGGCAAGGCTGAAGCAAAGACGACTGCACCTGCTGCTCCCACCGCTCCCGTAGAGGAAGCCGAGGAACCCAGAAGACGCAAAAAGGTAAATATCGACATAGCGGTTGACGAATAATGAAAATCACCGAGATACTTCGCCGACGCGGTCATATCGTTGAAATGCGTTTTGACGACGGCACCTATATAAACCTTGATAAAAGCTTTTTCGAAACCCTGACTTTTAAAGCGGGGGACGAAATAAGCGAAGACAAGGCAAACGAATTGGAAGATGCATCCGACCTTTTAAGATGTAAAAACCGCGCGTTTTATTATCTTTCAAACAGTAGTATAAGTGAAAAGAAACTGAGGGCAAAGCTTTTAAAAACGGGCTTTGCCCAATGGTGCGTTGAGGAAGCAATTAATCGGTGCAAGGAACTCGGCTACATAAACGACGAAAACTATGCCCTTCGTCTTAAGGAAAAATGCGATGAAAACAACCTTTCAAACCGCGCAACCAAGGAAAAACTTATTAATTCGGGCATAAGCACCGAAAAGGCAAAGGAACTGTGCGTTTACGACAGCCTTTTTGAACAGGAAAAAATAAGAAATCTAATCGGTTCTAAGTATAAAAACAGAATTTACGAAACCGAAGGAGTAAGAAAGGTGACCAACGCCCTTATAAGAGGCGGTTTTACCTTTTCCGATATAAACAGTGTATTGAAACTGGATTTTGAAAGCTCAGAGGAGTAATAAAATGAAAAAAGTAGCAATGGTATCGCTCGGCTGTCCGAAAAATCAGGTTGACGCCGAAGTGATGCTCAAAAGTCTTAGTGACGCAGGTTTTGCAATAGGTGTAGAAGAATCCGAAGCAGATGCAATAATCATAAATACCTGCGGTTTTATAGAAAGCGCCAAGGAAGAAGCAATAGAAAATATCCTTGAAGCCGCCGCCTATAAAAAAGACGGAAACCTAAAGGCGCTTATCGTAACTGGCTGTCTTGCAGAACGTTATAAGGATGATATAACCGAGGAAATTCCCGAGGTTGACGTGGTTGTGGGTATCGGCTCAAATAAGGATATTGCTCAAATCGTCAGCGACGCAATAGACGGAAAGAAAGAAAACCGTTACGGGCCTAAATCCGATTTAAACCTTGACGGCGAAAGAATTTTGGGCGGTTATCCCTTTACCGCATATTTAAAAATTGCCGAGGGCTGTAATAACTGCTGTACCTATTGCGCAATTCCTCTTATCCGCGGAAAAATGAGAAGCCGTACTATTGAAAGCTGTGTTAAAGAGGCTGAAAAACTAGTTCTGGACGGTGTAAGAGAATTAGTCGTTGTGGCTCAGGATACCACCGCTTACGGCGAGGATTTATACGGCGAAAGCAAACTCCCCGAACTTTTAAATGAACTTTGCAAAATCGAAAAACTTCGTTGGATCAGGGTTTTATATACCTATCCCGAAAGAATTACCGATAAGCTTTTAGAGGTAATAAACCAAAATGAAAAAATCGTTAAGTATCTCGATATTCCGCTTCAGCATATAAACGGTGATATTTTAAAACGTATGAACCGAAAAGGCGATAAGGAAAGCATAACAAAGCTTATCGAAAAAATCAGAAATAAGGTAGAGGGCATCACCCTTCGTACCACCTTTATCGTCGGCTTCCCCGGTGAAACCGAGGAACAGTTCAGTGAACTTCATCAGTTTATAAAGGATACCCGTTTTGAAAGACTCGGTTGCTTTACCTATTCACCCGAAGAGGATACTATGGCGGCTACCTTTGATAATCAGATAGACGCGCAGACCAAAGAAGACAGAATGTCGCTTATTATGGACGACCAGATGGTAATTTCCGCCGAGAAAAACGAGGAAAAAATTGGCGAAAGGCTAACCGTTTTAGTAGAAGGCTACGACGACTATCTTAAGTGCTATTTCGGAAGAACCCCCTTTGATGCGCCTGAGGTTGACGGAAAAATATTCTTTTTCGCAACCCGACCCCTCACCTTTGGAGAATTCGTTGACGTAACGGTCAACGACTCAATAGAATATGATTTATTAGGAGAAATGTGTGATGAATCTACCAAATAAACTTACCGTACTTCGTATAATTTTAACCCCTGTATTTATGGCGCTTATGCTCATAGATTTTCCATGTCACTATTTGATTGCACTTATAGTTTTCGGGGTTGCCGCATTTACAGATATGCTTGACGGTAAAATCGCAAGAGCAAGAAACCTCGTTACCTCTTTCGGTAAATTCCTTGACCCGCTTGCCGATAAAATGCTTACAACCTCTGCATTTTTGGGCTTTATTGCTCATAATATCGGTTGGCAGATTACCTGGGTAGTATTTATCGTACTTTTCAGAGAATTTTTGATTTCTTCCCTTCGTCTTATCGTTGTAAGCAGCGAAACCAAAAAGGTTATTGCCGCAAATATCTGGGGAAAGCTTAAAACCGTAACACAAATTGCTGCAATAGTTTTGGGTATTGCCTTTGCTCAGCTTAAAGAATGGTTCTTTACCGACGGCGGTCTTATTGAAAAGGGACTTGATATAGGCTTTAACGTAGTTCTTTGGGCAAGTACCGTTCTTTGCGTTATTTCAGGCGCAATATATCTCTATCAGAACAAAGAATTTGTTAATACCACCAAATAAATTTTACTTACATTCACCTCTTATTTTATGTTACAATTATAAAGTAAGAGGTGATTTTATGTTTAAAAAAGGAGAAATGGTAAGCTACAGCACTACCGGATTATGTGAAATAACGGACGTTACTTCGATATCGGAAAAAGGAATTAAAACACAGTACTACGTGTTACAACCTTTTTATCAAAAAACGTCGAAGATTTACGTGCCCGTGAATAATGAAACACTTGTTGCAAAAATGCGTTCTGTAATAACGAAAAAAGAAGTGGACGACATTATTTTAAAAGCAAAAGACGACCCGATGGAATGGATAGAAAACGATATTAAAAGAAATGAAGTTTTTAAAGAAATTTATGGAACAGGCGACCTTTCTTTAATTATAAAAATGATAGGATGTATTTATATTCACGGCAAAGAACTTGCTCAAAGTAAGCGCCGACTTCGTGCCGCCGATTCAATTTATTTTCAAAATGCCGAGCAACTCGTTAACAATGAACTTGCGTACGTTTTGGATATTAATCCCAACGAAGTAACGGAATATATAAAGTTAAAAATGAAATAATAAGTTATGCACACTTGACAAAATACGGTTTAATGCATATAATATATAAAAATGTAAAAGCTTTGATTTGGGAAACAGTAGTTGTTTTCAGCGCCCACAGGGAGTAGGCTTCATAGACTGAAAGGGCTTATGGGAAAGCGGAAATAATGAATTGCACCCAATAGCTGACAGGGGGAAAGTGAGTATCCTTGTCCGTATGACTGCGTTAAAGTTTTAAAGTTATAAAACGGAGTGGAACCGCGAATATTCGCCTCTGGTATTGCTGTGCAATACCGGAGTTTTTTAATTTACTACGGAAATTTTTGTTTATCTGTTTAGAAAACATTAATTTTTACATTTTGATATATAAATCTTATTTTTAATTTACTACGGAAGTTTTTATTTATCTGTTTAGAAAATATTAATTTTTATATTTTGATATATAAATCTTATTTTTAATTTACTACGGAAGTTTTTATTTATCTGTTTAGAAAATATTAATTTTTATATTTTGATATATAAATCTTATTTTTAATTTACTACGGAAGTTTTTATTTATCTGTTTAGAAAATATTAATTTTTATATTTTGATATATAAATCTTATTTTTGATTTACTACGGAAGTTTTTATTTATCTGTTTAGAAAGTATTAATTTTTATATTTTGATATATAAATCTTATTTTTGATTTACTACGGAAGTTTTTATTTATCTGTTTAGAAAGTATTAATTTTTTATATTTTGATATATAAATCTTATTTTTGGTACGATGTAGGGGACGATGCCCACATCGTCCCGCCTTCCCGTAAACAAAGGGGAAGGCTTAGAAAAGGAGAGAAGATATTGTTTAAGAGGATAATAGAAGACATACGCGCGGTAAAGGAACGCGACCCTGCTGCAAGAAGCAGTCTGGAAATATTTTTCCTTTATCCCGGTGTAAAGGCAATTCGTATGCACCGTTGGGCGCACTTTTTCTATAAACACGGCTTTAAATTTATAGCCCGTTGGATTTCACAGGACTGTGTGAGAAAAACAGGCATAGAAATTCACCCCGGCGCCACTATAGGCAGACGTCTTGTTATTGACCACGGTGTAGGAATCGTAATAGGTGAAACCACCGAAATAGGTGATGACGTACTGATTTATCAGGGTGTAACTCTGGGCGGTACGGGTAAAGATACGGGCAAACGTCACCCCACCATAGGCAACAACGTTATGATAAGCGCAGGCGCAAAGGTGCTCGGCCCCTTTAAAGTCGGCGATAATTCACGAATTGCCGCAGGCGCTGTTGTGCTTGAGGAGGTTCCGCCCGACTGTACCGTAGTGGGCATACCCGCAAGAGTGGTTCGTCAAAATGGCGAAAAGGTATTGCCTCTTGACCAGATACACGTACCCGACCCCGTTGCGCAGGAAATTTGCAGACTTGAACAACGCATTAAAGAACTTGAAGAGAAAGGAATTCGATAGTTATGAAAATATTTAACACCTTAACAAGAGAAAAACAGGAATTTGTTCCCATTGATGAAAACGAAGTAAAAATTTACGCCTGCGGTCCTACCGTATATAATTTTATCCATATCGGTAATGCCCGTCCTCTCTGCGTTTTCGACGTTTTGCGCAGATATCTTGAATGGCGCGGAGTTAACGTAAAATACGTTCAGAACTTCACCGATATCGACGATAAGCTTATTAAAAAGGCAAATGAAGAGGGAATTACCGTTCCCGAGGTAGCAGAGCGCTACATAAAAGAATTCCGTACCGATTCCGACGGACTTAACGTAAAGCCTGCCACCGTTCATCCCAGAGCAACCGAAAATATCGACGAAATTATTTCTATAATCGAAAGCCTTATCGAAAAGGGCTTTGCTTACGAATCGGGCGGCGACGTTTACTACAGAGCCAAAAAGTTCGCAGACTACGGAAAACTTTCCCATCAGCCCCTTGAGGATCTTGAATCGGGCGCAAGAATTGCCGTTGGCGAAATTAAAGAAGACCCCATGGACTTCTGCCTCTGGAAAGGCGCAAAGCCGGGCGAACCTAAATGGGATTCTCCTTGGGGAGAGGGCAGACCCGGTTGGCATATTGAATGTTCCGCTATGTCCTGCAGATATCTCGGCAAAACCATAGATATTCACTGTGGCGGTCAGGACCTTATATTCCCTCACCACGAAAACGAAATAGCGCAGAGTGAGGCGGCAAACGGTCAGGAATTTGCGCGTTACTGGATGCACAACGGCTTTATTAACGTCGATAACCGCAAAATGAGTAAATCTCTCGGCAACTTCTTTACCGTTCGTGACGTTGCTGAAAAATTCGGTTACGAGCCTATCCGTTATCTTATGATTTCTTCTCATTACAGAAGCCCCATTAACTATTCCATTGATATTATCGAGCAGGGAAAAAGCGCTCTTGAGCGTCTTTATAACTGCCGTGACAGAATCGATTTTGCTCTTTCTCATGCAGAGGACGGCGGAGAAGCCCCTGAATTTATCGAACTTCGCAAAAACGAGTTTATCGAGGCTATGGAAGACGACCTTAACACCGCCGATGCTTTGGCTGCCGTATTTACTCTTGCAAAGGATATAAATATGGCAATTGACGCAGGCGCTAAAAAGGCATCCCTTACCGCTATGGCAGAACTTTTTGACGAACTGACAGGTGTTTTAGGTTTCCTTTATAACCGCAAGAACGACAGTATTGATGCAGAGGTTGAAGAGCTTATTGCAAAACGTACTCAGGCAAGAAAAGAAAAGAATTTCAAAGAAGCCGACGCTATCCGTGATAAACTTAAAGAAATGGGTATCATATTAGAGGATACTCCTCAGGGTGTAAAATGGACCAGAGCGTAAATATTAAAAAGGAGCCCCTGGACAGAAAAGGGGCTTTCCTTTATGTGTCAAAGCATCACGCCTTCGGTACCGATGCTCTGCTTCTTGCGGATTTTGCAAATGCAAAGAAAAAAGACGCTTACGTTGACCTTGGAACAGGTTGCGGAATAATTCCTTTTGCTTTACTTCGCGACCAAAAAGTAGAAAAGGCTATAGGCGTGGATATAAGCAGAGAGGCGATTTTCCTTGCGCAGAAAACGGCAGAGGAACGGGGACTTACCGATAGATTTTTTCCAAAACTTGCGGATTTAAGGGATTTGCCCGCTGAACTTAAAACGGGTAAATTTACCCTCGTTACCTGTAATCCGCCCTATTTTGCCGAGGGATCGGGCATTAAAAATCCCGACAACGTCGAGGCAACCGCCCGTCACGAAACCGACTGCACCATTGACGACGTGCTTGACGCCGCCTTTAAAATGCTTAACACGGCAGGGCGCCTTTGTATTTGTCACCGCCCCGAAAGGCTTACCGAAATTTTAAGTAAAATGAGCGAAAAGAAAATCGAGCCCAAAAGGATAAGATTCGTTTGTCAGCGTTTTTCTCTGCCGCCCTTTCTTGTGCTTATCGAAGGCAAAAAGTGTTCAAAGGCAGGGCTTAAAATAATGCCGACGCTTTCTCTTACCGAATGTGAAGAGGAAGTGCGCGCCATTTACGGCGATTACAAAGAGGGATATAAATTATATTGACTTTTTGTGCAAAATTAGATATAATATCTTAGTATGTATAAATAAATTTTTATGAGGTGTTCAAGATGGCTAAAGCTATAAAACTTACCGAGGAAGGTCTCAAAAAATTACAGGACGAGTTAGAAAACTTAAAAACTCAGGGCAGAACCGATATTGCTGAAAAAATCAAGGTTGCCAGAGGATACGGTGACCTGTCCGAAAACAGCGAATATGACGAAGCAAAAAATGAACAGGCAAAAATCGAAGCAAGAATCGTAGAACTTGAAGGAATGCTCAAAAACGTTGAACTTATTGCTGAAAAGAAGAGTGCAGGTAAAACCGTTACCGTTGGAAGCAAGGTAAAGGTGCTCGATATTGAATTTGAAGAAGAAATGGAATTCCGTGTAGTAGGCAGCGCAGAGGCTGACCCCGGTAACGGACTTATTTCCGATGAATCTCCCGTAGGCAAGGCGCTTCTTGGCAAAAAGGTTGGCGAAACCGTCAAGGCAGAAACTCCCGACGGTGAAATTGAATTTAAAATTGTTGCTATTTCTAAATAAGAGGACTGATAAAAATGTCAGAAAATAACGTACAAAATCAGGCAGTGGTTGAACAGGATTTAAACGAAATCTTAAAGGTTCGCCGTGAAAAACTTGCCGCTTTACAGGAGCAGGGAAACGATCCCTTTATGATTACCAAGTACGACGTTACAGGTAATTCCAAGGAGATAAAGGAAGGTTACGTTGAGGGCGAAGAAAAAACCTACAGCGTAGCAGGCAGAATTATGTCCCGTCGTATTATGGGTAAAGCAAGTTTCTTCCATATTGCCGATAAAACAGGTACTATTCAGTGCTACATAAGACGTGACGACGTGGGCGAGGAAGAATACGCAGGCTTTAAGAAAATGGATATCGGCGATATCGTTGGTGTTGAAGGCTTTTCTTTCGTTACTAAAACGGGTGAGGTTTCTTTGCATACAAAGGCAATAAAGCTTCTTGCAAAATCCCTCTTACCCCTTCCCGAAAAATTCCACGGTCTTACCAATAACGACCTTCGTTTCCGTCAGCGCTACGTTGACCTTATTATGAATAACGACGTTAAGCGTAATTTCGTTATCCGTTCTCAGTTTATTAAATATATGAGAAACTACCTTGACAATATGGGTTATATCGAGGTTGAAACCCCCGTTCTTAATACCATTGTCGGCGGTGCCGCTGCCCGTCCTTTCGTTACTCACCACAATACTCTTAACATTCCTATGTATATGAGAATTGCTACCGAGCTTCCCTTAAAGCGCCTTATTGTCGGCGGTATGGACAGAGTTTACGAAATCGGCAGAATTTTCCGTAACGAAGGTATGGACCCCAAGCATAACCCTGAATTTACTACCGTTGAACTTTATCAGGCTTATGCCGATTTCCACGATATGATGGATATTGCAGAAGGTATTATTTCGGGCGCCGCTAAGGAAATCCACGGTACCTATGAAGTAGAATGGCTTGGCGAAAAAATCGACCTTACTCCCGGTTGGCGCAGACTTACAATGGTTGACGCCGTTAAGGAGTACGTTGGTATTGACTTTGGCGCTATTACCGATGATGCCGAGGCTGTAAAGGCAGCAGAGGCTATCGGCGTAGAACTTGCTGAAACCGCAGATAAGACCTGGGGTAACGCTCTTTACGCTTGCTTTGACCAGAGAGTTGAAGAAAAACTTATTCAGCCTACCTTTATCACAATGTATCCCGTTGAGGTTTCTCCTCTCACAAAGGCTTCTCCCGCTGACCCAAGACTTACCGAACGTTTCGAGCTTTTTGTTTGCCATAGCGAACTTGCAAACGCATACTCCGAGCTTAACGACCCCATCGTTCAGCGTCAGCGTTTTGAAAAACAGCTTGAGCTTCGTGAAAGAGGCGACGACGAGGCAGAAATGCTTGATGAAGATTTCCTCACCGCTATGGAATACGGTATGCCCCCCACAGGCGGTATGGGTATCGGTATCGACAGAGCCGTAATGCTCCTCACCAACTCCGACTCCATAAGAGAAGTAATCCTCTTCCCCACGATGAAGCCTCTCGACTAAAAAACCCAGTAAAATCAAGGGTTTTCGGCATCTCAAATCCGAGTTGACAACAAATTGACAACAATCTTTCATATTATTTT
>SVPZ01000011.1 GCA_015065605.1 Oscillospiraceae bacterium | reverse complement strand
CACTTCTGTGACCGGAACACACGGATATAACGGAGATAAAAGCATCAAAGAGGATTTAATTTTGAGCAGAAATGATTGGAAATAACCGGAAATGTCTATAAAGTAGAGTTTTCCTATCATTTGGGAGCAGGATGCCGCAGGTTCGAATCCTGTCACTCCGACCAAAAAATCCAAGGTTTTATAACTTGGATTTTTTATTTTCCGAGAGAAAATATACACTTACCTCAAAAATAACAACTTGAATTATAAATGTAAATGTTATATAATATATTTCAAAATTTTGAATTTTACGGAGCGAAATTATGAGTGATAACAAGGAAATGCTAGGCACGGCACCGATTGGCAAACTGCTGTTTAAATTGGCGGTTCCGACGGTGGTAGCGCAGCTTATCAATATGCTATACAACATAGTTGACCGCATCTACATCGGTCATATAAAGGATATCGGAAGTCTTGCGCTTACGGGTGTGGGCGTATGTATGCCTATTATTATGATTATCTCGGCGTTTGCGGCGTTGATTGCTTCGGGCGGTGCGCCAAAGGCGTCCATTGCAATGGGTGAGGGCGACAACACTTCTGCCGAAAAAATTATGGGCAGTTGTTTTTCTCTGCAGATTATTATTTCTGCCGTACTGACCGCCGTTTTGCTTATTTGGAACAAAGACCTGCTTTTGATGTTCGGCGCAAGTGAAAATACCATTGGGTACGCAACAAGCTATATGAACATCTATGCTATCGGTACGGTCTTTGTGCAGTTAACACTTGGTATGGGTGCGTTTATCACCGCGCAGGGATACACCAAAATCAGTATGATTACGGTACTTATAGGTGCTGTCAGCAATATAATTCTTGACCCGATTTTCATTTTCGGACTCGGCTTGGGTGTAAAAGGTGCGGCACTCGCAACTATTCTTTCACAAGCCGTTTCTTGTATTTGGGTGCTTACCTTCCTATGCGGTAAGAAAACCTATTTAAAACTCAAAAAACATAATCTTCCGATAGATGCAAAGCTCGTTTTGCCTTGTATTGCGCTCGGAACGGCGACCTTTATTATGCAAAGCAGTGAAAGCGTGATTTCGGTTTGCTTTAATTCCTCGCTCTTAAAATACGGCGGAGATATTGCCGTTGGTGCTATGACCATCCTTACGAGCGTGATGCAGTTTGCCATGCTCCCGATGCAAGGTATTGCACAGGGCGCACAACCGATACTCAGTTATAACTTCGGTGCCAAAAACGCCGAGCGCGTTAAGAAAACCTTTAAGCTTTTGCTTATCTCTTGTCTTACTTATTCATTTGTAATCTGGGGAGCCATTATGTTGTTCCCGCAAATTTTTGCGGGAATATTCACTCCCGACACAGCACTCATTGAGTTTACCGCAATGGCACTTCGGATTTATTGTAGTGTGATGTGCATCTTCGGTATTCAGATTGCCTGTCAGATGACCTTCGTTTCCATCGGCAACGCGCCTTGTTCCATTATTGTTGCCGTTGTTCGCAAGTTCGTTTTACTCTTGCCGCTTATTTACGTTATGCCGCAATTTATTGCAGATAAAACGTTGGGCGTTTATACGGCAGAACCGGTTGCCGACGTGATAGCCGTAACCTTTACCGCTATCCTTTTTACCGTGCAATTCAAAAAGGCATTAAAATCATTAACAACAGAAAATTCAAAACAGTGATAAAATAAAAATTGCAGCAACTTACGAAAACGGACAGAACTTTCAGTGCTTTGGGTATACAGAGCAGTTTAAGAGGATGCCGTTTTGACATCTAAGAATCTCATTAAGATTCTTATGTTGACTTTTATCAGATTTTATATTATCATGATAGGAAGCGTAAAATAGGAGGTCCACTAAATGACGCAATATCTTTATACTCTCCCGGTTCTTTTTATGATGCTTTTGTGTATGCTATTCTTAACTGTTGCAAACAAGCATATCTCATCCGCACATAAAAAAGGTTTTTTTGTTTCTTTTATAGGCGAGTTTTTTGTGACCGGCTGTGAAGTGTTATCCATTTTTTTAAACGGTTCTGCAATCACTTTTAAACCTATACACTTTTTATCAAATTATTTTGGTTTTCTTTTGACTCCTATTTTGATTGTCTTTTTTGCAGCTGCCATCGGCAACTTTCATCGTTTAAAAGGCGCTCTCATTGGAATCTTCACCTATTTTATTTTATGCAATGGTTTGATTATAACAAAACGACTGTTTTTCATAGATGAGCTAAACACCTATCATCGCGGAAATTTGTTCTACATATACATTATCTTTTATTTTCTTTCTGTTGTATACTTGCTTTACGAGACGCTTAGATATTCAAAAAAAGGCTTTATGCAGCACAAAATTTTCGCCTATTTTTTAAGTTTTTTCTTTCTCTTATCAAGTTCTATTCAAGTCCTTAAGCCCGAAGTATATATAACAAGAATAACAGTAATTTTAAGTTTATTTATTTATTATACTTATAACATTGAGTTGACCAATCTTTTTGACAAACTTACCGGTCTTCTTAATCAAGGCACATATTTAAGAAAAATAAAAGAATTGAAAGAGCATCAAGTTGTAATAATTTTAGATATCGATAACTTTAAAGAGATTAACGATAATTACGGTCATCAATACGGTGATAAATGCTTAGGTTACATTTCTCGCACGATTAAATCAGTATTTGGAAATTATGGTCAATGTTACCGAATCGGAGGCGATGAGTTTGCGGTGATTTTAAGAAGATATCCAAACGTGGAGCGCTTAATAACACGCTTTGAAAAAGCCGTTACCGATAGGTTTAATAACGAACCATGCCAATTAACAATTTCGCTAGGATTTTCCAAATTCGGTAAGAACGATTCTTTCGAAAAGGTTATAGAGCGCGCCGACTTTAATATGTATAGTATTAAAAAGCAAAAAAAGAAGTAAATTTAAATCCGCTTGAAGAAATTAAGAAAAGCGCCGTATAATTTATGTTCTAAAACAAATAAAATTTCCCACCTGAAAATTCAAACTTTCAGGTGGGATTTTTTAGTTAAATATTACTTAATTTTGCTTTAAGAATTTCTTTGATTACGGCTACGTCGCCGGCGCCCTTAAGTTCTTTCATACAAGCGCCAAACAATGCCTGTTTAGCCTTAACCTTACCGTTTTTAAGGTCTTCGATAGCCTGAGGATTTTGAGCAATTACGTTATCGATTATCGATTCAATAGCGCCTGCATCTACTTTACGGTCAAGACCGTTTTCCTTACAATAAGCCACAGGGTCAACGTTTTCCTCAACAACGGCAATAAGAATCTTTTTACCTGCGTTACGGTTAATGTCACCGCTGTCAACCATTTTGATTATTGCCGAAAGTTTTTCTGCAGTTACGTCAAGTTCGTTAAGAGTTTTACCGTCTTTTCTTAACACACCTGCGCAGTCGGTAAGAATCCATACTGCCGTATCCTTGGCGTTACAGCCCATAGCAACAACGTCATCGAGAAGTTTACTTAACTTATGGTTGGTTACGAGCATTTCAATTTCCTTTTCGGAAATACCTTCATCTCTATAATACTGCGCCTTTTCATCAATTTCAACAGGCTTAGCAGATTTAATCTGTTCGAGCCACTCATCATCAATAACGATAGGCATAAGGTTTGCATCGGGGAAATAGCGATAATCTGCTTCGGTTTCTTTGTTACGCATAGCAAAGGTCTTACCGCTTACGTCGTCAAAACGTCTTGTTTCCTGAACCAACTCTTCGGTTTCGAATTCAAGAGCATCCATATGGCGCTGAGCCTCATACTTAATAGCGCGCTCGATAGCCTCAAAGGAACTCATATTCTTTATCTCGGTACGTACTCCGAACTTATCACTGCCCTCTTCACGTACTGAAATATTAACGTCGCAACGCATTGCGCCTTCTTCACATTCGGAAATACCGCCCGAACGGAACATAGATTTAAGTTTATTAAGATATACCAAAACCTCTTCAGCGCTACGGAAGTCAGGCTGAGTTACAATTTCGATAAGCGGAACGCTGGTACGGTTAAAGTCAACGAAAGAGAATTTTCCTTCGTGAACAAGCTTACCTGCATCTTCTTCCATATGAATCTGCTTAATACGAACGTCGCGGTTACCCTGAGAGGTTTTAAGTGTTACGCAACCATTAGTACAAATAGGATGATTAAGCTGTGTTATCTGATAAGCGCAAGGCAAATCGGGATAATAATAATTCTTTTTATCAAAGGTAGTGTAACGGCTGATTTCACAGTTAAGCATAAGACCTGCGGTTACGGCAAGTTCAATAACTCGCTTATTCATAACGGGAAGCATACCGGGCATACCGCTACAAGCAGGACATACGCAATCGTTTGCTTCTTTAGGTGAAGAATGTCCGCCGCAAGAACAGAAAATTTTAGATTCTGTGCTGAGCTCTACGTGAGTTTCAAGACCTATAACAACTTCATAGTTCATATTATTCACCCATCCTTTCAACAGCGCCTGCAAGGCTTAAAAGCGTACTTTCAGCAAAATGATTACCCATAAGCTGAACGCCGCCGCAACTAAGAGCAGGAATACCCACAAGGTTAGCAACGCAGGTGAACACACCTTCGCCAAACACCTTTATGAAGGCTTCGTCTATACCGTAAGCGTTAAACTCTGTTTTACTGCAAACAGGAGTAAGAACTGCATCAAAGTTTTCAAAAAGTTTTGCCATATTTTCAGCAATAATACGGCGAACCTTAAGAGCCTTTCCGTAACAGTCGTCGTAACGGTTTTTGGAAAGCACGTCGCTTCCGTAAAGAATCACGGCTTTTGTAAGGAAGTTAAAGCCTTCGGTTCTGGAGTTAACGTATAACTCGTCGATATTCTTGTATTCCTGAGCGCGGAAGCCGTATTTTACACCGTCGTAACGGGAAACGTTATTACAGGTTTCTGCAGTATAAAGAATCTGCCAAGCAGTATTTGCAATACCGAAGAAATCAAGAGAAATTTCTTCTACCTTAACACCGTTTGCTTTGAGTTTTTCGGCATAATCCAAAACGGTTTTTTTGGTTTTTTCATCGGCTTTTTCTAAAAGTTCCTTTACTATACAAACCTTTTTATCCGATACGGCTGCATTACAGTCGTAGTTATAAGAGGTTTCCTTAAGGCTTGTGCCGTCCTTATCGTCGTGGCCCGAAATTACATCCATAACCTCTTTAACAGTTTCTACACCTTTAGCATATACGCCTAACTGCTCACCCGAAGCAGCGGTTGAAACCACACCGTAACGGGAAACTGTTCCGTAGGTAGGCTTTAAGAAGCATACGTCAGATAAAGCGGCGGCGCGACGGGTAGAACCGTTAACGTCAACACCGAGAGCAGCCTTTACGTCACCATTTTTAACAAGCTCGGCGGCGGCGCCCTTAATTACGTCTTCTTTTTCTGAGTAATAGGAAAACTCACCGCAAAGGTCAAGCCCGAATTCGCCTACGTTGGTTTTGCCCGAAATAACGTAGCCTTTATCTTCAAGACGGGTTACGGCTTCGGCGCTGAAAAGAGGCTTAAAGCCTTCTAATATACGTGAACCTGCGGTAGTAATGGCGCCTTTAACCAAAATAGTATCATCTACGGCAATATTGCCTTTATTATTTATTTGTGCAGTATAATATTTCATTTTTAATACCTCACTTTACTAAACGTGGTACCTGCCAACTGTCGTCACTGCGTTCGGGAGCGCCACTGAGCAAACTTTCTCTTGTGAAATTCTGCTTACGTACGTCTTCGCGCAAAACGTTGGTCATAGGCATAACGTAAATCATTTCTTCGGTATCGGCCGTATCAACATCCTTTAAAGCCTGTTCGCTGTCAGCCATATCTTTAAAGATATTCTGCATTACTGCTTCTTCATCTTCACTTAAAGAAAGTTGATTAAGTTGTTGAGCATTAGAGAAGGTAGAACGCTTGTCGCCCTGTCTTTTCGCACCGCCCGTATTAGTAACGCGGGTAGCAAGAGCGCTGTTATTACCAAGCAAATGAACGTCTTCAAGCTGCTGATTGGTAACCTCGCTCGGAGCGCCGAGTAAAAGGTCCTGAGCGTTACCGTTAAGCGGGAATGCAATTACGTCGAGGATTTTTTCCTCATCGGTAAGAAGCATAACCATTCTGTCAACACCGGGAGCCATACCTGCGTGAGGAGGAGCGCCGTACTGGAATGCAGTATAAAGAGCGTTAAAGCGTGATTTAAGTTCTGTTTCGGAATAGCCTGCAATCTCGAAAGCCTTTTTCATTATATCGATATCATGGTTTCTTACTGCGCCCGAAGCAAGTTCAATACCGTTACAAACGAGGTCGTACTGATAAGCGAGAACCTGTGTGGGATCTTCGCCGTTAAGCGCATCCATTCCGCCCTGAGGCATAGAGAAAGGATTGTGAGTAAATATGGTATCGCCTGTTTCTTCATCAATTTCGTACATGGGGAAATCAACGATAAAGCAGAATTCAAAGGCATCGTCTTTAATAAGGTCAAGCTGTTCTTTCTGAGCAAGCCAGGTGCGGATATGTCCCGCTTTCTTCTCTGCGTCGTTTTTCTTATCGTCACAGATAAAGAAGAGGGTTTCGCCTTCCTTAACGCCTGTTATTTCAACAATTTCAGCCTTTTTATCTTCATCAAGGAATTTAGCGATAGGTCCTAAGAAAGCGCCGTCTTTTAAGGTGATATAACCAAGACCGCCAAGACCTACTTCAGGGCCTGTTGCAAACTTTAAAGAATCCTCGAAAAATTTATTGGATTTTCCGCGACAGTCGGCAACTATACCGCGAACGGGTTTGCCTCTGAATGCGGGGAACTTAACGTCTGCAAAGAAATCGGTAAGATCGCATATAATAAGCGGATTTCTAAGGTCGGGCTTATCGGAACCGTATTTCATCATAGACTCGGCATAGGTAATTCTTCTGAAAGGCTTCTCTGTTACCTTTTTATTGGAAAAGGTTTTAAAGGTATCGTAAATTACGTCTTCGCAAACGTCAAGAACCTCTTCCTGAGTTGCAAAAGCCATTTCAAAGTCAAGCTGATAAAATTCACCCGGTGAACGGTCTGCACGGGCATCTTCATCTCTGAAGCAGGGTGCAATCTGGAAATAACGGTCAAAGCCCGATACCATAAGCAACTGTTTAAACTGCTGAGGAGCCTGAGGCAACGCATAGAACTTGCCCGGATGTTTACGGCTGGGCACCAAAAAGTCACGCGCACCTTCGGGTGAAGAAGCGGTAAGAATAGGAGTCTGCATATCAAGGAAGTTCTTTTCTTCCATTTTATTACGCAAATGACGGATGATTTTGGAACGCATTACAAGGTTATCGTGGTTCTTGGGATTTCTTAAATCAAGATAGCGATATTTAAGACGTAATTCATCCTTACTTTTACGGGAATCTTTTACGTCGAAGGGCAACATATTTTGACTCTTACCAAGAACGGTAAGGCTATCGGCTACAAGTTCAACGCGACCTGTATCAATTTTTGCGTTTACGGTTTCTTCGTCACGCTTACGTACCGTACCTGTTACCGAAATAACGGTTTCGCGGTTTACGTTTTTTAATAATTCTTCGTTATAAACAACAACCTGAGTTATACCCGTATAATCCCTCAAGTCGATAAATATAACGCCGCCGTGGTCACGTACAACATCTACCCAACCTGCCAGAGAAACGGTAGAACCGATATGTTCTTCTCGGATATTGTTACAGAATAGTGTTCTATACATTATAAAACCTCCTAAAATATTCCAAAATAAAAAGCCCCGAGGAATTATTTAAAATTCCTCGGGACGAGCTAACGTAAAGTTTACCCGCGGTGCCACCCGCATTGATGCAAAACGCATCCACTTTTATATAAAATTAAGACTTGCCGTGGAGTGTTCCCAAACTTACTACTCATCTCAGACGCGCTTTCAGTCAACGACGCATCCTCCCTGACAGACTTTCCAAAAAAGCTGATTCTCCGCTAGGTATTATAACAAAACAAAGCAAATTTGTCAATGTATTTTTAATATTTACTAAAATTCCGTTTATATGTCAAAAAAATTTTCTTTTAAATAAAATTTTTTAAGTCAAAACGTCAAGGCACAAGAAATTCATTATTTATTTCCTTACCCAAAAAACCGTAAAGCTCTTCTCCCTTAAGGCCCAAGGAACAGCCGACCAAGGTTTTAACGTATGCCATTTCACCGGTCATATTCACTATGGGCAAAATGCCGTCGCGAAGAGCATCCCCCGTAGTCTTATAAACCGCCTTTTCAAAGGGTTCTATAAAAAGAGGTATTGGAGGAACGTTGTTTTTGCATCTTTCGTTAAGATATAATATGGAATTATTTTTTGTGGTTTCGGTTGCAACGGTAGAGGAGTGATAGGTGCCGTGAACTATAGCATCCACTCCCTCAAGGGAAAGTAAAGAATAATCAAGTCCGACGTAAGGCTGAATTTTTAAAACCTTGGTTGAAAGAAGGTCGATTTTTTCATTTTTAAAAATAGGGTTATCGCCTTTACTGCAGGTTCCCTCGAAAACCGCATTTTTCATACTAATAGGCGCCATATCAAAGCTGTAAAAATTATTTGAATGATTAGCGCACTGAATTAAATGCGCGCCGTAATGTAAATACATAGCCTTGGTTTTTTCGCCGTTTACGGTTTCTTCATTTCTATAGACGGCATACACGTTCGGTTTTATGCCGTTGACTATTAATTCTACAGCCGCCTTGAAATTAGCGTTGCCGTTTGCCTCGGACTCGTATAAAGGAAGCTGACTTGATACCATAATAACGGGCACCGAAATTCCCGATAAAATAAGTGACAAAAACGAAGCGGTATAAGCCAAGGTATCGGTTCCGTGAAGAATAATTACGCCGTCGTACCTTTCGAAATCGTAAGATTTCATTTTCTCCACTAATACGTTCCAATATTCTACCGACATATTTTCACTTAATACGTTTAGCGCAAAGACGGGAGTAAACTCAACCGCTTCTTCGCTTTTATAGTCGGATGACCCGTTTCTGAAATTTTCTACTATTAAAGTCTGCGCCTTGGCAGTATCGGTATCACGTTCGCCCTTTTGCGTTGCAAAAGAACAAATTGTTCCGCCCGTTAATACCAACAGAATATTTTTGAGTTTCATTTTTTCTCCTTAAATCATCTTATTACTGGAGTAATAACGGGTTTTCCGTCTCTGTCAAGCAGAACGGTCATACCTCCCGAATATCCGCTTTGACGATATAAGTAATTTACACCCGTTTCTTTATCAACCCAAATTTCCATAGTTCCCATATTTTGAGAATAAATTTTTTCAAATCTTTTATCGTTTGCCATTTTTCTATACCCTCTTTTATTCAGTATAAAATTTTGCTTTTCTTGATTTTCAAAATTCCAACACCTAAAACAGCGTTAAAATCAGTTATTAAATTCCCAAAACCTCGCAAATAGCCTTTGCAACCTGTTCTCCGCAACGCTGATTGCCTTCGGGGGAGTGATGCAGATTGTCCTCGCATTTATAGTAATTTTCATGTTCAAAGCAAAGAGCGTAAAGGTCGTTAACGGGTATATTTTCTTCTTCCATAACCTTTTTGGCGGCATCGTTAAACATTATAACTCTGTCGTTGGCACACTCAACAGTTAATCCTGTGCCCGTATTATCCTTAGCGGAAACTTCACCGGGAAGAGGTGTCGTGGTAGCGAAAATAATTTTTGCTCCGTTTTTACGGCAAAGTTCAATTATTTTTTTCAAATAGTAAACGTACACCTTAAGCGGATTTGCCGACGCTTCAACCGAACCGCCCATATCCCAGTATCCATTATTCCAATGAACAACGTCAAATGGACCGAACTCTTTAAACATTTCCTCTGCTTGCCAAAAGGTATAGGCTGCATATCTGCCGTTATCGTTCATTTTATAAACTTCGCATTTACCCTCTAACGCTTCTCTTACGTTTTTTGTGTACCAACTGCAAATTGAATCTCCTAATAACAATACTTTTTTCATAAAAACACCTCAATTTTTTATAATACGATTTCTTATTTAAAAATAACCTTTATAGTTTATTTTTCTGTTACTGTCAGGGAAAAGATACGCATACAAATCGACAAAATAATCGTCGGTCATACTTGCTATGTAATCAACAACAATTTGATTTGGCTCGGTTGCTTCGTATGGTTCTTCCCTTTTATAAAAAGCCTTGTTTACGTAATTTATATGATGCGTAAAAATAGGTGACTGTGTATTTTTATCAACAACATCCTTTAGCAGTTTTTCATAAATTTCAGTCATCATCGGAGCAACGGTTTCTTCTATTTCAGATTTAACCGTATCGTTTTTATAAATAAGCGCGTAGTTATCCGACTTTGCTTTTTTAAGCGCCTCAAAATGCTCGTCATCCATTTTTATATAAGGCTTTTTGTAACTGTTCTCAATGATATTTACAATAAGATTATTGATAATTTCGGCATTATAGGTACCTATAGCGCAATTTTCATAAGCATCGGTCTTTAAAACGTCCGCTTTTTCGGCGTCCTGTCTGTCTTTTCCGAGATACGCGATAATATCGGAAATTCGCATTACGCAGCCTTCAAGAGTAGAAGGAACAAGTTTTTTTATTTTGCTTTTATCGGTATAGCAATCCTCTATCTGCCTGTCAAACTCCTCGAAGCTGTCAAGCGGTTTCGGGTGGTACTCATTAAGTTCCATTTCACCGTCGTGACTTGCAATTGAGTTTAAGGTCTGAAGTGAAATATTATAGGGGAAAATTTTATCAAGCACTCTGACCGAATGAACGTTATGACTGAATCTTCTTCCCGTGTGAGCAAAATAAAGCTTATCCAGCAGTTCTTCACCTGCATGGCCGAACGGAGTATGACCTATATCGTGTCCTAATGAAATAGCCTCAATTAAATCAAGGTTAAGACCGAGCGCCTTGCCTATTGTTCGTGCAATTCGTGAAACAAGCTGAACGTGCAGACTTCTATGTGTAATATCGTCGTTTTTATAAAAAGAAAACACCTGAGTTTTATCGGCATAACGGTTATAGTAAGGGCAGTGCAGTATTTTGTCAATATCGCGGATAAAGGCGGTACGAATAACATTTGCCTTATCACGCTCAGCAAAACGGCGTATAACCTTACTTTCATCAAAGGAAAGCGTGCCAGAAGTACCGTTTTCCCTGTCAGCTTTTATGCTTAATTCCATTTTTTCGGAAAGTTTTTCGTAACAAAGCATATTATTCTCCCTTATTAATTGTTTCGATATAAAAACTCACGGGACGAAAACCGTCGTTACAGGAAAGCATTGCGGATTTTTTATTCTTCATCCAGCCGTCGTAAAAATTTCCGCCGCCAAGTGCCAGTTCCTTTAAAAACGGGTAAATTATTTCCCACGCGCTGTCGCAAAAACCGTCGGGTTTTTCTGCATTTTCGCTATAAAAAACCATTCCCTCTTTTATGTCGCAGGCATGCTCTATAGGATTTTCATATTTTTCTATTAAATCGTCATACCGAGCTTTTCTCATTACGGTTATTTTAATTTTTTCCATTTTACGTTCCTTTTTTTAAAATTTTCTTTATAATAAAAAATTGCAGCCTTTTCGGAAGTATATTAAGCATTATAAGCAATGGATTTCGGTTAATGCTATAGGAAAAAGCGGGATTTCTTTTATTTAGTATTTTTACGGTTTTCTTTGCTATTTTTTGAGGTGAAACGTGCCTTGCTTCTACCCTTTCCACAATATTTTTAAAACGCTTTGCAGAAAAAGAATAAAGCTTTGTTTTATTGCAAAAATCATCAAGCGCTTTTGTGGATACCGAAAGCATTCCCGTATTAACGGCGCCTGCCCTGAGGGTAGATACCTTAATACTTAGCAACTGAAGTTCCATTCTCAGCGAATAAGCATATCTTTCAAGCGCCGATTTCGTAACGGCATAAATTCCCGTAAAAGCAAGCGGATAAAGCGGAGCAAGTTCGCTTGTGGTAATAATAATCCTGCTTTGATTTTTAAGTAGGGGCAAAAAGGTTTTATTAATAAGAAAAGCGCCTTTTACGTTAATATCGAAAATTTTATCATAGTCATTTTCATCTATTTCCATGAAGGAATCAAGCATATAAACCCCTGCAAAATGAATAATTGCAAAAAGCTCGTCGGTATGGTTTTTAACCTGCAAAAAAGCCTCTTTAATGCTTTGCTCATCGGTTATATCGGCTTTTACGGGAATAATATTTTCATTTAAAGGAGAAACGTTTTTATCAAGCGAAAAAACCATTATCCCCTGCTTACTTAAAAGTTCGGCGGTTGCTTTTCCCATTCCGCCGTAGGCACCGGTTATAAGTACGCTTTTCATTACCTCACCGCTTTGTCTTTTAAAAATTTTAAATTTCTATTGTTGCAATATGCGGTCTATGATCGGAAGAAATAATTTCAGGGATATCCGCGCATTGCACTTTTATATCTTCGCTGACAAATATATAGTCTATTTTTATACTTGGTTCGTCCGAAGGATGGCTTAATTTAGGAGCCGAAAATTTTTGCGCTGTATCACAGAGTTTCTGCGCAATAGGATTAAGAGTCGGATTATCAGGCTCCATATTAAAATCGCCCATAAGCACACAACGTTCTTTAGGAGTATTTAAAACAACTGTTTTTACTGCATTTTCCTGTTCATCCGGATTAAGTCCGAAATGACTTACAAAAACGTCAAGACCGTTTCCTGCGTCTATTCTCGCCTTCAAAATACAACGGCTTTCATAATGTCCGTCATATTTTTTTGTTTTGGGGTCGGGAATTCTTATGGTTTCAACGGATATTATCGGATAACGGGAAATAATAGCGTTTCCGTATGGGTTTACACCGCCGATACGAATAGCTTCGGCAAAATAGTAATATTGATAGCCAAGTTTTTCGGCAATTATTTTTACTTGTGACTGATACTCTGCATCTTGACCTTCATCACGAATTTCCTGAAGTCCTACTATATCAGCCTCACACTTTTTGATAGTATCAGCAATTATATCAAAATCAATTTTTCGCGTTATAAAATTTAAGCAATGCTGAGTGTTATAACTCATAATATTAATCTTCATAATCTTCTTCCCCAAAAATCATTGATTGTACGTTAATCTTATCATATTATCATTTGAAAATCAATTATTAAAATCCGCCCGAAGTAAATCGGGCGGGTTTTTCTTTATAAAGTACGTTCATAGCTGATATGCGTCAGCCATTTTATTTTTTCTTCATCGACGCTGCCGTCAAGACGTACCGTTATCCAGTAGTTTTTATTCATATGATAACCCCTGTGGATTCCGTTATCGTTAACAAGTGTTCCGATAAGCAAGGGGTCGCATTTAAAATTAACTACGTTTACGGTCCCCTCTTCACGAATGCCGATTTTTTCCTTTTTGATTTCCATAATAACCGCAAACCATTTTTTATTTTCACCATGACGGTAAACGGCAAAGGAGGGATATTTTATCCATGGAAATTCGGGCGGTATATCATATTCTTCCTTTATGAAACTTTCAAGAAATTTTCTTTTCATAGAATATCCCTTCTGTCCTTTCTTATAAAAGGCGCATTAATTTCACTTTCGGTTAAAAGAGAATATTTTTCAGGACGGCGATAGCAATTGCCGTGCACCTCTCTTTCACGGTAATCGCGAAGCAT
The DNA here is from genome assembly GCA_015065605.1 of Oscillospiraceae bacterium. Classification (GTDB taxonomy): domain Bacteria; phylum Bacillota; class Clostridia; order Oscillospirales; family Acutalibacteraceae; genus SIG607. The sequence goes on along the minus strand of SVPZ01000011.1, from coordinate 49,270 downwards.
TTCAAGGTCAAGTTCCGCTATGTAAACGCCCTCTTTTCCGTCTGCCATAAACAGACAGGTATCCCTTGAGCCCTCAAGTTCGGGCAGATATGCAACGCCGTCAAAAACTGTTGAACCGCCGTTACAGTCGGGAACTGTTTTCGGGTAATTACAGGTCGCAATGGCGGTCATATTTTCATACGCTCTCGCCCTTAGCTGCGAAAGGCGGTTTATTTCCATAGGACAGGCATTTGGAACTAAAATAAGTTCTGCGCCTTTAAGCATAAGTATTCTTGCGCTTTCGGGGAATTCTCGGTCATAGCAAATCATTGCGCCAACCTTTACGTTGCCTTTTTCGGTATCAAGGTCGGTTACGAAAAATTCCTCTCCCGGTGTCAAATTATTTTCAACGCCAAAATCACAGGTATGCACCTTTGCATAAATAAATTTTTCGTTTCCGAAACGGTCAAACAGTACCATAGTATTTCGCGGCTTATGATTATATTCTTCCAAAAGAGTAATTCCTATAGCCATATTAAGTTCTTTTGAAAGATTTTTAAAAGAGGATACAAAATCACCGTTTACGCTTATCGCATCTTTTTTCCAAACGCTGAAAGGTCGCTCGTAAATATCATAACCGCAACTGAACATTTCGGGAAAAAGCGCAATATCCGCTTCCATTTCCTTGGCTTTTTTACAAGCCTTTATCCCCTTTTCAAGATTTCCTTCAAGGCTTCCCACAGGAGATATCTGAAGTAATGCTATCTTTAGTTTCATTTTTACCCTTCTTTTTTAAGTCTATATGTCATTATTTTTTTAGGCGCAATTTTGCCGTCAAATTCTCTGTCAGTATCCTCTGCAAGATTGGTAATCGCCTCGATTTTCACTCCGTCAAGGTTAAATACCGCTTTTTGCTCTTCTTCGCTAACGTTATAAACTCTTAAAATAAGGTCGTCAGAATTTTCCGCCTTTTTAAGAGCAGAATATCTTAAATATTCTCCCTTAATTTCAATAAATCTTTTACTTAAAGGCATATTACCGTTATGACAGTCGGTTTCTAATGCAAAAATACCGTCGGAATTAAAGCTATACGCTTCATTATATGCCTCTGCCTTTTCGCTTAAAGCAAAAGGAAGTATAGAGTATTCAAGAGTTATTTCTCCCTTAACCTGCATAAGCGGGTCGGGTTTTTGTCCCCAAGTCCAGTCCCCTAACGTACCGGTTGCGCGAAGTAAGGTTAAAGCAACGGTGTTTTTACCGTCACGAATAACCTCGTAACTGTTAAGACCCCTTGAAGCAACCATAAATCCACTCTTTTCGTCTTCTAAACTTACAAACGCCATAAGTCGCTGATTATAGCACGGGTTTTTCCATCTTTCATCAGGCTTTATAGTTCTTTTTATTACGTCAAACTGTCCGTCTGCATAAACGTAAGGGGTGCTTGTGTCGGTAGTAAAGAGGGTACGCAAACGATGGTTTTCACTTTGATTATTTACGGTAAATTTAAAATCAAGTCTTCGGCTGTCATTTTTTATGGTGACAAAATTAGTGATTTTATGGGTGATAAAATCCTGTGTTCTGTTATTATTTTCATCGATTCCTTTAGGAATATCTATTTGACTTTCAATTTTAAATACTGCGTGGAAACCGCTTTTTTCAGACAATTCAATATTATTAAGTTTTGCAAAAACGGTTTTTTGGTCGTCCGTCCCGATGAAATTATATCCGTTACCTTTATCGCCTACGTCTTCAATCAGATTAAGTCCTTTATACTCTTTTTTTGAAATTTTATCAAAAAGAGTTATTGTGCCGTCATTTTCAATATTAAAGCGTATATATTTATTTTCCGCGCCCTTTTCATACACCGTTAAATCGGTTTTATTTAAAGGTGCTTTTCCAAGTTTTATTTTAAATACGCTATAACCCACACCCGATAAAACCACGGGGAATTTTACGGTATATTTATGGTCGCGGACGGGTACGCGAAAACTGTCTTTCGGAAGTTTGAAGGTGAACTGATTTCCGTGATGAACTATATGAGAATTTACTACGTTATCCTTCTCATCGGCAATATAAAAATCACTTTCCTCCTTTAACCACACCTCAGCAGTTACCGTACCTTTAGTTTCAAAAGGATTGGTATGAAAAACAACAATACTCTTTTCTCCTAAAGAAGATGTATCTATTTTAGCGCAGATATATTCAGCCGCTTCGTTTCTTATATATTCACCCACGTCCCTTGCGCAGTCGAAACGCGCCGACATTTGAATTGCTACGTCATCGCAACTACAGGCGCAAATCGAATCGTGAGGATGATTTTGCATAAGTTTTTTCCAGCCGTAGCGCAAATACTCTTTTTTGTAAATATCACCGCAAAGGTATGACATTACGCTGATAGGTTCGCTCTGCTGTTCAAGTAAATTCTGAACTTTATGGTTTTTATTTTTAAGAGGCTGATGTGTGGAAGCGGTATCTGAAATCGGAGATCTTCCTGAAGTTTTCTGCCCCGTCAGTTCGCCTTTAACAATTGGAAATTCGGATTTATATTGACCTACGGCAGAAAGATATTCGTCGAAATTACTGTGCACTATCTGAAGTTCTTCGCCGTAAATTTCACGGGCAAGATTTAAAGCTTCTGCCAAATCACGCTGAACGGGTTGATGGTCGCTTCCGTTCATTCCCAGCCAATGAGGAGTTTTTGCATATTTTTCAAAAAGAGAAATCATTTTATCCATTTTCTCTTTGCACTTTTCTTTATCCGTCGGCATTTCGTTGGCATTATCATACCATTCGGTAAACATTATACCCATTACTCGACTACCGTCGGCGCCCTCCCAGATAAGTTCCTTATCGTCGGCAACCTCACCAACCTTGTTATCTGCCATAACGGCGCCAAGGCCTCTTCCGAAAACAGCGTTATCAAATCCAAAACCGTTTAAAAGTTGAGGAGCCTGAGAAATATTTGCAAAGGCATCGGGGAAATAGCCAACCTTTGTAACGGGGTATCCGTTTTCTTTGCAGAAGTTCATTCCTTCTATCATATTTCTAACGTTTGCTTCACCCGAAATAAGCGTTTCGTCCTGCAAAACGTACCAAGGTCCCACCTTTATTCTACCCTCTTTAATAAGAGCGTCGAGTCTGTCTTTCATAAAAGGCTTTATCTCAAGATAATCTTCAATAACAATAGTCTGTCCGTCAAGATGAAAATACTTATAATCGGGCTCTTTTTCCATAAGATCAATGAGGCTGTCCATAAGTTCAACAAGTCTTGCTCTGTGACTTTCAAAGCTCATATACCATTCTCTGTCCCAATGAGTGTGTGAAATTACGTAAAGTTTATTTTTCATAATCGTTTTTGCTCCTTCTGAAATTAAGCGGCGCTATTCCCGTTTCTTCTTTAAAGACCCTATAGAAATTTGACACCGAGGAATATCCGCACTCCTGCGCTATTTCCTTTACCGAAATTTCGCTTGACGAAAGCAACCGCTTTGCAGTATTTATTTTTAATGAATTTAAAAAATCAGTATATTTTTTACCGGTATTTTCCCTGAACAAACGGCTGAAATAATTAGGTGAATAGTTGCACATCGCCGCCATTTGAGCAAGGGTAGGATTTTCTCTTAAGTGCGTGTAAATATATCTTAATACGTTATTCATAACAAGGCTGTTACGACCGTTTTTACTTTCGTTTGACCCAATTTTACGCAAAATGAATATGATAATAAGTTCTAAAAGGTTAGTTACTGCAAAAGAAACGTGTTCTTTTTCTTCGTTTCTTTCCTTAATCAAAGCTTCACACAAAAAGGTTATTTCTTTAATTTCATTTTCGTCGAAGGAAAAGTATCTGTTTTTTTCGTTTTCGAAAAGCTTTACAAGTAACTGTTTATTAACTATACTTTCGTCAAACATAACGTTATAAAGCATTAAATTTTCCTTGCCGCTCAGATAATGAAAATCGGCAGGGGTAAGAATATATCCCGTTCCACGTTTCATAGCGTATTCGTTACCGTTAATCATACAGGCGCCTGTTCCGTCTATCGCTATTTCAATTTCAAAAAATTCGTGAAAATGAATACCTGTGTTACCGCCGTATTTCTTTTTCTGAGCAGAAATATGATGTTCTTTATTTATATGGTCTTTATAGGTAAAATTTTGATACTTCACATCATCACCTGCTTTTAATTTTATTTTAATTAATTTATATATATTTGTAAAGGAATTTTAGAATTTTTAAAGCAAAATCATAGAATATTGGAAATATTGCGCAAAAAAATAGAAGTGAGAATCTCACTTCTGTTTTTAAATTCTGCTTTTAACGGCAAATCCTATGCTGACAGCCGCCAATGCTTTTATAATATCAATCGGCACAAAGGGTATTACGCAAACGCCAAGCGCCGTATAAAGATGCGTTTTTGCCACCAGAATATATTGGAAGGTTCCAAGAGTATAACATAAAATAATACCGATTAAACAGCCTGTAAAAGAAACTGCAAATTTAAGCAGTTTATTATTTAAGTTTATTTTTGCAAAAAGAGCCACGATTAAGGCAAGCAACGGATATGACCATATATATCCGCCCGTAATACCGAAAAGCATACCAAAGCCACCGCTTCCTCCCGAAAAAACGGGAAGTCCCACAGCGCCCATTAAAACGTACACTGCCGAAGCAAAAAAGGCTTCAAGCGGAGAAAGAACTATAGCGCAAAGCATAACCGCAAAAACAGTAAAAGATATGGGCACGGTACCGATAGGAATAACAAAAAACGAACTCACGCAGATTATTGCCGCAAAAATACCGCTGCGCACGGTTTTATAAAGTGTTTTTTGCATTATTTCTACCCCCCGTTTTATCTTTTATATTTTAAATAATAATTGAAAAAATAAATATTGTCAACAAACTAGTTTTTTGTTACAATATAATAAACCACTAATAAAAGAAAGGTGACGGAAATGATTGACGAAAAATCACTAAATAACGTTTCATACGGTCTGTACGTTTTAACCGCAAAAGAAAATGATAAGGATAACGGATGTATTATAAATACGGTTTCTCAGGTTACCGTTTCCCCTCTTTCAATAAGCGTTACCGTAAATAAAAACAATTTCACCCACGATATGATAATGAACACTAAGGAGTTTAACGTATCGGTTATTGCCGAAGGCGCTTCCTTCGACCTGTTCAAGCAATACGGTTTTAAAAGCGGAAGAAATGAAGAAAAGGTTCCAAAGGATGCTAAAAGAAGCGAAAACGGTATCGTTTACGTTGATGAAAATATAAACACGGTAATCAGTGCAAAGATAAAAAATACCGTTGACCTCGGCACCCATACTCTCTTTATTGCCGACGTTACCGAAACTATAATTCTTTCTTCTGCACCCAGTGTTACCTATGCTTATTATCACAAAAATATAAAACCCGCACCCGTAAAACAGTCGGGAACAGGCAAAAAATGGGTATGCACTATTTGCGGATATATTTACGACGATGCAAAAGAAAAGGTTCCTTTTGAAGAACTTCCGAGCGATTGGACCTGTCCGCTTTGTATGCATCCCAAAAGTGATTTTGAACTTATGGCTTAAAAGTCTTGCAAAACCATACTATATATGGTAAAATTTTTGAGAATATTAAACTTAAGGAGTTATGTTATGTTTTACGACAAATTAAATGAATTTGACAGCGAAGTTTACGCTTCGGTAAAAAGAGAAAACGAGCGTCAGTCCCACAATATCGAACTTATCGCAAGTGAAAATATTGTAAGTGAAGCAGTGCTTCTCGCCGCAGGCACCCCCCTCACCAATAAATATGCCGAAGGTTATCCGGGTAAGCGTTATTACGGCGGTTGTGTTTACGTTGACGAGGTTGAAGAAATTGCCAGAGAACGTGCCAAAAAGCTTTTCGGTGCCGAACACGCAAACGTTCAGCCCCATTCCGGTGCAAGCGCTAACCTTGCAGTATTCTTTGCACTATTAGAGCCGGGTGACACCGTTCTTTCAATGAACCTTTCCGAAGGCGGTCATCTTTCTCACGGTTCTCCCGTAAATATTTCCGGTAAATATTTTAACATCGTTCCTTACGGTGTTGACGAAACCACACAGACAATTGATTACGATTTGGTCGAAAAACTCGCTCTTGAAAACAAGCCTAAGCTTATTTTAGCAGGCGCTTCCGCATATGCAAGAGCTATTGACTTTAAGCGTTTCCGCGAAATTGCCGACAAGGTAGGCGCATACCTTCTCGTTGATATGGCTCATATTGCAGGTCTTGTTGCCGCAGGTCTTCACGAAAGTCCCGTTCCCTATGCAGACGTCGTTACCACCACCACCCATAAAACCCTTCGCGGTCCCAGAGGCGGTCTTATTCTCTGCAAGGAGCAATACGCAAAGCAGATAGACAAGGCTATCTTCCCCGGAATTCAGGGCGGCCCTTTAATGCACATTATTGCCGCTAAGGCTGTTGCTTTAGGTGAAGCGCTTACCGACGAATTCAAAGAGTATCAGAAGCAGATTATCAAAAATGCAAACTGCCTTGCTAACGCCCTTAAAGAAGAAGGCTTTAACATTGTATCCGGCGGCACCGATAACCACCTTATGCTTTTAGACCTCAGAAATATGAACCTTACCGGTAAGGAATTCGAGCATATGCTTGACGAGGTTCACATTACCGCCAATAAAAACACCATTCCCGCTGACCCGCAGAGTCCTTTTGTAACAAGCGGACTGAGAATCGGTACCCCTGCGGTTACAAGCAGAGGCTTTAAAGAGGCAGAAATGTTAAAGATTGCTCATTGGTTAAAGCTCGTTGCTACTGATTTTGAAAACAGCAAGGAAGTTATAACGAAAGAAGTAATAGAACTTTGCAATCAGTTTCCGATTTACAGCGAAAAATAATTTAAGCGAGGCTATCGTTATGACTAACAAATTAAAGTTTTCTCTTGTTGCGGATTTTCATTATAAAAAGGGTATGTATCCCGTTGTAATTGAAGATTTAAACGCAATATTAGAACGCGCAGAACATCAAAAGGTTGAAGCGATTTTTCACGCAGGTGATTACAGCAACGACTATAAAGGTTCTATGGAAGTAATCGAACCCTTTTTGAACAACAAAATGGGCGTTCCCGTGTGCGGTGTCTATGGAAATCACGAATTAGAATGTCATAATACAATGGATTTTGTTACACCTCTTTTAACCAACGCAAAGAACGCTGTTTGGGGAACCGAGGATGGCAAGGTTGGTGATGGCAGTATAGCTTACTATTACGTGGATATTAAAAACTTCCGCATAATTTGTACCGATACCAATTATTCTTTTAATAAGGAAGGTTTTTGGGAACACAATACCGTTAACAGTTACGGTCCACGTCAAGGAAATCTTTACGGAAACAGTCTTGGTACTAAACAGCTTAACTGGCTCGAAAAGGTACTTATAGATTCTGCTCTTCAAGGTAAAAAATGTATCGTTATCAGCCACGACAGTTATTCGGGCAAGTTCAGAAGCACCTCTCCCGATGCCGAACACGTAAGACGCCTTTTCGCATGTGCCAACTCAATAAAAAAAGGCACCGTACTTATGGCAATTAACGGCCATATACATACCAATAATGCCGAAATTGTAAACAACGTATTTTATCTTGATATGAATACCACGAGAAACAGTTGGTGGCAGTTAAAGGGTAGCGAACACTATAGTGCAGAACACACCTATAATTTTACCGAATTTGAAGACGGCAAGGCGATTAAAACCTATGCGCGTTCTTATGCACAGGACACAATGGGTAAAAACACTTGGTGCACAAAAGACGCTCTGAACGCTATAGTTACCGTTACCGAAGACGGCGAAATCACCGTTGAAGGTATGGAAAGCGAATACGTTTACGGCATACTTCCTCCCGAAACCAAATGGAATGACTGTGAACCCAGAGTTCTTTCGGGAAACTGGAAACTTGAAATATAAAATCAATACACATTTTAAAGAGATATCTTCTTTTGTATGAAGATATCTCTTTTTATTTTCAAATTTAATAAACGATTTCTTAAAATTTCTCAATAAAAGTTTATTACAGAAAAACATTTCCATATTTCACAAAATCTCTTCCACAAACATTGTGATAAGAAAAATTGTATGATAGTATTATAAAAAACAAATCTTATAAGGAGAGTTTTTTATGAAAAAATTGCTTAGTATTATTCTTACGTTTTGTCTTTTATTAAGTGCTATGATTATCCCTACTATAGCTCAAACAGAAAAGACTTCACAAGCAATTTCCGGAATCAATTATTACAATTGGGATTTTTCGGAAGACACGATTTGCACTGATTATTCCAAGGCACAGCCTCATCCTCAAGGATTAAAAACAGCTGTCAGCACCTTTGATCCTATTTTGAATGGAATGGACGGTAACGAATACGGCTATAAAACCGAACACGCAACCATTAACGGCAAAGATGCTTTGCGAGTTGTTTACAGCGGCAGCGGATACAAAACCGCTATAGTTCCTTTAATGAGCGACGGAAAAGCTTTTTATATGGAGCCCGGAAAATCCTATATTTTCAGCTTAGAAGTCACCTTTAAGGCTAATGCCAATACTACTAAAAGCGATTATTATAGCGGTACTATGTTCGGCGTTGCTCCCGGTACGAACTTAAGAAGCAATGCTTGGAACGGAACAGGCGGAAGCCCGCTTGGATTAACAGGAAAAACCGGATATGCAGGTATCAACAGTTTTAGAAGTATTTATGATATGTATGATTTACGCACCATTACTTCTTCTGACATCGGCGGAACGGCTAATACGACCTATTCCTATAAAAACGGCGCTCTTACCGAAACTGCTACTCCTTTTAACGTAAGCGAAACAGGCCTTACCTATGCGTATAATCTTTATTACGCAGGCGACTATTTAAATATTCCCGCTCTTGAGTTTGGCGAATGGCAAATAGTAACCAATGCTCAAACCACGAATGTTTATAGAGAAGATGCAGTAGGTTGCTTCCAAAACTTCGGAGCCTATGGTTCTTCTTATACGCCACAGTCAACACATTCATACTATAACCAATATTTCGCACTGGAGCTTCCTGCTTGTAAAGACGTTTACGTTAAAGGTAATTTGCCCGATGCTATCGAAGACGATAAAATCGAGGTTGACGGTGAAATATATTCCCATGCATACGTAGATATGTATATAACAAAACTGGCGATTATTGAAAAAGACTGCGCTGTTGTAGAACTTTACGACGGTGAAACAAAAATCAGCGAAATGACCGGTGCAATCGGAGAAAAGGTACAACTTTACACCCCAGAAGCCCCCGAAGGCAAGATTTTCAACGGTTGGTATCTTGATAAGGAACTAACCGTTTCTGCATCCAACCTCGCCTTTGCTACAGGTATAACCGAGGTATATGCTTCTTATATAGACGTTGAAAAAACCAACGTTACTCTCAAAAACGGTGATGACATACAGGTTATTTCAGGATATCCCGGTGCTCCCCTTACTTTGCCCGAAACGGGAATAATTGATAATAATTGGTACACCGATTACAAAAATTACAAAATATTCACCGAAAGCACCTTCCCAACAGAAGATATCGAACTTCACAGTGCAAAAGAAACACTTGATAGTGACGATGATACCACCTACTGTTCAGGTTCATATTTCAACACTTCAACCAAAGAAGATGAAAACGGACAAACCGTTCCTACACTTCTTTTCGACGGAACAAAAGGAAAATACGAAGGTGTTTACAGATTGGGTAAGGCAGAAGATCAGGTTACCTATAAATTAACCTTTTCTTATTATCCCGAAACCTTAAATAAGAGTTTTGATATTAACCTTGTCACCGCTTCCTATGCCAACGCTTATAGTTTCTCTATGTACGTTGAAGGTAATACCAATAATAATATTTACACGATTAATACCGACAATTCTACCGCAGGTCAGTGGAATAAGGCAGAAATTTTCTTTACTGCAAATATAAACGGTGTGCTTACGCAACCAACGTCCGGTAATGATTTTACCGTTGATACTACCGGATTTGACGCTCTGTACCTTTCAATGCGTAATGGCGGTGAAGACACGCTTCAAATGAAGGATTTTGTTATTACTCCCATTGAAAACGCCTTAACGTCAGGTGGCGCAAGTATTCTTACGGGCGAAGCCGAAGAGGTGGCCGGCGGTCAGGCAATCAGATTCTATTTTGACTATAAGACTACTGATGGCAAAACAATCATTCTTGGTGATAAAGAATACGAAATAATAGAGCGTGGCGTTATATTCCGCAATGGAGCAACCTATGCTGACCGTCAGAGTTGGGGCTATATAAAGCAAAGAACTCCCAATAACACAATTTCTTATAAAGAAAATTCGGCGCTAAGCGTATGGGGAGTAAAGGACGAAGCATTATGCAACTCTTGGGATTATAACGAGGAAACCAATACGTTGCGTTACTCCTATTATGTTTATGGCTTCGAAGTTAACGATACGAAAGAACTTATGGCGAGAGGCTTTGTTACCTTTAAAGACGTCAACGGTAACGTATTCACCATCTATTGTGCCGATATAAATCGTTCTGTTGCATTTCTTAGTTTTATCAGATAATTCAGGTTAAAAGCATCTTAAAATTTTAGCAAGGATATTTGAATTTCTTTGCTTATTATACAACTCTCCTTTTTAGATGCTTTTACATAGAACACCCGTGCCAAACGGCACGGGTGTTTCTTATCTGTTAACGTTTAAAAAATAAAGTTATACGTTATTAAACATATTTAAAATTTCCTGCATCATTTCGGTATTGACTTCACTATATAAAGCGTGATCGACCTTCTTGCAGAACTCTGCTTTTTCCTCTTGAGTTAAATCTCTATCATATTCATTTGTCAGTCGTTTAAGTTCTTTATCAACCAATTTCTGATAGGCAACCGCACGTTTTGAATGCAGAATGGTATTGTGTCCTGCCTGATCATCGGTACCAACGTAATAGGTTACGTTTTTTTGCCTTATTTCATCTTTATGGGAAATAACCGATTGATGAGCATAACTTATTACAAAATCACGGGTTCCGTGAGCAATAAATACGGGCACGTCTGTACTGTTTATACCCTTTACCGCATCAAGTTTTACGTAATCCTTAAAAAGCAGAGCCTGATAGGTATCCAAAAACTCCTTCGGGAAACCGCCCACCAAAGAATCTGTGAGAGAACCTGCGTATTGTTCGCCCTTTTCCTTAATCAGCGTATAACCGCTGTTAAAAGGCGCTATTGCCGCGCAGCCGCATATATTTTTATGAAGAGAAAGCACCGTGGTAACCGCATATCCGCCCCATGAATGACCGAATAAATAAAGTTTATATCTTGATAACTGACTGTCGTTTTCTATATAGGTCAGCGCATGATCCAAATTTACAAGCGGCGTGCACATACCTACTGTAGAATCACCCTGTGAAGCGTAGGTGCCCTGACAATCGTATGAAAATACAGCGTAACCGTTATTCACAAAGTATGAAATAAACGGAAGATAATCATCTGATCCTGAATGCATACCGTGGCAAACTACAACCATTTTCTTTGCATTATAGCAAGGATAAAAATATCCCTGAAGTTTCCACTGACCGCTGGGAAAGAAAAAGGTGGTACGCGGAAGTTTTTCTTCTACACGGCTATAATCAAATTCACCGAAAATTGTATCAATATCACGTTTTTCGTATCGTGGGAAGAAAGAATCATATAAAGCCTTTGCACCCAGAACAGTTCCTATTTGTAAACCGGTGGAAAGCGCAATTTGACCAAGAATTTTTGCGTTATCTTTAAGTTTTTGACCAAACTCGTTAGATCCCATCTAAAAGCCTCTTTTCTTTAGTGTTATTAAAAGGTTAAAATATAAAAATTTCCGTTGTCATCGGCATAATAACAAGTATCATCAACGAAATCAATTAATTCAGTTTCAATTTTCAATCCGTAATCGATAAAGTTATAATAGGCAATATCTTTTTGTTTTTTCACGTCAACAAGCCTTAAAGCAGGTGGCGCAGACGGATAATCAGCGTTAAATCCCTCTAAAGTATATACTATACCATTTTTAAAAGTAGCGCCTTGCATAAAGTTCTGATATTCGGCATCAAAACTGTATTTTATATCTTCTTTATTAAGCAAAACCCTATTTACGCCATATTTTAAATCCATTTGTCCGTCATTTAATTTGGGCAAATCAAAACCAAAATAGCGCGTAGTTTTATCACCCGTACGCATAGTAAAGGCGATATATTCCCCGTTTTCGTTATCAATTACAAAATTACCGTACGGACGTGCGTCGTTTTCGCTTTTCCATAATTCATCTTCACAAAAACCGATTTCAATAATCTGCACCAAACTGCTTTTAAATTCATTACCGTTTCTTGTAATACGATAGACACAGGTAACACCCTTAAGTTTATTTTCACTTTTTGCATAATTATTATATATATTACCGTAAAGCAGAGGAAATTCATCGGTTTCGCAATATTTTTCATTACCGAAAGAAACGCTGTTGCAGTGTGGAACGATTAAATCAGCTTTATCCAAAATAAATTCACATACTCTTTCGCTGTCAAATGATAAATTATTTATATCGTAAACAAAACATTTACCGGTATTGTTAAAATGAAAAATATATCCGTTATAAATAGCACCGTCCTGATGGCCGTGAAGTTTTCCAATGAGCGTAATTTTCACAAACACCACTCCTTTTAATACATTTTAACATATTATAAAAAAAAGTAAAGAGTTGATGTAAAGTGTGCCCTTAATTACAATATAAATCACGTCAAAAGAACGCGTTTTTACAAAAAATATTCTCTTTTTCCCCTTGAAAAATTCAACCGTTATTGTATAATATAACTAATTAAAACAGGAGGGTTTATTATGCTTGATTTTTATAAAGAAAATACCGCTAACTTTCCAAGACTGAAAACCGACAGGCATTTTATCAACTTTAATAATGAATATAAATTTGATGAAATAACCGATAAAACGATGAAGTTTACCGAGGAAAAACAATCTTTAAGAGAAGACCTTTGGATAGATTTCGTTAATCAGTTCACCGACAGAATCGACGGCCCCGATGCAGGCTGGCGCGGTGAATACTGGGGCAAAATGATGAGAGGCGCCTGCTTTGTATATTCCTATACAAAAAATCCTAAACTTCTTGAAATTTTAACCGCTACCGTACGCAATATTTTAACAACCGAAGACGAAAAAGGCAGAATTTCTTCCTACGTCGTAGCTCAGGAATTTACGGGATGGGATATATGGAGCAGAAAATACGTACTGCTGGGTATGCAGTACTTCCTTGAAATAAACGAGGACAAAGAACTTGAAAAAGAGATTATCGCTTCTATGTGCCGTCAGGTTGATTACCTTATTTCAAAGCTTGGCAACCGTGCCGAAGGTAAACTCCCCATTACCCGTACCGCAAAGCATTGGTACGGACTAAACTCTTCTTCTGTTTTAGAACCTGTTGTTCGTCTTTATAACATAACGGGTGAAGAAAGATTTTTAAAATTTGCTAAATACATAGTAAACGAAGGCGGTTGTTGGGCAGATGACGTATTTAAACTTGCTTTCCGTAAAGAACTAAAACTTCATCAGTACCCCGTAACCAAAGCATATGAGATGACCTCTTGTTTTGAAGGACTTTTGGAACTTTACAGAGTAACGGGCGAAGAATGGTATAAAACCGCCATTTTAAATTTTGCCGATTTGATTTTAGAAGACGAATTTACCGTTATAGGTTCTGCAGGCTGTACTCACGAACTTTTCGACCATTCTAAAGTTCGTCAGGCAAATACCACAAACTATTACGTTATGCAGGAAACCTGTGTTACCGTAACCTTAATGAAGTTCTTTATGCAGTTAAATCTTTTAACGGCTGATCCAAGATATATTGATGCATATGAAGTTTCTTATTATAACGGTTTTCTTGGCACGGTAAACATAAAAGAAAGACTTGCAGACAGCACCACTTTAGATAGAGAACGCGCAAATAATCCCGCTATCGTTCCCGTTGTTTTACCCTTTACAAGTTATAGCCCCTTAACTTCCGGTACCCGTGGCGGCAACATCGGCGGTCTTAAGGTTATGAAAAACAATAAGTACTACGGATGCTGCGTATGTATTGCAGGCGCAGGTATAGGAAGCGTTCACAAAACCGCTCTTATGAGCACCGAAAACGGTTTCGCTTTAAATCTTTACATAAGCGGTGTTATGAAATCCTTTACGCCCGACGGCAGTCCCGTTGAATTTAAAATTGATACAAAATATCCTGCAGAAAACACCGTTAGGGTTTTAATTAATAATCCCGAAAAGGCAGAATTTACACTTAAACTTCGTAATCCTTCCTTTAGCGCTAATACAAAAATTGCTCAAAACGGCAATGAAATCGACGTAGTTTCAGGCTATAACGAAATTATCTGCAAAAAAGAAACAGAAGTTATCGATCTTGTTTTCGATATGCCGCTTACCGTTATAAAGCCTATCCCGTACGGCAATCAGGTGCTTATGAACGGCGTAGTTTGGGGTGGAAACTGTGTTGTAATTCCGACCTACGACAAAGAAGACCCTGAAGCAAAAAATACTATTGCACTTCAAAAAGGTCCTCTTATGTTTGCTCAAGATTCTCGTTTCGGTTACGATATGACAAAAGCCGCAAAAATAATTGATGATAACGGTATAGTATCATTTGAAAAGGCTACCGCTGATTTTGAAACACAGCTTTGTATCAAGGTAAAAACCGAAGACGGTTCTATGCTTCTTTGTGACTACGCAAGTTCCGGTAAATTGCTTGACGAAGGAAACAAAGCGGCTGTTTGGATCAAAAACGTATAACGTATATCTCACATAAAACGCCTCGAAACGGGAGTTGTTCTTAGGGATAAAATGCCTAAAAAAGCAAATTTTTGCGTTCTAATGTGTTAAAAAGCCGTGGTATGCGTCAGCATTACCACGGTTTTTCGCCTTTTATTCCACTAAAAATTTATCTTTTTTAGGTGCAAGCAGTTTTGTAAGAATAAATATGTTTCGATTTTGAAGTTGCGAAAACGCAGTAATACTTTGTGTCTTACAAGTTTTCAAAACAAGAAAGCGTACAAATTTATCTGAAAAACCTATTTGTCCCTAAGAACAACTCCCGAAAAGAAGCGTTTTTAATTTATCGTTTTTTACATTCTAAATTGTTTATTTTACATTGATTTTTTCACCTTGGTATCGTATAATGAAACAAAAAGTAAAAGGAGGTTTTTCTTATGTTAAATCTTTATAATGAAAATACCGCAAATTTTCCAAGACTAAAAACCGACAAGTTTTTTATCGACTATAAAAACGATTTTAAATTTAACGAAATAACCGATAAAACAATGAAATTTACTGAAGATTATCAGCTTTTAAAAACTGATTTATGGTATAACTTTGCCGAACAGTTCTCCGAGCAAACCGATGGTGATGACGATGGTTGGCGCGGTGAATATTGGGGCAAAATGATGCGTGGCGGCTGTTTCGTATATTCATATACAAAAAATGCAAAACTTCTTGAAGCGTTGACTAGTACCGTTCGTCATATTTTAACCAAACAAGACGAAAGAGGCAGAATTTCTACATATGCCGTATCCAAAGAATTCAGAGCTTGGGATATTTGGAGCAGAAAATACGTACTTCTCGGTATGCAGTATTTCCTTGAAATCAACGAGGATAAAGAACTTGAAAAAGAAGTTATTACCTCTATGTGCCGTCAGGTTGACTACCTTATTTCAAAAATCGGCAGACTTAATGAAGGAAAACTCCCTATTACCCGCGCTACGAAGCATTGGTACGGTCTTAACTCTTCTTCCCTTTTGGAGCCTATCGTTCGTCTTTATAACATCACAGGCGAAAAGAAATATTTAGAGTTTGCTCAGTATATAGCTAACGAAGGTGCTTCTTGGGCAGAAAATATCTTTCAGTTAGCGTTAAATAAAAAATTAAAACTTCATCAGTACCCCGTAACCAAAGCGTATGAAATGACTTCTTGCTTTGAAGGTCTTTTGGAACTTTATAGAGTAACGGGCGAAGAATGGTATAAAACTGCAATATTAAACTATGCAGATTTAATCTTAGAGGATGAATTCACCGTTATCGGTTCTGCAGGTTGTACCCACGAACTTTTCGACCACTCCAAAGTTCGTCAGGCCAACACCACTAATCACTACATTATGCAAGAAACCTGTGTAACAGTAACTCTTATGAAGTTCTTTATGCAGTTAAATCTTTTAACCGCTGATCCAAAATATATTGATGCATATGAAACCGCTTATTATAACGGATTCTTAGGCTCGGTAAACTTTGAACAAAGGATTGCTGAATACAAAGATTTATCAAAAATGTGCGAAAGAAACCCCGCTATCATTCAGGTTGCATTACCGTTTACGAGTTACAGTCCCTTAACCGCGGGTACCCGTGGCGGTAACATCGGCGGATTAAGAATTATGAAAAATAACACCTACTACGGTTGTTGTGTTTGTATTGCGGGCGCAGGTATAGGAAGCGTTCACAAAACCGCCTTTATGACAAGCGAGAACGGATTTGCTATCAATCTTTATCTTTCAGGTAATATTCAAACCCATACTGCAAACGGCAGTATAGTAGAGTTTAATATCGAAACTAACTACCCTGCCGAAAATCACGTTAAAGTAACGGTTAAAAACCCCGAAAAACAGGAATTTGAATTAAAACTTCGTAATCCTTCCTTTAGCGCTGACACAAAGATTATTAAAAACGGCAAAGAAATCGACGTTATTTCAGGTTATAATACAGTTTTGTGTAAAGAAGAAACCGAAATAATCGAACTCATATTCGATATGCCTCTTACCGTTATTAAACCTATTCCTTACGGCAGCCAAGTTCTTATGAACAAGGTAATATGGGGTGATAACAGTATCACAGTGCCTACTTACGACGAAGAAGACCCCAAAGCCAAAAACAATATCGCGCTTCAAAAAGGCCCTCTTATGTTTGCACAGGATTCACGTTTTGGCTACGATATGAGCGTTGCCGCAAAAATTGTTGACGAAAACGGAATTGTAGCATACGAGAAAGACAACGCAGACTTTGATACAATTTCTACCATCAAGGTAAAAACTCAGGACGGCTATATGAAGCTTTGCGATTATGCAAGCGCAGGAAAAATGCTCGACGAAGAAAACAAAGCAGCCGTTTGGATTAAAAATGCATAAACTGACGTTAATAAAAGAAAAATGCCTTAGGAAACCCTAAGGCATTTTTCTTTTATAAATCAATTAATAATATCTGAATTCATCAACGAAATCAACTGCGCTAAATCCCAATACCAATGCAAAGAGCATGAAAATAACGAAAACTGCAACGCCTACCAAAGCGGCACACCAATAAGAACGAGCAAAGCTTCTGCGGTTAAGATTTCCTCTTGAGAAAGAGAAAACGATAAGGAAAACAAAACCAACAATAGGAATAGCAAAAAGAAGTTGAAGACCGAAATAACTCCAAGCGCCCATTGGCTTTAAGTGATCGGGAAGATCATCTTCGGTAATTTCTTTTTTAGCAGGTTCTGCATAAACGGGTTGCTGATAAAGGGGCTGAGCAACAACGGGTTCTGCTTCTACTACGGGAGCAGCTACAACCTCAGGTTCAGCTTTTTCAACAGGCTGTTCAATAGCAATTCCGCAGCCTACGCAAAACTTACTGTCATCACTAATTTCAATTCCGCAATTTTTACAAATCATAATATAAACCCTCTCTTTATGAAAGATTAGCTTTAAGCTATATATATTTTACTATAATTCGGAAAAAATTGCAACAATTAATCTTTACGCTCATCGCCCCAGAAGAAAAGTGCAACTGTGCCGGGTCCGGTATGACTGCCTATAGTAGTGCCAATCCAGTTGATTTCCGCTCCACCGTCGAGCTTCTTAAAACGTTCCTCAACAAGTCTTTTAACCTCTTTTGCATCGTCAATACAGTCCGAATGACAAATATAACATTTACCGTTATAATCAAGACCGTCCTTGCAGTGCTTTTCCATTTTATCTACAATTGTAGCTATAACCTTTTTCTTGGAACGGATTTTTTCTCTTGCTACAAGTCTGCCCTCATAATTCATATTAAGAAGGGGACAAATTCCAAGCATTCCGCCGAAGAATCCCGAAACCTTAGATACCCTTCCGCCTTTAACGTAGAAGGTAAGATCGGTTGAGAAGAACCAATAGTGCAAATTAAGGCGTTTCTCCTCTGCCCAAGTTTTTATTTCATCAATATCTTTTCCTTCATCTCTTAAATCGGCAAGTTTATCAATAAAAAGTCCATAACCCGAAGAAGCGCCTAAAGAATCCACTACGTACAGTTTTCTGTCGGGAAATTCTTCCTTTAAAATTTCTGCGGCGTTTCTTGCCGAGTTATAACTACCCGAAAGTCCTGAAGACAAAGTAAGATGAAGCACATCCTTGCCGTTCTCCAAAAAACCTCTGAAATAATTTATATATTCATCTACGTTAATTTGTGAAGTGCGGGTATCTTCACCTGCAACCATTCGCGCATAAAAATCATTATACGGAACACTTTCGCCCAAATCGTCAATGTAATCAGTGCCACCGAGATTATAATGGTAACAAGTATATTTTATATTTCTTTTTTCAAAATGTTCTTTAGAAATATCTGCTGTTGAACAGGCACTAAGAATGAAATCGCTCATAAAAAAACTCCTTTTTGCTTTTTACCCTAATATTTTACTCTATGTGCGACAAATCATTCAACCTACACCAAAGCAAGACCGTTCTACCGTTAAAAATGCCAACTCTCCTCACAGTAGAATTCCTGTTTTATATTGCGATTTTTGGTCGATTATGGTAAAATAAAGAAAAGGAGTGATAAGTATGGTACAATTAGGTAATGATTGGGATGAAATATTAGCAGACGAATTCAGTAAGCCTTATTATTTAAAACTCAGGGAATTTTTAAAAAACGAATACCGCACCAATACCGTTTATCCCGATATGAACAATATTTTTTCTGCCCTTAAAGCCTCTTCTTTTAAGGATACAAAGGTAGTAATTTTGGGTCAGGACCCTTATCACGAGCCTAATCAGGCACACGGACTCTGTTTTTCAGTGTTAAAGGGTGTTGCTCCCCCACCCTCTCTTGTTAACATTTACAAAGAACTTCACGACGATATAGGCTTTAATATACCTTCTCACGGTCAGCTCACAAAATGGGCAGAGCAAGGAATTTTAATGCTAAACACCGTATTAACGGTTAGAAGAGGTCAAGCAAACTCACACAAAGGTATGGGTTGGGAAACCTTTACTGACAGAGTTATAAGCGAATTAAACAAAAAAGAAACTCCCGTAATATTTTTGCTTTGGGGTTCTCCCGCAAGACAAAAGGCGCAAATTATAACCAATCCCATACACATAAAATTAACCTGTCCCCATCCGAGTCCCCTTTCCTCTTATCGCGGATTTTTCGGACGTAAACATTTTTCAAAAACAAACGAACTTCTTATAAAAAACGGTCTTACTCCAATCGATTGGCAAATTGAAGAATAAAATCACCCCAAGTATTTTTTATACTTGGGGTGATTTTTTAACCTTTTATAATTTTATTAAAGTTATCAATTTGTTGTTGAGTGGGCGCATAATCTTTTTTTGAAGTACAAGGATAGGTAGGTTCTCTGCCATCGGAATAGTAAAAAGGAGAAAGAGTATCGTTTCTGTATTTATCTCTATCCTCTTTTTTACTAAAATCAGGAATATCATAAGGGGTACCAAACTCCATAAGGCTTCTGTGACCGAGAATGGCAACACTTGACATACGTGTTGCAAAAAAAATATCAAAATCAGGTTGTCTGTTTTCACGAATACAGTTTAAAAATTCCTTTGCAACGCAAAAATCACCGCCGCCGTGTCCTGCTTTTTTAATAAGTTCGGCGTCCTCTCCCTCCCATTCGGGTTTATAATAATTTACACCTTCTTTATCCTTTGGAATATTCCATTCGTTATAGCGAAGCATAATTTTACCGCCGCTGCCGCGTACGTTTTCGATTTGACCCTTTTCGCAACAAAGTCTATAGGAATTATCACTTGCGCCAAAGGAAGCATGTCCGACAAATTTAAAAACAGAATCATCATCATTAAGAGTTGTGATTATAGCCGCTTTTTCTCCTACTCTGGATGCTCTGTCGCAATCTGCGGGCAACGGTGACCAAACAGGCATAGCGGTTACTCTGACGGGTTTTGCTCCCGTAGCGTACATTATAGGCGCTAACGAATGTGTAACGTAGTAGGTACGCGGTAAATAACATCTCCAATGCTTATCACTATCATAAAGATAACGCATATTATTCCAAGCATCAGAGTTTGAGCCGTAAGGATTACCGGCATGATTATATTCACCCTCGGCAAAAAGACATTTACCAAGAGTTCCGCCGTCATAAACCTTCTTCATTTCTTGATTAAAGAGCATATAGGGATAGTTTTCAGCAAGCATAAAAAAGGCTTTACTCTTTTCAGCCGCTTCAACAAGTTTAACTCCTTCTGCCATAGTTGCATTAGATACACATTCGCTAAGTGCGTGAATATTTCTTTCAAGACATTTAATTATATATTCGGTATGCTCGTGAAAATAATTAGCAATAAAAACCGCATCAAGTCCGTGCTCGATAAAATCGTCAAAATTTTCATAGCAAGCTAAACCGTCACCTAATTTTTTCTTTGCGCTTGCAAGTCTGTCCTTACGTTTATCGCAAACCGCCACTATATCAGCGTTATTCTGCAAAAAACTGTCAACGTAAGAAGCACCGCGACAATATCCGAAAATACCGATTCTAATCTTTTTCAAAATACATTACCTCCCGATAAAATTACTTTGTAAATAAATTTTAACATAATAAAACCAAACAATAAATGGATTTTTTCAACTTAAACATATATTATTTCCACTTTTATATTGAACTATATATAAATATCAGTTAAAATAACAGTGGTGATAATATGAGTACTAATAACATCTGCAAATTCATAAGTAAAATAAACGAAGACAATATTTATACAAAAAACTTTGTGTTTGAAAAGTCGGAAAAAACGTTTACAAACACCTTCCCTGAAAACAATAGTATATATTTGGTAATAAACGGCAAGGGTAATTTGACAATAAACGGATTTTCCTACAAACTGACTTCCGGCAAAATTTTTTATACCTTTCAAAAAATTCCATACACTATAGAGAGCACCGACTCACTAAAATATATGTACATCACCTTTAACGGCAAAAGAAGTGACGAGTTATTTACACGTTTTGGAGTTTCGGTTAAAAACTGTGTATTTGACGGACACGAAGGAATAATTTCATTTTGGCAAAACGCAATTATTAAGGCAGGAGAACGCAATTTGGACCTTATCAGTGAAGCTGTTTTGCTATATACTCTCGGTGAAATGGCGCCGTCAAATCCGAGTGATGAATCTTTACTTATTAATTCTATTACAAAAATAATTGACGACAATTATACAGACGTCGAATTAAACCTGCAAACGGTTGCCGACAAGCTTGGATACAACAGCAAATACATTTCGCGAGTTTTTAAAGATAATATGGGTGTTACTTTTTCAAGCTATCTCACAAATGTAAGAATACAAAATGCCGTTTTTCTTATTGAGCAAGGTGTAACAGCTATAAAGAACGTAGCATTGCTTTCAGGATACAAAGACCCCTTTTATTTTTCGAGCGTATTCAAATCGGTAACGGGAAAATCGCCAAGACAATACATTGAGGACATAAAAAAATGAGGTCGGATAAGGGTTGTACTCTTAAGGACAGTAAAAAAGGAAGCACGAAATTCGTGCTTCCTTTTAATTTTGTCTTATACCGTAACAAGCAGGACATTTGGGCACCCAAATGTCACTTGTTAGGAGAACCTAAAACCCTTTTATCTAGCTAAGGAATTAGCAAAAATTACACAGCCATTACGCTACGCAATCAAATAACGAGAATTATTCTTTTAATAATATTTTTTATACAGTTCTAATTTATATAGACAGTTATCTTCCATATTTGCAAGAAAATGCAGAATATCTATATCTTGAATATGAACGGTTTCTTGTTTGTTATTGGTTTCTTTCCACCAATTCTTACTTATTAAAACATATTTAATTCCTCTAACATTTTGTAAATTTAAGAGTAGATCTCTAATCTCTTCTAATTCTTTTTTGTTAGTATGTTTTTGTCCTATAGCAGTATTACAATCACAATGATTAAGTGTAATTCTATAACTATCGTCGCAGATTGCAACGCATTTGTTTACAGAATTAACATCGCCAGAATTAAAATGATATTCAGCATCTTTTGTTATTTTTTCATAATCATCTTTATTGATTCCGTCGTTGATTGCTCCATAAAGGAAATAACACATAAAAACACCTCTTTGTTTTTATTATATAAAAATTCGAAGTGATTTTCAAGTGATATTCCGACTTTGTCGGAGTGATATTATTGCCTTACGGCAATAGTGTTATTGAAACCTTGCGGTTTCAGTGGTATTTTATTCGCCAATAAACTGCCGAAGGCAATATCACTCGGCGGTAGCCGAATATAACTGCGAAGTAATATAACTCGCCAAAGGCGAATAAAACTGGCGTTGTATCCTTACGGGTACAACGCCAATCCGACCTCATTTTTATTAGGTTTAATTATTTGCCGTAAAGTTCTACGAGCTTTTCAAGATGAGCTCTGTTTGCCTTAGCAGCATCTGCTGCCTTGTCAAAGAGTTCTTCAGCACGCTCGGGGAATGAACGGGTAAGAGAAGAGTAACGAGCTTCTCCAAGGAGGAATTCCTTGTAATCGCCGGTAGCAGGCTTGCTGTCGAGGCTGAAGGGATTCTTGCCTTCTGCCTTAAGAGCAGGATTGAAGCGGAACATATTCCAGTAACCGCAATCAACAGCCTTCTTCATTTCCTTCTGGCAGTTAACCATACCGCCCTTAATGCTGTGCATTTCGCAAGGAGCATAACAGATAACAATAGAAGGACCGGGATAAGCTTCAGCTTCACGGATAGCCTTTAAGGTCTGAGCCTGATCAGCGCCCATAGCTACCTGTGCAACGTAGATATAACCGTAAGACATTGCGATTTCAGCAAGGCTCTTCTTAGCGATAGCCTTACCTGCAGCAGCGAACTGTGCAACCTGACCGATCTGAGAAGCCTTAGAAGCCTGACCGCCGGTGTTGGAGTAAACTTCGGTATCGAATACCATTACGTTTACGTCGTTACCGCTTGCAAGAACGTGGTCAAGACCACCGAAGCCGATATCGTAAGCCCAACCGTCACCACCGAAGATCCATACGGACTTCTTGGAGAGGTATTCTTTGTTAGCAAGAATTTCAGGAGCAGTGGGACAACCCATAGCAGCAGCCTTTTCAACTTCAGCAATAAGTGCTTCAGCAGCAGCGCCGTTAGCCTTACCGTCGTCTGCTGTGTTAAGGAAGTTTTCAGCAGCAGCCTTAAATTCATCAGAAGCCTTATCGGAAGCAGCCATTTCCTTAACTAAAGCAATAAGTCTGTCTCTGATAGCTTTCTGACCGAGATACATACCAAGACCGTGCTCAGCATTATCTTCGAAGAGGGAGTTAGCCCAAGCAGGACCGTGACCGTCAGCATTTACGGTGTAGGGAGAAGTAGCAGCAGGACCGCCCCAGATAGAAGAACAACCTGTAGCGTTAGAGATATACATTCTGTCACCGAAGAGCTGAGTAACAAGACGAGCATAAGCGGTTTCTGCACAACCTGCGCAAGAACCGGAGAACTCGAGTAAGGGTTTCTTGAACTGAGAAGCGATAACGTTAGCATCACTTGCAACGTCAGCCTTTTCAGTTACGTTTGCTACGCAGTAATCGAATACTTCCTGCTCTTTGAGCTGAGATTCGGTAGCAACCATGGTAAGAGATTTAGTGGGACATTCGCCGATACATACGCCGCAACCCATACAGTCAAGAGGAGATACAGCGAGAGTATAAGCATAACCCTTATTGGTAACACCCTTTTCCTTAACTGCGATCTTGGTGTGTGCAGGAGCAGCAGCCTTTTCATCAGCAGAAAGAGCGAAGGGACGGATAGTAGCATGAGGACATACGTAAGCGCACTTGTTACAGCCTACGCAGGTTTCATTGTTCCAAGCAGGAACCATAACGGCAACACCGCGTTTTTCAAATGCGGAAGCGCCCTGCTCGAAGGTACCGTCAGCATGGTCAACGAAAGCAGATACGGGAAGAGCGTCGCCGTCCATAAGAGCAACGGGCTTCATAACGTTTTCTACCATCTTAACAAGCTTGGAAGAATCTTCAGCAACAGCCTTAACCTCTGTATCAACAGCGTTAGCCCAATCAGCAGGTACGTCGATCTTAACGTATGCGTTAGCACCGGCATCAATAGCCTTTTCGTTCATCTCAACGATTTCTTTACCCTTCTTCATGAACTTCTGAGCCTTTTCCTTCATATAACCGATAGCATCTTCTCTGGGAAGAACACCGGAAAGTGCGAAGAATGCAGACTGAAGAACGGTGTTGGTACGCTTACCAAGGCCGATTTCAGCAGCAAGGTCAATAGCGTTAACGGTATAAAGATTAATGTTGTTGTTAGCAATATAACGCTTAGCTTCAGCATTTAAGTGGGTGCTGAGTTCTTCAGGAGACCACTGGCAGTTGATAAGGAAGGTACCGCCGGGCTTAACGTCATTAACCATCTTGTAACCCTTGATTACGTAAGAGGGGTTATGGCAAGCAACGAAGTCAGCCTTGTTGATATAGTAAGGGCTCTTGATAGGCTTGTCACCGAAACGAAGGTGAGAAATGGTGATACCGCCGGTCTTCTTAGAGTCGTACTGGAAGTAAGCCTGAACGTATTTGTCGGTATGGTCACCGATAATCTTGATAGAGTCTTTGTTAGCACCAACGGTACCGTCACCGCCGAGACCCCAGAACTTGCATTCCTTGGTACCTTCAGCTGCGGTGTTGGGAGCGGGCTTCTCTTCAAGAGAAAGATAGGTAACGTCATCGTTAATACCGATAGTGAACTGTGCCTTGGGAGCATCCTTGGCGAGTTCGTCATATACTGCGAATACGCTGGAAGGAGGAGTATCTTTAGAACCGAGACCGTAACGGCCGCCGATTACCTTGTCAATCTTTCTGCCGGTAGCAGCAAGAGCAGATACAACGTCGAGATAAAGAGGTTCGCCGATAGCGCCGGGCTCTTTGGTACGGTCGAGTACTGCAATAGCCTTAGCGGAAGCAGGAATAGCCTCAACAAATTTAGCAGCGCTGAAAGGACGGTAAAGTCTTACCTTGATAAGACCAACCTTTTCGCCCATAGCGGTAAGGTAATCAATAACTTCTTCTGCAACGTCGCAGATAGAACCCATTGCTACGATTACGCGCTCAGCATCGGGAGCACCGTAGTAGTTGAAGAGTTTGTAGTCAGTGCCGAGTTTAGCATTAACCTTGTCCATATACTTTTCAACAACAGCGGGAAGTTCGTCATAATATTTATTACAAGCTTCTCTGTTCTGGAAGAAGATATCGCCGTTCTGGTGAGAACCGCGCATTACGGGACGCTCAGGATTAAGAGCGCGCTTACGGAATGCGTCAACAGCATCCATATTGCACATTTCTTTAAGATCTTCGTAATCCCAAACCTGAATCTTCTGGATTTCGTGAGAAGTACGGAAACCGTCGAAGAAGTTGATGAAAGGAACTCTGCCTTCGATAGTTGCAAGGTGAGCAACAGCGCCGAGGTCCATAACTTCCTGAGTGTTGGTTTCAGCCATCATAGCAAAACCGGTCTGACGGCAAGCATAAACGTCAGAGTGGTCGCCGAAGATGTTGAGAGCGTGAGAAGCTACGCAACGAGCAGATACGTGGAATACGCAGGGAAGAAGCTCACCGGCTATCTTATACATATTCGGAATCATGAGGAGAAGACCCTGAGAAGCAGTATAGGTAGTAGTAAGAGCACCTGCTGCCAAAGAGCCGTGAACAGTACCGGAAGCACCTGCTTCAGACTGCATTTCAACTACATTTACGGTAGTACCGAAAATGTTCTTGAGTCCCTGAGCGGACCACTGATCAGTGTAGTCAGCCATAGGGCTGGACGGGGTAATAGGATAAATACCTGCAACTTCTGTAAACGCATAAGATACGTATGCAGCAGCATTGTTACCGTCCATAGTTTTAAACTTTCTTGCCATGGATAAAATCCCCCTTATATAATGGTGGAGAACGTCCTAAGACATATTCTCATACGTTAACATTTTAACACTTTTCTTTTGTTATGTAAATAGTAAAAATGAAAAAAAATTAAAAATTCAAAATTTTTTAACAGTTATTTGGTTTTTTTAAGGGTAATATCATAAAATTTGACAGAAAAATTTCCATTTTCAAACTCCAAACTTATAGGAAGTCCCGCAGGGGTTAAAGAATAGCGAAATTTTCCGAAAGAGGTTTCTCCGTCTAAAAAGAAATTCCCGCCATCGTTATTAAGTTTATAGTTCTGCCCGTCAAAAAAAGAAGTCACGCCGTAAAGTACCGAAAACACCGCAGAGTCTTCAGTTTCTATTTCCTTTTCAAGCCCTTCTATGCCCACTTTTATGCCGTCACCATCAACTATTGCCGTAAAACCGTCAGCCATTCCGTTTATAACGGTATATTCCGCGCAGTTTTCTTTTATATTGCAAAACAGGTCTATTTCTTTGCCAAAATAAAAAATATGCGCCTTATAACTTATATTCCTGTTCACCACCTTTACATTTCCTGCCGAAGAGCAAGAACATAAAAGCACAAGACTAAGTAAAGCGCATATAATTTTTTTCATTTATATCTCCCCTAAAGTTTTGTAAACTTCGGGAAGAAATTCAATTGTATCGGTTGGCAGTGCCGAGATTTCTCCGTACCTTTCACTCGCCATATCCCCTGCAGCGCCGTGAATATAAACACTGTTTACGGCAATATCAACGGCATCATCAAAAGTACAGGCAATACCGCCCATAATACCCGAAAGTACGTCACCGCTGCCGCCTGTTGCCATACCGGCATTACCGTTAGTATTAAAATACACTTTGCCTTTGCCTGCAACCACGGTAATATTGCCCTTTAATACAACGGTACAACCAAGGTTTTCGGAAAGATTTTTAGCGTATTCCACACGGTTTTTCTCTATTTCCTCTACCGTCACACCGCAAAGCCTTGCCATTTCGGCAGGATGCGGAGTCAGTATAATATCCGCTCCCGAACGTTTTATACATTCTATGTCGGAGCATATGGAATTTAGACCATCTGCATCAATAATAAGTTTTCCTTTGTAGTTTTCAAGGACGGCTTTAACCATTTTTTTTGAAAAATCATCGGTTCCGATTCCGCAACCGATAACGGCAGACCTTGCTCCCGAAAGAGCATTCTTTACTATTAAGTTCAGGTCGTCGGTTTCATCATACACGTTGCATACCGCCTCGGGAACACTTGACGTAACTATCGGATAAATGCTTTTCGGAAGGGTTACTCTTGCAAGACCTACCCCACTTCTGAGAGCAGCCTTTGTACTGAGCACCGCCGCGCCCGCCATACCAAAACTTCCGCAAATAAGAGAAACGGTACCGAAACTGCCTTTATGGGTGTTTGGGTTTCTTTTTTCAAAATAAGGAGCAGGAATAATCTCTCCTATTTCCTTTACCCCTTCAAAAGCCGTTTGAGGAGTGCCTATATCCACCGTTACACATTCGCCGTAATTAAGCGCTGCAGGATGCAAAACGGAAGACGGCTTTCTTGCAATAAAAGTAGTTGTTAAATCAGCTTTTACGGCATATTTTTCTTTGCCGCAATCGGCAAAAATTCCCGACGGAATATCAAGTGAAATCTTTACCGCATTACTTGCGTTTATAGCTTTGATTATTTCTAAATATTTCTCACTTAAATCGCGTGAAAGTCCTATTCCGAAAACAGCGTCGATTATTATATCTGCTTCATAGAGGTAAGAAGCCTCAAATTCTATCGCTTCACCAAAAAAGCGTAACGCCATTTCTTTAGCGGTATCGGTCGCAGGTTCCTCTGTTTTTAAAACGCGTACAAAAGCCCCTTCGTTTTCAAGAAGACGTGCAACGGCATATCCGTCACCGCCATTATTTCCTCCTCCGCAAACAACCACCGTATTTTTGCCGTTTACTTCGAACCTTTCAAGAATTTCTTTTACTGCGCCTTTTCCCGCATTTTCCATCATATCAAAAAAGGAAATTCCTGAATTATTTGCGTTTTGCTCAATTTTCTTTATATCAGAAGAAGAAAAAACCTTCATTATTTAAAAGCCTCTCTTGCAACCAGTTTATTTAAAAAGGGCAACATATTTTCACGCATTTTTTCGGGAAGCTGCATAACAAGGCAAACCTTACCCGCCACCTTGTGCTTAAACACTACGCAGTAAGCGTCAACGTCACCTGCATTACAATAGATATTCTTTTTATCAAAGGTTCCTCTGTCATAAATTGAAGAACCCTTTACGTAAGGTTCAATCTGTTCGATTTCACTGCACTTAAAGGATATAAGACGTTTACGGTTAGTTTTACTCTGAATCATATCGACGTCCATTTCACCGTTGGTTACGATATATTCGTATTCAACGTTAAGCATTCTTGAAAATCTTACGCCGAGATAAAAGGCTACGCCGGTTAAAACAAGAGGCATAGGAAGTCTTAAAAGTAAAAAAGACGCCACCGAAATAGCAATAATTGATAACCATAAAAAGACCAAGGCGCCTTTAGCCTTAGCATCCTTACGCATTAAAATAAGATGTTCGCTGTAACTGTCCATATTTTTTCCTCCGTTAAGAATAAGAACTTAAGTATTTATATATACTATTATATATACTTTTTCTGCCACTTGCAATATAAAATATTATATTGTATAATAAAAACATAAATATACCGGAGGAAACTGATATGAAAATAAGAGATGGTTTTATTTTAAGAAACGTTGCAGGACAGAACGTGGTAGTTCCCGTTGGAAGCAACACTCTTAACTTTAACGCCGCCATTACCCTTAACGAAACAGCCGCTTTTTTATGGAAACAGCTTGAAAACGAAAAGACAGAGCAGGAATTACTGAAAGCGCTTACCGATGAATACGAAATTGATAATGCTTCAGCCAAAAGCGATATAGCCGTATTTCTTAACGTTTTAAGGGAGCACGAAATAATTGAATAAGCGTCCTTCAAACACAGCGCAAAAACTGCTGAAAAAAGCAGTTGAGGGACAAAAAGGAAGAATTTTTATTTCCTCTTTTTTGTCCGTTCTCGCTTCGGTCATCTTTGTATTCCTTGCTCTTATTTCCAAAAAAATTATAGATATAGCAACCACGGACAAGCATCAAAATTTCACAGCTCTTTGCATAACCGTTATTGCGGTAATTTTAATTCAGGCGCTTTTTTCAGCCGCCGTTTCTCACTTTAAAGCCGCCGCATCGGGCAAAATAGCAATAAGTGTTAAGAAAAATTTATTTAATGCTGTTATTACAAAAAATCACAGTAAAATAAGCGAATATCATTCGGGTGACTTACTCACACGTTTTTCTTCTGACGTAGACCTTATTGCAAATTCCCTTTCTTCTTTGGTTCCTGCCGTCGCTTCGATTATTGCTAAAATAATTGCCGGTGCAATAACCATTTTATTTATTGATTGGAAGTTTGCCGGCGCGCTTATTGTTCTCGGAATTTTAGTTCCTTTTGTTTGCAAGCTTATTGGCGCAAGGTATAAGCCGTTACATAAAAAATATCAGCAAAGTGAAAGCCGGCTCCGTTCCTTTTTGCAGGAAAATTTCAAAAATTTAGCAATTATAAAATCTTTTTCTTCGCTTAGTCCCACAAATCAGAAACTTTCTTTATTGCAAAAAGAAAACTATAATCTTAAAATTACAAAAAATACTCTTAACATAATTTATTCTACCGGTCTTTCCCTGTTTTTCACCTTAGGATACTTCCTCGTTCTTTTATGGGGAGCAAAAGGAATTCAGGCCAACACCGTCACCTACGGCGCGTTAATCGCCTTTTTACAAATAATCTCTCAGTTAAGGGCTCCTCTTCAAAGCATTTCTTCTATTTCACCCGCATACTTCAGTATGACGGCATCTGCCGAAAGACTTGCGGAAATTTACGATTTAGAGGATGAAATTCTTCCCCTTCACAAAGACGTATATGACGCTATCAACGACGTATTCACTTCAATCCAGGCGAATAATCTTTCCTTCTCATACTCAGATACCACCATTCTTGAGGAAACAAGTTTTAAAATCAGCCGAAATTCCATTACTGTAATTACAGGCGAATCAGGTGTGGGAAAAAGTACGCTTTTCCGTTTGCTTCTTGGATACTTAAACGGTTGCGGAAGTCTTAAATTCGACGGCAAATACGATATAAATTCTTCCACGCGCGCATTTTTCTCATACGTTCCGCAAGGAAATATGATTCTTTCGGGCACCATAAGAGAAAATCTTACGCTGTGTTGCGATAACGCAGAAGAAGAAAAAATAAAAGCCGCAGTAGAAACCGCGGCGCTTAGTAAATTTATAAACAGTCTTCCCGACGGGCTTGATACCTTTATAGGTGAAGACGGGCTTGGCATTTCAGAAGGACAAGCTAGCAGAATCGCTTTGGCAAGAGCGCTTTTATGCGATACTCCCATACTTCTTCTTGATGAAGCAACCGCCGCGCTGGACAGTGAAACCGAAAACGAACTTCTTTTAAACCTAAAGAAATTAAAAGATAAAACCATTATTCTCGTTACCCACAGAACGCTTGATGAAGATATTTACGACCATCATCTTCATCTTGAAGGCAAAAAATTTATAACAAAAAAATAAGAGGGAACGCCCTCTTATTTTTTTATTTTGCTATGTATTCGTCTATTTCCTCAAGAAAGGTTTCATCATCAGTTTCTGCGTTAACGGTAACGGGTTTTGTTAAATCAAGGCTTAAGACGCCCATCATAGATTTTCCGTTCACAAGATATTTTCCCGAACTTAAATCAATATCATAATCCTTTTCGCTCATTTTAGCAACAAAGCGATTAACACTTTCAATATTATTTAATAATACCTGCGCCGTAATCATAGAAAAACCTCCATTAAGTTTTCTGACTATCATATTACTCTTTTATATAAAAAAAGTCAAGTGTTGCAAACTTTACGGTTTTATAGTAAAATATATTTTCGGAGGGAAAATATGAAAATCGGATTTTTTACTTTAGGATGCAAGGTTAATCAATATGAAACTCAGGTAATGCGCGAGTTGTTTGAAAAGCAGGGTGACACGGTTATAACCGATGCCGCCCTATGTGACGTTTTTATAATAAACTCTTGCACCGTAACCGCTGAAAGTGACAGAAAAACAAGACAGATGCTCCGAAAATACCGTGCAATTTGTAAAAACGCGGTCATCGTTCTTGCAGGTTGTATGCCTCAGGCTTTTCCCGATATCGCAGATAAACTTCCCGAAGCCGATATTATCGTAGGAAATACCGACCCAAAAAAAATCCCCCTTTTAGTCAAAGCCTTTTTAGAAAACGGCGAAAAAATCGTAAAAATCGAAAAGCACGAAAGAAGTGAAATTTTCAACACTCCCGATATTACGGATTTTGAAGAGCGCACCCGAGCCTTTATGAAAATAGAGGACGGATGTGACAGATACTGTACCTATTGCATCATTCCCTTTGCCAGAGGCGCAATCCGTTCAAAAAACTTGGAAAGTATAAAAGAGGAAGCAAAAATCCTTGGTCAAAAAGGTTTTTGCGAAATCGTGCTTGTAGGAATAAATCTTACATCGTACGGCAAAGGCACCGATATAAATATATGCGATGCAATTGATGCGGTATGTTCAGTTGACGAAATCAAACGCGTTCGTTTAGGTTCACTTGAACCCGACCATATAAGCGATGAAATGCTCAAAAGACTTAAATCGCAAGAGAAATTCTGTCCGCAGTTTCACCTTTCATTACAGTCAGGTTGTGACGAAACCTTAAAGCGAATGAACCGCCATTACGACACGGCCTTTTACAGAGATTTAGTAAAACGCATAAGAGAAAATTTTGAAAGCGCCGCCATTACCACCGATATTATGGTAGGCTTTGCAGGTGAAAGTGAAGAAGAATTCACTAAAAGTCTTAATTTTGCAAAGGAAATAGGCTTTGCCTCTGCCCACGTTTTTGCTTATTCACGCAGAGAAGGTACCGTTGCTTATAATATGAAAAATCAGGTAGATAAAAATGAAAAGTCAAGAAGAAGCAGACTAATGATAGAAGCAACCCTAAAAACCCAAAACGATTTCCTTGACGGTATGATAGGCAAAACCTGCAGCGTACTTTTTGAAACCAAGGATGACTTAGGTTTTTACCACGGCTTTAGCGAAAACTACTGCCCAGTTAAAATCAAAAGTGAAGAAAATCTTAACGGCAAAATATCAGAGGTTGAAATTATAGATATTGAAAATTTAACTTTAATAGCAAAAAGCAAGTAAAACGCAACGTTTTACTTGCTTTTTTATTAATCTTCTAAATAGAATTCTCTTACAAAGCCGTCACTGTCAAAATATATAGTAACCCTCACTCCGTCGATATCGTAAACACCTCCGAAAAAGCCGGAAAAATACGACTTTGCTTTGCCGTAAACAGCTTCAATTTCCCTAAATGTCTTTCCTTGAATTTTAGCCTTTATAGGCGCTCTCTTTTCTTCCTCTTTAGCCGCAGCCTCTTCTTGCGTTATCAGCGAATCTGCCATTTGATAAAGTTCTTTTTTCAAAATACCGCCCGAATACAAAGAAAATCTGTAACCGTCTTTTTCCCAGAAGAACATTTGAAAACCTTTATCATTTACATAAAATCCATTATTTTCCCGCACTAAATCCTTTTTGTGTAAATTAATTTTTCTATTGCTTACAATAGGCTCCTGAGTAAAATAAATCTTTGACGAAAACCCATTTATTTGGTACACAATACCGTTAGAAAAGTTTTTGTATCCATATTTTTCCGGTTGCATTGAATAACGTTTAGGAACGTAATACGGAACGTAAATTTTCTCCATTGGTTTAATTTTATCACTTTCTTTTATTTCGCCGCTTACGTCAAAAAATTCTTTTTTCCCGTAATCAATATAGTATCTTCCTTCGCTTTCAAACTTATCGGCGTTTTTAGAGACCGTAAAATTTATACAATTTCCAAAATCCGTGTATTGTATTTCTAATTTAAAGCCGTCCTTTTCATACCTATAAACGTTGCCGATTTTTTTAAATTCTGAAAGTTCCTTTGTCATTTCGTCGCGGTTCTTACAAAGATTAAGTCCGCCTGCAAATTCTATATCACAGTTCCATATATCTATATTGTCACTAAAAAAACCATATATAGAAGCATCGTCCGAAGTATCAACGTACTTTGCGTCATTAATCAAAAACGGATCAATTTCTATAACACCTGTTTTATGTCTTAATACGAAATTATCGCTATATGTATTTGCAGGAAGAGAGGTGACAAATTCTTCTGTTTTCCAATCACGCTTAAAATCGCCGTAACGCATAGGCAGACGGTATATTCTGCCGCCGATTTTAAAAAGCCCTGAACTTAAATCATCACCCAATTCAACAGGTTCCTCATACGGTATTTCTTCATTATCGTTCGCGCGTGTTATATCAAATACCACGTTTCCAAAATTATACAGCGTAACGGCAGGAAGTCCCGATTTATCATTATCTGTAAGACTATCATAAAAATAGAACTGCGCTTTATCAAATTTTTCTTCATTTTTGGTATAATAAAAGTTTTCGATTCCCTCTGCTGATAAAATCTCAGGCAAACCAAAGGTGGAAATAATCTGCTCCCTTGTAAAATCATAGGATATATCGTTTTTCAGGAAAAATCTCACCTTACTGCCGTGATAAAATTTTATTCCAACTATGTTTGAATCGTCAGTTGTCGCTTCATTTAAAGTAGGGTTTCCAATTAAAACGCGAACCGTTTTTTTGCCTTTAACTGCCTCAAATTCCTCACAACCGTGTCCCGCTAAATACACACGGCTGTTTTCTACGTTATTTATACTCCATCCGTTTTCTTTTAAAAGAGAAACCTTAAACGGCAGACTGTATTCCTTACCCTCTAAAATGAATGAATAACAGTCACTGTCAAACGGAAGTTTTCCTTCGGCAAGGGGATTAGCGAAAAAGAATATTGCGCAAAAAACAGCAATCACAGAAACGACGGCAATTATAGCGCGTATAAGCTTCGTTTTTTTCATATTAAATCCCCCTTTAGTTTAAGGTTACCTTTTCAACGGTATCATCTTCTTTGCTATAGGTAAGGTACACCATAGAAGAAACAATATCGTCATATCCGTAGGTTCGTGCATTTTGATTTATATATTCAACGTGATATTTTTCATTAACTTCTTTTCTGCTTTTTCCTATAAATTCATTCATTAACAGAACCATCCACGCTTTTCTGTTTTTTACTTGATTTTCCATAGCCTCAAGATAGGTCATTTTTTCTATATTTTCAACCTTTTTGTCTTCATCGCATTTAATAAATATACAGTTTTTATTGCTATCAAAATACACTCTGATTTTCTGATATTTAAAAAATCCCTGAGGTTGTCCGAGCAAAGAAATCAAGTCCTTCTCATACATACCCGACGCAACCTTCTCAAAGGCTTCAAAATCATCAAGAGGATTTTCGGGCAAAGTAATCGTTTCATTCGGATTTTTCCCGATTATTTCATTATTAATGCCCTCGGCGAATATCTTTTGAGCCTTCTGATTTTCATCAAATTTAATTCTGACCCTGACATCAAAAGCGTTATCATATATTATGACGTTGTCTTTTTCAATTTTTTCATCAGGCTCACCATATCTTTTAATAATTTCTTCTTTAGTTCTGCCAAGAATTTTATTCATTATCTCGCAGCGTTTTCTGGCATTACTATCGGCTGATATTTTAGCCAAATCCTCGCTTTGAAGTTTAGTAACAAGACCGTCAGCATTATAAGAAACAAGTAAAGCTTCACCATTTTCCTTAAGGAAAATTTCACAATTTTCATTTAAAATTTTAGCCGAAGGATTACCTATAAGATTCCTTACCTCAAATCTATTCATCTTGTTAATTTTTACATAAAGAGCAGCATTGTCATCAATCCAACCTCTAAAAACAATCTTTTCTTTTTTTGAGCAACCCGAAAAAAGAGAAAGAATAATAACTGAAGATAAAATCAGAGCAATCATTTTTTTCATAACAAACTTCACCTCTTTATCAGCAGTTTTTAAGACTGTTTTTCATTTTTAAAATTTCTTCTTTATTTAAGTTATCTGCCCTTATTTCAAAAACGTAGCCGTAAGCACTCCATATATATCTAACTTTCCCAGTTTCACTATTAAAGACGTATAGTCCTCCGTCTAATTTTTCATAAACGTCAGACGATAAATCTATTTCAGGCAAAAGCAGATTATCGCGATACTCCATGAAATTATAGTATTGAGATTCACTGCGATAGGTTCTTTCAAAAAAACTTATAACGTCACCCTGTTCATTTTTCCAAGGACCGTCATCACCATAATACCAAGGTCTGTTTCTTATATATCCCTCCGGAAGATAACTAAGCGTATAACATAGATACGTTTCACCCGTATCATACATAGCCCAGTTATACAGTTCTATAATTTTTTTGATTTTATTTTCTTTTTTATCACCGAGCTGGGCAAAACTGCCTACAACGAAAGCACTTGCCATAAGAGTACATGCAAGAACCACCGAAGCAACCTTCATAAAAACCTTTTTGGGAGTTACTACCCTTAGGGGCTTTTTGCTATTTAAAAGTGATTGGATTTTTTCTTCGAATTCAGGAGAAAATTCCACGGCACCGAGTTCTTCTTCACTCGGCATTTGTTGATTGTTTACGTACTCTTCAAAAGCTTCTTTATAAAATTTTTCTTCTTTTTTATTTATCTTCAAAATCATCTGCCCCTTTCTTTAAAATTTCTATAGCGCATTTTCTGGCGCGCTGAAGACGTTTTCTGACGTTTTGATTAGTTATTCCCAGTATTTCGCCGATTTCATCATAGGATAAATCATAATAAAATTTCAGCATCAAAACAGTTTTATATTGATTTGGTATTTCATCAATTTGTTTGGCAATTTCTTTTTCTTCTATCACCTGAAAATCAAATTCCCTGTTTTTAAAGCCTTCATTTACTAATTTTAATTGTCTAAGCCTTTGTCTGTTTTCGATTTTCCTTATATCCTTACAGCAGTTTTCGGTTATCAAAACGACGAAAGCGCGGGTTTTGGGAGAATCGGTTTCTTCGATTTTATCAATAAATCTGAATATTTTTATAAAAGCATTCTGAACGGCATCCTCCGCAAGCGTTTCATTATCAAGATTTTTAACCGCTATGTATTTCATAAGCCGACAGTATTTTTCATAAATAATTTTAAATTTTTCCTGTCGGTCTTTCTCTATTACCGTTTTATCACGCTTCATAATCTCCCTCCTTTTCACCCTTCTGTATATAATAACGACACTACCCTTATTTTTGTGACAGTTTTTTTAAAATTTTTATAAAAACTAAAAAAACGGAGGTTTTTTACAAAACCTCCGAAAGAATTTATCTTATACCATATTTTTCAATGATATAATCCATATCCTTATCACCTCTGCCAGAAAGGTTGATAAGTACACTTCCCTTGCCCATTTCTTTAGCAAGCTTTATACCGTAAGCAACAGCGTGAGAACTTTCAATAGCGGGAATAATACCTTCAAGACGGGAAAGAGTGAAGAAAGCGTCAATTGCGTCGTCATCACCGATAACGTCGTATTTAACTCTGCCAAGTTCACTTAAGAAGGCGTGTTCAGGACCGCTGGAGGGATAATCAAGACCGCTTGCAACCGAGTAAACGGGAGCGGGGTCACCGTTTTCATCCTTTAACATAATACTGTTAAAGCCGTGCATAACGCCCTCGGTTCCGTACTGCAAAGAAGCAGCGTGGTCGCCAAGCTTGGTGCCCTTTCCGAGAGGTTCAATTCCGTAAATATCAACGGGATAATTTAAGAAGCCCGAGAAGAAGCCTGCGGAGTTGGAACCGCCGCCTACACAAGCAACAACGGCATCGGGAAGTTCGCCGGTCATTTCCATAAACTGTTCTCTTGCCTCAATTCCTACAACACTCTGGAAATCTCTTACCATCATTGGAAAAGGATGAGGTCCAACAACACTGCCGATACAGTAAATGCTGTTTTCATAATCCTTTGCGTAAGCCTCAAAAGCGGCGTCAACTGCTTCTTTGAGGGTTGCAAGACCGTGAGTAACCTCAACTACGTTTGCACCGAGAATCTTCATTCTTGCAACGTTGGGAGCCTGTTTCTTAATATCAACGCTACCCATATAAACGTCGCACTCAAGACCGAAATAAGCGGCTGCGGTAGCAATAGCAACACCGTGCTGACCTGCGCCCGTTTCGGCAATAAGTTTTTTCTTGCCCATATATTTTGCAAGAAGAGCTTCACCCATACAGTGATTTAATTTATGAGCGCCCGTATGGTTTAAGTCCTCACGTTTTACGTAAAGCTGAACGTTACCGAGAGAATTTGAAAGACGTTCAAGGTGAGAAATAGGAGTAGGTCTGCCCTGAAATTCCTTTCTTATTCTTCTGAGTTCGTCAATAAACTTTCTAGACTTACAAATGGTAAAGTAAGCCTGAGTAATTTCATTCATAGCCTTTTTAAGACGGTCATCAACATACATACCGCCGTATTTACCGAAATATCCGTCCTCGTTAGGATAGCTTTTAAGATAAGTATCAAAATCAATTCCGTTATAAATCATTTTTTATTCCTCCGTTTTACATACAATATAATAACACATTTTTGTGAAAAATCAACCCAAAAGACGCCATCGCAAAGATAATATACACATAAAAAACATCCCTTTACATATAAAAATAGCCCGAGCCTGTAAAAACAGACTCGGGACGAAAAAACTTTTCCGCGGTACCACCCGACTTTGCCTTTCGGCACACTTCACATACTAATATATGCTATCCGCTGTAACGGTCGGCATCCGTCTTCCCTACTTTTATTTCAGGTTGCCCTCGTAAGCCCATTCATTTACCTCGCCGTTGTTGTTTTCCACCACTGACAACTCTCTGTAAACTTAAAAGTAAATTACTCTTCTTACTCATCGGTTTTTATCATTTTAATAGAAAATTTATAAAAAGTCAAGTACTATTTAATAATAAGTCCAAAGGATAAAAGAACTATAATACCAAGCGCAATTCTGTAATAACCGAACACCTCGAAATTATGTTTTTTAATATATCCCATAAGGAATTTAATGGCAAGTACCGATACTATAAACGCACAAGCCGTACCGACAACAAGGAAAATAATATCGTTATTACTAAGCGCAACGCCCTTTTCCATAAAATCAAGTATTTTAAGAAGACTTGCTCCGAGCATTGCGGGAATTGCTAGAATAAAGGTAAATTCCGAAGCAGCTACACGGGATACGCCGAGAAGTAAAGCGCCAAGAATTGTTGCGCCCGAACGGCTTGTTCCGGGGAACGCCGCCGCCAAAAGCTGAAAAAGTCCGATATAAAGAGCCAGAGAATAAGAGATATCAGAAAGTCCCTCGTATTTTGGAGTACGCTTTTTATTATATCTTTCAATAAGAATAAAGAATATACCGAAAACGATTAAGGCTATTGCCACGCCTGTTGAATTATAAAAATATTTATCGCATATTTCGTCAAGGCCCAATAATATAAAGGCTACACCCGGTACGGTAGCAATTGCCACCTTAAGCCACAAAACAAAGCTCTCCTTTTTGACGATGCTTTTATTGAGCGCCTTATCAGGTTTTTGAAAGGGCCATATTTTATTCCAGAAAAGAATTACCGAAGCCAAAATTGCGCCAAGCTGAATTATAACCAAAAACATATCCCAAACGTCACCTGATACGTATTTAGGAAGTATTTCTTCGAAAAGTATCAAATGTCCCGTACTGCTTACGGGAAGCCATTCGGTAATACCTTCAATTATACCGAAAATCAACGCTACTATTATTAAACCGATCATAAAAAACACCCTTCTTTAATACTACGATATGTAAAAAGGACAGCGAATATCACTGTCCTTTAGTATAACATATTGTTTATTATTTGCCAAGTATCTGTTTATAAAGTCTTATATACTCGTTGGCAGATTTGCCCCAAGAATTATCACATTCCATAGCGCGTTTTTTAAGAACTTCCCAGCCCTGCTTATCGCAGTAGCCCTGAAGCGCGCGCCAAACGGCCTCAAGCATATCGTGGGCGTTATAGCTCTTAAAGGTAAATCCGTTACCTTCGTTATCGCCGCTGTCTTTAATGGTATCGGCAAGGCCCCCCGTTTCTCTTACAATCGGAATGGTACCGTAACGAAGCGCCACCATCTGTGCAAGACCGCAGGGTTCACTTTGACTGGGCATAAGGAATATATCACTACCGGCATAAATTTTTCGCGCCAAAGCAGGTATAAATCCCATCTTAAAGGCAACCTTATCGGGATATTTTTGTGACATTTCGTGGAAGAAGGTTTCAAATTCCCATTCTCCGCTACCCAGTATTGCAAACTGAACGTCCGCCTTTAATATTTCCTCAAAAACGTGCTTTACAAGGTCAAATCCCTTGTGCTTTACAAGACGGGAAACGATTCCTATAACGGGAACGTCTTTTCTTAAAGGCAGTCCCATTTCTGCTTGTAATCCCATCTTATTATCAGCCTTTTTATCTATAGAAGAAAGATTATAATTTTCATAAATATTCGGGTCGGTTTCGGGATTATAAACCTCGGTATCAATACCGTTTACTATTCCCGACACCTTTCCTTCAAGATTTCTTAAAATTCCGTCAAGACCGTGGGCATAATAGGGGTCCAAAATTTCTCGTGAATAGGTAGGAGAAACGGTGGTCACCCTGTCAGCCTCCTGAATACCGCCCTTCATAAAGTTAACACAGTTATCGTAGTCAACAAGCTGAGCCGTACCCGAGGGAAGTCCCAATACGTCGTCGATAAGTTCATATCCGTATTTGCCCTGATACTGTATATTATGAATGGTGAAGACGGTATGAATATTTTTGTGGATTTCGTTTTCTCTGTATAGTGCATTAAGGAAAACGGGTACAAGTGCCGTCTGCCAATCGTTACAGTGAATAATATCGGGAACGTAATTAATATGCGGTATCATTTCAAGTATAGCGCGAGAGAAAAAAGCAAAACGTTCGGCATCGTCAAAATGTCCGTAAAGACTGTTTCTCTTGAAATAATACTGATTATCAAGAAGATAATAAACCACACCGTCAACCCTTGCTTCAAATATTCCGCAGTACTGTCTGCGCCAAGCAACAGGAACGGTAATACTGGTTATAAAATTCATATTGGCTCTGAGTTCATCGGGCACCGCTTCATAAAGAGGCATTACCACTCTGCACCCCACCAAACGCCGTCTTAAAGCCTTAGGCAATGCGCCTGCAACGTCGGCAAGACCGCCCGACATTGCAAAAGGATAGGCTTCACTTGCAGCATATAGTATTTTCATTCATCATTTTCCTTTCGTTTCGCCCTTTTTAAGAAGTACGATTTTTTTCTTTGTACCCATAAGAACGGCATCTTTTTCTACCTTTGAAATTTTATCCATTACCGCATAAGAAATCTTTGCATTTTCTTCCACAACCGCATTCTGCATTATAATTGCGTTTTCGATAACCGCGCCCTTCTTTACGGTAACGTTTCTGAATAAAATAGAATTTTTAACTGTTCCCTCTATTACACAACCGTCGGCAATAAGGCTGTTATTTACCTTGCTTCCTATAGCGTATTTAGCCGGCATACTGTCGTGAGTTTTGGTATAAATCGGTCTTTCTCTGCTGAAAAGCTGTTTTCTAATCTTCGGTTCAAGCATTTTCATATTAAGGTCGTAATAGCTTAAAGGACCGTCCATAATTTCGGCAAATCCCGAAACCTTGTAACCGTAGATTTTACATTCACTTGCCGCAGGCATAAGCACCTCACGGGATAGCGACTGTTTGCCCTCTTCAATACATTTTTTAATAGTCTTAACAAGAAAATCACGTTTGCAAAGAACAATATCAAGGCTATGGTTAACCGAAATTCTTTCTTTAACGTATTTTATTTCTTTAACTATTCCGTTATCATCCACGTCAAAGGTCATAACCTTATCGTGATTTAAAGGAAGTTTTCCGTATTTATAGGCTATGGTAAAATCAGCGTTACTTTGAAGATGCGCTTCGAACATTTCACTTATATCCACGTTAGCTATAACGTCGCTGTCGCAAATTATTACGTACTCCTGTTTTGAACGGTTAAGGAAATTAAGAATACCGCCGAGAGCGCCCAAATGAGTTTTATATACGCCGTCGCTGACCGTACCTGAAACAAAGGGAGGCAGAATAAAAAGTCCACCCGATTTTCTGTCCAAATCCCATTCTCTGCCGCTTCCGATATGGTCCATTAAAGATTGATAGTTTTCTTTGGTAATAATACCCACCTGACTTATACCGGCGTTAGTCAGGTTAGAAAGAGAAAAATCGATAAGACGATAACGTCCAGCAAAGGGTACCGACGCCATTGAACGTCTTTCGGTAAGACCGGGAAGAAGGTCATCATGTACGTTTGCATAAATTATGCCTAAAATATTATTGGTACTCATACGGTTTCACCCTCCTTCACGTTTTTGCTTATCATAGATTTTGCCTTCACGGTGGCATTTTTTCCAACCTTAACGTCTGCTCCGACAACCGCAATTCCCCATTCGTCACGGTTTGGTACGTTGGCAGGATTTTCGCCTACTACCGCGCCCTCGCTCACCTTAACGTTTTCTGCAACTATTGCATACTGTACGTGAGCGCCTTTTTTAATTACGGCTCCCGGCATAATAAGAGAATACTCAACCGTTGCGCCTTCTTCAATGGTAACGTCTTCAAAAAGCACCGAGTAATCAAGTTTTCCGTAAACACTGCATCCGTCACTGACAAGAGAATTTTCAACCTCAGCGCTTTCGCTTATATACTGTGGCGGCAACCAACCCGTACGGGAATAAATTTTCCAGTCGTCACTGTCAAGTTTTAAATCAAGCTTAGGATTAAGCAGGTCAAGGTTAGCATCCCAAAGGGATTCAACCGTTCCAACGTCCTTCCAATATCCCTCAAATCTATACGCCATCATTTTTTCGCCGGCGTTTAACATATTGGGGATAATATCCTTGCCAAAATCGTTATGGGATTCCTTGTTCTTTTCGTCTGCTATAAGGTATTCGCGCATTTTCTCCCAAGAGAAAACGTAAATACCCATAGAAGCAAGGTTACTTTTGGGATTGGCGGGTTTTTCTTCAAACTCATAAATCGTGCCATCCTCTTTGGTATTCATTATACCAAAACGGGAAGCCTCGTCAAAGGATACCTCCATAACGGCAATGGTACAATCGGCACCGCTTTTTTTATGAGCCTTTATCATTTTTGAATAATCCATTTTATAAATGTGGTCACCCGAAAGA
Organism: Oscillospiraceae bacterium; assembly: GCA_015065605.1. Classification (GTDB taxonomy): domain Bacteria; phylum Bacillota; class Clostridia; order Oscillospirales; family Acutalibacteraceae; genus SIG607. Next base: position 6,668 of record SVPZ01000011.1, on the reverse strand, counting down.
ACCAGCACGTATTCGGGGTCGTATTTTTCAATAAAATGAATATTCTGATAAATAGCGTTTGCAGTACCCTTATACCAGTCACCGCCCTTGCTCTTCTGATAAGGCGGAAGGATATGCACACCACCGTCGATTCTGTCAAGGTCCCACGGTTTACCGCTTCCAACGTAATCGTTAAGTTCAAGTGGTTGATACTGGGTCAGAATACCAACGATATCAATACCCGAATTTACACAGTTGGAAAGAGGAAAATCTATAATTCTGTATTTTCCTCCATAAGGAACGGCAGGTTTAGCAATTTTGTGCGTTAAAACACCAAGTCTGCTTCCCTGTCCACCTGCAAGCAACATTGCTACACACTTATTCTTTTTCAAAACACTCACTACACTTTCATAATTTATTTGTGTTTCTTGTTTCTTTTAAGATAGGTTACCGAGAGTGGCGGTATATCAATTGCTATACTGTCCTCATAACCGTGCATCTCAATTTTTTCGCTTTTATAAGAGGTTCTGCTTTTTTCTTTCACACCGCCGAATTCCTGCCACTCAGAACAAAAAACGGTTCGGTAACTTGCACTTTCGGGAACACCGATACGGTAATTTTCTCTGCCGACGGGAACGAAATTACATACAACAATTATTTCTTCCTTATTACTTGCAATTCTTCTGAAGGAAATAATACTCTGTGTATAATCATCGTTTGAAATCCAATTAAAGCCTTCCCAGGAATAATCTATTTCATAAAGAGGCGGATTTTTAAGGTAAAATTCATTCAACTTCTTTGTGAAATACTGCATATTTTTATGCGCTTCGTAATCAAGCAAAAACCAGTCAAGCTGACGCTTATAATCCCACTCAATAAATTGAGCAAATTCCTGTCCCATAAAGGAAAGTTTTTTACCCGGATGCGCCATCATATACGCCATAAACGCCCTGAGTCCGCGGAATTTACCTTCGTAATCCCCCGGCATTTTGTTTATCATAGAGCATTTACCGTGCACAACTTCATCGTGCGAAAGAGGTAATATAAAGTTCTCGCTGAAAGCGTAAAAGAACGAAAAGGTAAGACATTCGTGATTATTTTTCCTGAAAAGAGGGTCAAGGGAGGTATAACGAAGCATATCGTTCATCCATCCCATATTCCACTTAAAGTTAAACCCGAGTCCGCCGTCAAAAGAAGGCTTGGTTACCATGGGCCAGGCAGTTGATTCTTCGGCAATCATTAAAACGTCGGGATTAACGCTGAAAGTGGCAGAATTTAATTGTCTTAAAAACTCAACCGCTTCAAGATTTTCTCTTCCGCCAAAGGAATTAGGCAACCATTCACCGTCTTTTCTCGCATAGTCAAGATAAAGCATAGATGCAACCGCGTCAACCCTGAGTCCGTCAATGTGAAACTCTTTAAGCCAATAACACGCGCTGCCAAGAAGAAAATTCATTACCTCGACCTTACCAAAATCAAATACGGCGGTCCCCCACTCCTTATGCTCGCCTTTTCTTGAATCGCTGTACTCATAAAGAGGAGTACCGTCAAAGCGATAAAGGAAGGGTTCGTCCTTTGGAAAGTGGGCAGGTACCCAGTCAAGAATAATACCTATTCCCCTGCCGTGAAGTATATCCACAAACTTTTTAAAGTCTTCGGGTGTACCAAAACGGGAGGTAGGCGCATAATATCCGCTTACCTGATATCCCCAAGACCCCTCAAAAGGATGCTCAGAAACAGGCATAAGTTCAACGTGGGTATATCCCATTTCTTTAACGTAATCCGCAAGAGCGGTCGCCGCTTCTTCATAAGTGTACGGATTACCGTCCTCGTGAATACGCCACGAGCCTAAATGCACTTCATATATATTAACAGGAGAAGAATATACGTTAGTTTCCTTTTTGCTCTTCTGCCATTTCTCATCCTTAAAACAATAATTATCGTAATAAACCTTAGAACAGGTACCGGGAGGAGTTTCAAAATGACGCGCGTACGGGTCTGCCTTAAGAACGGTTTTATCTCCGTTTGTTATGGCATATTTATAATTATCGTATAATTTTATTCCGGAAATTTTAAGTTCAAAAGTGCCGTCGGGATTTTTTTGCATAACGTTTGCGTAACCGTTCCAGCCGTTAAAATCACCTACTACCGAAACAGCATCTGCATTAGGCGCCCACACTCTGAACAACGTGCTTTCTTCTTTATAGAAAGAACCAAGGTAATTATATGCATCGTAGATTATTGAGTTGTGAAATCTTTCTTCATAGCCTTCCAAATAACCAACTCCTTTCAAATTATTACTTCTCTTAATTATCATACCAAACTGCAATGTGAATTTCAAGTGATTTTTGTTAAAATCAAACATTTTCTTGTGCAACTCTTATATAATATTGTAAATTTTCCACAAAAAACCACCGGATTTTTGTAAATATATTAAAATCCGACAACATTTGTTTTATAACGGTAAAAAAACATTGACTAAATACTTAAAAAATGCTAATATGATTTAAACAAATAAAGGAGGTTCTTTTATGATAACCAAATTCAGAGGCGAAGAGTACATAATGCACCGAAACGCCAAAAATCCAATTATTACAAAAGAGGATTTCCCTCTTGAAACAAACGCTGTTTTTAACTGCGGACAGACCCTCTTCAACGGAAAAACACTTTTGCTTATCGCTGCTTATTATAAGGAGCGCATAAATAACAGTATGTGCGGTATTCACGTTGCAACAAGTGAAGACGGCGTTAACTTCGATATCAATCCTAAACCGCTTTTCTTAAGCGATAACTGGAGCGGTGACTGTCCCGGTTTATTTGATAACTGGGTAATTGACCCCCGTGTTACCAAAATTGAAGATACTTATTATATCATTCGTCCCGGTCAGGTAAGAGGTAGCGGCCCTTGCGCACTTCTTTATAAAACCAAGGATTTTGAAACCGCAGAGTTTGTTGACTGCGTAGCGCTTCCCGCAAACCGCGTTCCCTGTCTTTTCCCTGAAAAGATAGACGGGCTTTACGTAAGACTTGACCGTCCTTATAACGTACACTGTCCCGAAGAGCCGGAATGTATTCCCGATACCGATATTTTAAGAGCAAGTATCTGGATTTCTTATTCTCCCGACCTTGTTTATTGGGGACATCACCGTCCGCTTTTATATCCCGAAAGCGTTTCCTATTCCAACTGGAAAATCGGTCCTACTCCCCCAATCAAAACCAAAGACGGTTGGCTTGAAATTATTCACGGCGTATGGAAGGAAGACGGCGAATTCTGTTATTCAATAGGCGCTATGCTTATGGATTTAAAAGATCCTACCAAAATTATCGGTCTTCTTGACCGTTGGATTCTTACTCCTACCGAACCTTTCGAAACCGACGGCAGAGTTGGTAACGTTGTATTCCCCTGCGGTGCTATTGCTGAAGAGGATAAGGACGAAATCCGTATTTACTACGGTGCTGCTGACGAACATATCGGTCTTGCAAAAGGTAAGCTCAGCGAACTTTTAGAAGCTCTTAAAAATTCTAAAGCACCTTATTAATAATCGAGGCTAACTATGAAAAAAATTCTAAAAATATTATTAGCAATTTTTCTTGTCATAGTAATTGTTGTTATCGGATACGTAGCATATCTGTTCATTCAGTATTCCCGTATCCCCGATAATACCGATATTGTTCCTCAAAACGCGCATAACGACGCAATGGTAACCACAGATACGGTTTATACGGTAGTTACACAAAATATCGGTTTTGGTGCATATACAAAAGATTTTACCTTCTTTATGGACGGCGGTAAACTCTCCCGCGCTAAAAGTAAAGAAAGCGTAATAGACTGCGTAAATCAGTCTGCCGATACCGTTTTAAATTTTAGTCCCGATTTCGTGCTTTTTCAGGAAGTAGATACGGATTCTACAAGAAGTCACCACGTTGACCAAAGTGAACTTTTAAAAAGCAGATTTAAAACGTTTAGCAACACCTTTGCAATAAACTATCATTCTGCTTATCTTGCCTACCCCTTCACTTCTCCTCACGGTGCTTCAAACAGCGGTATTCTTACTTTAAGCAAGTATGATTTTTCTACTGCAAAGCGCCGAAGCCTTCCCATTTCTGAAAGCATAACAAAATTTCTTGATTTAGACCGTTGTTACTCTGTTTCACGTATCCCAACGGAAAACGGAAAAGAACTTCTAATATATAACGTTCATCTGTCAGCATACGGTGGAAACGACGAAATAAGAACAGCGCAAATGAACATGCTTTTAAATGATATGAAGGAAGAATATTTAAAGGGTAATTACTGTGTTTGCGGCGGCGATTTTAATCACGATTTTACGGGCGACTCCACACAAAGACTAAACGGCGGTTCCTCGGTTGATTTCGGTTGGGCTCAACCCTTCCCTGAAAATCTTTTGCCAAAAGAACTGTCACGCTGTATAAATTATAGCGATGAAAAGCTTAGTCCCACCTGTAGAAACTGTGATATTCCTTATGAGGAAGGTAATTTCACCATTATCGTTGACGGATTTTTGGTAAGCCAAAACGTAACGGCAGTAAGCGTCGAAAACGTTCATACAGGATTTGTTTATTCCGACCACAATCCCGTCGTTTTAAAATTTTCATTAAAATAAAAAATAGAACTATCGGTTGATAGTTCTATTTTTTATAATAACTTATCAAGTATGATTATTATTCGCCGATTTTCGCGTCTTCAATATCGCCGTTCTGGCTTTTAAGTTTTTTATTGATTTCGATGGTATTTTTAACAAGAAGAATACCCATCATAATGCCTTCGTAAACGATACGTACAACAATAGGTCCTAAAATAGCAATGCATAATTTTATGCTATTTGCATAGTTAAATTGTTTTACTTGCTTTGTTAGCGATAATGTGATACTATTTTTCTATAAAGCGGAGGTGCAAATTATGAAACGTATAATATCTTTTTTGTTGATTATTAGTTCTGTTTTTTTAACTTTCAGCGGTTGTGCGGCAAAGCATGAGCATAACTTTGTACTTGTTGGCAATTATGATTTACTTTGTACTCAAGGCGGCGAACAACTTTTTATGTGTGAATGTGGTGATACCTATAAAGAAACGGTAAAGCCTCACGACCACGTTTGGGGCGAATGGGTTCAAACTCTCGCACCCTCAAAAAATAGCGAAGGCACACAAAACAGAATATGTACCGCTTGCAAGGTTGAAGAGATTGCTTATATTCCCCGCACAGACCTAAAAAGCTTATTTAAAGAATATGCGGAATTTTTCTATTTACGCGGCTTGTTTAATTCGATAAACGACTTAAGCGTAAACGACGTATTTCTGTTATTCGTAACCCACGATTTTTGGCGAGGACCTTTTTTGTGGAACTCAAGTGACTATTATACCGACTCTTACACGTATAGATATTTTACAGTAGAAGATTTAAACGAGTTATCTGAAAAATATTTTGATAAGACGTACGATTGGTCACAGTTTAAAACAATTAAAAACCCAAAAAATCTTTTCAGCAATAAGCTTTATTATGAAGAAAAGAAAAATCGTATTGTCAGCCTACTGGAAGGCGGTGACGGCATAGGCGGTCCAAATTATCACGACCACCAATATACCAAATACGAACAGCTTGACGAAATCACCTATAAAATTTATTATAAAACCAAATATCACGAATTGGTTGAAGCTACTGATGATTACAATTACAAAATCACAACATATAAGCGTGTTCTTACAGTTAAATTCATTGACGGCAAGTTTAAGGTTGTAGCCCATCAAAAGCAATAATAAAAATAGACTCCTTAATATTGAAATCAAAACGAGGTACAATTACGTTACCGGACCAACTAAAATACATTTAACAGAAAACCGCTCCGTTAGGATTTAATCTAACGAAGCGGTTATTTTAGATATAGAGTTTTACTTTAATATCTTTCCATTTATGCACACGTTGTTTGACCCCTTTGGAATATTTATATTCCTTAGCATCCTTTTCGGTGAGCGTAAATTCTGCAAAGTTAAAGTAAGCCGGAATTACTTGCCAGACTTTATAGCAACCTGTGGTGCAATAGGCAAAAGTGGGAAAATATAATATATTTTAAGAATAAAACTATAAATTTACTGAATAATCCTTTTTAAAACCGTGCGCTCCGAAAATCTGCCACTTCCCTACGCCCAATCGTTGTAAAATAGCATTTCTTTCCTCTGAACATAATTTGGGGTCTGTATCAACAGATGTCATTAGTATTGGTGCGTATCTGTTATATTTTTCCTGTTCAGCCGTAAGACCATGCGTGTTTATATAAATATCTCCTGTAATAGCAATGTGATTTTCATAATCTATTAAAACGATTTCCCCGGGCAGATGTCCGCCTTTTCCTTCATACACTTCAAAATTCAGCTCACCAAAATTATAAAAACCTATTTGGGTAAGAGGTTTGTCATATGTTTGTGCACTTTTCCAAAGTTTAACAACCTTTTCAGGATTTATCGGCTTGTACTCAGTAAGAATTTTGCATATGTTAATATACGGCTTATGTAAAGGATTTTCCTCGCGGTATCCGTCAAGTCCATTGTATTCCTTTTCTAGGCACTTCGCTGTTTTTTCATTTGTAATTATCTCATCAAAAATTGGCAAGAGTCCGCAATGGTCTACATCCGCATGGGTGATAAGTATTTTCTTTTTTATAGTACTAAATTC
>SVPZ01000010.1 GCA_015065605.1 Oscillospiraceae bacterium | reverse complement strand
GTTTGACAACAATTTTATTTTTTCCCTGATGTAATATGAATGGATATGAAGTTCGGGAAAACAAGTAAAATAAAGGATTTGATGAAATATGAAGATGTGTGAATTGTTGGAGAAACTTTTCCCAACGATGAAGCCGTTGGACTAATAAAACCCTTTATTTATGCGGTTTTTTGGGGTGTTGAACGAGTGAAAAAATCGTATTTACCCCAGTTTTACCCCAGTAGAAATCCATTTACAGACAAGGCATCACATTTCTGTGATGCCTTTTTTGTGTTTTAATCGCTTGAAATAAAAGTATTCCTATCATTCTTATTATTGAATCAGAATGATAGGAGTGATATTATGGCAACAGGAGATAACAAAAACTTAGATAAATTGATGAATAAAATGAATGCTGAAACAGGTCGTAGTGATGCCGAGGAAATTTTAAGATTACAGGCAACAAGGCAATTAAAAAATGAGCATAAAAAAATATCACAAATGACCGACTTGGAAAAGCAGTTGTATGCCGAAATGGAACAGAAGACCATTGAGGAATACGAAGAGGAATTCATCAGCGATAAACCTATTGTATATAACGGTGAACATAAACCGTTTTATAGTCCCATTGCATCAATAGTTCTGGATGCCTTCTTCACGGATGGCAAAAATTAAGGCACGGTTTTCCGTGCCTTAATTTTTTGTGGTGGCTTACTCAACCGTTCAATTTAAGAATGATTGATACCACTAAATAAATGTTTTTTCAGCATAGAAAAAATTGATTTTTCAAAAAAGTAGCAAAAAAATCCGTTCTTTTTTCTATTAGCAGAAAAAAGAACCAAAAAAGGCGAAGGCAAATCTTCGAAAATGAGTTTTCTCGATTTGCCTTTGATTCAGAGGGGGCAATATTTTTTATCTTTGCAGAGGATTCTAAATCCTGCTCCTATCCCTAACCCCTGCAAGAGATATAGTATAATACTATACTATGAACCGTTTTGACATTTTTTTGATATGACAAAAGCACTCACACGAGTGCTTATTTTTTCTTCTTTTTACTTTTTGGGATATCTGCAGATATTCTTGATACTGTACTGAGTGACAATGCGGTTCGCTCAGCAACCTCTTTCAATTTACATCCAGATAAAATAAGTTTCTTTGCCATATCTTTTTTCATCATTTGTTCTTGTTTTCGCACATTTCTTTCAAGGTCTCTTGTAATGTTGGGTCTGCTCATTTCGTATCGCCCTGTGTTGATTAGTTCTTCCTCAGTAACACCAAGTTTTTCAAAGAATGTTTCGTTCTTTATCTGATAAACTTTTTCCTGTTTGAAGATATAATCAATGTTTTTTAGTGGTTCCGAAAAGGAGTTATTTATTTTTCTGCATATCTTTTTTGCAGTCGCAAAGGGATAGATTTGTCTCGCAGAATTGAAAGCGAGAAAAAGCATTGTATCTCGTTTTCCTATGCAGTCATTATTTTCGCTAATTAACTGCTCGATGATTTTTATTCTCTTGTAATGCAGAGCAGAAAAACCGCCAGTTCGTTCTTCTTTGAGGATATCATTATTAAGTTCCTGTTTCTGATATCTTCTTTTAATGGCTTCTTTTCGCTTTAAATATGCCTTTACAGGCTCGCTCTCTTGCTCTAACCGCTTTACAAGTTCATTAAGGCTAAGTGCCTTATCGTGATAAATCTCGGTTGCAGTAGGCATCTTCGCTTTGGTGTTGTAGGTGTCGAACATCCTAAACAGACCAATAGGATTTTTACTGGCATTGATATCTATTTCAATATGTCTTTCAAGGGTAGGGTATTCCTTTAAGAATTCTCTGATGATTATTGCAAAATAATCAATTGCTCTCTGGTAAAGGTACAACAAGGAGGATGCCGTGCTTTCCAGATGCCAGTATATTTGAACACCTCTGCCCGTGAAATGAATCGCATTGAAAGGTGGCAGTTCGCCTGTGGAAACAAGGTCTCTATTTAACCGCCAACAAAATTCATCAAGGAGCAGTTTTTTTTCGTGAATTGGCAATTTTGAATGGATATCAAAATCAATGCAGATATTATTCAGACTAAACAAGTTTTCTGTATTTCTGGTGGTAAACTGCTTGACCGTGTTTACCATTATGTAGTAGTCCTGAGATTTGTTGATTTTAAGGTTTTCTGCCTTTTCTCTGATGTTCGTAAAATCTGCATACACTTGGTTGTAAAACCTATTGTTTATGATTTAATCAGAATTTTTACCAATAATGAAAAACACATTGATATTACTAAAAAACTGGTTAAGATTGCAACCATAGTTGTTATTGCAATTACCTTGTTGCAGGTTTTGTTGTATGTGATTTTCCCTTCGCTCCATCCGGATTTTATTAAAAAAGAAAACTTTGACCATAAAGCACTTTGGAATGAATATGTGACCGAGCAAAATCTTGGTGAAGAATACAAGTCGTTTATTGGCGAAGAGATAGACCAATACGAAAAGACCAAAAGCAAGGTTTATAACAAATCTCAAAGCAGAGTGAAAAACGGGCTGATTCAGGAAGGCACTCTTACTGTGTATTATGAAAAGAATACCGACACAAAAGAGTGGTCCGTTGTAAATTATTCTTTCGAGGAGGAAAATACTTACGAACTGGCGAAAGACACTACTTGGACAGGCAGTAACGGCGGCAACAACTACACCATAACTTTGGTCAAGGGTTTCTTGTATAATACGACAGGTCATATCACCGTTAAGAGTGATAACGGTGAAACCATCTTGGATTCTGATGTTGTTTGTACCAGAAATGAGGACAAGGAAAACGAGTATAATCTCAAAACCAATGTTGACCTTGGTTGGTGGAACTATGATGTCCGTGTGACTTTCAATGAGGAAGACGGTTCGCTCAGACTTGATAGTGTTTACGAGGGCACAGTTTATCAACAAAACTAATCCAAAAAAGATATGCAGAAAAACTCTGCATATCTTTTTTATGTCTTTTCGCTGCAAAAATATCTGTTGTTTAAAAATTGTTGTATTTTAGTATCGATTAGGTGATATTTTTGATATCAGCAAGGTGATACTTTGAAAAATATCATATATGTGATACTTTCGCAGGAATAAAAAGATATGAGGAAAAATGCAAAACACCGCTTTTGATGAAAAAGGCGGTGTTTTTGGCTGTTGATTCAATTTTGTTGTGTTTTCTCATGTTTTTTCATCCACACGGGCGAAGCATCCACACGATAAAGGTGTATACACCTTTTGGACGTCGGCAGACCAAGGGGGAATTTTTGCGGCAGTAAAAAAATTGCCTACCTTGCTACGTCATTTTTGTTTGTAAAAATAACCTTTTAAACATATTTATATCAGAAAAGTAAAGGAGTGATTTATATATGGCACATTTTGAAAAATTTAAAGGTATCAATGCTTTTCATATGATAGAGCATGATACAAGAGAAAATACAAAGGGTAAGGAAAATATAGACGAAGAAAGAAGCAAATTTAATTATAATTTATGTGATATTGAAAATCCAAAAGAATATCTAAAAGAATTAATCAATTTGGCAAAATCAACAGGAGCAACAATAAGAGATGATACAAATTTTTTAGTATCATTATGTTTAACACTACCTGAGAACTTTCCAAAAAATGAAGAATTAGAAAGACAATTTTTTAAAGCTGCAGTTGAAATGATAGCAAAAGATTTTGGATATAAAAGTATTGTTTCCGCTTGGGTTCATAAAGATGAATGTTTAGAAAACGAGAATTTTAAATTTAAACCTCATATCCACATCAAATTTGCTCCCATACATAAAAAGATTAAGAAATATAAAAACAGACCAGATAAAGAGATGTATATATTCAATACAGATAAATGTATTAACAGAACCTATTTATATTGATATTGGGTTCGTAGTGGTTCCATCTAACAGACAAATAGCAATAGATATTTTCAAAAAGGCAGATTTAAAGAAAACAATAAAAGAAGCGATAGTTCACACCGAATCTAACAATTTAACACGTGTTGGAAATTCAATTATTTACACTCCTGGTGGACTGTCTACACCCAAAGGTATGTTACCCGCCCACACGAATAATTTTCTCGAAATAATGTCCGATGGTAGCGCTAAAATGAGGATTTTGTTAATTAATAACAACAACGAAGACCCTAGCATAAACATGTCATTGCCTATAATGATAAAAAAATCATATGAAGACGTATATACATACGTTATGAGAGAATTGTTCCCGGATAAGCTCGCTTATGCAAAAAAATATGAATCATTAACTGTGTTAAAGCAATTTAACCCTGTCTTTTATTACGACGAATGGGCTCTAAAGATTTCTCCAAATTTTGAAGAAGAAAACGAAAAAATGTTTAAAAAACTTGAAGAATATCGAAAAGTTATGGGTACAGATGTTGTTGTTACTAACGACCGTATCCCAAAAACAGGTCTGTACACAATCGATAAACGTCAAATCGAACTTTGGGGTAGGGATTATAAACTTGAAACTATTATTGATGAATTATTTTTCTCAAGATTCTTAGGGCTAGGTATGATTCCTATTCAAATTGAAGAGTGAAGAATAAGGGTGAAATACAGCGGCTGTTGTATTGATTGATTAATTTAATACATACGCCCGGCCATACGCCCAATTTACGCCCAAAAGTAGTTGAAATATGATATTTAATAAATTATATTCTTACTTTTTGGACAAAGAAAAACGGCGCATAAAAATGAATAAGCTTTATTATCTTATATTGAAAATTGCGGAGAACTCTTCCCCACAATGAAACCCCTTGATTAAGAAATTACACCCTAGACCAAAAAGTCTAGGGTGTTTTTTTGTTGTTATGGATGTAGATAAAAAGATTTTGCTATACCTATCTTACAACAGCTAAGGCTCCACTTGTCATAGGTACCAAAGTTCGTTAATCTTCTTCAAGCAGTTTTGCAGGGGATATTTTTAATACCTGCGCGATTTTAAATAAGGTTTCAAGTGATACACCGCGAACCGTACCTGTGCCTTCAACCTGTCCAACAAAATTAACGCTTTTATCAATAAGCTCTGCGAAGTATTCTTGTGTGTAACCGGCTTTCTTTCTGTAATAGGCAATTTTTAAACCTAAGGTTATATATTTATCAGCAAACTCCGTATTCATATTTAAGCCTCCCTTTATACTAATAGTTTACAAAGGGATGAAGTAAATTATAACTTTTGACAAGTAAATGATTATTTACTTTAAGTAAATAATAAATTATAATAAATATAAAATAATTTACTTGGAGTGAAAGAAAGTGGAAAACAATACCTGCTGTTTTGTCGGTCACAGAACGATAAAAGAAACCGAAGAATTAAAACTTAGCCTTTATGAAACTATTGAAAAATTGATTGTGGAAAACTCGGTAGATACCTTTCTTTTTGGAAGTAAGAGCCGATTTAACGACCTGTGCCTTGAAACAGCGACCAAATTAAAAGAAAAATATCCGCAAATAAAACGAATATACGTACGGGCGGAATATCCGAATATCAGCGAAGATTATAAAAACTATTTACTTGAAAACTACGAGGACACCTATTATCCCGAAAAGATAAAAAACTCAGGCAGAGCATCTTACGTCGAGCGCAACTACGAAATGATAAACAAAAGCAAATTTTGCATAGTCTACTATGACGAACAGGGCGGCCCAACCACCCGCAAAAGCGGCACCAAAATCGCCCTCGACTATGCCGTTAAAAAGGGAAAGAATATCATTACATTGCCTATAGAAGTAATAAATATGTAGAAATACGCAAAATTGTTCGATGTAATATTGACTAACAAGTAAGGGTATGCTGTATTATATGATTAATCCTATGGTTAATGCCATAGGATTTTTTGTTGGTACAAATAAATCGTCGATGTGACGGAAAGTAACTTTTAAAATCCTTTAAATTGGAGTAGAATAAAAGTGAAGAAAGGAAGCGGATTATGGAGCTTAAGGATAAAATACAAAAAATCAGAAAAGATAACGGGCTTACACAGGAGCAGTTTGCAAATGCGATTTTCGTTACCCGTACCGCCGTTTCTAAATGGGAAACGGGCAGAGGTGTCCCCGGTATAGAATCTTTAAAAATGATAGCAAAAATTTACAAATTATCTCTGGATGAACTTTTGAACGCCAATGAGGTTATAGAGGTTGCCGAAAACGAAAACAAGGAAAATTTACGCCGATATTCCTTAATATTTGATGGAATTTTAAATATTTGCGCACTTTTAGGATTTGTTTTGCCTCTTTATAAAGCGGAGTTGGGTGGCGCCTTTTACAGCGTACCTTTATATGAAATAAGCGGATGGCTGACGATATTTTATTGGATATTTCCTATTTTAACGTTTTTAAGCGGAGTTTTACTGCTTTTTATTATAAAAAGTGAAAAGGATAATTTTAAAAAAGTGGTAAGTCTGTTAGGATTTATTTTAAACGCGCTTTTCGTACTTTTGCTGATACTAAGCGGTCAGCCATATCCCGCGGTACTGTTTTTCGCCCTTTTATTTATAAAATGTTTTTTTGCGAGGATAAAAAAATGAAAAGAAAAGCGAAAATTCAGTTGATTTTGGGCGGTGTGTTATTAATTCTTTTTATAGTTTTTACCCTTTCTCTGAAATTTATCGACGTTAAAGACGTCGGACCGAAGGGGTCAAGCGTAGCCTTTGCATCGGTAAATAAAGCCGTGCATAATTTCTTCGGAGTAAATATGACCCTTTATAATATAACCGACTGGATGGGTGTGGCGGCAATAGTTATTGCCTTCTGCTTTGCTATACTGGGACTTATGCAGTGGATAAAACGTAAAAATATTTTAAAGGTTGACAGAGATTTAATTATTCTCGGCATCTTTTATATTGCGGTTTTTATTTTCTACGTTTTGTTTGAATACGTAAAAATAAACTATAGACCAATACTTATAAACGGATATCTTGAAACCTCATATCCGTCCTCAACCACTTTACTGTTTATAACCTTTATGCCTACGGCAATACTGCAGTTTAAAAGCCGTATCAAAAATACCTTTTTAAAAAATACCGTTAACCTTTTATGCGTGGCGTTGACTTTATTTGCAGTCGTCGGGCGCCTTATGAGTGGAGTGCACTGGTTTACCGATATTTTAGGCAGTATTATTTTAAGCGCTTCACTGATTTTATTTTACTGTGGCGCAAATTCTTTTGAATAAAAATAACCTCTTCGTTTGTGAAGAGGTTATTTTTAATGCAGAGCTAATATAAAACCCCAAAATGTTTATTTATGTAATGAAATTGTGGTTTTTTTTGCAATTGATACAAAATTATATATGTGTTATAATAATAGTAACAGTAACTATATAGGAGGAAATATTATGAAAAAGATTTTGAGCATTATACTGTCTTTAATATTGACGTTCTCGCTTTTTGGCGGAACGTTCTCAGTTAGTGCGGCATCCTCTTCATTTGAAACCGACTTTAAAAATTATACATCTACAACAGCTTTCAAAAAGATTTATGATGTTGAAGGCAAAGAAATTGTAGGAAAATTTACCTTTAGCAAAACTGCAGACGGTCTTAAATATTCCCGTCAGGCTGACGAAATTTACTATAACCCATCCGGCGGTGACAGAACCCACCTTGGCGGACATATGTGTTTTCCCGTAAGCCAAACAGGAAAATCTGATGCAAACACCTTTCAGGTTGCCGCAAATATGTGCTATAGGGTGGAAATTGCATATAACTGCACCGTTTTAAGCAGTGACGCCCAGATACAACTTAAAACAAATTTTGCTTTTTCCGGCGGTAATGCTGACGTTGCTACTAACGGAAAGGCAAAAGTTATAGCGATGTCCACACTTCCCCAAAACAAAGAACCTGTTATTATAAACAAAACGGGAAGCGGAACCATTTTAGGTTATTTCACAGTAGATGAAATATATAAAGAGGGCACCTCTTCATACGACCGCCTTTATATATCGCTTACTTCAACCCTTAAAAAAGACGTTGAAATAACCCTTACTTATTTAAAGGTTACACCTATGTCTAAAATAATCGTGCATGACGTAAATTCGGGTGTTGATACCTATTATTACGGCGCAGCCGGTGAAACTTTTTCTTTAACCGATGAAACAACCGCTGAAAATTATATCTATAATTCAAAGAGTCTATACAGCAAACGCTCTACCACCCTTTATTATGACGAGCAACTTAAAAACGTCGTAAATGATGCTGCATTTGCAAATGAAAACGTTACCTATTACGTGGCAAACGAAAACGTAACTGTCGAAAATCAAATGTCGTTTTGCGGATTTGATACCTATACTTTAAGAACTCACCAAGGCAACGTTGGCTTTAAAACCATGGAAGATGCAATAAGCGAAAATGCGCAAATCAGTAACGAAGCCGCTTATACGGGTGAAAAATCTTTAAAGGTTAACGTGGCTGCAAAGAGTGAAAGTGTTGTATATATAGGAAGCGGCTACGAAATGAGCGCAGGCGCTACCTATCGTTTATCACTTCATTATCGCGCAGTAGAGAAAAACGATAATAGCTCAGTTACTTTCTGCTTTACGTCGGGCAACGGCAAAAACTCCGTTTTGCGCGATGAAAATTTATCAAACAATATTCTTTATGTTAGCGCAGACCAAATTAACGGCAGTACCCAATGGAAAACCGCTACGCTTTATTATACACCCGCTATGGACTGCAATAAAGCGGACCTTGCTCCTGTGCTGTGTATTGAAACCGATGGCGCTGCAGGAATTTTTGTTGATTCATTGATTATAAGCAAGGCTGTATCAGCCGAGGGCACTTCGATTTTAAAAGAAGAAGCAGACGGTCAGGCTTTACGTTTTTACTTTAGTTATGATGTAAACAATGAAAAACTTGTTACTGATATTCAAAAGAGCGAAATCGCAAAACGCGGTATTCTGTATGGCGCAGAAGAAAAAATAAAGGATAACGCGCTTCTTACTCTTGAAGAATCAGACAAAAATCCCAACGTATATAAAAAGGAACTAACTTTATTTAGTTCTTGTTGGGACTTTGATAACGATAGCGGCAAAACTACGTTCAGCGCATATCTTAAAGATATAAGCAAAAAATATTACGGCAAAAAATTAGATGTCAGAGGCTACGTTGTGTTAACTGACGGCAGCGTATTTTACAGTGAAATTATTAGCGAAAGTGTTGATTCTGTTATGGAAAAGAATAACAGCAAGGATATGTACTATAAGCTTTCAAAATCTTCAAGCGGCGACTATAAAAACATAATGATTTATATTCCCACTTCCGATATATCGGGGAAATATTATATTGCATATAATCTTCAGTACACTTTATCTGCGCAACCCGACGATATGACTGTTGCTAACAAGGCAAATACAGGTTATAATCAAGAAACGTATCGTATTATGGGCGCAGACCTTGTTGAAAAAACAGGGGATACTTTTACCAAAAAGGTAGAAAATATTCTCCACGCGGGTGAGCTTGAACTTGCTATCAAAGAAAACCGTTCGGGTGTAAACGACTTTATCGGCGGTTACCACGGCGACGAAATTATGAACTATGCAAAGCTTTACGTTGACGGCGAGCAAATAGTTATAAACGGAGAAGAAAAGGGAATTACTCCTTGCAGAAACATTACTTTTGAAACCGATACCATAATGTATCGTTGCGCTTCGGGAACAGAAGAAAATCCCAAGGGTACTGCGGTGTGCAACCACTATCTTTTCTATGAAATAAATAGTAAAACAGGCTTTTCCATTACTCAAAAGGTTGAATGGCTTGTAAACGACTTTAAAAACAATGTTCCGATGGTGTGTATGTTTACTGTAGGCAGATATAGCGGTACTCAAAAAATTACCGATACCATTGAGTATTATAAATGGGACGGCAGTTATATCGATACTATGGATGCAACAAACTACGGCAGAACCGATGAAACAAGCCTTTATTCTTCTTATAACGGCCCCGCATACGCTGTGGCTTATTCAAAGGACAGCGGCTTTAAGGCAACCGTAGGATATAAGAACGTGAGAGGTCTTACCGATACTTTCCAAAACTACGTTTGGGTACGTCCTTATGGCGATAACAAGATTTACTTTAAAGCAAACGCTAACCGTACTAACCAAATCGGTGAAGTTTGGGAATGGGTAAATTACTTTAACTTTGATTACGTAGAAAAATAAAAAAATACTGTCCGAATTTTTGTTCGGGCAGTATTTTTATACTTGAATAAAAACAAAATAGAGAGTATAATTAATATAACATTTTTAAAAAGGTGGTTTATTATTATGTTTTGTACAAAATGTGGAAAAGAAATAATTGAGGGCGCGGCTTTTTGCTCTAATTGCGGCGCAAAGGTTATAGCTTTCGAAAAACCTGCATACGAGGTTGCTCCGGTAGTGGAAGAACCTGTTGCTCAGCCCGTAGTAGAGGCTCCTGTAGTGCCTGCCTATGCAGTTGCTCCCACTGTTGAGGCTCCCGCAGTAGAGGAAGCTCCCGTTACTCCTGCATACGAAGTGGCTCCCGTAGTTGAGGCTCCCGTAGTTGAGGAAGCTCCCGTTGCTCCTGCATACGAAGTACCCGTTCAGCCCGTAGCAGAAGAACCCGTTTACGTTCCTCCCGTTCAGCCTGAGGTTGCTCAGCCTGTTTACACTCAGCCTGCAGCACCTGCCGAGCCTGTTTACGTGCCCAATTATCAGCAGACCGATGAAGTTAAAAACAACGGAAGAGTCGGCTTTGGTGATGCTATCAATCTTTTGATTAAAAATATCGTAAACTTTTCGGGCAAGGCATCCCGTAGTGAATTCTGGTTCGGATATTTGTTTATCGGAATTGTATCCCTTGCTTGTATGGTAATTCCCTATATCGGATATCTTTTAAGCCTTGGAACCGTTTTGCCTACTCTTTCTCTTTCGGTAAGACGTATTCGTGATACAGGCAGAGAATGGAATTACATATTTATGGGTCTTATCCCCATCGTTGGTACAATTCTTCTTATAATCACATTCTGCAAGGAAACCGATTATTATAATGATTGTAGTTTGTCGAAACGCTAAAAGCGCTTCGACAGGCCACTTTCAAGTGGCTATGGCAAAATCAAATCATAAAGTTTGATTTTGCACAACACTCATTGCAATGGTTATGAACAAATTTCAAAAGAAATTTGTTCCAAAATCAAAGATTTTGTGTCGAAACAAGTATGTTTCGACTAATCATAACCATTATAAATATAATGATTAATTGTTTATAAGGAGAAGCAAAATGAAAAAAGTAGTTGCGTTACTTGTTGTTTTTAGTATGCTTTTCACTCTTTGCGCCTGTGGCGGTTCAAAGGGCAACAACAATAAAACCGAAAACGGCTTTATCTTTAAGGGAAGCAGTTCCACCGTTAATACCGTTGCTTTGGGCGTACCTGAAGTAAAACTTAACCCTAAGGATATTTATGAAAAGCTTTCCTATACCGAAGAAATGTTTTACGGTCACTATGACCTTTTGGGCGGAAATTCTGCTGAAGAAAACTTCGGTGCCCAAACAAGTTACGTTAAATTTACCCATAATGGCGAAGAAATTGAAATTTCAGCTGTTCCTATGTGCCTTGAAGTTGGCAAAAACAACTTGAATCATATGGTGTATGACGTTAAGGGCTATAACTGGTTGCGCGTTCATTTTATGCGTAAATATGAAACAAGCGTAAATCTTGATACAATGCTTTGCGCATATACCGTTGAGGGAAATAAACTTATTTTAAAACCGCTTGAAAAATTCGAGGTTGATCAAGAAAACAAATCCATAGAATATGCCTTTAACGAAAATACCCTTGAATATACCTTTACATTCAGCGGCAGACACCTTGTTTTAACCAACTCAAGCGCAAGCGTTGACCTTATGTGCGGACTTGATGCATATTCCGAAAAGGACCATATATATGCTGATGCTTACCTTTCTAAAGACAGTCAGGCTTTAGACGGAATCGATCATATGGAATTGAGATATTCTCCTGACGATGATCAGTCAAGAATGTATTTTGAAGGTGTTGACGGCGAACAGGTTTATGACGGTATTGCTGAAATGACCGAGGACGGTCTGTTTACCTTTACGGTTCCGTGGGTAAACGGCACCAAGACCTATCAGTACGTATATTTTCTTTGCGGTGACGACGGTATAATTCTTACCGACGGTGAAAATACCTATTATTATAACTACAGTTACGGGGACAGAATAAGAGGCTCCGTTTCTGATTATCTTACTGAAGATCAGACCGGTACTCTTGATGCTTTGAGTGATGCGCAGATAGAGGCTATCTTCAAGAAAAAAGATAATCTTATGGATGACCTTGTGACAGCATTTACCAAAGATGGCATAAAGGTTACCGTAGATGAAAAAACCGGTGAACTTGCTCTTGATTCGTCGGTACTTTTCGGTGGCGATTCTGCCGTTTTGAGCGACGAAGGAAAGGCCTTCTTAGATAAATTCGTGTCCGTTTATTCTTCCGTTATTTATAACGAAAAATACGAAGGCTTCGTAGCAAAAACTCTTGTTGAAGGTCACGTTGCTCCCGTATCGGGTGTCACCTATGACGAGGGTATGCCTTTCTCGAAGCAGAGAGCAGAAAACGTTAAAAAATATTGCGTTGGTATTGATGAAAAACTTGCCGCAACTCTTGAAGCTGTAGGCTATTCCAACGGCAAACCCGTAAAGGATAAAAACGGTAAGGTTGATATGGCGGCATCCCGCAGAGTTTCCTTCAGATTTATAATAAATATAAGTCAGTAAAATAAAAAAGGGAAGATAAATATGAAATATTGTTTTAGGTGCGGTCAGGAATTATCAGATGAAAGTCGCTTTTGCAAAAACTGTGGCGCGGCGGCAGAACCGTCGGTTGAATCCTCTTCAGAAGAAGAATCAAAGGGTGGAAAAATTGCTCTTATAGTTATTCTTTCAATTACAGGTTTTCTTTTTGTCCTTGTTTTGACCCTTGTTTTAATATTTTTGTTTGGAAATCCAAGGTCAAGCAAACCGCAGTACGATAACATTTGGGATAACTATTCTTACGTTCAGCAAGACACCGTATCAGACCAAAGTCAAGCGGCAGAGATTTCTAAAAACGACGATTATGTTATACCTGACAGCGATAGCCGTTACGTCAGCGAAAGTGAGCTTTCCGCTTTTACCGAGTGGGAACTTAAGGTTGCGCGTAATGAGATTTACGCCCGTCGCGGCAGAATCTTTAAAGACAGCGCATTGCAGAGCTATTTTAACTCAAAGCCTTGGTATCACGGAAGTGTTGAGGCTAAAGATTTTAAAGAAACGGTCTTTAACGAGTACGAAAAAGCCAATATTGATACCATTGCAAAATATGAAAAATCAAAAGGGTTCAGATAATGCTAAAACGATTACTTTTAATATTTTTAACCTTGATAATTCTTTGTTCTTTTTCGGGTTGCTATAAAAACGGAGATGATATTAATACGGATATCGGTTCTTCTTCGTCAGAGGAAAAGGTATCGAGCGAGGAAAACGTGAGTAGTCAAACGTCAACGGATACTTCGTCGCAACAAGAAAAACCCGAAGAAAAGCCCGAGGAAAAGCCCGAAGATAAACCGGAAGAAAAACCTGAGGAAAGTTCACGGGAAGAAAAACCCGAAAGAAATAAAAAACTCGTTGTTATTGATGCGGGGCATCAGGCAAAGGGTAACTACGATAAAGAACCCGTCGGTCCGGGCGCCACAACCAAAAAAGCCAAGGTGTCCAGCGGTACTCGTGGAGTTGAAACTAAAATTTACGAATACGTGCTTAATCTCGACGTTGCCTTTAAGTTAAAAGCAGAACTTGAAAGCAGAGGCTATGAGGTTATTATGGTGCGTACCTCACACAACGTAAATATAAGCAACTCCGAACGCGCGGCTGTTGCAAATAATGCTAAAGCCGACGCCTTTATAAGAATTCACGCTAACGGAAGTGAGAATTCGGCGAGTCAGGGCGCAATGACCATTTGTCAGACTAAAAATAATCCGTACAACTCGGAGCTTTATGCTGAAAGCAAAGCGTTATCGCTGTGTGTTCTCGACGGAGTGGTCAACGCGTCGGGATGTAAGCGCGAAAAGGTATGGGAAACCGATACCATGAGCGGTATAAACTGGTGCAAGGTGCCTGTAACCATTGTTGAAATGGGGTATATGAGCAATCCCGAAGAGGACAGACTTCTTGCTACCGAGGAATACAGACTCAAAATGGCAAAGGGCATTGCAGACGGAATTGATAAATATTTTGAAAACTAAAAGGCGGGTAACCGCCTTTTGTTTTTTGTAGAAAGACAAAAAATATTGTCGAATGGTGAAATAGACGAATTTTAATATGCATATTTGTGTAAAACGGCAAAAATAAAAATATTTTGTGTTTGGCTATTGCTTTTTACACAATATATGGTATAATGATTAGGCTCACAATAATGGAGAGTGTCTCTTCATATATTGTAAAATACTAATATTCGTATAAAAGAAAGATGGAGGTAAACGCTATGAAGATTATTAAGAGAAGTGGCAGAGAAGTAGATTTTGATGCGCAGAAAATAATTGTTGCTATAACAAAAGCAAACGAAAGCGTAGTAAGCAGCGAACGTATGACCCCTATACAAATTAAGCGTATTGCAGAAGACGTTGAAATGGCATGTATGAACGTAAACAGAGCCTTAAGCGTGGAAGAAATTCAGGATATGGTGGAAGACCAGATTATGAATCAGCGCGCTTTCAGTGTGGCAAGAAGTTATATTACTTACCGTTACACCCGTGCTCTTATCCGTAAATCCAACACTACCGACGAGCAGATTTTAAGCCTTATCGAATGTAATAACGAAGAGGTTAAACAGGAAAACAGTAATAAAAACCCCACCGTAAATTCCGTACAGCGTGACTATATGGCAGGTGAGGTTAGTAAGGATATTACCAAGCGTTTGCTTTTACCTAAGGATATTGTAGAGGCTCACGAGCAGGGTATTATTCACTTCCACGACGCCGACTATTTTGCACAGCATATGCATAACTGTGACCTCGTAAACCTTGAGGATATGCTTCAGAACGGCACCGTTATCAGCGGTACTCTTATTGAGAAACCTCATAGTTTCTCCACCGCATGTAACATTGCAACCCAGATTATTGCTCAGGTTGCTTCCTGTCAGTACGGCGGTCAGAGTATTTCTCTTACCCACCTTGCTCCCTTCGTTGAAATCAGCCGTCAGAAAATCAGAAGTATGGTTAAAGAAGAATATGCCGAAGCAGGCGTTACTCTTGACGGTAATCAGATTGATACCATTGCAGAAAAAAGACTTCTTGAAGAAATCCGCAAGGGTGTACAGATGATTCAGTATCAGGTTGTAACCCTTATGACCACCAACGGTCAGGCTCCCTTCGTTACCGTATTTATGTATCTTAACGAAGCAAAGGACGAACGCACCAAGGCTGACCTTGCGCTCATTATTGAAGAGGTTCTTCAGCAGAGAGTACAGGGCGTTAAGAATGAAAAGGGCGTATGGATTACCCCTGCATTCCCCAAGCTTATCTACGTTCTTGAAGAAGATAACATTAAAGAAGACAGTAAATACTGGTATCTTACCGAACTTGCCGCTAAATGTACTGCTAAGCGTATGGTTCCCGACTATATTTCTGAAAAGATTATGCTTCAGAATAAGGTTGACAAAAACGGTAACGGTAACTGCTATACCTGTATGGGTTGCCGCAGCTTCCTTACTCCCTTTGTTGATGAAAACGGTAATCCTAAGTATTACGGCCGTTTCAATCAGGGCGTTGTAACCGTAAATCTTGTTGATATCGGACTTTCCGCACAAAAGGATATGAACGAATTCTGGAATATATTTGATAAACGTATGGAACTTTGCCACAGAGCCTTACAGTGCCGTCACGAGCGTCTTACAGGTACCTTTTCCGATGCAGCTCCTATTCTTTGGCAGCACGGCGCACTTTTACGTCTTAAGTCAGGCGAAACCATTGATAAATATCTCCACGGCGGTTATTCTACCATTTCTCTCGGCTATGCAGGTCTTTGGGAATGCGTATATGCTATGACCGGCAAGAAACTTACCGAACCCGAGGGTGAGGCATTCGGTCTTGCTATTATGAAGAAGCTTAACGAATACACTGCTAAGTGGAAGGCTGCAGAAAATATTGACTACAGTCTTTACGGAACTCCTCTTGAGAGTACCACCTATAAGTTTGCAAAGGCTCTTCAGAAGCGTTTCGGTATTATTAAGGGCGTTACCGATAAGAGCTATATCACTAACTCCTATCACGTTCACGTTACCGAGCCTATTGATGCTTTTGAAAAACTCGAACTTGAAGCCAAGTTCCAGGCACTTTCTCCCGGTGGCGCTATCTCCTACGTAGAGGTACCCAATATGCAGAACAACATCGAGGCTGTTCTTGAGGTTATGAAGTTTATCTACGACAACATTATGTACGCTGAACTTAATACCAAGAGTGACTTCTGTCAGTGTTGCGGTTTCGACGGTGAAATTGAAGTAATCGAAAACGAAGACGGCAAACTTATCTGGAAGTGCCCCAACTGCGGTAATATCGACCAGACCAAGATGAACGTTGCAAGACGTACCTGCGGTTATATCGGTACACAGTATTGGAATCAGGGACGTACTCAGGAAATTAAGGAAAGAGTGCTTCATTTATAATATGTATTACGGTGAACTTAAAAAGCGTGATATTGCAAACGGCCTTGGAGTAAGGGTTGCCCTTTTCGTGTCGGGCTGTACAAATCACTGCGAAGAATGTTTTAACCGTGCAACCTGGGATTTTAATTTCGGAAAGCTTTATACCCAAAGCACCGAGGATGAAATTATTGAGGCTTTGCGCCCCGACTACGTTCGGGGCCTTTCTCTTCTGGGCGGTGAACCTATGGAGCCTAAAAATCAGCCCAAGTGTCTTGACCTTTTAAGACGCATAAAAAAGGAACTTCCAAACAAGGATATCTGGTGTTATACAGGCTTTACCTATGAAGAATTGCTGACCAAGGGCGGTTATGCCAATACCGAACACGTAGAGGAAATGCTTTCTTTAATTGACGTTATGGTTGACGGACGTTTTGAAAAGGATAAACGAAACCTTATGCTGAAATTCCGCGGAAGCGAAAATCAGCGACTTATAGATATGAATGCTACAAGAGAAAAGGGCGAAGTTGTTCTTTTGGATTTATAAAAGAATCAGCAAGGGACTTTTTCTTTTAGGAGAATTGATATGGAAATTAAAATTAAAAAACTAAAAGATAACGCAGTTTTGCCAAGTCGCGGCAGCGCGGCGGCGGCAGGCTATGACCTTTACGCTTGTCTTGATGCCGAAAGCGTAGAAATTGCGCCTCATACCACCGTGAAAATCGGAACGGGACTGAGTATTGCCGTTCCCGACGGATATTTCGGCGCGATTTTTGCAAGAAGCGGTCTTGCCGCAAAGGAAGGACTTCGTCCCGCTAACTGCGTCGGAGTAGCCGATTCCGACTATAGAGGCGAATATATAGTTGCGCTTCATAATGACGGCGAAGCTTACCGTACGGTAAAAAACGGCGACAGAATTGCTCAGCTTGTTATAATGCCCTTTTTATCGGTAGAATTTTGCGAGGTTGCCGAGCTTGACGAAACCGAGCGTGGCGCAGGCGGATTTGGTTCTACAGGTAAACAGTAATGCGAAATAACTGATAGCAAGGTTCTCTATTGCTTTACTTTGGCATATGATTAAAAGAGAAAATTGCTATCCTTTACGGTGGCATTAGAAATGGAGTCAATGCTATGAATATAACGGTTTACGGCGCGGCAAGAGAAACCATTAACGAGGAATATAAAACAGCCACCGAAAAACTAGGCGAAGAAATGGCGAAAAGAGGCCATACCCTGATTTTCGGCGGCGGTAAAAACGGACTTATGGGCGCAGTTGCCAGAGGAATGACCAAGGGTAGAGGCGAGATAATAGGAATTGCTCCGAAATTTTTCGAGCCCGACGGCGTCCTTTACGATAAATGTACCGATTTTATATTTACCGAGGATATGCGAAGCAGAAAAGCGTTGCTTGAAGGCAAGGCGGATGCAATTATCGTGCTTCCCGGAGGGATTGGAACCTATGATGAATTTTTTGAGGTTTTTACTCTGAATTCTTTAGGACAGATAAAAAAACCGATGGCGCTTTTTAATATCCGTGGATATTACGAACCCCTTAAAGCCCTTATCGACCATACGGTAAAGGAAGGCTTTATGGCAGAACAAACAGCAAAAACGTTACTGTTTTCATTTGATGAAAATGAAATTTTCTCCTTTTTTGAAGAAAACGGCAGGGTGTAAAACCTTGCCGTTTTCTCTATCTATGGTATTTATAGTAAACCGTTATAATATCTTCTTTTTCAATAACGCTGTTAAAGCCTGAAACGGTAATGCCGTCACCCGACATAAGTCGGAAGTATTCGCAGGTGTTAACGTCGCCCTTAAAAACGTCGATTTCACCGCAGAGAATTCTGATTTCCTCTTCGATAAGCACTATTCTTCCGTCTTTGCCTAAAATTTCTTCACGCACCTGACTGTTGCCCAGATGCACTCTTCGGGTAACGTATTTTACTTCCCGTCCGTCCATTTCCTTTAAAACGGGATTTTTCTTTTTCTTAAAAAATGAAAACATATTCATCACCAAAGTCATTTTATCACAAAAATTATAAATTTTCAATTTATTGTTGCAAGACAAAGTGTATATATGGTAATATATAAATATCACGGAGGTGTTTTTAATGAAACTTGAAACCAAAATTATTTCTTCACTGGGTAAGGTTTTCCCCGACAAAATAAAGGGTAGCGAAATTGACAGAATTTCCGTTTTTGCCGATGAACCCGCATCCTTTCAGATAGCCTACAGAATCGATGAAAACAAACCGAGTGAGCTTTTATACGCGCAGGTTGAAACCGATATTGACGATTACGAAACCTATAAGGTGGCATACGTTCCCCTTATCAATGCCGTTCCTCTTAATACCGATAAATATTACGACGGATACGAGCCCGGTCTTTATCCCGATATTCTTTATAAGAGAAATAACCACAGCGTTATAAGTAACGAGGGCTTCCCATGGTCAAACGTTTTCTTTGAAAAGGGCGAAAAACATATTCTTAACGCCGCTTCTTCCTGGCAATCTCTCTGGGTAACACTGGGCGGAAAGAAAACTCCTATGGAGCCCGGTGAACATACCTTTACCATAAGATTTTATGATGCTTTTCAAGAGATTATAAAGGCTACTGCCACCTTTACCGTAGAGGTTCTTCCCGCAACACTCGGCGAACAGCGACTTCTTTATACCAACTGGTTCCACTGTGACTGTCTTGCCGACACGTATAACGTGGAAATGTTTAGTGACAGACATTTTGAAATTATCGAATCCTTTGCAAAGGCTGCGGCTGATACGGGTATGAATATGATACTTCTTCCCGCTTTTACTCCTCCTCTTGATACTGCTGCAGGCTGTGAAAGAAAAACCGCTCAGCTCGTTAAGGTAACTAAAACTTCCGACGGCTATGAATTTGATTTTTCTCTTATGGAACGTTTTATCGAGGTTTGTAAGAGAGCAGGTCAGACCCATTTTGAGCATAGCCATCTTTATTCACAGTGGGGCGCAAAGGCTGCTCCAAAGGTTATGGGCTATGAAAACGGCGAATATAAACAGCTTTTCGGTTGGGATACCGATTCGAGCAGTGAGGAATACGCCCTCTTTATCAAGAGTTATTTGAGAGCATTAAAGCCTGTGCTTGAAAAAACGGGGGTTAATAAGAACATTCTTTTCCATATCTCCGACGAGCCAAGCGATAAGCATCTTGAAAATTATAAGAGATGTCTTGATACCGTGCTTCCCGAAATTGAAGGCTATGTAAACGGCGACGCCATCTCCCATTTCGACGTATATAAAGAGGCAAAAATTCACACCCCCATCATTTCGGTAAATAGTGAGGATATGCCTAAGTTTATCGAAAATGCTGAAAACCGTTGGCTTTACTATACGGGCGAAAGCCTTATGGAAGGCTTTACCAACCGACTTATCTCTACAACTGCATCCCGTTGCAGAGTGGTGGGTATTCAGATGTTCTACTTCGGTATGACAGGCTTCTTGCATTGGGGCTTTAACTACTATTATGATAAATTAAGCCACGGTCTTTGTGACGTAAAGGTAAATCCCTGTAACTACGGAAACTATCCCGGTACATCCTTTATGGCTTATCCAAATAACGACGGCACCGCCCTTACCAGTACAAGAATGAAGGTATTTTACGAGGGAATACTTGATTATGAAGCGCTTATGAAATTAAGCGAACTTGCAGGCAAGGAAAAAGCAATTAAGTTAATCGAAGATTTCTTCGGTACAATGAGCTTTAATTATTGCCCCGACCCCGAGGATGATTTAACCCTTATTAAATTCCGCGAGGTATTAAATAAAGAAATTTTAAAATATATATAACGAAAGGAAATATAGAGTGAATATTTGGCATGATATGAGTCCAAAACGTATAAACGTTGAAGACTTTATGGCGGTTATCGAAATAGAAAAGGGCAGTAAATGTAAATATGAAATGGATAAAGAAACGGGTCTTTTAAAGCTGGACAGAATTCTTTATACCTCTACTCATTATCCTGCTAACTACGGTTTTATTCCGAGAACCTATGCAGATGACCTTGACCCCCTTGACGTACTTCTTCTTTGCAGTGAGAAAATACGTCCTATGACAATGGTAAGATGTTACCCTATAGGAGTTATGACTATGATGGATTCGGGCAGAAGCGACGAAAAGATTATTGCCGTACCCTTTGATGACCCGACCTACAATAGTTATACCGATATCAGTCAGATTCCTCAGCATAAGTTTGATGAAATTCGCCATTTCTTTAAGGTGTATAAGGAACTTGAAGGAAAAGAAACGGTTGTAAATGAATTCAGCGGCGCGCAAGAAGCAAAGAAAATCATTAAAGCCGCCATTGACGGATATATTGAAAATTTTTGCAAATAACTTAAACGAGGTTGCCTCACTTTTGTGAGACAACCTCGTTTATTATATAAGGTGATTCTTATTTATTGGCTTCTTCAATAACCTTTTGTGCGATATGTGAAGGAACTTCTTCGTATCTTTCGAATGCAAGGGTAAAGGAAGCGATACCGCCCGTAATGGAACGCATTGCAGTAGCAAAGTCGCTCATTTCGGCAATGGGAACCTCGCTTATAACCTCTTGCTGTTTGTTTTCAAGAGGATTCATACCGATAATTCTGCCTCGGCGTTTATTTATATCACCGATAACGTCACCAAGATTGTCTTCGGGAAGAATAACCTTTAAGGTGCCAAAGGGCTCCAAAAGAACGGGAGCGCACTGAGGAATACCGTCTTTAAAGGCAAGGGAAGCGGCTGTCTTAAAGGACATTTCCGAAGAGTCAACGGGGTGATAGGAGCCGTCGTAAAGGTTAGCCTTTATGCCAACCATCGGATAGCCTGCAAGTACACCCTTTGTAACAGAATCTCTAAGACCCTTTTCAACTGCAGGGAAGAAGTTCTTGGGAACTGCGCCGCCAACAACCGATTCTTCGAAAACAAGTTCCTCTTCTTCGCAGGGAGAAAACTCAATCCAAACGTCACCGAACTGTCCGTGACCGCCTGACTGTTTCTTATATTTACCCTGAACCTTAGCCGATTTGCGAATGGTTTCGCGGTAAGCAACGCGAGGCTTTTGGAGAACAACCTCTGCGCCGAATTTACTCTTTAGACGAGAAGCAATAACGTCAATGTGAACTTCGCCCATTGCAGAAAGCACGTATTCGCCCGTTTCGGTATTAAATGCATAAGAAATCGTGGGATCTTCCTCGCAAAGTCTTGCCATACCCGAAGAAATCTTTTCTTCTTCGCCCTTGTTTTTGGGATAAACTGCGGAAGAAATGCAAGGAATGGGGAAGTTGGCGGGATTTATTGCGGGACCGCCTGCGGCTGCAAGGGTATCACCCGTTTTAACGTCGCCAAGCTTTGAAGCGCAACCAATATCACCTGCAAAAAGGGTGGGAGATTCTTCTTGTTTTCCTGCCTTTGCTACCATAACCTTGGAAATACGTTCTTCTTTGCCCGTTCTTATGGTGGTGAGTCTTGTATCGTTGCCTACACTGCCTTCAATAACCTTAAAGAATGAAAGTCTGCCAACAAAGGGGTCGGCAACCGTTTTAAATACGAAAAGTTTTGTTTTAGCGTCTTTATTAAGTGGGATTTCGTCGCCGTCAACACTTAAAGCAGGGGTCATATCGGCAGAGGGGAGAATTTTATAAAGAATATCTGCAAAAAGACCTATTGCGTCGCCACTTGCCTGAACGCCGCAGAATACGGGACAAATTTCGCCCGATTTCATACCCTTTTTAAGAGCGCCTATAACCTCGTCTTCCGTAAATACTTCGCCCTCGAAATACTTTTCCATTAAAGCTTCGTCGGTACTTGCAACAGCCTCTAAAAGAAGGTCGCGCATTTTTATAATTTCGTCGGTGGGGGTGAAGTTGATTTCGGTTAAGTTAAGGCCGTCTGCACGGTATGCGGTATTTGTAATAAGGTTTACGTATGCGGTAACGGTATCACCCTCGATTAAAGGTGCTATAACGGGGCATACGGCTGCGCCGTAAGAAGCGGTAAGAGCAGAAATTACTCTGTAAAAATGAGCGTGGGTGGAATTTAATTTACCAACGAAAAACGCAATTCCCTTGCCCATTTCTTTTGCTAAATCATAAGATTTTTTAGCACCGGCGGTCAGACCCGATTTACCAGAAATAACAATAACTGCGTTTTCGGCGGCGCTAAGACCTTCGTAAACACCCGAAACAAAGTCGAACTGACCGGGGGCATCAAGAAGATTTATTTTGTTTTCCCCTGCAATAATGGGGTAAATGGAAAGACCTACGGAGGAACCGCGTTTCTTTTCTTCGGCATCAAAATCCATTACGGTAGAACCGTCGCCGGGATTTCCTATTCGGTCAGTCAGTCCTGCGTTATAAAGCAGTGCATCTGCCAGGGTGGTTTTACCTGAACCGCCGTGGCCGAGCAATACGACGTTTTTTATGTTTTCTGCGGTGAATTGATTCATAGTGAGCGCTCCTTTTGTCTTTTTAAAGCCATTTTTCAGACTGATTTTTGTTATAGGCTAATTATATCACAGTTTTTTGTGATAATCAACATATTTTTCAAACAAAATGAACAATTTTTGTATAAAAGGCACACACGAAAATAAAAGCAGGAAAATGCTACCACAATATATTGTGGTTTATTACAAAACTGTAACCAAAATGTAATCGAATTGTGGTGAAATATCCATATATAGTGTGTATAATATAATATATACAATATATGTTGAAGGGAGCAGAAATATGAAAAAAGCGTTAATTGTGTTTTTATCTATTCATCTTTTGATGTTTGCTTCCCTTTATTACGTAAAAAATGCCGACGTTGAGTACACTGAACCCGTGACTGTTGCTTCGGCGGATTCCGCAAAGGTTTTGGCTGTAAGATTTGAAAATTTGCTTAATCACTTAAGCGGTATAACCACCCATTCTGTAGAGGATTACGTTGAAAACCAAGACGGCACCTATACAGTTTATACTAAAGTGATACTGGAAAATGACAAAAACGGCAAAGCAATTTCTCTTTTTGCAAAAGACAGCACAAGCAATTCGGGTTACGACCTTATTTCTTCCGTTCTGCTCGATTCGGTAAACGTTTCCGCTATATAATATATAGGTATAAAAAAACCGCTCTTTCGAGCGGTTAATTTTTTTGCCTGATTATTTTATAAGAGAATCGCGAAGCTTTTTGTTTGCTTTAATTGCGGAGCAGAAAGTGTCAATATTCTGACTAAAGGTTCGACATTCAGTTTCGTTCTGCGCAAGGGCTTCTTTTTTAAGTTCTTCGTTTTGATAAACTGCGGCGGCTATAACTGCTACGGTAAAGGAGCCTGTTTCGGCATCTCCGTTTACGTAGATTTCACGCATTGCGTCGTAAAACTTCTTAATCTGCTTTTTGTTTCCTGAGGAAAGAAGATTTTTTGCCGCGGGGATAAGATTTTCCTTATAGAAATCAACCGGTAAGAAGCGGTTATTTTCGGAACAATGAACCTTATAGGTATCTTTATAGGCAGGGAAGAAGGCAAGAAGCTTTTGGGTAAGACCCGAAAGGCTTACGGTTTCACCGCCCTCGTCGGTGGGAAGCTCGATAGCCTCGGCACTGCGCTTGTTTTTAATACCTAAATTCTTTCTTAATGAATCGGCAAAGTCGATAGCTACGCTTTCAACGTCGCTTTCTTTTTGACTTTCATCAAAAAGATAAGAAGAAATTTTTACAAATTCGCTGTCTTTGTCAGCGGTGAAAAGCTCGTAGCATTTTGAACCTTCGTTGTACTCGATTTTAATATTTTTCTCTTTGGCGCTAAAGGTACCGTCCTCATTAGCAACTATTTCCTGCTCTTTAAAGAAGGCGTCTAAAAATTTAATAAGGGATTCGTAATACATATCTGATACCACCATAAAAATAATATGTGCATATTATAACACAGTAAACCCGATTTGTCACTCTTTTTTTATTGAGAGACAGCGAAAATACACCATTCTGAACAGGGTTCGGACTATTCGTATTTGCTCAAGGTCAGAGAAAGTCAAAAAAGTTTTTAAAAATTTTGCGAAAATCTATTGACAAATTGGAAAATAAGGTTTATATTATATGTACGTTAGCACTCGAAAGTGTAGAGTGCTAATTATCAGAAAAGAGGTGAGGGAACTGGAACTCACGCCGAGAAAGATGGCGATTCTCGAAGCCATAGTAAAATATCATATTGCCACAGGTGAGCCGGTAGGCTCCAAATGGCTGACAGGGGTTTTAGAAAATGCTCCCTCGTCGGCTACTCTACGAAATGAAATGAGCGACCTTTGTTCTTTAGGATTTCTTGCTCAACCGCACACCTCTGCAGGCAGAATCCCCACAAGTAAAGGCTATGAATTTTACGTAAGCAGACTTATGTCTGAGGATGCGCTTCCCGAACAACTGAAAGAAACGGTTGATGAACAACTGAAAATGGCTTCTCAGGATACCGAAACGCTGACCCGCGCCGCCGCAGAAATTTTAAGCAATATTACGGGACTTCCCGCGTTTTATGCAAAGCTTAACGACGACAGAGTAGCGCTTAAAAGGGTAGAGGTTATGCCGATGGGCGCCCATTTATTAATGTTGGTTGCCTTTACAAGTGACGGCAGAACGGGAAATAAACTTTTAAAAACTGCAAAATATTTTGACAGTGATGCAGTAAAACGATTTTCTTTACTTATAAAAACGGGAGTTGAGGGAAAAACACTTAATGAACTGACCGTAGGAAATCTTCAAAATATTTTCTTAAGGTCCGGCGCCGATGCCCTTGACTTTCTGCCGCTTGTTTCTGCATTTGCGCAGATGATAAACGATATCGGTAAATCGGATATAAATTTATGCGGTGAGCATAATCTTTACTTAGCAGATGCTTCTCCCGCTGAATTTATTTCCTTTATGGATAAAAAGGAAGGAATCCTTTCCATTATAGAACGGCCGTTAAGTCAGGCAACCGTGATTTTCGGAAGTGACACGGGATACCGCGCGCTTATCTCAAGATGCCTTGCCGTTGCTCCCTTCGGAACAAAGGATTTCCCCTTAGGCAGAATAGGTGTTATAGGCTCAACCAGAATGTCATATGACAGAATATTGCCAAGTGTTGCTTACCTTGCCTTACGGCTTAGTGAGCTTATGAACGAAAATTTTGACTAACTTTAAGAGGAGGTATAAAAATGAGCGAAAAGGAAAAGAATCTTGAAGGCGAAACCGTAGAGGCAGAGCCTGTTAAAGAGGAAAAAAAGGCTAAAAAATCAAAGAAAAATGAAGAAGCCGAAAAACTAAACGAAGAACTTCTTAAAACTAAAGACCTTTTGGCAAGAACCGCCGCAGAGTTCGATAACTTTAAAAAGAGAACCGAAAGAGAAAGACTTTCTGTTGCCGAATATGCAAAGGCAGGTCAGTTTAAGGAATTTCTTCCCGTGCTTGATAATGCAGGCAGAGCAATAGCAGCCGAATCAACCGGCGAGGATTACTGCAAGGGTCTTGAAATGATAATAAAGCAGTTTTTGCTTCTTCCCGAAAAAATGGGGATTACTCCTCTTGCTGTCGTAGGAGAAGAATTTAACCCCAACTTCCACGAAGCAGTAATGCACGTAGAAGATGAAAATCTTGGCGAAAACGTTATCGCCGAGGTATTGCAGCAGGGATATAAAATAGGTGACACCGTTATCCGCGCCGCAATGGTAAAAGTTGCTAATTAATAACTATTATATAAATGTAAAAGGAGAAAAATTATTATGGGTAAAATTATTGGTATTGACCTTGGTACAACTAACTCTTGCGTAGCAGTTATGGAGGGCGGCGAAGCCGTTGTTATCCCTAACGCAGAGGGCGGAAGAACAACTCCTTCCGTTGTTGCTTTTTCTAAAACAGGCGAAAGAATGGTAGGTCAGGTTGCAAAGCGTCAGGCTATCACCAACCCCGACAGAACCATCAGCTCTATTAAGCGTGATATGGGTACTGCAAACACCGTTGCTATCGACGGCAAAAACTATACCCCTCAGGAAATTTCCGCTATTATTCTTCAGAAGTTAAAGGCTGATGCTGAAAGCTATCTCGGCACCACCGTTACCGAAGCAGTTATTACCGTTCCCGCATACTTCACCGACGCTCAGCGTCAGGCAACCAAGGATGCAGGTAAAATTGCAGGTCTTGAGGTTAAACGTATTATAAACGAGCCTACCGCAGCTGCTCTTGCTTATTCTATTGATAAGGAAGAAGACCAGAAGGTTATGGTATATGACCTTGGCGGCGGTACCTTCGACGTTTCCATTATTGAAATGGGCGACGGCGTTCAGGAAGTTCTTGCTACCGCAGGTAACAACCGTCTTGGCGGTGACGACTTCGATAAGCGCGTTATGGACTATATCGTTGCTACCTTTAAGGCTGAACAGGGTATCGACCTTAGCGGCGATAAAATGGCTATGCAGCGTATTAAGGAAGCCGCAGAAAAGGCTAAAATCGACCTTTCCGGTATGACCACCGCTGACGTAAATCTTCCCTTTATTACTGCAGACGCTACAGGTCCTAAGCACTTTGAAACCACCATTACCAGAGCTAAGTTCAACGAGCTTACCGCTGACCTCGTAGAAGCAACCATGGGCCCCGTACGTCAGGCTCTTGCCGACTCCGGTCTTAACAAAAACGAAATCAATAAGGTTCTTATGGTAGGCGGTTCTTCCAGAATCCCCGCCGTTCAGGAAGCTGTTAAAAACTTTATCGGCGCTGAACCCTTCAAGGGCATCAACCCCGACGAATGTGTAGCACTCGGCGCAGCACTTCAGGGCGGTGTTCTCGGCGGTGACGTTAAGGGACTTCTTCTCCTTGACGTAACTCCTCTTTCTCTCGGTATCGAAACCATGGGCGGTGTTTGCACAAAGGTTATTGACAGAAACACCACCATTCCTACCAAGAAGAGTCAGATTTTCTCTACCGCCGCTGACGGTCAGACCTCTGTTGAAGTAAACGTTCTTCAGGGTGAAAGAGAATTTGCAAGAGATAACAAACAGCTTGGTGTATTCCACCTTGATGGTATTGCTCCTGCTCCCCGTGGAATCCCCCAGATTGAAGTTACCTTTGATATCGACGCTAACGGTATTGTAAACGTTTCCGCAAAAGACCTTGGTACAGGTAAAGAACAGTCTATTACCATTACCTCTAATACCAATATGTCCAAAGAGGATATAGAAAAGGCTGTGCAGGAAGCCGCTCAGTATGAAAGCGAAGATAAGAAGCGCAGAGAAGAGGTTGACATCCGCAATAATGCCGACCAGATGATTTATCAGACCGAAAAGACCGTAAGCGAATTCGGCGATAAGTTAAGCGACGAAGAAAAGGGCAAAATCGAAACCGCTAAGGAAGCCCTCAAGGAAGCTCTTAAGGGTACCGATATCGAGGCTATCAAAGCGGCAAGTGAAGGTCTTCAGAAAGAAATTTACGCTGTAAGCGAAAAGGTATATAAGGCAGCAGCCGAAGCACAGCAGGCAGCAGGACAGAACGGTAATGCCGCAGGTGGCGCAGATAACGTTTACGACGCAGATTTCTCTGATGTAGATGACAAGAACTAAGCAAAAGCTTAGTTCTTTAGGGTCTGGGCTCTAGGGTCTAGGATCTAGGGGTTATAACCAATTGATAGGAGTTGGAAGCATGGATAAACCTTCATATACAGATTTAAAAGTATGGCAAAAATCAATGGATATGGTAGATGAAATTTACAGAGTGGTTTTAAAATTGCCTGAAGACGAAAAATTTGGTTTAACATCCCAACTAAGAAGAGCGGCAGTTTCTGTGCCTTCTAACATTGCTGAGGGTTATGGTCGAATAACGACAAAAGAATACGTTAAGTTTTTAGCCATAGCCAGAGGCTCGAGTTCAGAAGTAGAAACTCAGTTGCTAATATGTAAAAGGCTTAATTATTTGACTGACACGGATATTGAAACGGCTATGTCGTTAATTTGCGAAATAGGTAAAATGATAAGCGCTATGATAAACAAATTAGGAGATAAGTTTTAGGTTTAAATGAAGGCTTTAGGGGAAATTTCCCTAGAGCCTAGTTCCTAGAACCTAGCTCCTAAAATCAAGGAGAATATTCAGTGGCTGATAAAAGAGATTATTACGAAGTCCTTGGCGTTGATAAAAACGTTAATGACGACGACCTGAAAAAAGCCTATAGAAAAGCGGCAAAGAAATATCACCCTGACCTTCATCCCGGAGATGCTCAGGCTGAAAAGAATTTTAAAGAGGTAAACGAAGCCTATGAAATTCTTTCGGATAAGGAAAAACGCGCCCGTTACGACCAATTCGGTCACGCAGGCGTTGACCCTAATTTCGGCGCAGGACAGGGAGGAAATCCCTTCGGCGGCGGTTTTGGCGGTGGCTTTGGCGATTTCGGTGATTTGGGTGATATTTTAGGCTCAATGTTCGGCGGTGGCTTTGGCGGTGGCAGAAGACGTGACCCCAATGCGCCCAGAAGAGGAGCCGATACCTCAACCAATATTGTCATTTCTTTTGAAGAAGCGGCAAAGGGCTGTAAAAAGAACATAAAGGTAACCCGAACCGAAAGCTGCAGCGAATGCTCAGGCAGTGGCGCGGCAAAGGGAACGACTGCAAAAACCTGTCCTAACTGTAAGGGCAGCGGTCAGGTGGTTATGGGTCAGCGTACCCCCTTTGGTACCATTCAGACTCAGCAGGTCTGTGATAACTGTCGCGGTACGGGTAAGATAATTGAAACCCCCTGCAAAGCCTGTTCGGGCAGAGGCAGAGTCAGAAATACCGTAGAAAAAACCATAGAAATTCCCGCAGGTATCGATGACGGTCAGGGAATTACACTTCGCGGCGGCGGAGATATGGGTGTAAACGGAGGTCCCGCAGGCGACCTTACCATTACCGTATCCGTACGTCCTCACCCAATTTTTGAGCGCGAGGGTTATGATATTTTCTGTGAGGTTCCAATTACCTATGCTCAGGCAGTTTTAGGCGGAGAAATCACCGTTCCCACCCTTGACGGCAAGGCTAAATTCAATATTCACGAGGGCACACAGCCGGGCGATGAATTTAAACTTCGCGGTAAGGGTATAAAACGTCTTAACTATTCGGGCTATGGTGACGAATACGTTAAGATTATAGTTGAGGTTCCAAAGGATTTAAACAAAGAGCAAAAAGAAAAGCTTAACGCCTTTGACAGTAGCCTTAATGATAAAAACTATAAAAAACGCAAATCATTTTTTGATAAGGTCAAAGACCTTTTCGGTGATTAAAAAATAAACCGACTATCCATTGATAGTCGGTTTTAGTTTTGCTTAAAGTAACGAGCAAAGCTTTTCGGTAAAGTCTGCAGGATTTTCAACAGACATTCCTGCAATAAGCAGTGAACTCTGATAAAGCACCTCGGCAATTACCTTTGCCTTTTCCTTGTCCTCGTTATAGGCTTTGGTCAAGGTTTCAAAGGCGGGATGGTCGGGATTAAGTTCAAGCACTCTTTCGGCCTTTACCTTTTCCTTGTCGTCACCGGGAAGAGAAGCAAAGTATTTTTCCATTTCGAGCGTTACGCCGCCCTTTGCAGAAAGGCAAACGGGATGACTCTTTAGCTTTTTGGAAATAATTACGTCGGAAATATTAAGGGCTTCCTTTAGGAAGTTAAGCATTTCAGCGTTTTCTTCACGGGCTTTTTCGGTCTTCTTTTCGTCTTCCTCGTCGATTAAATCTGCCTTATCGGAGTTAATCGAACAGTAATCCTTGCCCTCTTCTTCTCTTAGTACGTTTACAAGGAATTCGTCAACCTCATCGGTAAGGCAAAGCATATCATAGCCCTTTGCCTTAATAAGTTCTGTCTGGGGAAGACTGTTGATTTTTGCAACCGTTTCACCGCAAGCGTAATAAATGTGCTTTTGGTCTTCGGGCATGGTTTTAAGATATTCGCTGATGGTAATAAGCTTTCCCTGATTGCTTGACCAGAAAAGAAGTAAATCCTTTAATTTATCCTTATAAATTCCGTATTGCGCAATGGCGCCGTATTTAAGCTGAATACCAAAGGCTTTCCAGAAGGTTTCATATTTTTCTCTGTCATTATCAAGACTGCGCTTAAGTTCGGAATGTATCTTCTTTTCAATATTTTTTGCAATGGTCTTAAGTCCTGCATCCTGCTGAAGCATTTCACGGGAAATATTAAGGGATAAATCCTCGGTATCAACAACACCCTTTACAAAGCGGAAATGCTCGGGAATAAGGTCGGAGCATTTTTCCATAATCATAACACCGCTCTGATAAAGCTTAAGTCCTTTTTCATATTCCTTGGTAAAATAATCGTAAGGAGTTTTTGCGGGAACGTAAAGAAGCGCCTTATAAGAAACAACACCCTCAGCAGAAACGCTTATGGTAAACAGCGGGTCTTCAAAATCAAAGAAGCTGTCTTTATAATAACGGTTAAGCTCTTCTTCGGTCTGCTCTGCCTTGCTCTTTTTCCAAACGGGCACCATACTGTTAAGGGTTTCTTCTTCAATATAGGTAACGTTGGTCTTTTCTTCGCCCTCGCCCTCTTCCTTGGTCTTTTCAATATCCATAACTATAGGATAGCGGATATAATCGGAATAGGTCTTTATAAGACTTCTTAATTTATAGATTTCCAAAAAGTCGGAATATTTAAAGTCCTCGGTGTCTTCCTTTAAGGAAAGGATAATTTCGGTACCAACGCTTTCCTTCTCACATTCCTTAATGGAATATCCGTCAACACCGTTGCTTTCCCATAGGTGAGCCTGCTGGCTTTTATAAGAACGGCTCTTAACGGTAAGGGTATCACAAACCATAAACGCAGAGTAAAAGCCTACGCCAAACTGACCGATAATATTAACGGCTTCCTTTTCTTCGGCTTCGCTCATTTCCTCTTTAAACTGAAGTGAACCGCTTTTGCAAATCGTACCAAGGTTTTCTTCCAGTTCCTTTTCATCCATACCGATACCGTTATCCTTTATGGTAAGGGTGCGGGTTTCTTTGTCGGCAATAATTTTTATTTTATTGTCTTTAAGCGCATTTCTTGCCACCTCGTCGGTTAAGGAAAGATAGTGAAGCTTGTCGGTAGCGTCACTGGCATTCGAAATAAGCTCACGAAGGAAAATTTCCTTGTTTGTGTAAATTGAGTTGATCATAAGGTCTAAAAGACGCTTAGACTGTGCTTTGAATTGTTTTTTTGCCATAAAATTACCTTCTTTTAAAATAGTTATTTATATTGTATCACATTAAAAAATTTTTTAAAGTCTTTTATGCAATATTCTATTGACAAATTGTTAACGATGTTGTATTATAAAATAAAAAGTGTTCCAAATGGTACAGTTTAGAGGTAAAGAATGGAGAAATACAGAGAAGCTTTATTAAATACCTATCTTTTTAAGAATAACAGGTCGGCGGTGGAGGATTTAGAAATAAACAGCCCCGTTACCTTTAATAAAGGAGATACGGTATATGATAAAAAGGAGTTCAGAAACTCTATAGGCGTGGTGCTTTCGGGAAGCCTTAAGGCGTATCCTCTTGAAGCCACGGGTACCCTTACCACCTTCGGTAAAGGCAGTATCTTCGGCGCGGCGGCGCTATTTTCTCAAAGCGAAAACTATATCAGCCGTATTGAAGCGTCAACGTCGAGCGAAGTTTTGTTTATAGAAGAAATGAGCCTTCTTGAGAATTTCAAAAAACATCCTGAAGTTGCGGTCAACTTTATGTCGTTTCTGACCGACCGTATCCGCTTTTTAAATGAACGTCTTGCTTTAATGATGCGTGGCGGAGCAGAGGGAAAGCTTTATGATTTCCTTTGTAAAAACGGCGGATACGAAGGCAAAATGACGGGACTTGCTTCACTTCTTTGTATGGGAAGAACTTCACTTTACCGCTCTCTTGAAAATTTAGAACACAAAAAAATGATTGTCCGCGAGGATAATAAAATAAAGGTCATAGCGTAAAAACGCAGAAAGGTGATTAAAATGAAAAAATTGTTAAGCTTATTGTTGGTACTGTTGATTGTTTTAGGTGTTACAGGCTGTGCCGCCGACACTAAGGAACCGGCTACCGCCGAAATGAACGTTTACGTTTTATCTGGCCCTACCGGTATAGGCGCCGTTAATCTTCGCGCAAAAAGTGAAGAGGGCAAAGCGCTTAATAAATATAACTTCAAAATGGTTTCCGCTAATGATGAAATCGTTGCCGCAGTATCTAAGGGCGAGGCTGATATAGCCGCAGTTGCAACAAACCTTGCCGCAACCCTTTATAATAGAACCGAAGGCGGTGTAACCGTTCTTGCGGTAAACACCACCAGCGTTTTATCGGTGCTTACAAACGGCGCAGAGATAAACAGCGTAGCCGACCTTAAGGGCAAGACTATCTATTCCCCCGGTCAGAACGCTAACCCCGAATATATTCTCCGTTACGTTCTTACCCAAAACGGAATTGATCCCGAAAAGGACGTTACCATTAAATTCGTTGCCGACGGAAGCGAACTTCCTGCCGTTTGGGCAAAGGAAGAAAATAAGGATGCGGTTATTATGGCTCCGCAGCCCGTTGCCACAAGTATTCTTTTAAAATATACCACCGCTAAAAAGGTATTGGATATGGGCGAAGAATGGGCAAAGAAATCTGCCGACAGCAGTCTTTATATGGGTTGCGTAATCGTAAGAAACGAATTTTTAAAGGAAAATGAAGGCGCTGTAAAAACCTTCCTTAAAGAATACGAGGAATCCATAAATATGGCAATAACCGATGCTAAAGCTACCGGTACTCTTTGCGAAAAGTACGGTATTATTCCTAAGGCTGCTCTTGCTGCAAAGGCTATTCCCGCAAGTGGTCTTACCTATATCGCAGGAGATGAAATGAAGAAAGGACTTTCGGGATATTTAAAGGTTATGTTTGACGCCAATCCCAAATCCGTAGGAGGCAAACTTCCCGAAGATAGCTTCTATTATGCAGGCTAAAAAAATTTTAAAAAAACTTTTAATATTTATCTTTTTCATATTGCTGTGGCAGGTTATAGCATATTTTGTGAATAAAAACCTGCTCATAGCAATACCCACGCCAATAACGGTGGTTCGCGCTTTGGCAAGACTATCGAAAAACCTTTCCTTTTGGCTTTCGGCGCTTTTTTCTCTCTACAGAGTGCTGATAGGTTTTTTACTTGCCGCCCTGACGGGAACGGTGTTGGCGGTTATTTCCAATAAAATTAAAATAATCGGTGAATTTATTTCCCCCTTGCTTCGTCTTATGAGGGCAGTTCCCGTTGCCGCCTTTATCATACTGGTTTTTTTATGGGTAAAGGAAAAAAACATACCTACCCTTATAGCCTTTTTGACGGTGCTTCCTATAATATGGGACGCAACCTACAGTGCGCTTTGCTCGGTGGATAAAACCCTTATTGAAATGGCGTCTGTTTTGGGACTTAGTAAGGGAAAGATACTTCGTTTTATAACCTTTCCCGCCATTAAACCCGCCTATTCGGCTGCCCTTATAACAGGACTTGGCTTTGCGTGGAAGTCGGGTGTTGCGGCTGAGGTAATAAGCCGTACCGAAATTTCTCTCGGTAATCTTTTATGGATAGGCAAAAATGCTATTGATTACGACGAGGTTTTTGCGGTAACGGTGGTTATCGTGGTATTCAGCGTGATTTTTGAGTATCTTTTAAAGCTTACTTTAAAAAGCGGGGTGGCGAAATGATAAATTTTAAAAACGTCACCTTTTCTTATAAAGGAAGCAAGGAAAACGTGCTAAAGGATTTTTTCCTTCATATTAAAGAAGGGGACAGAATATGGCTGAGCGGTGCTTCGGGCAGAGGCAAAACCACCATTCTTCGTCTTATAATGGGACTTGAAAGGGTTAAAAAAGGCAAAGTAGAACTAAAGGAAAATATAAAAATTTCCACCGTTTTCCAAGAGGATAGATTAATCCCAAATCTAACCGTGCTGAAAAATATTGCTTTATTTTCAAGCGAAGAAAAGGCAAAGGAATTGTTAAATCAGCTAGGCCTTAAGGGAAACGAAGATATGCCTATATATGAACTTTCGGGCGGTATGAAACGCAGAGTGGCTTTAGCCAGAGCGCTGTCTATGGATTTTGACCTGCTTTTGCTTGACGAAGCACTAAACGGGCTCGACGAAGTAACAAAAAAAAATACTGCCCTTTTAATAAACAAATACACCGAAAATAAAACGGTGGTATTCGTTTCGCACAGCAGTGAGGAAGCGGCGCTTCTTAACACAAAAGAATTTAAACTTATATAAAATAATCGCATCGGTTAATCGATGCGATTATTTTTCCGTATAGTATTTTAAAACCTTTTCCATATAATTTACCGGTACCGAGAAATGCTCTGCAAGGTCACTCGTTGTATAAACGCCGTTTTTTATGGCTTCCTTTAAAAGTTTAATGGGAACCAAAAAGTGAATAGCCCATTTTTCAGCCTTGTGTTCTATTTTATCCCTTTGAAGCTGTGAACAGTCGGTATCGTAAAAACCGCCGGTGGCAATATGCCCCATTTCGTGAGCAAGTACCACGCGTTCTTCATATTCTCTGCCGAAAACGGCAGGGTCAACTCCGATATAACAGTCGTCGCCGATATTAACGGTGACGGCTTTGTTTTTTGGAAGATTAAAGCTTAAAACCTTTATTCCTTCTTCTTCGGCTATGCGGTAAAGTTCGTCAAGACTTTTGCTCTTTATCGTAAATGAATTTTGCATAGCGTTTCACTTCTTCCCACATTTCGTCGGTTACGTCGTCGCTTCCGCCGAAAAGCGCAACCTTTAACTGATTTTCAACGGCTTTGGAATTTTTGCCCTCTAAAAGATATTCCACGCTGACCGAAAAAAAGGTCGCGATTTTAGATAAAACAGAAGTAGAAAGGGCTTTGCTTCTGCCCATTTTATAGTCCGAAAGTATTGCGCGGGGTATGGCACATTCTCTACATAAATCGGTTACCGTTATTCCTTTTTCTTTACAAAGCTTTTCGATTCTTTCATAAATACTATCCATAAAATTTCCACCTTTTTTTAAAAAATTGGCGCAGACACTTGACAATTACGGATTTCCGTAATATAATAGAACAAGTGTTCGGGAGTACACGAACATTATATAATAAATAAAGTGATAAGTCAAGAAAAATTTTAATTTTACGGAGGTAAAAAGCATTGTATTATTGTTCGGATTGTCGGATGGAGTTTGAGTTCGCAAAGGTTTATTTTGAACCGACACCGAAAGGAAGCGAAAAGCTTCTGTTGTGTCCTTACTGTTCGGGGATGAACTATAGCGAAAAGAGGGGGAACTACTGTAGCTACTGTGGACGTCCTACGGGAGTTAGTGTACGAAGATACTGTAGCGAAAGCTGTAGAAAACTTGGAGAAAAAATGTTTGAAAGAGAAAAGGAACAGGAAGAAATAAGAAAAAACAGTCCTCTGTATAGGGCGGTAAACGAGGTGGATACCTATAATAAATATCACGACTGTAAATTAAGCTACGGACAGTATTACGCTTTAAAAGGAGCGGGAATGATATGAGAGAATGGTCGGTGGATGACAAGAGAGTTTATCTTGAACAGTATCCGCTTGCCCTTGCCAAAATTTCACGTTGCTATTTGTTGTCGGCAAAGAATGCCGATAAAAGCGAAAAATACAAAAGAGAAATGAGTGAAGCGATATTGCTCAGAGATTTTATCGAAGACGATATAGGAAAAATCGCCGATCAGGTTGAAAGCGAGGTACTGGCGCAAAAATATCTTTGCGGAAAAACCTTGGAAGAAACCGCAGAGCTTCTTAATTACAGTAAACGTCAGGTGGAAAGAATACACGTAAGTGCGCTTGAACATTTAATGCCGTCTTACGTAAGTTAGGAGAATAAAAATGGAAAGAACCATTCTGCATTGTGACCTTAATAATTTTTTTGCATCGGTAAGCCTTCTATATAATCAAACCCTTGTAAACGAGCCCGTTGCCGTTGCGGGAAGTGTGCAGGAGCGCCACGGAATAATACTTGCAAAAAATGAAATTGCGAAAAAATTCGGTGTAAAAACCGCCGAGCCTATATGGAAGGCAAAGCAAAAATGCGCAGGACTTTATATTTTACCGCCTCTTTATGATAAATACGAGGAATTTTCTATAAAAGCAAGGGAAATTTATCACCGCTATACCGATATGGTAGAGCCCTTCGGAATGGATGAATGTTGGCTTGACGTTACGGGAAGTTACTTGCTTTTCGGCGACGGTCAGACTATTGCAAAAAAAATAATGCGTGATATAAAAAACGAACTTGGCATAACCGCTTCGGTGGGAGTAAGCTTCAATAAATCCTTCGCAAAGCTTGGAAGCGATATGAAAAAGCCTGAGGGCTTAACCGTTATAAGCAAAGAAAATTTCAAAGAAAAAATATATAATCTCCCAATAAGCGACCTGCTTTTCGTGGGTAACAGTACGGCAAATAAACTTAATAGCCGAGGTATTTTTTCAATAGGCGATATAACCTTGGCAAGTGACGGAATGCTTGATAAAATTCTCGGAAAAAACGGAATAATGCTGAAAAGAAGCGCAATGGGGCTGGATGACAGTCCCGTCATAACCCCAAAAAGCACAGACCGTCCCAAAAGTGTGGGACGCTCCCGTACGCTTAGCCAAGATTTTGAAAGTGATGACGAGGTTTTCAGAGAACTGCTTTTTTACGGGGAAGAAATAGCCGAAATTTTAAGAGAAAAGGAAATCTACGCAACGGGAGTTGCACTTATCGTAAGGAGTACCGATTTAAAAACCAACGAATACGCCGTTCGTATTGATTCGGGAAC
This sequence comes from Oscillospiraceae bacterium, assembly GCA_015065605.1. Taxonomy (GTDB): domain Bacteria; phylum Bacillota; class Clostridia; order Oscillospirales; family Acutalibacteraceae; genus SIG607. The sequence continues at coordinate 26,393 of SVPZ01000010.1, read as the reverse complement.
ACAGACGGGAATAACTCTGGCAAGGGTTGCCATGAACCTATTTAAAGAACACGGTTGTCTTCCGTGCAGAAGCGTAGGACTAAGGGCAATAAAACTAAAAGAGGGAGATGCAAACGTACAGCTTGATTTGTTTGGTTCCTTCGATGACGAAGATAAACTTTTGAAAATAGAACGTAATATAAGCGAAATCTGTGCAAGATTTGGCAAAAACGCAGTGGTGCGAGGTTCCTTGCTTTTAAAAAAGAAAAACCTTGCCCCCGGTTTCAAACCAATGTACTGCAAACAAAAAACCTCTTAACCAAAAGTTAAGAGGTTTTCGTTTATTACCCACATAAACGAAGATAAAAAAGGACACGAAAGCAATGATGCGCCAACGAAACCTTAATTATCAGGTAACATTATGACACTATTAAGCCGATTTGTCAATACAAAATGCATAATATTGCATATTTTTCATTTTTTGACAAAAGTTTTTACCCATTTCGGACTTATTTATGGTCAAATTTACCGTCAAAATTTACTAGCGCGAAGGGATGATTTATTTATGTCACGAAGAGGAGAATGTATTTATAAAAGGAAGGATGGTCGGTGGGAAGCCAGATACGTTAAGGAATCAGGCGTTGACGGAAGAAAAAAATACGCTTCAATTTATGCTTCAACCTATAAAGAAGCAAAGGAAAAGCAATTAAAGGCTATGCATAATATTGCCAAAAAAATAACAAAGTCTGCGAATTTATGCATAAAAGACCTTGCTGAAGAGTGGCTTTTATGCGTAAAGAACCGAATAAAGCCCTCAAGTTATATAAAATATGAAAATCTGTGTAAAAATCATATAATAAAGAATTTGGGGAATATTTCGATAGATAAAATGAGTACGGTGACTATACAACAATTTGCAACCGAATTAAAAGAAAAAGGACGAATTAACGGCGGACAGCTTTCTGAAAAAACGGTAAACGATACACTTATTATATTAGGCAAAATTTTCGAATATGCGAGTGAAGAGTATTCTATTGTACCGCCTGTAATAAAAAATATACGTCAGGAAAGAAAAACGGCGCGTGTGTTTAGCCCAAAGGAACAGCAACGTCTTTGTTTATACTGTCTTAACGATATAAACAGTTATAAATTTTCAATTTTATTAGCTCTTTATACAGGAATGAGAATCGGAGAATTATGTGCACTAAAATGGCAGGACATAACTGACGATAGCATAATAGTGTATAAAACAATGCAACGGCTTAAAACCGACAACGGTGACACCGAGGTTTTTATATCTGACCCCAAAAGCGAATCTTCAAAAAGAGTGATTCCTTTGCCTGAGTTTTTAAAAGAGTTTGCAAACAAAATGCGAAAAGCGGACGGTTACGTGTTGGAAACCAACCGAAGTCCTTTTTGTGAGCCGCGCACTATGCAACACCGATTTAAAGAAACGGCTAAAGATTTGGGCTTTAAGGGAGCTACCTTTCACACTTTACGGCATACCTTCGCTACAAGATGTGTAGAAGCGGGATTTGACATTAAGAGTTTATCCGAGATATTAGGACATTCCGACGTTAAAGTAACTCTTAACAGATACGTTCATTCCTCCTTTGAACAAAAACAAAAGAATATGCAAAAGTTAAGTCTGATGAGTATGGCTTAAATGGTCAAAAAAATGGTAAGAAAACATAAAAACTCCTTTGTTTTCTTACCATTTTTATAGTTTTATCGTTTATGTGGGTAATAAACGAAAAAGGTTTTTGGCTCTTTGTATAAGTATTTGCACAAAAACAAAATTTACAACCAAATTATCAACAAAATTTCTATAAAAAAGCATAAAATGTTTAAAATTTTTGTAAGTATTAAAAAAAATGCTCATTTTATGCTGTCAGCATAAGACTTTTGGGAGTTTTTATGTTATAACATTAGAACAAAATATGAAAAGTGTTAGTTTTTTGGAGGTACTTAGCGGTTGAAGAAAACAACTAAAATCATTCTTAAGAGTGTGTCGATGATTATAGTTTGTCTTGTTTTAGTTTTCGCTTTACTTGTTGCAGGGGTGCAACTTTTCGGTTTAAAGGTTTATACGGTTTTATCACCGTCAATGGAGCCTGAATATAAAACGGGCGCTATTATATACGTTAAACAGGTTGAACCGTCGGAACTTAAAACAGGCGACGTTATAACCTATCTGGTGTCAGATGACACTACGGTTACGCACAGAATCGTCGGTATCGAAAAAGAAGACGGTATTATTTATTTTAAAACAAAGGGTGACGCCAATAAGGGTGTCGATAACGGTAGAGTACATATGAATAACGTGCTTGGAAAACCGGTATTCAAAATCCCCTATCTTGGCTATGCCGCGAGATTTGTCACAACACCGCCGGGTATGTACCTTGGTATTGCAGGTGGCATAATTTTAACGGTATTTGTATTTATGATCGATTTTATTACAGGTGAAGAGCCTGATAAAAATAAAAAAGGAGAAAAGAAAAATGAAGAAAATGAAGACAGTACTGCTGTGCATTAGTGTGGTTATACTTGTGTTTGCTTCGGTAATGGGAACTCTTGCGTATCTTACTGATACCGATGAAGTTGTAAATACCTTTACCGTTGGTAACGTAGATATAACACTTGATGAAGCAGACGTTGATGAAAACGGAGTTGTAGTCGGCACCGACAGAGTTAAGGCAAACGAATATCACCTTATCCCCGGCGGAACCTACGTAAAAGACCCTACTGTAACGGTAAAAAAGGGTAGCGAGGCTTCTTACGTTCGTATGTTGGTTACAGTAAGCGATATTGCAGACTTAAAGGCAGTATTCGGCAATGGTTTTCTTCCTGAAAATTACGTTGAAGGTTGGGACTCTAACGTGTGGAAATGCGTAAAAATTACCGATAACGGTAATGATACCGCCACCTATGAGTTCCGTTATAAATCTGCTTTGGATAAGGTAAGCGATGATAAGGCTTTAGAGCCTTTGTTTACCAAAATCAAGGTTCCCGGAGAAATTAACGGCGAACAACTCGCTAAAATCAAGGAAATGAAGATTTCTGTAGTAGGTAACGCTATTCAGAAGGCAGGCTTCGATAATGAGGATGCCGCTTGGACGGCATTTGATCTGCAGATGCAGTAATAAGAAAGGCGGCCAATGATGAAAAGAAAACTTTTTACAAAACAGGGCATAATAAAAACTATTTTATTAATGCTTAGTGTAACTACACTTGTATTCAGTATTGTAAGCGGTACTTTCGCATGGCTTGTTGCAGAAACAAAGCCCGTTGTAAATACTTTTACCTACGGTGATATTGATATCACCCTTGAAGAAAGCGATACTGACGACGGCGACGGCGATCCATATACCAATACCTATCGTATGGTACCCGGTCACAAAATTTCCAAAGACCCTACCGTAACAGTTGAAAAGGACAGTGAAGACTGTTGGCTTTTCGTAAAAATCGAAAAATCGGGCGATCCTGCAAAGTTTGATGATTTTATGGAATTTACCGTTGCAGACGGTTGGACTCCTTTAAAGGACGTTGACGGCGTTTACTTCAGAGCCGTTGATAACAATAAAGACGATCAGGAATTCCCCGTACTTAAGGATAATCAGGTAAAGGTTAAGGATACCGTAACAAAGGAAATGTTCAATAACCTTACCGAAATGCCTACCCTTTCCTTTACTGCTTATGCAGTTCAGCGTGACGGTAGCATAACCGAGATAGATTCAGCCGAAAAGGCTTGGGCTATAACACAAAAATAATTCGTTTAAGGAGAAAAAGAAATGAAAAACTTTAAAAAAGTAATCATTATGTGTCTTGCTATGGTACTTGTAGCATCACTTGCAATAGCAGGAACTATTGCATATCTTACCGACACAGATTCTAAAACCAACGTAATGACCGTTGGTAGCGTTAAAATCGAGCAAATCGAACAGGAATACAACGAAGCAGGTGAGCTCGTTGATTTCACACAGGCTAAACCCCTTATGCCCTACGTTGGCACACTCGGTTGGAAAAACACAACTGAAGCAAACGGCGCATACAGAAGCTTTACTATGAACAACGTAGTAGATAAGTACGTTTCTGTTACAAATACAGGCAAAAGCGATGCTTACGTTCGTACCGTATTCGCTTTCGAAATGGGCGAATATGCTACAGTTGATGCATTCAGATATAACGTTATCGGTGTTTCCACCAATGCTGAAAATGGCGCAGAGTTCGACTTTGACGGAACTTGGAACTGGGGCACACCCTTCGTAGCAGTAATCGACGGCGAAAACTATATGGTATGGGAAGCTGTTCACAGCGCTGCTGTTGCTCCCAAAACCACTACCATTCCTTCTCTTTTACAGGTATATATGAACAAAAACTGTGATAACGAAGAAGTAACAAAGGTTGACGGTAACGAAAACGGTACATACGATATTCTTGTATTATCTCAGGCAGTTCAGGCTGCAGGTTTTGACAGCGCAGAAGCTGCTTTAACCGAAGCTTTCGGTAAGGTAGAAGACAATGCAGTTGCTTGGTTTAGCGGTGATGATTTTGAATTACCTGTTGTAGTTAGAGAGTCAACCGCCGTTAATGCTGCATTAAAAGATGGCAAAGACGTATATTTTGCAGATGACATTTCTGCTCCTTTAGCAAACGGTTCTATCTATGGCACTCCTACCGCCATTACACAGAAGAACGGCGGCGTTATTGATGGTAAAGGCAACGAATTAGTAGTTGAAACCACTGCATACAATGCTTATGCTATTGAAACTTATGGCGGAACTATCAAAAACCTTTCTATCAAAACCGCTATGGGTCGCGGAATTGTTATTTCTTCTCCCACTTCTGATATTTTAATCGAAAACGTTGTAATCGACGGCCCCGGTTATGCACTCAATACTACAGAGTATGGCGCAAAAAATCTTGTTGTAAACAATTCTACCATTAACGGTTGGACCAGCCTTGCAGGTCTTGCTTCCGTAACATTCAATAATACTTCCTTCGGCGAAAACTCTGCAAAATATTGGCAGAATATGGGATATGGTAAGCATTACGATTGCTTAATCAGACCCTATTGTGGCGTAGAATTCAATTCTTGCGTATTTGAAGAAGAATACTGTCTTTTGTTAGATAGTCTTGGCGCAGGTCAGAAGATAATCCTCAACAACTGCACAACCAACGGTACCAAAATCACCGCAAGCAATTACGAGTCTTACATTACTATCGAATTACCCGCCGGCAGAACTCTTGCTGATTGCGTAATTTTTAAATAATATAATTTGAAACCTACTGTCCAACCTGCAAAAAGGTGGGGCGGTAGGACAAATTCTCATAAACACGAGGAGAATTATTATGAAAAACTTTAAAAAAGTACTTTTAATGTGCGCTTCTATGGTGCTTGTTGCAGTTGTTGCTGTTGTGGGAACTGTAGCTTATTTGACCAACGAAGACGGCGACGTTAACGTTATGACACTTGGCAATGTTGAAATTGCTCAGCACGAGTATCAGCGTGTAGTAAATGCTGACGGTACCTATGCTACCGCAACTATCGACAATAGAACAAGCTACGTGCTTGAAGAATTTGTTCAGGCTAATCCCTTACTTCCTGCTGTTGGTTCAACCACAAGCGGTTATGACGCCACTCCCATTCGTATGAGTCAGGTTAACTCTTACGGCAGTGCAGAAGTAATGCCTATTAAGAATGCTGTAGATAAATTTGTTACAATCGAAAATACCGGCAAAACCGACGCTTACGTTCGTACACTCTGTGCTTTAGAATGTGGCAGTATAACTTCTGTTGACGAGTTTAACACTTTAGTTACAACAATGGAATTTATGTCAAAATCGGGCGAAGTTTGGGAGAAGAGCACAATCGGTATTATCGAAATTGACGGTAACAATTACGTTGTTATAGAGTTCCTCTATAACGGTGGTAAGCATTTAGGCGGTGTTCACGAAAACGGTGTTCTTCCCGCAGGTGAAACCTCTTATCCTAATTTGTGCCAGGTTTATATGAAATCTAACGCTACCAACGAAGATTGCGAAGCACTTGACGGCAACGATAACGGCACCTATGACGTTCTCGTATTCACTCAGGCTGTTCAGGCTGCGGGCTTTGCAAGTGCTGACGAAGCTCTTGACACTGCATTCGGTAATATCACTATAACCAATCATCCTTGGGTTGACGGTGTAGATATTCCCAAAGTTCTTGTTCATGAAGACGTTTTATACGTTACTGAAAACGGCGTTGGAACCGTAAGCAGTAAGGGAGGCGATACCTTATATCGTGGTGTATATTCCGATGGCGCTTCCGACGTAACAGAGGTTATTATTGGAGAAGGAATAGAAAGACTTAACAATCGCGCATTATGCAAAACGCCTAACTTAACAAGCGTTACTTTACCTGAAAGCCTTACCTATATTGATGAGGGCGTTTTCCAGCAGTCCGGTTTTGTTACTATTGAAATTCCCGAAAACGTAACCTATATCGGTAAAACTGCTTTCGGCGCTTGTCCTAAGCTTGAAACTATTATTATTAAATCTAAAAACGTTACCTTAGCTAACTACGTAGGTCGTGACAGTGGCGCTCTTAAAGAGGTTTATATCTATAGTGATACAGTAACCTTTGAAACAGGCTCTATGTATTTCACAAATAAGCAAACAGGCGATGCTTCCCAAATTACCTTCTACGTTGCTAATCAGGACGTTGCAGATGCTCTCTTTAACGCTTCTTCCGCTTCACGCAGCTATGGTATGTTAATTAAGAGCATTGACGGTGCAACCACCTATTATGATACCTTAAAGTAATTAAATAATTTTTCACTGCACAGAACTAAAAGCGAGGATCTAAAAATGAAAAATATTAAGAAAACCCTTGTAATGTGTATCTGTCTTGTCCTTATTGCCGTTATGGCAATTGGCGGAACCGTTGCATATCTCACAGTTGACCCTATTGAAAAGGGCAACGTATTTTCCGTAGGAAATATTGCAATTAATCTTACCGAAGCCGTAGGCACTACCGGCGCTGCAACCGTAACGTCTGACAATAACGGTGCTACCTATGAAAACGTTATGCCCGGTGACTATCTTAAAAAGGAAGTTACCGTTGAAAATACAGGAAGCAGACCTGCATACGTTGCAGTAGAAGTAACTATCAATAACGCTCTTGAAATCAACAATGCTATTGATGAATTTTATGAGGCTAAAGGCTATAGCGAAGCTGAAATTCAGCAGATTTATGATTATATCTTCGACGGCTTCGGTATGAACTATACCAAAAAAGATGCAAACGGTAACGCTACCGGTATGCGTCTTACCATTACAGACGATAAGATGCCCGAAAACGTTTTACAGGTTGACTCTGTAAAGACCATTTCTGAATATTGGTTACAGTATAGCGGTAACTGGTTTATGGATACCGATACGGTTATTCCTTATGATGGATACTATACCACCGGTATGAACGATTATGAACTTCGTTACACTTATTATCTCCTTCTTGATGCAGGCGAAAAATCTACTCTCTTTAAGGGCTTTAAAGTTCCTAAGGAGTTTAATGCTCAGCAGCTTGATATGTTCAACGGTCTTAATATAGATATCGTAGCTTCTGCTATTCAGAAAGATAATTTTGCTGATGCAAAGACCGCTTTCTCTACCCTTAAAAACGAAATGGTTTGGGTAGTAAAAGATGCAGCTTCTCTTGCAAAGGCAATTAAAAAGGGCGGCAAGATAAAACTTGCTGATGATATTGCACTTGAAGAAAGAGTAGTAATCCCCGAAGATGTAACTGTTCAGCTTGACTTAAACGGAAATAAACTTTCTAATCAAGGCAACAACGCTATCTATAGCCAAGGTGACCTTACTATTGTAGGTGACGGCGAAATTTCCTCAGTATCTAACTATGCTATCCGCGTTCAAAGCGGTAGTCTCGTTATCAATTCCAATGACGTTGACGTAACGAGTGATTTTGGCGCAGTTTCCGTGTTTAACGGCGCAAACGTTACCATTAATGGTGGTAATTTTGAAAACAAAGGTTACAACGGTAATACCAGCCATACAATTTATCTTGGCGGTTACGGTACCATCAATATAAACGGCGGTACCTTTAAGAGCGGTTATTCAAACGGTGGTATAGATACAATTTGTGGTTATGGTTGGTCTAACGATGCTAATCAAAAGGCAATTATTAACCTTAACGGCGGTACTTTCTATCCCAGCGGACTTAATAGTTCTTACTACTTTATTTCTAACTATGATGGTAGTTGGACCGAAATTAATATCAACGGCGGTACCTATCATAAATATAATCCTGCTAATATCGGCGGAACAAAACTCGGAGCAGACAGAGTTGTAACCGATAACGGCGATGGAACCTATTCAGTAGGTTTTACAAAGGCTGATTCCAACGCTTCTCTTGAACAGGCTATTAAAGATGGTGTAAAGGTAATAGAACTTCCCGCAGGCGATTTCGTTATTCCTGCTGCTGCAGCGGGCAAAAACCTTACAATTATAGGTAACGGTGCAACAAAGGTTACTGTTCAGAACCCCGGTTCTTATGAGGGTTGTGACTATAGTCTTCGGAACTCTAAAGTAACGTTTGAAAATATTGTTATTACTACCGATAGCCATACTTATGCTGGATATGCAGATTTAAGCGCAACTTACAATAATTGCACTTTTAACGGAACCTACAGTTTGTATGGTGACAGTGTGTTCAATAATTGTGAATTCAACGTAACAGGAGATGTTTACAATCTTTGGACATGGGGTGCTAAAAACGTTACTCTTAATAACTGTACCTTTAATTCTGACGGAAAGGCAGTATTGCTTTACGGCGGAACCGATACCAAACTTGAAGTAAACGGTTGCGTATTTAACGATAAGGGCGGTTTAACCGACCTTAAGGCTGCTATTGAAATCGGTAATGATTATGACAGAAGTTATCAATTAATCGTTAATAACACAGTTGTTAACGGCTACGAAATTAACGACAAGGGTATTAATACCGGTACAACGCTTTGGGGTAACAAAAACTCTATGGGTACTGATAAACTCAACGTTATTGTTGATGGCGTTGACGTTTACTAATTACAACTTTCTTTGCTACCTCCCACTCTTACCTCACGGAGTGGGCGGTAAGCAAAGGGTATAACCCAATGAGTTTCGGTTATATCCTTTGCTTACTGAGGATGGTAATTTTAAAAATCAATCAAAGAATGGAGAGAAAAAAATGAAAAACATGAAAAAAACACTTGTAATGTGCATCTGTCTTGTCCTTATTGCCGTTATGGCAATTGGCGGAACCGTTGCATATCTCACAGTTGACCCTATTGAAAAGGGCAACGTATTTTCCGTAGGAAATATTGCTATTAATCTTACCGAAGACGTAGGCACTACCGGAGCTGCAACCGTAACGTCTGACAATAACGGCGCTACCTATGAAAACGTTATGCCCGGTGACTATCTTAAAAAGGAAGTTACCGTTGAAAATACAGGAAGCAGACCTGCATACGTTGCAGTAGAAGTAACTATCAATAACGCTCTTGAAATCAACAATGCTATTGATGAATTTTATGAGGCTAAAGGCTATAGCGAAGCTGAAATTCAGCAGATTTATGATTATATCTTCGACGGCTTCGGTATGAACTATACCAAAAAAGATGCAAACGGTAACGCTACCGGTATGCGTCTTACCATTACAGACGATAAGATGCCCGAAAACGTTTTACAGGTTGACTCTGTAAAGACCATTTCTGAATATTGGTTACAGTATAGCGGTAACTGGTTTATGGATACCGATACTGTTATTCCTTATGATGGTTACTATACCACCGGTATGAACGATTATGAACTTCGTTACACCTACTATCTCCTTCTTGAAGCAGGCGAAAAATCCACTCTCTTTAAGGGCTTTAAAGTTCCTAAGGAGTTTAATGCTCAGCAGCTTGATATGTTCAACGGTCTTAATATAGATATCATAGCTTCTGCTATTCAGAAAGATAATTTTGATGATGCAAAGACCGCTTTCTCTACCCTTAAAAACGAAATGGTTTGGGTAGTAAAAGATGCAGCTTCTCTTGCAAAGGCACTTAAAAAGGGCGGTAAAATAAAACTTGCTGATAACATTACCAATACAGGTGATGCCTTTATGGTTCCCGCAGGTGTAAACGTGGAACTTGACCTTAACGGTAAAGATATAATTACCGAAGTTGCATACGACAGCACAAAAGCAACCGCAAGCAGCGCATTTGTAAACAACGGTACTGTAATACTTAGCGGTAACGGTACTATAAAGGCTACCAACAACTATTCTGTTCGTAACTATGGTGAAATGGTTATAAACGGTATAACTGTTGAAAATGGTATTATGAACTTTGCTGATTTAACAGTAAATAGCGGTAATATCAGCAATAGCCGTAGCGGTAAACATACCATTTACGGAAATGCTGCAAAATTAACCCTTAACGGCGGTACTTTCTATAATGGCAACGCAGGTAATGCAGGAATATTTGCTTACGGCGGTGAAGTAGTTATAAACGGCGGTGAATATTCTATTGCCGACGGAACAGCAACTTTGGGCTGGACCTCTTGCTTGATAGATGCACAAGGCGGTGCTAAATACACCATCAACGGCGGTGTAATTAACGGCGAAGTACGCGATTATGGTAACAACACTACTATATACGGCGGTACTTTCAGCATCAAGCCTAAGGCTCAGTTTATCGCATCAGGTTACAAGTTAGTTGATAATGCTAACGGCACTTGGAGTGTAGAAATGCCCAAGGCTGCTAATGCAACCGATTTAAAGAATGAAATCGCAAACGGAAGCAGTCTTATAGCTGTTGAAGGAAAGATTACTGCCGAAGATTTACAGTCGGTGACCTTTAATCAGGATACAACCATTGTTGGCGGTACTTTTTCAAGAGATACTGCTTCGGGTAATCCCTTAACGGTAAAAAGCACTGATACCGTTACCTTCGAAGACGTAAAATTTGAATCTGTTAAGGGTAGCGCAGTTCTTGCTACAAGAACAAATGGCGCAAACCTAGTGCTTAATGATTGCGTATTCAATAACCTTGCAGCACCTTCTACCGGAAACGTTGGTATTCAGGTTTATGCAGAAAACGTAACAATGGTATTTAATAACTGCACCTTTAACAATATGCCTGTTGTAACCAATTCTTCTTATCCTAACGGAATTAAACTCGTATTCAATAACTGTACCTTTAATTGGACAGGTGCAAATTGTCCCGGTATGATACAACTTGCTAACTACGTGGTTGCAGATATTGATTTTAACGGTTGTAAATGCGTTTATGATGCTTTGGCTTCCAAATCTGCCAAAAATCTTGTAGCTACATATACAAGCGTTGGCGCAGGTACCACTATAGATTTCAATGATTTTGAAATGATAGGAAAAGGTACGGTTTGTAAAGCTTGGAGTATAGTGGGAAAAGGTGGCGTAACTACCGGTAATAACGTTACTGTAACTGCAAGCGGCAGCAAATCCTATACCTTTAACGGCGCAGCCGTAGATTTTGACACGTACTTATTTAGATAACCGAACTTTTACCTCCCATTCCTACCTCACGGAGTGGGCGGTAAGCTAAGGGTATAACCCAATGAGTTTCGGTTGTATCCTTTGCTTACTGAGGATGGCAATTTTTAAATTGTTTAAAAAATCGCGAGTTAAGACAATAAGAAACACTCGTGATGGCATAAAGGTTGTTTAATAATAACGATAATGGAACTGATGATAATTTTGAGTATAGTATTACTCGTTTTGATTTTGGCGGTCAGATTAACAGTATTTTCAGCAGAGATAAAAAGCGAACTGAAATATCTTAATTCAGAAATAGAGCGAACTCAAGGAAAGGAAAGAAAATACTATAAAAAACACAGAAGAAGGCTTATTTGGTCTTTTCTGCCTTTCGTAAAATATAAATAAGGAGGTATTGTCAGTATGAAAAGATTTATAAAATGTATATTGCTTATTCTTTCGGCAATAACACTTTTGATATCGTCTGTCAATACCACCCTTTGTTTTGTAACTTCAAAAACCGATACTATTACCAATATTTTTAAACCGGAAGAAAAAATTAAAAACGGCATTTCGGTTATAAAAAGGGTAGAGCATCCATATGGAGATAATTACGTTATCCCTGAAAATATTGCTTTTGATTTTACACTTTCCTTTGGCGATTTTTATTCCGAAACAACGCTATCTACAACTCTTGGCAAACTTAAAACCGATTCGAGAGGTGACCTTTCTGTAAAGATAAGACCCGATATTCCCTTTAAGGTTGAAGGCATTGACGTAGGTACAAAGGTTGTTATTAAAGAAAATGACGTTACTTTGTCGGGCTTTGCTAAAAAAGACGAAGACGAAAAGACTGTTATTGTTCCCGACGTGAATTATGCGAGTGCGGAATTCGTAAATACGTATAATCCAAAGGGTGTGACCGCAGAAAATATTACCCTTAAGGGTAAAAAAGAACTTGAGGGCAGAGAATGGAAGAAATCGGATAGTTTTACCTTCCTGCTCGAACAAAAAACAGACGGAAAATGGATAAAGCTTGACAAACAAACTCTGACCTATACCGAGGAAAACTTTAAACCTCAGTTTGATTTTACAAAAACAGTAAATAAACTTTCCTTTAACGCTATCGGAGAATACGAATTCCGTATGAGTGAAGAAAAGGGCGAACTGAAGGGAATGGTTTACGATGCAACCGTAAATGTTTTCTCGTTAATCGTAACCGATGAGGATATGGACGGAAAGCTGGAAATCAGCGGAGTTAAAAACGGTGTACATACCACCTCAACTAAATACGAGGATGGCTTTGATATAAGCGTTACCTTTAATAATACCTTTAAGGCTCCCGAGCCCGAGGACAAATCTGTAAATATTTGCGTTACAAAACTTGTAAGCAATAAGGGAAACTATAAGAGAACCCCCGAGGGCTTTGAATTTGTTCTTGTTAATACCGAAACGGCAGTAGAGCAAACCTTAAAATCCGATGCAAACGGTGACGGTAAAACAGAAATAATCCTTACGAAAGACCACGTTGATAAAACCCTTTCCTATAAGCTTTATGAAAAGAACACGGGAGAAAAGGGCGTTACCTACGATACTAAGGTTTATGAGATAGAATTCAAACCGTATATAGATGAGAATTACGAAATAGCGGTTGATTTCTTTGTTGACGGAATTAAAACTGAAGAGGTAAATGCTCAGTTCACAAATATATGTGATATGAAAAAACCGATGGTTCCCGACACAGGTATGGATAAGAGTATTTATTTCTGGATGATTCTTGCGTTTTTAAGCGGTACTTCTTGTATTGTAATAATAGTAACCGACCGACGTGAAAGAAAGGCTTAATAAAATGGAAAATAATAAGGAATTCGAAGAATGTGTGATTTGTAAAAAACCTACTACCACACCGATTGACTTACCAATAAGTAAGCGAACTAATTTTATAGTAGGCGTCGGAGAGGTATGCAGTAAATGTATGCTTGAGGTTTACTGTAATATAAATCCCTTCGGTGAAGAATAACAGTAAAAGCACCCCAACTTTCGGGAGTTGGGGTGCTTTTTAATATAGTTAGCCCATATTCTTTTTATACTTCAAATAATCCTCTAAAATCATAGTGGCGGCAACGGCGTCGATAATTTCCTTGCGTTTTTTACCGCGGGTATCGGTATAATTAAGGGCAGTATGAGCCGAAACGGTGGTAAATCTTTCGTCGTAAAGATTTACGGGAACAGAAAGCATTTCTCTTAATTTTTCGGCAAGCAACGTACATTCCTGAGCGCTGTCGCCAAGGCTTCCGTCGGTGCGGCGTGGAAGACCTACCACAATTTCCTCCGCCTTTAAAGTGATGGCGGCTTCTTTTATTTTTTCTAAAAGACGTTCAGCATTATATTCAGTTATAACCGTGTGAGGAAAGGCAAAACTTTCACTTTTATCGCTATAGGCAATTCCCGTGCGCGCTTTTCCGCGGTCAACACTCATTATTATCATAAAATACCTCTTAAAATTCTTTTTTTATATTTTACTATTTTTTGTCGGCTTATTCAAGTATTAAATCATAATCGAAGTTTCTTTATTAAGGAATTGTTAATATTTCCCCTCTCACTTGACTATTTTACCTTAAAGAGATAAAATAGAGGTAGTATCCAAAGAAAGAGGGATTTGATTTGTCCGGCAAGAAAAAGATAAACAAAAGGCTTATAACTGCGCTGGTGCTGATTTTTCTCGGCAATTTGCTTTTCTTTTTTACTATATGGCTTTTAAAAAAATACGACCATATCTATCTTGACCAAATTCTTTTTCAGTTAAAAGCTCCTGCAAACGGCGCCAACAGATCCCTTGCGGGAAGCGTTGTTGTGCAGGTGGGAGTATATCCCGTTGTTTTTACCGCTCTCGAAGTTTTTTTATATATGTTACTGGGCGGATTTATTGAAAAATTAAAATCTTTCCCGAAATATTCGCGGTACTGCCTTACAAAATTCTGTGATTTTATCAAAAAAATTGCTATGCCCGTGGCACTTTCAACCCTTTTGGTAGCAACAACTCTTTTTGCCGCAAAGCTTGAGGTTGTAAGTTACATAAGCGTTGCATCCACCGAATCGGACTTTATAATTCAGAACTATAAAAACCCAAACGAAGTAAAAATAACATTCCCCGAAAAGAAACGCAATTTAATCTATATATTCCTTGAATCTATGGAATGTACCTATGCCGATACAAATGCGGGGGGTAATATTACCGATAACTTCATTCCGGAACTTAAAGAACTGGCTGAAGAAAATGTGAATTTTTCAAACAACGAAGATTTTGGCGGCGCTCTTTCCTATTCGGGCACTACCTGGACCTCGGCGGCTATGGTGGCGCAGACCTCGGGAATGCTTATAAAGGTGCCTATTGCAAGTGAACAGTACGGCGGACAGAATTCATTTATGCCCGGTGTTACTACCATGGCGGAAATTCTTAAAAAAGAGGGATATAAGCAAACTCTTTTGGTGGGAAGCGATGCCGATTTCGGCGGCAGAAAAACCTATTTTACCGAACACGGACAAATGAATATCGTTGATATAAATTCCTTAAAGGCGGAAAAAAGACTGCCTAAAGACTACCGTGAATGGTGGGGCTTTGAGGATGATAAATTATTCGACTTTGCAAAAGAAGAGGTTGAAAAGCTTTATGAAAGCGGAGAACCCTTCAACTTTACAATGCTTACTGCCGATACCCATTTCCCCGACGGCTACGACTGTAAGGACTGTAAAGATAAGTGGGATAATCAGTATGCTAACGTGCTTTCCTGTTCTTCAAAAAGGGTTCTTGAGTTTATCAAGTGGATAAAAGAACAACCCTTTTACGATAATACTACCATAGTTGTTTGCGGTGACCATCTGACTATGGACCCCGAATTTTTAAAGGATATTGATGAAAATTATACCCGTACCGTTTATAACTGTTTTATAAATGCGGTCTGCGTTCCCGTCAAAGAAAAAAACCGAAAATTCGGCACCTTTGATTTGTTCCCGACCACCATTGCGGCGTTGGGAGGAAAAATCGAGGGCGATAAACTGGGACTTGGCACAAATCTTTTCTCAAACGTTCCCACCTTGACCGAGGAATACGGCTTTAAAACGCTTGATGCAGAGCTACAGAAAAAATCACAGTTTTATAACGAGCAGATACTGGAAATGGAAAGTCCGGTTATATTGCCGAAGCACTCTAACCAGAACCAGCCTTAAAGGGAGGTTTTCAGATGCTTTTCGGTCATTGTCACACGCAGAATTTAAAAGGAGTAAATTATGAACGAAAACAAAAAAAGTGAAACGCTTGCTCAGCGCGATAAGGCGAGAAAAGATTTTCTTGAGCTTAAAGCAATGCAGGCAAAGGCGAAGGAAGAGGGCGCAAGTGAGCATAAGCCTTACGAAAATGAGATAAAGCCTAAAACCTTAGGTGAAAAAATAAGCCACTTTTTCTACTATCACTGGAGAGCGGTTATAATCGTTGCCCTGTGTCTTATAATAGTTGCATTCGCTACCGTTTCCTGTATCAATAAGAAAAAAACCGACCTAAAAATCGTGATTTACGATAACAGAATACTTGCGGATATGTATGTACCTGAAATTCAGGATTATTTTGCTCAGTTTTGCAAGGATTATAACGGTGACGGCGAGGTTAACGTTCAGGTAATAAACTGTACCTATCAGACGGGGGGCTCGACGGCTCAGTATCAGAATACCATAATGCAACGTCTGCAAAGCGTTATTGTAACCGATAGCGAATGTATGCTGATAATTACAGGCGATTTGGGCAAAAAATATTTCGATAACCACCTTTCAGGCGTTATAGAGGATGAAGGTACGCCCTTAAAGGAAGGCTATTATGAATGTGCCTTTGATAAAGATATTAAAATTCCCGACAACGTTAAAATTTATCTCAGAAATATAAAAGGAACTCTTTTGGAGGATAACGAAAAATCACAGAACGCTATCGTTAGAAGTAGGGAATTTATTGAAAATATGTCAAAATAAATAGGGGAATTTAAAATGGGGAAATTGACGAGAAAACAAAAAATATTAAGAAGAAATCTGTTCTTGTGCCTATGCGCCTGCGTGCTTTGTCTGGTGATTTCTCTTGTAGGTTGCGGTATAAGTAAAATTGTCGGCTCGGGCGGAGAGGATTTAACTCTTGACAAGGATAACCTGTCAAGTGAACCCGAAGAGCCATACGTAGTATCAACCGCTAAGGTTTTAAACACGGGAGATATTCTTATACATTCACCCTTGCTGACCGCAACAAAGGAAAGTGACGGTTATGATTTTTCACCGCTTTACAGAGAGGTTTCCTCTTATTTTAACGAGGCTGACCTTGCCATAGCCAACCTTGAAGTAACCCTCGGCGGCACTGAATCGGGAAACTATCGCGGTTATCCTGCCTTTAATACTCCCGATGACCTTATCGACGATATAAAGGCGGCAGGGGTAGATATGCTTCTTACCTCTAATAACCATTGTTACGATACGGGACTTTTCGGGTTAAAACGTACCGCAAGGGTTTTAAAGGAAAAAAATATGCCCTTTATCGGCACCAGAGAAACACTTGACGAGTCACTTTATACCGTAAAGGACGTTAAGGGAATTAAAATCGGTATGGCTTGCTATACCTATGAAAACGTTTATCAGGGCGGCGGCAGTAAATCCATAAACGGCAGAATCGTAAACAGCGAGGCTGCTCCCTTACTTGCTTCTTTTTGCTATGAAAGACTGGATGAATTTTATATCGAAGCCGAAAACGTTATAAAGGATATGAAGAATAGCGGAGCCGAGGCTATAGTATTTTATATGCACTGGGGTAATGAATATCAGCTCAAACAAAACCATTGGCAAGAGCAGATAGCGCAAAAACTGTGCGACCTTGGGGTTGACGTAATAGTAGGCGGACATCCTCACGTTATTCAGCCTATTGAACTTTTAACCTCAACCGACGGCAGCAGAAAAACCGTTTGTCTTTATTCAATGGGCAATTCCGTTTCCAATCAGCGATTAAATCTTCTTTATACCGACTGTCCTACGGGACACACCGAGGACGGTATGCTTTTCTACTATACGTTTGATAAGTATAGCGACGGCAAGGTGGTACTGAGCGGAGTTGATATTATTCCTGCATGGGTACAAAAAACTGGAAACGGCAGTAATGCGGAATATATTCTCCACGCTCTGCCCGATGAAAATGCTTTTTATAATAAGGGACTTTCATCTTCAACCGGTAAAAATTCTTATAACAGAACAAAGGATATTGTATCAAAGGGACTTACAGAATGTCAGCAGTATCTGGGCTGCGAGGTAAGATTTAAACAAACCTCAGGTCTTAATGAATAACAAAAAACGCAGGGAAAACCTGCGTTTTTTTACTCATTAAATATTTACTTTAATAAATTTCTTTTTACCTTTCTGGATTAAAAAAAGCCTTCCCCTTTGTTTGGAGGGGAAGGGGGACCGCTTGCGGTGGATGAGGTGTAGTGAATTTATTTACATTCAAATAAATGATTATAAATTTCTTCACACACACCGTCAAAATTTTTAAGAACTTCTAAATTAGAAAATCTTAAAACCATTATCCCTAAAGAATTAAAAAAGGCATCTTAAGCTTTTGGATAAACCGGTTAATTTTCTGTTGTGTGTTTTATTCATGCCTTTACGCCGATAAATCGGCTACACCTCATCAGTCGCTTCACGACAGCTTCTCCTCAAGGAGAAGCCTATTTAGATATTAACTTTAATAAATTTCTTTTTACCCTTCTGGATTAAAAGACCTGCGCTGAGTTGTTCTTTAGTATAGAAGGTTGCGGGTACGGTAAGTTTTTCTTCGTTTACGCTGACACCGCCCTGAGTAACCAACGTTCTTGCTTCACTCTTGGAACCGCAAAGACCGCTTTTTACCATAATATCAAGAATACCGATTCCGTTTTCGCCCAAATCGTCTTCCGAAAGTGTTACGGTAGGCATATCTGCAGAGTCTTTTCCGCCTGCAAAAATATTTTTAGCGGCAGCCAGAGCCTTTTCTGCTTCCTCTTCACCGTGAACAAGCTTAGTAAGCTCGTAAGCGAGAATTTCTTTAGCCTTATTAAGTTCGCTTCCTTCCCACTTGTCCATTTCGTCAATCTGCTCAAGAGGTAAGAAGGTGAGCATACGAATACACTTGAGTACGTCACTGTCGGCAACGTTTCTCCAGTACTGGAAGAATTCATAAGGCGAGGTTTTGTTAGCGTCAAGCCATACTGCGTTACCTGCGGTTTTGCCCATTTTCTTGCCCTGAGAGTCGGTAAGAAGGGTGATGGTCATAGCGTGAGCATCCTTGCCTAATTTTCTTCTGATAAGCTCGGTACCGCCAAGCATATTACTCCACTGGTCGTCACCGCCGAACTGCATATTACAGCCGTAGTGCTGATAGAGGTAGTAGAAGTCGTAGCTCTGCATAATCATATAGTTGAACTCAAGGAAGGAAAGACCCTTTTCCATTCTCTGCTTATAGCATTCGGCTCTTAGCATATTGTTTACCGAGAAGCAGGCGCCAACCTCGCGGAGCAAATCAACGTAGTTAAGGTTTAAAAGCCAGTCGGCATTGTTAACCATTTTTGCCTTGCCTTCGCCGAATTCAATAAAACGCTCCATCTGACGCTTAAAGCATTCTGCATTGTGGTCGATATCCTCTTTAGTAAGCATCTTTCTCATATCGGTTCTGCCGGAAGGGTCGCCTATCATAGTAGTGCCGCCGCCGATAAGAGCAACAGGCTTGTTACCTGCCATCTGTAAACGCTTCATAAGGGTAAGCGCCATAAAGTGACCTGCGGTAAGGCTGTCTGCAGTACAGTCGAAACCTATATAAAAGGTTGCTTTTCCGCTGTTTATCATTTCTCTGATTTCGCTTTCGTTGGTTACCTGCGCAATAAGTCCGCGGGCAACGAGTTCTTCATAAATTCCCATAATTTTTCCTCCAAAAAATAAAAAAATCCTCTGTCAAAAGACAGAGGGCGAAAGTTCGCGGTACCACCTCTATTTATATGCAAAAGCATACCTCGGTGTGTTAAAAACACTATGCTTTAACGGGCATAACGCGGTTTTCACAGCTCAAAAAGTGTATTCACAAAAATTTTTTACAGTACCTTTCACCAACCGATACCTCTCTGAGTAAAATAAAATTTGCTACTTTTCTTTTGTCAAAGCTTTTAAATATTAATAAAATTATATATCATTAATGTGTTTTTGTCAACCGAATTGTTGAATAAACGGTCTTTTTGTGCTATACTTAACCTAAATGGATGGTGTAAAGAATGTTAAAGAAGTTTTTGAGTTACTATAAACCGCATACAAAGCTTTTTGTGCTTGATATGATAGCGTCACTTTTTATTTCTCTTATAGGATTAACCTATCCCGTTGTAACAAGGGTAATGCTTGACAGCTTTATAAACCGTGACGACGGCTTTAAAAGAATTATAATTGCGGGCAGTTTTATTTTGTTTTTATATATCGTGCGTACCTTTTTAAGATATTTCGTTCAGTATTACGGACATCTTATTGGTACTCGTATGCAGGCGAAAATGCGCAGCGATATGTTTACCCATCTTCAAAAGCTACCCTTTTCCTATTATGATAACACCGAAACGGGCGATTTGATTTCGCGAATCAGTAACGACCTTTTCGATGTGGTTGAACTTGCTCACCATGGCCCTGAAAATCTGATTATAAGCAGTCTTACGGTAATAGGCTCCTTTATTTACCTTGCCACCATAAATATTTATTTAACCCTTATAATATTTGCTTGCGTGCCCTTTCTTATTTTCGTTTCCGCCGTATTAAGACAGAGGATGAAGGAAGCCTTTAAGGAGCGCAGAATAACTACCGCAGGTATAAACTCCGCCACCGAAAGCAGTATTACCGGTATCAGAGTGACAAAGGCGTTTTCGGGCAGTAAAAAGGAAATGGAAAAATTCGAGGAAAACAATAATCTTTTCGTAAGGGCGTGTCATAAGTCCTATAAGGCTATGGCGCAGTTCCATTCCTCCTCAACCTTTATTACCGATGTGTTTAACGTAATTATTATAGTTGCAGGCGGTCTTTTCCTTTATGCAGGGAAAATTAACGTTGCCGATTATTCCACCTTTATCGTATCGGTTAATATCTTTATAAATCCCGTAACACAGCTTATCGGATTTATGGAGCAGTATCAGAACGGCGTTTCGGGCTTTTCCCGTTTTCTTGAAATTATGAATGAAGAACCTGAAAAGGAAAACGAAAATGCAAAGCCCGTTAAAAACGTAAAAGGCGAAATAGAGTTTAAAAACGTTACCTTTACTTACGGCACCGAGGACGGCGAAGTGCTGAGAAATATTTCCTTTAAGGTTAAAGAGGGAGAAAAATTTGCCCTTGTCGGTCATTCGGGAGGCGGAAAAACCACCATTTGCCATCTTATACCTAACTTCTATAAGGTTAATGACGGCGAGGTGCTTTTGGACGGTGTAAACGTAAACGATATTACCTTTAATAGCCTGAGAAACAATATCGGTATTGTTCAGCAGGACGTATTTCTTTTCTCGGGCACTATAAGAGATAATATAATGTACGGAAAACTGAATGCCACCGAGGAAGAAATGATAGAGGCGGCAAAACGCGCCAATATTCACGAATTTGTAAAAACTCTTGAAAAGGGATACGACACCGAAATCGGTGAAAGAGGCGTTCGTCTTTCGGGCGGACAAAAGCAGAGAATAAGTATAGCCAGAGTTTTCCTTAAAAACCCCAAGGTGCTTATTCTTGACGAAGCCACCAGCGCCCTTGACAATACCACCGAAATTTTAATTCAAAACGCTCTGGACGAGCTTTGCAAGGGCAGAACTACCATAGTTGTCGCCCATAGACTTTCCACAATAAGAAGCGCCGATACCATAGCGGTAATCGACGGCGGAAAGGTGACCCAAAAGGGCACCCATGAAGAACTTTTAAAAGAAGAAGGCACCTATAAGGATTTATATTCATTACAGCTTAGATAGGAGTGACATTATGAAAATAACAGACGTAATTAACGCCGATAAACCGTCGTTATCCTTCGAGGTTTTCCCTCCCAAAAACGAAACGGCATTTGAAAGCGTAAAAACCGCTACCGAGGAAATAGCAAAGCTTAATCCCTCTTATATGAGCGTCACCTACGGCGCAGGAGGACAGGGTGGACGTTATACCCTGTCGGTTGCCGAAAATTTAAAAAATCAGGGCGTTATTGCCCTTGAGCATCTGACCTGTGTGGGCGCTACCAAGGACTCTATTAAAGAGAGAATTAACGAAATAAAGTCAGCGGGTATTAAAAACGTTATGGCGCTTCGAGGCGATATTCCCGACCATATGAAAAACAGCGATATAAACGGTTGGGATTACCGTTATGCCGCAGATTTGGTAAGAGAACTTAAGTCTTTGGGTGATTTTTGCGTGGGCGGCGCCTGCTATCCCGAAATACATCCCGAAAGCCTTAACCAAAAGGAAGATATAAAATATCTTAAAGAAAAGGTTGACGCGGGCTGTGATTTTTTAACTACCCAGATGTTTTTTGATAATAATCTGTTTTATAACTTCCTTTATAAAATAAGGGAAGCGGGAATTACCGTGCCTGTTGTTGCGGGAATTATGCCTATTACGGCTGCCAATCAGTTAGAAAGGGCAATAAAACTGTCTGGCTCCTTTGTGCCTCAGCGTTTTAAAAGCCTTGTTGACCGCTTCGGCGAAAGTCCTGCCGCTATGATGCAGGCGGGGATTGCCTACGCCACCGACCAGATAATCGACCTTTTTGCAAACGGCATAAATGCGGTGCACGTTTATTCTATGAATAAGCCTGTGGTCGCTCAAAAAATACAAAGTAATTTAAGTGAAATATTAGATTTATGTACGAAATAACAGTAAAAACCTTTTCTGCGCCGATAATCAGAAAAAACGAAATACTCAGATTCGCAAAGGTAAAGCACCCCACCGAAGATATATTAAGTCTATTGGATGAGGTTATAGGTCTTTGCGAAAACGAGCTTGAATATAAGGTGTGCTTTGCCGTTTTGCCTTTAAAAATAAAGGAAAATCTATGCGATTTTTCCTGTTTTTCACTAAAAAGCAAAAATTTGAGCGAAAATCTTTCCTCTTCCAAAGAGGCAGTGGTTTTTGCCGCTACTCTCGGCGCTAAAATCGACAGACTTATTAATAAATACAGCCGTATTTCTCCGTCAAAAGCGCTTCTTATCGATGCCTTTGCTACCGAGCGAATCGAAGCGCTGTGCGATGAATTTACCGGTAGCCTTAATTTTAAAACTTCACCCCGTTTCAGCGCAGGCTACGGGGACTTAAAAATTGAAAATCAAAAAGAAATTTTTGCTTTTTTAAATCCGAGTAAACATATCGGTCTTACTTTAAACGAAAGTTTAACGATGTCGCCTTCAAAATCTGTGACAGCGTTTATGGGGATAGTGTAATATGAATTTCAGAGAATTTTTAAAAGAAAATATAGTGCTTTTCGACGGGGGAATGGGTACTCTTTTGCAACAAAGAGGACTAAAAGCAGGTCAGCTTCCCGAACGGATGAATATAACCGAGAGGGATGTAATTACCGAAATCCATACCGCCTATTTTGATGCGGGCAGTAACGTCGTTACCGCCAATACCTTCGGCGCGTCCTCTTTGAAATTTTCAGATGATGAACTTGAAGAAATCATAAAAGCGGCTATCGAAAACGTAAAAGAGGCAGCGCAAAAAAGCGTTAGTTATGCCGAAAAATTCGTTGCCCTTGATATAGGCCCACTTGGAAGACTATTAAAGCCTCTTGGTGACCTTGATTTTGAAGAAGCCGTAAAGATTTTTGCAAAAACCGTTACACTTGGAGAAAAGTACGGCGCCGACCTTATAATAATCGAAACCATGAACGATTCTTATGAAACCAAGGCGGCGGTTTTGGCTGCAAAGGAAAACAGTAATTTGCCCATTGTTGTTACCAATGCCTATGGTGAAGACAAAAAACTTATGACGGGAGCATCCCCCGCAACCATGGCGGTAATGCTTTCTTCCTTGGACGTTGATATGATAGGCGCCAACTGTTCGCTAGGCCCGAAAGAATTATACGACGTTATAAGGGATCTTTTAAAATATTCTAAAAAACCCGTAGTTTTTCAGCCGAATGCAGGTCTGCCTATGGTAAAGGACGGTCAAACGGTATTTAATATAACCGCCAAGGAATTTGCCTCTAGTGTTTGCGACCTTGTAGATAAGGGTGTGCGCGGTGTGGGTGGCTGTTGCGGAACCACTCCCGAATATATAGCAGAATTAAGAAAAGGCATAATCGATAAAAAGCCGAAGCCTGTATTAAAAAAGAATTATACTGCGGTAACCTCTTATACCAATACCGTATTCTTTGGTGATTCACCCCTGCTTATCGGAGAACGAATCAACCCCACGGGTAAAAAGAGATTTAAAGAAGCCCTTAAAAACGGCGATATGGATTATATTTTAAACGAAGGGGTACTTCAGCAGGAAAAGGGCGCTCATATTTTAGACGTAAACGTGGGACTTCCCGAAATAGATGAAGAAAAAATGCTGGTAAGCGCTGTTAAGGAACTTCAGGCGGTAACAGATCTGCCCCTGCAAATTGATACAAGCGATTTTTTAGCCTTAGAATCGGCTCTCAGAATTTATAACGGTAAACCGCTTATAAATTCGGTTAACGGCAAAAAGGAAAGTATGGACGCAGTATTTCCTCTCGTTAAAAAATACGGCGGCACCGTTATTGCTTTAACTCTTGACGAAAACGGAATACCAAAAACAAGCGAAGAAAGGGTTAGTATTGCCGAAAAAATACTTAATGAAGCGCAAAAATACGGAATTGATAAAACTGATATAGTTTTTGATACCCTTGCGCTGACTGTCAGCGCCGAAAACGACGCCGCCGTTCATACCCTTAATGCGCTTAAAACAATAAAAGAAAAACTTGGCTGTCATACAAGCCTCGGCGTTTCCAACGTTTCCTTCGGACTACCAAATCGCGATACCGTCAACAGCACCTTTTTTGCTTTGGCTTTAAACAACGGACTCAGCGCGGCTATTATGAATCCTTTTTCCGTTGCTATGATGAATACCTATTATTCTTTTAAGGTGCTTAGCGGACAGGACCAAAACTGCTCGGATTATATAAATAACTGCGGTAATTCTGACACGAATAACGATATAAAAACCGAGGAATTAACCCTTGAAAGCGCTATAATAAAGGGATTTAAGGATAAAGCAGGGGAGATTACAAAAGAACTTTTAAAGAGCGAAAATCCACTTGATATAGTAAATCTTAAAATAATTCCTGCCCTTAATGAAGTGGGAGTGGCTTACGAAGAAAAACGCGCCTATCTTCCTTCGCTTCTGATAAGCGCCGAAGCCGCAAAATCGGCTTTTGAGGTTATAAAATCCACAATAAAAAGCGAAAATAATGAAAATAAAGGAAAAATCGTTATAGCTACCGTAAAGGGTGACATTCACGATATCGGTAAAAATATATTAAAACTTCTTCTCGAAAATTACGGCTTTAGCGTAGTCGATTTGGGAAAAGACGTAGCTCCCGAAAAGGTTTTGGAAGCGGTTATAGAGCATAAGGCGAAAATCGTCGGACTCAGTGCCCTTATGACCACCACCGTACCCTTTATGGAAGAAACCGTAAAGCTTATTCACCAAAAGGTTAAGGACTGTGTCGTTATGGTGGGAGGCGCGGTGCTGACTCAGGAGTATGCCGATAGTATCGGCGCAGATAAATATGCAAAGGATGCCCTTGAGGGCGTACGATATGCAGAAAGCATAATATAAAAAAGATATCACTTTGCCGATAGGCAAAATAATACTGTGAGACCTGTCTCACAATATCACTAGCAAAACTCTATTTGACATAGAAAAAACGGATGTGCAAAAATTCTACACATCCGTTTAATATTTGTCTTATACCATAACAAGCAGGACATTTAGGCACCCAAATGTCACTTGTTAGGAGAACCTAAAACCCTTTTCTAAACAAATATCACCTATTCGATAAATTGGAATTTATCTGTTAGATTTTTTGCTTCATTAAACCGTGTTTGTTGCAATAGATATACAGAAAACCACTGCCACGAAAATTTAGTCTTGTTTCTGCGTTGCCTTCGGGATAGAATTTTACAAACTGCACTCTATCAGAGGTTAAATAAGCAATAAACGAAATGTAATGTTCTTTTGTCATATCGTGATTAACGGTAATAAAGTGTTCGTCTTCCACTTTTTCTATAGTTATTTGGTGGTTCTCGTCAGATTCTTCTGCTTCGAGTGATGGCAGAGTGATTCCGTGGCAGCTTATGACTGCATCGCCTACAGTTCTAATGATATTATGACAAACAGGGCAAACATAAAACTTTGAGTGCAAAATATTAGACGAAATGTTCTTATTTATAACGGTATTGCCTGTCATCAGTTCCATCACTGAAACCGAAAGTGCGTTTGCAAGGGGTTCAATTAAGCTTATATCGGGAAGCCCCCTTGCGGTTTCCCATTTAGATATTGCTTTGCTACTCACACCGAGCATGTCGGCAAGTTCTGTTTGAGTAAGTCCTTTTTTCTCCCGTAAGTTTTTTATCGTTAAACCCGTTACGTATGTATCCATTGAGAACACGCTCCTTTATGGATACATTATAATACAAAGACATTAATAGAACAACCTACGCTACGTTGAAAACTGTCACCTCGTCAAATTGGAATTTACCTATCGCTTTTTGTAAATAACCAATTCTGGATTTTTTCCATTTTCTTCATAAGTGCAAACGAGTAAAAAATCCATATTAGCGGCAATACCGAAACAACGGTC
>SVPZ01000009.1 GCA_015065605.1 Oscillospiraceae bacterium | reverse complement strand
AGAGTTGAATTTTTGGCTGTGCGAGGCACAAAACGCAGTTAATCCTGACGGATTAACGAGTATTTTAACAATGCAAAGACGAAAATTGAGCCTTTAAAATCAAGTTCGGATTATTCGTGTTTGCTTATGCATTAATATATAAATCAAGGTGCACTTTCATGACTGAATTAATTAAAAATTTCGGTGCGGTTGCCGCTCAGGTTTTCGTACTGTTTATACTTATCGCCATAGGCTTTATATGCGGAAAAACAAAACTAATAAACGATAGTATTTCTAAAGGACTATCTGACCTCGTTCTTTATTTTGCCACACCTGCGGTAATAATAAATTCCTTTTTGCGTCCTTTTGACAAAGCAATGTTTATGAAACTTATGATAGCTTTCGCTATTTCAATTGTTTTTCATTTAGTGTCGGGAGTTATCGCTTACACTCTTTTAAAAAACAAGGATAACGATGCAAAAATCGTTTCCCGTTTCGGAGTTATTTTTTCAAATGCCGGATATATGGCGTTACCCCTTCAGCTAGCTATTTTAGGTAACGACGGAGTATTTTTAGGAAGCGCTTACGTTGTAATATTCAATATTGCGCTTTGGACCTACGGTCTGGTTTTATTCGGTGGCAAGGAAACAAAAATAACCGCAACAAAGATTATTTTTAATCCCGGAGTAATTGCCATTACCGTAGGTATGATAATATTCCTTCTCGGAATCGGCGCTTCACTCCCTTCTCCTATAAGAAGTGCCGTAGGACACGTTGGCAACCTGAACACCCCCGTACCTATGATAATTATAGGCTACTATCTTTCTAAATCAAAAATTATTACGGCAATTACCGATAAGAGAATATGGTTGCCGATAATCTCCAGATTGGTTATCTCCCCTGCCATATGCCTTGCTTTACTGTTTTTACTGCAGCAAACACCATTTGCAATTGAAAATAAAATTGCGGTGTCCTGTATAGTTGCGGTAAGCGCTCCCTGTGCGGCGGTAACTACCGTTTTTTCGGCAAAATGGGGCAGAGATACCGCTCTATCGGTAAAACTCGTTTCTCTTTCCACCCTTCTTTCAATAATCACAATGCCTCTTTACGTGGCTTTAGCTCAACAAATACTTTAAAAACGGCGTTTCCGCCGTTTTTTTGTTGACTTTATTGCCACAAAGTAATATAATTAATTTGTATAATTATATATTTATCATTATACATGTTGAAGGAGAGTTTTCTATGAAAAAAGTATTTGCATTGCTTTTGGTGTTATGTCTTATCTTTACTGCTTCTCCGCTTTGCGCGTGGGCTCAAACATCTGACATAATCATCACAACAAATATTGAAAGGGATATGTACTATACCGAAGACACCTTTACGGTGACCTTGGACTTAAATAACTGTGCCGACGGTTTTTCTTCTCTGAGAGGAAGATTAAACTATGACAGTGAAAATATCACCTTTAATAGTTTTAAATTTGAAATTCCCGAAAACACGGAAGACGAGCCTGTGCTTACCGCTTCCTACAGTGAACATAACGGATATATTCAGATTCTTTGGACAACAGGTTCAGGACTCGTAAACTATAATTCCGACGGTATTATTGCCCAACTTGAATTTACCGTAAACAAAAAAGCAGAAAATAAAACCTATACCTTTGATTTTGAATATTTAGACGGTACCCGTTATACCTATGGAGAAAGTTTCAAAGATACCGACTGGGAATATCTTGAAAACGTTGAAATCATAGACGACTCCTTTATTGTTAATACCGACATCGACTCTATGCTTTATTTCGAAAACGCACCAGGAGGCGCATATCCTAGTGAAAACGTATCCTTTGATATTGCCTTTAACGGTGAAGAAGGTCTTTATATTTTCAAAACCAAATTGCTTTACGATAAAAACGTTTTCGATTTTGTAAGCTGCACAGACGCAGAAGATTCTTTAAATCTTTCTTTCACTGAAAAAGATGGATATATTGTGCTTCTTTTCGATAACGAAGAAACCTGTAATTTCAATGAAGATGGTATTATTGCAACCGTAACCTTCTCGGTTAAGGAGGACGCCGAACTTTGCGACACTTCTGTCAGCCTTGAATACGTAGATGCCGTATCAGTTAATTTCGATAACGGTATTTCCGTTGAAAAAACTCTTTACAACGCTCGTTACTGGCAGTTCCCCATTCTTTCCCAAAGAACTCCAATAAGCGCAACCTTTCACAGAGGTAATGGTGTCAGCGAAACCGTTACTCTTTATAAGGATGAAAAATTAGTTCTTCCCGATACTAATTTTATAGATAAAAACTGGTACACCGAAGCCGGTGCTTCTCTAAACAGTATCTATACCGAAACAATATGCCCCGCCGAAGATTTGGTTCTTTATTCTTCAGCATGCGCAGTTGACTATAGTGGTTCCGACTTCATAGTTCCCTACCGTTATAATCAGCAGTTTGAAATAACAAAGGACGGTTCGGCAGAACTTTTGAGTTATTCCTCGAAGGATACAAGCGAAACTGCAAGAATGTTCCGTCTTGATAAGCTTGACGACAACAAAACCTATAAGCTTAGTATTACTTATAAAGCCAATATTGACGGTGCTTTAGGTTTAGGTATTGCGGGAGCTACAGGAAATAATATGTATGTAAATACAAGTTATTTTGAAGGTGACCAAAACACTTCCGTTTATAACTTCGTTTCATCAGAAGAATATAAGACTGCCGACGTTTACTTTACTGCCGCTATAAAAGGTATGGTTGACGAGCAATCCAATGCAGACGATATAAAAACCGTCAACGGTAACGGTTGGGCGTACTTAATTCTTATAGACTCAAATGAAAACGATAACGACGAAATTTTTATAAAAGACGCCGAAATAACCGAAGTTGAAAATGCATTAACCGCAGGCGGAGCAAGTATTCTTAATGAAGCAGGATTTGCCGCCGCAGGAAATAAACAGGCTATCCGCTACTACTTCAGTTATCAAACAGCCGAGTTAAACAACGGCGCTGCTATTCTTTTAAACGGCAAAGCCTATAACTTAAAAGAACGTGGTTTTATTTACCGAAACGGCGCTGTAGATAAATATCTGGACGAAAATTCAGTTACCAAAGAAGGAATGAATTTAACGTCTGCTCAAAACAATTCTGAAATGATAATTCAGTCTAAAGCCGAAGGGTTTAACGCATGTTGGGATTATGACACCGATACCCAAAAACTTTGCTTCTCAACCTACGTAAATAATTACACCGAAGAAATGTATTCAAGAAAGCTTATGGTAAGAGGCTTTATCACCTTTATCGACGATGAGGGTAATGAATTCACCATTTACTCCTCTCCCATTAACCGAAGTATAAACGGTATAATGGAAAGTTCCATAAGTAATCTTGACGTACTTTAAGAGCCTTATTAATTTTTAAAAAAGAAGGTAAAGCTATGAAAAAAATATTTGGTGTATTACTTGCAACTGCTATACTGATTAGTTCTTTGATACTCCCCGTATATGCAGAAACTATAGAAAACAAAGACGACTCCCGTCTTGATATCGGCGAAATACTCGGATACTCCTATACGGTATTCTTTAATGATGGCGAAAGCATCACCAAAAAAGAATACTTTGAGGACGAAAGTATTGAATATCCCGCCTTAACCCCCAATCGTGAATACGATATTTTATGGTCGTTAAGTGAAGACGAATATATTGCGCCTCCCAAAAAGATGCCCAAGGAAGACGTAACGGTATATGCTTATAAAACTGACTTTATAGGTTTTGAAAACTATCCGCAAGTTGATTTTATCGACAACCTTATAGTGCATACTTCTTCTGATTTTGCGTTATCGGGAGAAAAATCATTAAAATATCAAAACACCCATACCTCTAACTCGCCTGAATATTCAATAATGCTTGGCAAGGTTACTTTCGGTACTGCTTATAAAATCAGTTTCAAGTATTACGTAAACGAAACGCTTAAAACCGACTATAGCATCACCCCCATTACCTCCTCGTTTGATTCTGTTGAAAACTATGATGAATATTCTTCTTCAAAATTCACTTTAACCCCCGAAACAGAAACGGGAAATTGGTTAGACGGTACAATTTATTTTACGGTCAATGAAAACTATGATAATTTGTATCTGAATATCACAGCAAATGAATTTAATCTTGGGGACAGCATTTATTTTGATGACCTTTACATCGAAAAAATGATTACCGCTGATTTTATACTTCCCGAAGGC
Organism: Oscillospiraceae bacterium; assembly: GCA_015065605.1. Taxonomy (GTDB): domain Bacteria; phylum Bacillota; class Clostridia; order Oscillospirales; family Acutalibacteraceae; genus SIG607. Next base: position 62,044 of record SVPZ01000009.1, on the reverse strand, counting down.
TTAAAAACCACAAGCACAAACGGTACGTTTTCAAATAATACCTTTACCGCATACTTTAATATCGGTGAAAAAATAACCGCTCCCGACGTCGTAACCGCCGACGCAACTCCGGTAGTATGGGTTGATTTAGACGGACTTACAGTCACGGAATTTAAAGAAAACGGCATATACAGTGTAAAGCTTAACGCAAAGGGCGACCTTAACGTTGACGGCGCGGTAACCACCCTTGACCTTGCGCTTATGAAACTTTATCTTGTTGAACAAAAAGACATCACTGAGATAAACGCACAAAACGGTGATATAAATTCCGACGACAACGTTGACCTTATCGATATGGCATATCTTAAGCTATATCTCGCAAATTTAATAGAAATAAACTAAAAAAAGTAAAAAGCACTTAACCCATAAAGTTAAGTGCTTTGATTTTTTAATTATATGTTCAGATAAAATTAAAAGTCGAAGCAGAACTTCCGTTTTTAGATAATAGATAAAAGATAACAGATAATAATAGATGAAGCGGCGGTGAGCCGCAAATCATCTTTTATCTATTCAATATTATCTATTATCTCTTATCTTAGGCGAGAGCACTCTCGCCGCCACATCTAAATCTTAAGAGATACCGAAGGAAACGGCTCTCGCATCCCTCATTAACCTTAAAAATCCCCTGCTGTCAGGGGATTTTTAAGGTTAAAGTATTATCTTGTATTACGCTGTTACCGCTGGTTTTATGCTGTTTTGCCTTGTTTGATTAGCAAGCAATTAGCAAAAGTTATGGTTTTAGGGTGGAGGTAATATGCTTAATATATACCTTTAAGTGACTCATAATTTTATCAAGTCTTTTGTATCACTTTCCATTTGTACTACATTCAGCTTTCCAGATGGTGCGACAGGAAGTGCAGAATCATATATCTTTACTAATGTGGGTATATGATTTATAGGCAATTTACTTGAGCAATGCCCCTTGATTGTATTCATTGTGGTTTTCTTGTCTGCGTCTTTAGTCAGTACAATATGGGCAACGTGTGTTTTTATGCCGTCAACATCCGACACGACTGCCTTGCACTGTCTTACTTGTTCAATATCCAATACAGCACGCTCAATATCAAATAGATAAATCGTCTCACCGGCAGCATTTTTATAAGATGAACTGATACGACCATCCACATATACCGATCCATCTTCTGTAACATAACCCATATCTCCGGTACAAGCCCAAACTTGGCCTTTCTCGTCTTTGTGGAAATACTTAGCTGTTGCTACAGGGTTCTTATAGTAACCAAGCATGTGGCTCGGTGTCAGAACGCGGATTTCGCCACGCTCACCATATTTGCATTCCTTACCTGTTTCCAAATCAAATGCGGAGACAACAACATTGGGCGTTGGAATACCGGCAGAGCCTACGGCGTTACTCTTCGGGGACGATGCTGTAACCGTACCGCCACACTCACACATTCCGTACCCCTTGAAGAAACCATAATGATTATCATTGGCCTTCAGCCAATCGTTATATTTCTTTTCTGCGCTAGGGGTTACATACTCGCCACCGGCACACAGGAACTTAAAGCCTTGATACGCTTCTGCTGTTGGCTGTTTGGTCATAAGATAATCCAGTAGGCCGCAAGCTGTGATCATAAAGTTGGGCTTGTACTTTATAATGTGCTGGTAAAACACCTCAAAATCATAAATTGGCTCCAATATGATGGTGATGCCATATTTCAAGGGAACAAGCGTTTGAGCACAAATACCCGTAGAAAACCAAACAGGTATTTGGGAGAACCAGCGATCTCCACGCTGCCACTCAAAGCCGATCTGCACACCTTCTTTGATTGTATTGTTTATGCTGTCATTTGTGAGTTGAATGCCTTTTGATGCCCCCGTTGTTCCGGAGGAATACACCATAATCGCAGGTCGGTTAGGCTCATATTCGGGGACAATCAAATTTGCACCTTCACCTTGTTTGAGGAAATCATTCCAAGCAGTTGTGTCGGTAATGGTTTTAGCCTTTTTCAGCAGCTTTACAATCACACCAAGAGAGTTGACTGCAGCACAGGAAACCACGGTTTTGATGGTTGTTTTAGGAATAACCTTCTCTACTCTTCCGTAAAGCTCATTGACAACGACCATTAGTTTTGCATCTGTTTCGGAAATTCTTGCGATAAGCTGTTCCTCTGTAAACAGAGGATTTAACATAACCGCATTCGCACCGATTTTGTTAAGTGCCAGAATGGCATAGACGGTTTCGGGCACTGCCGGCATACAGAGCACAACATTTTCTCCGCACTGTACACCGTTAGCAATAAACGCCTTTGCGGTCTTGTCCACCTCTGCAAAAAGCTGTTTATATGTAATTTTCTTTCCAAAGAACAACAATGCCACATCAGAAAAGTGGTCAGCGTTGCCATCATATATGTTTTGGTAGATACTACACTTCGGCGTTTCAGCATTGAACGCCTCCTCGGTGTAGTATTTCAACCAAGGCTTATCGATTGACGGATAACCCGTCAGTTTCTTTTCTATTGGCATAATTATTTCTCCTTATTTATTCTATATCACAAGATGAGTCGATGAATTTTTCTCCATCTTTCAGTCCTTTTTTAAGAATATTAGGGTCAGGGTTTGTTAGATATTCGTTTATGTGTGAATCTAAGCAAGTGAATGCTTTTCTATAACATTTCTTTTGTCGTTGTGGATTTATAGCAAATCCGAGCACAATAAAAGATAATGAAATTATTGAGTGAAATAAGATAACAGGAGCATTACCTATAATATCTTTAATGTTGGTCAAATATATTACAATAACATTTGAAATAAACGGAATAATTACAAATAGATATTCTGTAATTATCCAAAGAATTGTAGCTTTATACCACACATAAAATCGATGATATGTTCTTGAAAGTTCTGTATCTTTTTCAAGTTTTTCTTTAATAAAATACTTTTCTTTAGAAAAGCACATAAAGGATAGTAACAATCCCGTAATTAAAGGTAGCGTTACAATTAATACAATAAAAATTAAGTGAAAAATAATTTCTTTCATAATTTCATCCTTTCAATCTCTTGTTAAACAAAAACGCGTTTTGCTTTGTTGGATTAATTTCGTTTAAGTGCTCAAAGGCTTTTTGGTATTTAATAATATTTGGAGGATTAAACACTTTTGATTCGATTTCTTCATATGTAAACTTCCATTGAGAAACTTGATAATCAACATATTTTTGGTGGTAGTTACTTGGTATGTTTTCTCTTTGAAAAGGTTCCTGCTTTTCCCATATTTGAAATTTCAAAGTAGCCATTTGATCTCTTAATTTTTGTATTAACGAAATTTTAAAACTATATTCATCTTCGGTTTTTTCGTAATTGGATACATCGAAAAGTTCACCAAAATTCACATAAACTTTTTTATCGTACTGTTCCAATGCAACAGGTAATATTAATGCACCTGTTTTTTGAGCAACTTCAATAACACCAAACGGTAATGGTAACACGGGGAGATTTTCACTTAAATTCCATGTGCCCTCAACAAACCACATAATATTACCGTTTTTGTTAAGTGTTTTTACTGCTTTCTCTTTGGCGCTTTTAGTATCATTTTTATTAAATTTATCTAAATAAATAATTCCGTGTAATTCAAGAAAAAAACCATCTAAATTACCATGAACATTTTCAAAATCTCCAGACAACAGGTAAAAATGCTTTTTTAATATTTGCGCACTTATTTCTATATCTGCCTTACCTATATGAGTAATACAAAAAATTATTGGTCTTTTAGTTTTTATATTCATTTTATTTAAGTGTATTACTTTATATCCACTTAATATATTTCTAAGTGTTATGACAATCCATAGTAATGGATGAAACAATAATCTGACTTTATGATTTAATTTGTTTATTTTGGAGTTTTCAAATTTTAATCTTTCTTCAGACAGTTCTATCACTCTATTTTCTCCCCTTAAATAAAAAGTGCGGCTACCGAAGTAACCGCACAAAAAACGCAAACTCCGATAGTCGCCAAACCAATTCAATATAAAGGGCAATAAAGCACACTCAAATTGATAGAATTTGCGTTTTTATCAAATTCACAATTTGAGTATGACTAAAAAAGGTATAATTATCCCTATAAAAAGAGAAATTGCCCTTGATTTTATATTCAATTGGTTTGGCAATTATAAGTTTACCACAGTTTGCAATAAAATACAATAAATTTTGAAAAAGTCTATAGATAGAACAAAAATAAAACCGCTTAGCCAATGTCTAAGCGGTTTTTAGATAACAGATAATAACGAATAGATGAAGCGGCGGTGAGCCGCAAATCATCTTTTATCTATTCAATATTATCTATTATCTCTTATCTTAGGCAAGGTTCTCCTCGCCGCTATTTATTCTCTTTTGCTGTATTTAAAGTGGAAATTAAAATCTTTTTAATTTCAAGGCAATCATCGATTAGTGATTGTCCTTCTTTGTCAGTTATATATTCAGATAAAACAAGCAATCTAAGCCAATATTCAGTTTCGGCGGTTTCTTTAAGAGATATTTGCAACTTTGCAATAAAATCAGCTTTACTTATTCCATAAATAGCTTCATTGGCATTTGCACCGATAGACGTTGCACTGCGAATTATCTGCTTTGCTATTACTGTTTCGCGTTTTTCTTTAGTAAGATATTTATTTAGTTTGATTATTCTAGCGGCAAAAAGTAAAGATTTATCTAACAGAATACTTTTTTGTGCCATATTAATAGACTCCTCTTTTTAGATAATAGATAAAAGATAACAGATAATAACGAATAGTTGAAAGTTGTATAGTAAAAGTGGACACATAAAAGAGATAATGGTAAAATAAAAAAAGAGGTGTTCACAATGAAACGAACTTTTATGTGTATTATAGCATAAAAGCGGCGAAGCCGCAATAATTATTCATTATTCGTTAGCCGTGCGACTTCATTTTTCATTATTCATTCGAAAATCCGTTCCCTGTTAATGAATAATGAATGATAAAAAATGAATAGTGAATAATACAAACAAAAATCCGTCCTCTTACGAGAACGGATTTTCGTTTGGCACCCACAGTAGGAATCGAACCTGCATCTAAGTCTTAGGAGGACCTTATTCTATCCGTTGAACTATGTGGGCGTATATTTGCCCACTTCAGCAGAAGTGGGCGGAGCTTTTTAATCTCTATAACCGTTGGGGTTATTTTTCTGCCAACGCCAAGTATCAATACACATTCTTTCGATATCGTACTTTGCTTCCCAACCCAAAATTTCCTTTGCTTTAGAAGCATCGGCATAAACTTCATCAGGGTCACCGGGGCGACGGGGAGCGATAACGAAGGGGATTTCCATATCTGCGGCTTTACCGAAAGCATCCTTAAGCTGAAGAACCGAAACACCGTTTCCTGTACCAAGGTTGAATGCTTCGCAAGCTTCATTCTTAAGTGCCCAGTTTACTGCGGCTACGTGACCTTTTGCAAGGTCAACAACGTGGATATAATCACGAACGCCCGTACCGTCAACGGTATTGTAGTCGTTACCGAAAACGTTAAGTTTTTCAAGTCTGCCAACGGCTACCTGAGATATGTAGGGCATAAGGTTATTGGGAATACCCTTGGGGTCCTCACCGATTTTGCCGCTTTCATGAGCGCCGATAGGATTAAAGTAACGAAGGAGCGCGATACACCAAGTATTATCGCTAACGTAAAGGTCGCGGAGCATTTCTTCAATAAAGAGTTTAGTTCTGCCGTAAGGATTAATGGCGCCGAGAGGCATACCCTCCTTAAGAGGCATTTCCTTTGCTACGCCGTAAACGGTAGCAGAAGAAGAAAATACTATTTTCTTAACGTCAAATTCACGCATAACCTCTAAAAGAACGAGGGTGCTTATAAGGTTGTTATCATAATATTCAACAGGCTTTGCAACAGATTCGCCTACCGCCTTAAGACCTGCAAAGTGAATAACTGCTTCGATTTTGTTTTCACTGAAAATTTTTCTTAAAGCCTCTTTATTACGTACGTCTTCCTTATAGAATTTTACTGCCTTACCGGAAATTTCTTTTACACGGTTTAAGGATTCTTCATTACTGTTATCGAGGTTATCAACAACAACTACTTCGTATCCTGCAGACATCATTTCGATACAGGTATGAGAACCGATATAACCTGCACCGCCTGTTACTAAAATTGCCATTTTTAATCATCTCCGAAATAATAATTGTAAAATATCATTTTCTATGTTATAATAATTTCACCTAATATATTATAATATAATTACCAAAAAAAGCAAGAGGTTTTAAACATATTTATGAATAGTCTTATCAATCCTGCGTTTTATTCCGACACCTTCGCTCTGCCCACAGGCGCAGTTGACAGTCATATTAAAATAGCTACTGCCACACAGATTAAGGTGTTGCTTTATATTTTCAGAAACGCAAATACCGAAGCAGACGCTAACTCAATCGCTACAGCGCTGAGCCTTAACGTAGAGGAAGTAAAAGATGCTATCGGTTATTGGGCCGCCGCAGGCTATTTAAACGGAGAAACTTTCGCTTCAAAGACCGAAATCAAAACCGTAAAAAAAGCCCGTATGCAGAGCGAACTTCCCACCAGAGAAGAAATCGCCAGACTTTCGCAAAACGACGAAGATTTAATGGTTTTATACCGAGAAGCGCAAAACACCTTCTGCCGTCCTTTAAAACAAAGCGAAGCTTCTCTTCTCGCGTGGCTATATCACGACGAGGGTATGCCCGTTTCGGTAATTTTAATGTTATTAAGCCTTGCCTCTCAGCAAGGAAACGTTACCAAAACCTTTATTGAAAGCACCGCGATAAAATGGATAAACGACGGTGTTTCAACCATTGAAGACGCCGAAGAAAAAACGAGAGAGGCTCTTCTTTACGACCAAAGTTTCAAGCTTGTTTGCTCTGCCTTTGGTATTATTAAGCGAAAACCCGGTAAAAAAGAAAGCGAATATGCTTACAAATGGGTCAATGAATATAAAATGAGCAAAGAACTTTTAACCGCCGCTTACGAAATCTGCGTTGACTCTACCGGCAAATATTCTATTGACTATATAAATACCATTTTGGAAAAATGGCACAAAAACGGTGTAAAAACCCTTGAGGATATAGAGAAAGCATCAACCAAAGAACCGCCCAAAAAGAAAAACGCATTTGATGCTTACGATAAAGACGTTATTAACCGTATTATAAATTCGGAGGACTAATAAATGGCTCTTTCATACGAAAACGTTCAGAAAGCCTTATATCTTAAGGAACAGGCTGTAAAAAAACAAGAATACATATACGAAAAAGCATTGGAACAGGCAAAATGTGATAATCCGAGAATCAGTGAAATCGACCGTCTTTTAGCGCAGATAGGCACTTCCCTTTTAGGCTATGCTATGAGCGGAAATTCAGAAGCGCTTAATAACTGTCAAAAAGAAAGTGAAGCATTATCAAAAGAAAAAGAAGAACTTTTAAAAGCTGCAGGCGTTACCGAAAAAACCGTATTCTGTAAAGTTTGCGGTGATACGGGTTACGTTTCGGGTAGGCTTTGTGAATGCGTAAAGGTTGTTGCAAGAGAACTTGCCCTTAAAGAACTCAGTGACAGTATGCCCATAGACAACGTAGGCTTTGATTCTTTCAGTCTTCATTACTATCCTGATGACGTTCAGCCGAAAATGGAACGAATTTTAAATTTCTGTAAGGATTATGCGAAGAACTTTTCTAAAGGTAGCCAAAATCTTTTATTTATGGGAAAATGCGGCTTAGGTAAAACCCATCTTTCACTCTCTATTGTAAAAGAACTGACTAAGAAGAGCGTAAACGTTGTTTACGGCCCTGCTCAAACACTTTTTGCCGCCGCTGAAAAGGAACATTTTTCCTATTCCGGCGATAACGAAAAAACTGCCGAAATTTTGGACGCCGAGCTTTTAGTTATTGACGACCTCGGAACAGAGTTTATGACTAATTACGTACAGTCGCTTTTTTATGACATAGTCAATTCCCGTCTGCTTCGCGGTTTACCCACCATAATCAACACAAATTTAAGTTTTGAGGAACTTGAAGCCAGATACACTCCTCGTATCACGTCACGTCTTATAGGTGAATATAACGTAAAAAGCTTCGCGGGAAGCGATATAAGAATACTGAAAAAAATAGAACAAAAATAGAAAAACTTTATTTTTTCATTTCTTTATATTAAAGTGAATATCTAAAAACAAAACACGGTATTTTAATAAATACCGTGTTTTCTTATTTCTTAGAGGTTATTTTTTAATCTTTAACTTCTTTTCTTCACCCTTTATCAGACGTTTTATATTGTCTTTATGGCGAAGGAAAACTATCGTGCCGGCTATAAGGCTTAACGCTATGATTACGTAATCGGGTTTTCCGCCGTTAAAGCCGTTAATACCTATTGAAAATCCTACAACAAAAACAGTTGCAATAAGTGTGCTCATAGATACTATTTTGGTTATTACCATATTTAGTGCGTAGCCGATAAGACCTACGATAATACCTATAGGACAGCATACCGCAAAGATACCGACACTTGTAGCGGCGCATTTACCACCCTTAAACTTAAACCATATTGGAAATGCATGACCCAGCATACAGGCAACTGCACAAATATATTTGCCGTACATTATCATTGACGCGCTGTCGGGGAACAAATATTTATATACGAAAAATCCTAAAAGAGATGCTACTGCACCTTTAAGAGCGTCGCATAAAAACGTGAGAATTCCCGCCGTTTTACCTGCTACACGAAGCACGTTGGTAGTGCCTGCGTTTCCGCTTCCGTGTTCTCTTACGTCGGTTTTACAAAAATATTTTGTGAAGATTACTGCAAAGCTTATACTTCCTATAAGATATGCTGCAATTGGGGCCAATATGGCAAAAACTATCATTTTTTGTCTTCTCCTCTTTCTCTGATAACAAAACGAATAGGTGTGCCTTCAAGTCCGAATATGGACCTAATTTGATTTTCTAAATATCTCTGATATGAAAAATGGAACAATTCCTTATTGTTGCAGAAGCATACAAAGGTCGGAGGCGCGGTGGACGCCTGTGTCATATAGTAAATCTTAAGACGTTTACCTTTATCGGTAGGAGGCTGTACGCGTGCCGTTGCGTCTGCAAGTATATCATTAAGTTTTCCCGTTGATATACGCATATTATTTTGGTCATATACAAACTTAATAAGTTCAAAAAGTCTGTCAATTCGCTGACCTGTTTTTGCTGAAATAAATATGATGGGCGCATAGGTCATAAAAGAAAAATCGTTTATAAGTTTCTTTCTGTAATCGTCCATTGTGGTGCTGTCCTTTTCGACTGCATCCCATTTATTTACTGCAATTATACAGGCTTTTCCCTGTTCCATAGCAAGTCCGGCTACCTTTGAGTCCTGCTCTGTAAAGCCCTCAACACCGTCTATCATTATAACACAAACGTCGCTTCTTTCAATAGCCATTTGTGCGCGAAGTACGCTGTACTTTTCAATTTGGTCTTCAACCCTGCTTTTTCTCCGAAGTCCCGCCGTATCAATAAAATTATAGACGGTATTTTCTCTTTCTATTCTTGTATCAATAGCATCTCTGGTTGTTCCCGCAATATCCGAAACAATAGAACGTTCTTCGCCTGAAATACAGTTTATAAGCGAAGATTTACCCGCATTAGGCTTTCCTATTACGGCAACGTTTATTATATCGTCTTCATCTTCATTTTCATCATCTTTGGGCAGATATTCAAAAACGGCTTCCAGAAGGTCGCCCGTACCGTGTCCGTGAACCGAAGAAACGGCAATAGGGTCGCCTAGTCCCAAATTATAGAATTCATAAAACTCAAGCGGAGTTTTACCAAGGCTATCGCACTTATTAACACAAAGAACTACGGGCTTACCGCTTTTTATAAGCATAGCCGCAATATCGTTATCGGCGGCGGTAACGCCTGAAGTTAAATCGGTAACAAATATTATAACCGAAGCGGTTTCAATGGCAAGATTTGCCTGAGCGCGCATAGATTTCAAAATTATATCGTCGGTTTTAGGCTCAATACCACCTGTATCAACAAGCATTATTTTACGGTTGCACCATTCACAGTCACCGTAAATTCTATCTCTGGTTACACCCGGAGTATCGTCAACTATACTGAGTCGCTGACCGATAAGCTTATTAAAAAGAGTGGATTTACCAACGTTTGGTCTGCCCACAACCGCAACTACAGGTTTAGACATTTTGCTTCACCTCAACATCCTAATATATTATAAACAAACTGATCGCCATAGTTTTCGGTAATAACTATTTTTACGTTCAGCGCCTTTTCTACCTCTTCTACCGTTACGCTGTCCAAAAACATATCGTTCTCGTGACGAAGCATAACCGAGGGAATAAGCAATTCCTCGCCAAGTTCTTTACCACTTAGCTGTTTTATTATATCGGAACCCGTAACAAGTCCTGCAACGGTAATGTTTTCTCCGAAAAATTCATTTTTAATTTCAAATACGTTTACGTTCAGTTTTTCGTATTTAGCCTTAGCAAGTTTTACAATTTCACTTATAAGCGGAAAAGCCGCCGTACCCGTAACCGAAGTACGCTTTTTACCGTCACACTTTAAAGCTTCACCGAAAATTGTATCAAGGGCTTCCTGTTTAAAGAGCGACCACATACCGACACCGTTATCAAGCTGATCAAAATCTTCGTAAAAATCACTCTCGGGAATTTCACGCTGAGCCTTTAAATAAAATTCATCGGAGCCGTAAACCTTTCGGCGAGAATATCTCTCTTTATATTTTACAGCAAACTCCTCTATAATATCAAGTACCTCACCCGCACTTTTTTCATTATATGGAGTAAGTTCGGTTAAACCTTCGCGATATTTGGTAAGTCCTACGGGAACACAAGCCACACTCTGCACGTTTTCAAGTTCCATTAAATCGCCAAGACTTCTTTTTAGTTCTTCTCCGTCGTTATATCCCGGACAAAGCACCAACTGACAGTTAATGGCAATTCCTTCATTATTAAAACGCTTTAAGATGTCAAGACACTCCCCTGCAAAACGGTTATTCATCATTACACAGCGAAGTTCGGGATTGGTGGTATGCACCGATATATTAACAGGGCTTATATGCATTTTTATAATACGGCTTATTTCGTGTTCGGTAAGATTGGTAAGGGTGATATAATTTCCGAAAAGAAAGGAAAGTCGGGAGTCATCATCCTTAAAATAAAGCGACTCTCTCATTCCATCGGGAAGCTGGTCGATAAAGCAGAAAATACACTTATTTTTACAGGAGTGTTGCTTATCCATAAGATATTCGTTAAATTCAAGTCCAAGTTCTTCGTATTCGCCCTTATTTATGCGAACGGTTTTAACCTTACCGTTTTCGCTTTCGATTTCAACCTTAAGTCTTTTTTCATTTTGATAAAAGCGGTAATCAAGAACGTCGATTATTTCGTTACCGTTTATGGTAAGTATTTTGTCACCCTTTTTAACGCCTTTTTTATATGCGGGGGATTTTTCCGCCACACCGTCTATTATAACTGCCATATCTACACCTCCCTTAATGAAAAAAGGCAGAGAAGACTTTGCCCCTCTGCCCAAATAGCTAAAGATTTAGGATTATTCTTCTACCTTAACTACCTGACGGTCGCCGTAGTATCCGCAAGCCTTACAAACGCGATGAGTGCGCTTATATTCGCCGCAACGGGGACACTTAACAATTGCAGGAGCAGAAATCTTCCATAGGTTGTTACGTCTTTTATCTCTTCTTGCTTTAGATGTTTTTCTCTTTGGTACTGCCATTTTAAATACAACTCCTTAATAACAAAAAGTTAATTTTCTTCTTTTAATAAATCAGCCAGAGCCTGCAAACGTGGGTCAACCTGCTTTGTAGAGCAGTTACATTCGCCTTCATTAAGATTTTTACCGCACATTGAGCAAATTCCTTTACAGTCAACGCGGCAGAGGTGTTTCATCGGAAGCGAAATAATTATTTCGGTATAAACCAGCTCGTCCAAATCAAGCTTTAAATCTTCAACCAAAATAATTTCATCATTATCTTCGCCGGCGATTTCGGGAGCCAAGGACTTTTCAAGCGTCACCTCATGTTCAGCTTCGGTTGGTAGCCCGCACCGATCACAAGGGGCAGAAAAGACATACACCATACTTAACGTTAGCGTTACCAGTCCGGCTCTGTTTGTCACCTTTCCTTTGACAGCAATAGGCTTTTTGAGCGGATATTCACCCATATACTCAACATTGGAAAAGTCAACAGAGTAATCGATAGGAAGAGTATAATTCTCAGTTATAAAAAGTTTTTTCAAATCAAGAATCACACATAGTCCTCCCATCGTCGCCATAATATTATATCCAATACCCCCTATTTTGTCAATAGTTATTTTCCTTTTTGCCACAAAAAATATTTCTATTGAAAAAATTTAAGAAAAAGTGTATAATATATTGGTAATATCCGCTATAACTTTAGTTTGGAGAATTTTATGAATAAAATTTTAAAGCCTTTTAAAGTCTTTTTCTCGGTTATATTCAGCAAAAGATTTTTAATATATACGCTTATCGGCTCGTTCAACACCTTTAACTGCGTACTTTTTTCCACCCTGCTTGAATGGGCGCGGGTTCAGGAAAATTTAGCGTTTGCTATCGGTTATATCTGCAGTCTTACAATAGCGTATATTTTTAACAGTATTTTTAATTTCAAAAGAAAACTCACCTTTTTAAGATACGGCAAATTCCTTGCCTCTTATATACCGAATTTCGCAATACAAAATCTGGTAACCTTTATCTGTTTTAACATTATTGATATGCACCACGTATTTGCTTATATTATAGCCGCTCTGCTTGGCGCCCCTATCACCTTTATTTGCCTTAAATTATTCGCTTTCGGCGATAAAAGACAAAAACAATCAAAAATTTGATTTTTTCAGTAGTTTAATCTGCAAAACCGACTGTATTCTTTTATGAAAACCGTCGGTTTTTTATTTTTTTTAAAACCGAGGGTACAAATAATTACTTCATTCCGTTATAGATAAATAGTGATAAACATTGTGTTAAAACGTCAGATATGCTACAATGGTTACACGGGAATAAGTTAAACAAATCACGGAGAAAACAGTATGCTTAATTTTTGCCTTTCAATGATTGAAACCGAAGAAGAAAAAGATAAATTCGAAGAACTTTACAATAAATATAAGGGTATCGTACACTACATAGCCTTAGATTATATGTCCAAAGAAGGACTTGTGGAGGACGCAGCTCAGGAAACCTTTATTAAATTAATTCGCTATTTAGATAAAATCCAAAACATAGACGACCACAAAACCTTTTCCTTCGTTAAAATAGTTACAAAAAGTGTTTGTGTCGATATGCTAAGGAAAGAAAAATCCAACCACATAAAAGACCAAAAGATGTTAAAAAACGAGATACCCGCTCCCGATTTGACCGATTATTACGTATTAGAGGAAAGTATCTCTACTCTGCCTGAGCCCTATCGTGACGTTTTAATGCTTAAATATTATTACAATCTTAAAGAAAAAGAAATAGCATTTATTTTTAATATTTCAAAAAGCGGTGTCTATAAAAGACTAAACAAAGCCAAAGCTTTACTTAAGGAGGAGCAGTCATAATGTTTAACTCAAATGAACGCAATTCCCTATATGAAGTTTTCGACGCTTATTCCTTAAAAGATTTTAATGAATTTGATTTTAATAAGGCGGAAAAGTTGGAATTTTCAGAAAAATTCGAACAAAAAATGCAAAAACTTATAAAGCGTCGCAGAAAGCCTACCTATTATCTTTTTAATACCACTTTAAAAAAGGTTGCCTGTATTGCCGTTTCAATAATTATTGCTTTCAGCGGAGTACTACTCAGTGTTGACGCCCTTCGTCAGTCGGTCAAGAAAATCTTTATAGACGTATGCGCTGTAAACGGCTGCAACTCTGAAACGGTTGCTTTTTCAAAGTACTGTGAAAAACACACCTGTTATGAAGATGATTGCTATAATCTGCGGCTTGACAGTGATTTTGAATACGGCTATTGTGAAGAACATACCTGTAAAAAGGAAAACTGCTTTAACAAAAAGACCGATGAATCTGATTTTTGCGTTGAGCATACCTGTGCAAATCCCGATTGCTATGCAGAAGTCGAAAAAGGAATATGGTGTAATATTCACGCCTGCAAACACCCCGACTGCTTAAATGAAGCCATATTTAACGGTGAAACCTGTTCGGAGCATATATGTCCTATGGCGAACTGCAATAACCTTTTTATAACCTGCAGTCATAAATGCAAAAAATCCGATTGTCTGATGCTTGCCACATCAGACGGCTACTGCTCAGCCCATAAACCTCCGATAAAGATAAAACCTATAGAAATAGGACCGATAATACGAGAGCCTGTCAATTATAATCCCATAACAGTAAACCCTAATACCAATATCGTTTCGTCAAAACGCAGATGTTCGGTTAACGGTTGCGCAGGAGAAGCCTACAAAGACGGCTTATGCTATAACCACTATAATCGGAACTCTTCATTCGGTCATAGTTCCCAAAACCCCATCACGCCGAGTAAACCCATAAAAATATGGCCTTAATATGCAATTAAACCTCGCTATACTAAACCTAAAAGCAGTATAGCGAGGTTTATTTTGTTTTTTCAAGCCACCCTTGTGCGTAATGAGGGCAATCAAAAGGCTTCTCCTTGAGGTAATTCCCCTGTTAGGGGAAATGTCCGAAGGACAAAAGGGTTCCCGTTTTCGGAGAAAAAGGCTCCGTCGAAGACGGTGGTGAGGTGGAAATCTGCATCACTACACCTCATCCGAGTTTTGCTTCGCAACCCACCTTCCCCTCCGTACAAAGGGGAAGGCTTTGGGCGGTAACCATTTATTCGTTGCTCAACACAGGGAACCGTCCCCTGTGTTATTCGGAACCGTCACCTGTCTTCTGTTGTTAAAAGTTCAATTATTTCGTCATTATTGTTTTCCTTAGCATAATCAAGGGCTGTTTTTCCTTTTTGGCTTTTTATGCTAACATCACAACCCATATCCAATAAATGTTTAACAAGACAAACATTTCCCTTTTGAACAGCTACCATAAGAAGCGTTTCTCCGAAATCATTTGTGATATTAATAGAATTGTCTTGCAACAAAACAATAACTATTTCGGTGATGCATTCCGCAACCTCCCGATTATATACAGCACTATACACACGCATTCCGTTTTGCTGTAATAAATATTCTTTCGGAATCATATCAGCCGCCGCAAAAACAGGCAACACATCTTCCTTTTTATTAGGATCAGCACCATTTTCTATCAACAGTTTAACAATTTCAAGATCATTTTGATCATATCGAAATAACACGGTTCTCAAAGGACTCCATCCAGTTCCTTCAACATATTCAGCAGTAGCGCCATGTTCTATTAAGTAGCGAACAATCTGCAAATTCCCTTGTTCACAAGCAACTGTTATAGGTCGTCTGGCGTGTGTTTCAAAAAACGTCCAAAATTTGCTTGGTTTTACATTCGTACGATTAGGGTCAACCCCTCTATCAAGAATTTCCTTTACCGTAATAGCATCGTTGGATTCTATTGCTTTAATTAACCGTTGAGTCTTATTGGGAATTATTAATAATAAAATCAAAACAATGACTATCGAAATTCCCAATATTGTAAAATTTCTTTTATCAATTAATGTTTTCATATTTATTCTCCAAATACAAGAATTATTCGATCAATAATTGTTGTGCTGTCATCCAAACTATTACCCCAGAAAATATAAGGCATAACATCGAAACAACCATGTACTACAACATTTAAAAATCTATTATCACCAGAATACACATTAAATGTTCCTATATCCTCAGGAGAATTATTAATTGTACCATTCGAATAATAAACAACTTCGCTAGAGAACCATTCCCCGATAACATACTTACGATTTCTCATATTATTAACTTGATTGTTTTGATGGAATTTATCTGAAGAGGGCGGCTCTGGTTGATAGTTATTTTTCAATTCTTCTTCAGAATAATCATCATTATTAAATTGATTTCTATTGTAGTGTGCTACTACAGATAAAGTTCTACCAAGTGGATCAGCAGATATACACGCTATTTGTGCGCTAATATCAACTAATTTTTTCACAAATCTCCAAATCCGTTTTGGCGACAAACCAGTTTCATCCGTCATATTCACCGGATTATTATTACAATACGCATACATATTGTAACCTGTCAGTCCCTGACCGGTTGAAGCATACCCATCCGCATTAATAAATCTTTGCACGTATGGGTCGTAGTAACGGGATTTCAGGTAGTAAAATTCGGTCTCAGAATCGTAATAGTAGCCTCTGTATCGTAGTGGGTTCTTTTGACCTATAGTATCTTTAAGTGTACCGGTAGTAGTCAGTAGCTGTCCCCAGGCATCATAGGTATATTCTGCTACGGTATTGCCGTTGCTGTCCATTATGCCGACGATATCGCCTTGCAGGTTAAATAAGTAATAATAGTAGTTTTCAACACCGTTTTGGTTAATCAGCATACCGTAGGCTGTGCCGTTTTCGTCGTACAGGAATATTATATATTCACTGCCGGTTTTCTGTCCCTGAAGCACTCCGTCAAGCCAGTAATATTCGGTCTTTACTCCATTAACGGTCTTACTTGTTCTAAGCCCGTCAGCGTCGTAGGTATAGCTGATATTATTACCGTCTGCTGTAACGGTTTTTAATCTTCTGCCGTATTCCCAGCTAAAAGTCATACCATTACGCCAATTAAGCGGATTGCCTATTTCGTCGTAGTTTATTGCTGTTCCCGTAAACGAATTAAGCTTATCTACCCACGTTTCACCTGCCGGCATATATCCGTAGGTTTTAATAATGGTTCCGTTTTTATATACAAATTCCAAGTTGGACGAATTATCCAAAGCATAGGTATATGCATATTCGTCTTCTCCGATTTTCGCCCAAACGAGCTGATTTAAATCGTCGTATTCGTATTCTTCTGTGAGTATTCCCTCTTTATATACGGAAATTATGTTTCCGTATTGGTCATATTCATACGAATAAGTTTCCTTACTGTTATTAAAACTTTCAACAAGGGTTGTATCCTGTCCGTTTTGACCTTTAAGATAGGTATATTCCGTAGAGTCTTCCATACCATTAAGATTTCTGCTTTTTATTCTATAGAAATCGTCATAGGTATAGCTTATTGTATCGGTTTTATTTCCTATGGTATTTGTAAAGGAATTAATCTGACCGAAATCGCCATAAGAAACAACAGAATTTATATTTTTACCCATTAAAGATAGGGTCAAACCGTTTATACGGTCAAAGGCATCATACGTTACGCTTCGGCTTACTTTTCCCGATTTATTTATTCGTGTAATTCGCCCTAATAGGTCGTAATTATAATAGGTTATATCTCCCGAAAATCCGTCGGTAACGGGCGGATGATGGGCATCCTCCCCTACAAATACACATTAAGACACAGAAGAGTTATCTGGTATTATTGGTTTCACGCTAACCGTCCCCTGTGTTCTTTCTTGTCATAAAGTGTTAATAAATTCTTCTATAATTTCTTTAATCTGCTCGTTAAATAATACAACGTTTTTGTCTTTCAATTTTTCTAAAGCCAAAGGGGATGTTATGCTATATTTTTTATACAGTTTTATTGCATTAACTTCATTTAAGGAATTCTCTTGAGACAGTGTACTCAATTCATTCCATAAGTCTTTGTAATCTCTATCTATAATGTATGCAAGAAACAATGTATATAATCTGATACGTGTATCACTTCCTATATTTTTTAACTCATTAACATTTTTAATAAATGTTTTGTAATCTTTGTTTGACAGCGATGCCGCTGCAACAACAATGCAAAACATATTATATATCTTTTTGTCTTTACGTGAATAAAACTGACGTTTTATCATATTACATTTATTAATAAAGGCTTTATCCTTTGCACCCGTTTGAAAAGATTTTAATGTCTTTTTCACTCTAATAAAAGTAAACGCTGATACAATGAAATATGTTAAAATAATAAATAAAATCGATATAACCCAATGAATTTCTATATTCACACCGTTAATTATAAAATCAAACATATCTATACCTCACATTTTTTAATTGTAACATCTATATATAACATATCCTATACTTGGCAAATATTGTGGGGCATAACATGCCACTAATACCGTACCTACAATTTCCGCCGCATTTATGGAAAAACGCTCGTAAGTATAAACGTCGTTAACATATATACTTTGTTGCATATATATTCTACCATATTGACTAGCTCCAAAATCATAAGAAATATTCCCTAGTTGTGTGCCGATGGAAATGTCAGTCCCCAACTCTAAATTAAAGTTAAAATTTTCATAGTCACAGTCAATTCCCAAAGAGCCACCGGTATGCCATTCGTAGTTAGCATATAAACTTACAGGTTTGTCATTTTCAAACCCTTTTGAATAGCCATAACCAGCTTCATAAGTAGCGAAATAATAATATTGAAAATCTGTTTTTTCTTCAATTCCTGCTGATGCATTGAAAGCAATATTATTATTACACCAAGTTGATATATCATTTAATAATTGTTTACCCCTTTTTATCAAATTTTTAAACCAATTCTCTCCATCTGGGTCTATATGTATAATCGGATTATTATCGCAATACGCATACATATTAAATCCAGCTATTCCTGTTCCTGTGGATACATACCCGTCCGCATTAATAAATCTCTGCACGTATGGATCGTAGTAACGGGATTTCAGGTAGTAGAATCCCGTTTCAGAATCGTAATAGTATCCTCTGTATCTGAGTGGGTTCTTTCCGCCGATTGTGTTAGCAAGCGTATCCTGGTCGGTTAGCAGTTGTCCCCAAGCATCATAGGTATATTCCGCTACGGTAGCACCGTTGCTGTCCATTATGCCGACGATATCGCCTTGCAGGTTGAAAAGGTAATAATAGTAGTTTTCAACGCCGTTTTGGTTAATCAGCATACCGTAGGCTGTGCCGTTTTCGTCGTACAGGAATATTATATATTCACTGCCGGTTTTCTGTCCCTGAAGCACTCCGTCAAGCCAGTAGTATTCAGTCTTTACTCCATTAACGGTCTTACTTGTTCTAAGCCCGTCAGCGTCGTAGGTATAGCTGATATCATTACCGTCTGCTGTAACGGTTTTCAGTCTTCTGCCGTATTCCCAGCTAAAAGTCATATTATTACGCCATTTAAGCGGATTGCCTATTTCGTCGTAACTAATGCTCTTACCGTCATAGGAAATAAGTCTGTCACGCCAAGAACTGTCATAACCGTAAATAATATATTTACCGTTCTTTACTACGTATTCAAAGTTTGACGAATTTCCAACGTAATAATAATTGTATTCGTCTTCTCCGATTTTCGCCCAAACGAGCTGATTTAAATCGTCGTATTCGTATTCTTCTGTGAGTATTCCCTCTTTATATACGGAAATTATGTTTCCGTATTGGTCATATTCATACGAATAAGTTTCCTTACTGTTATCAAAACTTTCGACAAGGGTTGTATCCTGTCCGTTTTGACCTTTAAGATAGGTATATTCCGTTGACTCTACCATACCGTTAAGATTTCTGCTTTTTATTCTATAGAAATCGTCATAGGTATAGCTTATGGTATCGGTTTTATTTCCTATGGTATTTGTAAAGGAATTAACCTGACCGAAATCGCCGTATAAAACGGCAGAGGTTATATTTTTACCCATTAAAGATAGGGTCAAACCGTTTATTCTGTCAAAAGCATCATAGGTTACGTTACGGCTTATTTTACCCGCTTTATTTATTCGGGTAATTCTACCCAACAGGTCGTAATTGTAAGTAGTAGTATTTCCCGTAAAACCGTCTTTAAAGCTATATACATTACCGAATATATCAT
Organism: Oscillospiraceae bacterium; assembly: GCA_015065605.1. Taxonomy (GTDB): domain Bacteria; phylum Bacillota; class Clostridia; order Oscillospirales; family Acutalibacteraceae; genus SIG607. Next base: position 42,137 of record SVPZ01000009.1, on the reverse strand, counting down.
ATTCGTATTTTACGGTTTTTGTGCCAAGAGTAGCTCCAAATATTTTCGGGCGGATGAAGGGCATCCGCCCCTACTCAAAACCAACACATAGAACCGTCCCCTGTGTTTTTAAGCCCTCTTTGTAAAGGAGGGGGGACCAACGATAAGTTGGTGGGAGGATTGTTTGTGATAGAAATAATCCCTCAGTCAAAACCTACGGTTTTGCCAGCTCCCTTTTCAAAGGAGCCTTTGGTTTTCGCAAATCTTAACACAAAAGAACCGTCCCCTGTGTTCCTGTCTTACCCTGTCTTATAGAATGTTATTTCTTGCCCAGTTTCAAAAAAAGTGGTTTTTTCTACAACTATAGTAAATCCATCATTTTTAACATTTAAATACTTCCATTTTTCGTAGAGATCTTCCTCAGATGTAACTTTTGTTTCTAACACTTTAGCATCATATATATGTGCGCTGTAATCATGAACATCACAGTAATATAAGCTTATCTCAGATCCATTTTTATTAAAACAGATTGTTCCTTTACCTAAGTCATTAATACTTAACGAAATTTCGCCATCTTTTGAAACCCATGAAGTGTTTTTTTGAGCACTAGGTCGTGTATAAAAATGATGTTCATATTTTTTTGCAGATAAAAATATGAAAGAAATGGCTAAAATTATAAAAATAGTTACAAGTGCTTCCAAAGAAATAGCAAGTGATAAAAGTATTTTATTTGATCTTTTCATATTCTCACCCTAAATAATAGCCACAAACATAAACACAGGGGACGGTTCTCTGTGTTCTTGTGTTCCGGGAAACAAAGGCTCCGTCGAAGACGGTGGTGAGGTGGAAATCTGCATCACTACACCTCATCCGAGTTGCTTCGCAACCCACCTTCCCCTCCGAACAAAAGGGGAAGGCTTTGGGCGGTAACCATTTATTCGTTGCTCAACACAGGGAACCGTCCCCTTGTGTTTTATCTTTGTGTTTTTCCCTTAAGTTTTTAAGCCTATTTATTAGTTTTCCAATCAAAAAACTCAACAAGCGAAATTGGAAATACCTTACTATAACTATTGCTAAAAAAGGTAATACAAATGATAAATACTCCATAATAAACCTCTTAATGTCATTCTAACCTACAAATTACAGTATGCTCTACATCATACTTTATTGGAGAAAACACAGTGGACGGTTCTTTGTGTTATTTAATCTCAATATCCAGGCATATATATTGCCATAACATCGCCATTTGACTTAATTAAAGCAATAGGTACAGTTCCAAATGTATCTTCGGGCAATGTGCCGGTTAATAACCAACAATCACTGTTTTCATCAAAAGCAATTTCAATTTTTCTTCCGCCGGTAGGGTCATTATATGTACCCCCTATTTTCCCAAACTCTTTGTCCCAGATTTGCTTTGCTTTTTCGACGGCATCTATAGGCGAGTTTATTTTACCAACATTACAAAAATATTTATAATCTATATTATTTTCTATTATAAATTCTTGCAGATTGAAAGAAATTACATCATAAGTTTGGATATATAAATCATTATTTTGGGGATTCGACATTGTGGCATTATCACAAGCAGATAATATGGTAAATATTAAAAACATGAATAATATAATATATTTTTTCATCACATGCCTCCGTATCAATCACAAACACAGGGGACGGTTGTTTCGCGTTCCTTTTCACCTTATTTATTATACCGAAATGCATTTGTACTGTCAAGAAAGATACCCGTACTCTGTCTTTTTACCTTCTTCATTAATCTATAACGAAACGTAATAGCAAATTTTGGAATTTATTTTTAAAAAAATTAAAATCGGCAGTTTGTACAATAACAAACCGCCGATTTTATTGATATCAACCGTAGATTTTTAAAATTCTATCCTATATATTCCTTAAGGATTTCGGCCAGTTCTACCTTTGTTGAAAAGCCCATTATATTTCTTAATGAGGTTACTCTGTATGAAACGGTTTTTTCAGACATAAACAGAAGGTCTGCAATCTGACTATAGGTTTTACCCGACTTTATCAGGTTTAGTATCTTAAAATCGTTTTCGTCGCAGGAAGCAAGCATTTTCTCAAGTTTTAAAAGTTTTTGCGCCGATAAATCGGAATACATCGGGTCAACAACCGTTGTAAACTTTTCGTTTTTAGGCGCATTATTTATTGGAGTTTCATTTGCCGTACTGCCTCTTACGTTAAGCTTTGGAGTTACGTAAATACTTACGCGAACCCCCTCTTCCCGTCTATACAAATAGGAGTAGGCGTGAAGAGCCTCGCGTCCGAGTTTCGTATGGTCAACACTGACGGTTGTAAGGGTTACGTTTCCTTTTTGAGAAAGCAGAGAATCACCAAAAGAAACAACGTATAAATCCTCGGGGATTTTTACGCCCTTTTTTAAAAGATTATTCATAAGAAAATATGCCGCAATATCATTGGCGCATATAACCGAATCGTAATCTTCCTTTTTAAAGTTTTCAAAACATTCATAAAGAGAACCGTTATTATATATAATGTCGGTTTCCGACTTGCCCGACCATAAAAAATATTCCTTTTTTATTTGGTCGGTGGACGAAGCAGGATTTATGGCGAAAAGAGCGGTTTTGGTTTTATTTAAAGTTTCAAGATATTCCTGTGCCTGACGCATTCCCTCGCGGTAATCCACAAGCACGTTTGAATAATTTTCGGCAAGCAGGTTACTTTGGTGATTAACAAAAAGAAGTGAAACCTTATTTTTGGCAAAATGGTCGTAAAACTTAGTATCGGTCATTACGCGGGTGGTAAGAACGATAAGCACACGCTTTTCTTCCTCGCCGTAAATTTTATCAAGGTCAAGGCTAAAAACATCGTCGCTTTCCAAAAAATATATACCGTAATGACGTTTAGCCGCCTCACCGCTAAGTCCCTTAAGGGTATGAGAACACCACACAGAACCGTTATATTCGGGGTCAATATAAACGTAAACCTTCATTTCGTCACCTCTTATATTTAAAATATCATATTTCACCCAAAAAGAAAAGTAAAATTTGATTTTTTTATTGTGTTGAAAAAGACGCTTTACATATTTACAATGGTATTAAAGAAAAAATATAAGGAGTATTTTGCTATGAAAGATGAAAAAGTTATAGTAAAAGAAGAAAAAATCGTTATAGATACCTATGACGAATCACCCTGTGAAGAACTTCCTATGTTTGCGGACAGCCGTGTTCACCAGCGTTCAAGCGGTAACCCCTATCCCAACAAGGTAGTTATTAAAACAAGAAGCAAGGTAAAGTACGCCAAGGAATATAACGCAATAAAAATAGAAAACAAGTATATTGAGCTTGTTATTCTTCCCGAAATCGGCGGTAGAATTTACTCTGCAAAGGATAAAATCACCGGTTATGATTTCTTTTATAAGCAACACGTAATAAAGCCTGCCCTTATCGGTGCGCTCGGTTCATGGATCAGCGGCGGTGTTGAATTCAACTGGCCCTTCCATCACCGTCCCTCTACCTTTATGCCCGTTGATTATGCTATAGAGCAGACTTCTACAGGCGGCGTTATCGTATGGCTCAGCGAACACGATCCCATTGACCGTATGAAAGGTATGGTTGGTATATGCGTTGAACCCGATAAATCTTATTTTGAAACAAGAATGGTTGTTGCTAACCGTACGGCAGTAAGAAAAAGCTTTCTTTGGTGGGAGAACACTGCAGTTCCCGTTAACAAGGACTACGAAATTTTCTTCCCCGATGACGTTGACTTCGTTCGTTTCCACTACAGAAGAAGCGCTACAAGCTACCCCATTGCAAACGGAAGCTTTAACGGCTTTGTATTTGAAAAGGGCGGCGTTGATATAAGCAAACACTTTAATACAAAACCTGCTACCTCATATTTCTCCGCCGCATCAAAGCACGATTATTTCGGTGGTTTTGATAACGGAATAGGTTGTGGTGTAGTACATATAGGCGACCACCACACAGCAGTAGGCAAAAAGATGTTTACCTGGGGTTATAATCAGCTTTCTCAGTCCTGGGAACGCGCCCTTACCGACACCGACGGCGCTTATGCCGAGCTTATGGCAGGTTCTTATTCAGATAATCAGCCTGACTTTTCCTGGCTTGAGCCTTACGAGGTTAAACAGTTCTCGCAGTTCTGGTATCCTCTTGCCGATTTAGGCGTTCCTTCATACGCTAACCTTAAGGCTGCTATCAAGGTTGAAGACGGCGTACTTAAAATTCAGCCCACAACGGACAAAAAAGACTGCCGCATTACCGTTACAAACGGCGAAAAGGTTATGCTTGATACAAAGGCTGACCTTGTTGCAGGTAAGGTTTTAACCATTAACGGCAACTTTAAGGCTGACTGTTATAAGGTAGAGGTTGAAGGCGTACTTACCTACGACTACGCTCCTCACGATAAAAAGCCCTTGCCTGAACTTTTCCCCGAGGTTGAAATGCCCAACGAACTCAACACAGCTCAGGGACTTTATCTTGCAGGTCTTCACTATCTTCAGTTCCGCGATCCTATCGCAAATCCCGACGTTTACTTCAAAAAGGCTTTAGAGCTTGACGAAAACCATATTCCTTCTTTAGTTGCTTTAGGCGAAACCGCTTGTATAAGAAACGATTTCAGCCAAGCAATAGTATATCTGACCAAGGCTATGGAAGCTCACACAAAGTATAATACCGAAATGGAAAGCGGTAAAATCCTTTATCTGCTCGGCTATGCAAAATCTATGCTCGGTCAAACTGAGGAAGCCTACAACCATTTAAGAAAATCCGCTTGGAATCAGGACAGTATTTCCTGCGCTATGACAAGAGCTTCTCTTCTTGCCGCTAAACTCGGCAATTTTGAAGAAGCCCTGTTCTGTGCAGATATGGCGCTTGACAAGGGCGACAGAAACCCCCTTGCCGCACCTATTGCCGCCCTTTGCGAAATTAAACTTGGCAATATCGAAAAAGCAAACGAGCGTATCGAAAAACTGTTAAAACGCGACCCGCTTAACCACCTTGCAAGATTCGTTGCTATGAAGCTTTCAAAAATAAGCGAAAAGGAATTCTTCGGCGCCCTTAATTCTTCTATGAGTCAGACCCTTTTAGACGTTGCCTTCGATCTTACCGCAGGCGGCTTTAATGAGGACGCTATGGAACTTTTAAACAAGGTACCCGAATATACAAAGGACGTTGCTCCATCCCTTGCCGCGCTTATCGAAAAGCCCGAAACCGCAAACTTTGCTCACCGCACCTTCCCCTTCCGTTTCGATGAAATTGCCGCTCTCGAAAAATACGAAAACGAAAACGATTTCAGATATATGCTCGGATGTCTTCACTTTGCTCAGAAGCGTTACGAAAAAGCCGCACAGCTTTGGGAAAATTGCACCGGTTGGCAGGCAACCCGTGCTAAAGCCGTAAGCGTATGGAGAAAGGGTGACACAGCCGCCGCCATAGAACTTCTCAAAAAGGCTGTTAAAGAGAATCCCGACTGTGAACAGTTGGTATTCGAACTTGCTTACCTCTTAAATCTTACCGCAACCGACGGCAAAGAATCTATGGAAATTATTTCTGCATTGGTTCCCGACCTTAAGACCGCCAGAGATGACATTGTTACCGAATGGGCTATTGCCGCAAACAGAGCAGGCGATTTCGAACAGGCTCTCTATCTTATCAATAACCACGACTTTATCCCCTGTGAAGGCGGAGAAACCATAGTAGCAAAACAGCACATAGCCGCCCACTACGGTATCGGTAACCGTTACTTTGAAGCAGGCGAATATCAAAAGGCTATCGAAGAATTCCGTACCGCTCAGATAATTCCCGATAACCTCGGCGCAGGACTCTGGCAGGTAGGCCCCATTATTCCTTCGAAATATAACGAAGCGCTTTGTCTTATCCATTTAGGAAAAGAAGAGGAAGCAAAGGCTATTTTCGAGTATATTATAGGTCTTGACGTTGACTTCTTCTCAAATATGCATCTGCCCTCACTCCCCTGTTATCAAGCTTTATCTATGCTTAAAATCGGCGAAACTGCAAAGTCTTATGCATACCTTAAAGGCTTTATAGATTTATGGGAAAATGAAAAAATAAGAGTTGATTCAGGCTATTTCAGCGCTACTCCTTTCTTTATTTCCTATCCCGAAAAAGCAGAAATTGCCCGTGCAAAATACTACAACGCACTATTAAACGAAGGCAATCAGGTTATAAACGGCACCCACCGTTTTATGAAATAACCTGAAAAAATTACCAAAAACCCCGTTTTTGTACTTAAAAAACGGGGTTTTTAAGTTGACATTTTCTTTTCTTTATAATAAAATGTTAATGATATTTTTTAAGTTAGGAGTTTGTTTTATGCTCGAAAAATTTTTAACTTGGTACGGCGGTTTAACCGATTACCTCGTAGGCGCTTTGATACTGTTTGCAGTAGGCGTTATCTTGCTTATTAAAGGCGGCGACTGGTTCGTTGACAGTGCTGTAGGAATTGCAAAACGCTTCCGCGTTCCCGAAATCATCATCGGTGCAACGGTAGTATCTATCGGTACCACTCTTCCCGAGGTTATGGTATCTGTTACGGCGGCAATAAACAACAACGGCGCTATTGCCTACGGTAACGCTATTGGTTCAATTATTTGTAACACGTCGTTAATCGCGGCTTTAACCATAGCTATACGCCCTGCCCCCGTCAATAAAAAAGCCATAGTAACACCGGTTATTTTCTTCTTTTTATCCGCCGCTATTTATATAGTTGCCGCATATCTTTTCGGTCGCTTTGACAGATGGCTCGGTATCATAATGCTCGTTGTATTCGGCATTTATATGACCATGACCGTTTTAAAAGGCTTTAAAAATCCTTCTGAAGAACATCCCGACGATATTGAAGAAGCAACAAAAAAAGGCTCTCTGCTTAAAGATATTATCCTTCTCGTTATAAGCGCAGGACTTATTGCTGTCGGCGCAGATATGCTTGAAGGCTCTTCCGTTTCTCTTGCCACCATGGCAGGTATTCCCGCGGAAGTTGTAGGCGTTACCATAGTTGCTCTTTGCACCTCTCTTCCCGAGCTTGTAACTGCCGTTACCGCGCTCTTAAAGGGACACGGCGCACTTTCTCTCGGTAACATCATCGGCGCTAACATATTTAATCTGGTGCTTGTTTCAGGTGCCGCAGTAACCATTTCTCCTTTCGTCATTCCCGAAGGAAGCAAACTTTTCGGCTACAACACCTCTCAGCTTATTGAAATTCCTATTATGGTAATCGTAATGGCGTTAATGACCCTTCCCGCCATATTTAAAGGTAAGCTTCGCCGTTGGCAAGGTATTGCATTACTTTGCATCTACGTTGCTTTCGTAGTGCTTCAGGTTCTTATCGCATTAAAGGTTTTCTAATTTAAAATTTCTATAAAAAGCACAGTCGACCTATAACGGGAGTTGTTCTTAGGGATAAAATGCCTAAAAAAGCAAATTTTTGCGTTCTAATGTGTTAAAAAGCCGTGGTATGCGTCAGCATTACCACGGCTTTTCGCCTTTTATTCCACTAAAAATTTATCTTTTTTAGGTGCAAGCAGTTTTGTAAGAATAAATTTGTTTCGATTTTGAAGTTGCGAAAACGCAGTAATACTTTGTGTCTTACAAGTTTTCAAAACAAGAAAGCGTACAAATTTATCTGAAAAACCTATTTGTCCCTAAGAACAACTCCCGAAAGAAGTGCGATTTTTTAGGATCTAGGTTCTAGGGAATTATGCCACAAATTTTGATAAAAATATATAAGAAATTAGTTTTATCTGTCATTAAGTCGTTTAGCAGTACTAATAAGCACTTCTAAATCTTTTTCTGACATATTCTTAGTTAATTCATATAATTTACTGACAAGTTGCGGCTCTTTTATATCTTCGTCAAAAAATTCTTTCGGTGTCACTCCGAGATATTCACATATATAAAGAAATTCACCTAAAGACGGAACAGACCTGCCCGATGAAATACTTTGAATATAACTTTTGCTATGTCCTAAATCTGTACTCATTCTATATTCAGATACATTCTTTTTTATTCTTAAAACCGAAATTCTGTCTCTTATAAACTGTAAATCCATTGTAAACACCTCACCTTTGTTATTGTATAATAATTTAAGCGGTAATATTCACGATAAAACTACCGATTACACTTGATAGTTACCGATATTAGCGGTATAATATAATATAAATATCAAACTATAATCAGTAATTTAGGTGAAAGTTATGTTAAATATTTTTACTGTTGCTTTTTTTGGACACAGAATCATCCCAGAACAGTTTAAGGTTGAAGTTTTACTTGCTTTTTAAGGCAAAATATGGCATAATACTACTATATAATTTTTTCGAAAGGTTTGAGTTATTATGAGTGAAAAACGCAGTAGCTTTTCGGGAAAACTCGGATTTGTTCTTGCCACCGCAGGAAGCGCGGTAGGTCTTGGCAATATATGGCGTTTTCCATATCTTACTGCTAAATACGGCGGCGGTATTTTTCTGCTTGTTTATTTTGTATTGGTTATTACCTTTGGTTTTGCCCTTTCCTGCGCCGAAATTCTTATCGGCAGAAAAACAGGCAAAAGCGCTATTGAAGCCTTTAGCACCTTAAACAAAAAATGGTCCTTTGTGGGTTGGCTTGCGGCTCTTGTTCCCGTTATAATTCTTCCCTATTACTCGGTTATCGGCGGTTGGATTATTAAATATCTTGTTGCTTATTCAACGGGCGGTGCAAAAGCGGCGGCAGACAGCAACTACTTTTCAAACTATATGGGACAAATCACACAGCCTATCGGTTGGTTCCTCTTGTTCCTTGCTTTAACTGCAGTCGTTGTTCTTTTGGGTGTTGAAAAGGGTATTGAAAAGGTTAGCAAAATCCTTATGCCTGCCCTTGTTATACTTATTATATTTATCGCTATATATACTATTTGTATGCCCGGCGCTATTGAGGGTGTTAAATACTACCTCGTTCCCGATTTCAGTCAGTTTTCAGCTACCACGGTGCTTGGCGCTATGGGACAGCTCTTCTATTCAATGAGTCTTGCCATGGGTATTATGATTACCTACGGTTCTTATATGAAGAAGGACGTTAGCGTTTCCTCTGCTGTGCATCAGGTTGAAATCTTTGATACCGGTATAGCTTTTCTTGCAGGTCTTATGGTAGTTCCCGCCGTATTTGCTTTCTCGGGCGCAGAAAACATCAATAAGGGCGCAGGTCTTATGTTTATGACTCTCCCCAAGGTGTTTGACAAAATGCCCGGCGGCGCCATTATCGGACTTCTCTTCTTTATAATGGTACTGTTTGCCGCCCTTACTTCTTCCATTTCTCTTATGGAAACGGTAGTATCCTTTGTTTGCGACAGAACAAAGTTAAACCGCAAGCTTGCTTGTCTTTTAGTATTCTTGCTTTGTATTGTATTAGGTATTCCCTCTGCTCTCGGCAACGGTGTAACGGGCGTATGGGACAGCGTAAAACTTTTAGGCTTTAGCTTCCTTGATTTCTTCGACTTTATAAGCAACAGCGTGCTTATGCCTATAGTTGCTCTTTTGACCTGTATATTCGTAGGTTACGTTATCAAGCCAAAAGCTTTAATCGAAGAGGCGGAGCTTTCGGGCAAGTTCAGCGGAAAGCGTCTTTTCACAATAGTTATCCGCTATATTGCTCCTATTTGCATAGTTCTTATTTTGGTCTTCTCAGTACGTGAAGCATTAGGCTATACAAAGGTATAATATAAAAATAAAATCCGTGGTACGTTAAGTATCACGGATTATTTTTTTGCAAAACGAGAATTAAGTTTATAAAAAACGAAAAAAGAAAAGGAGAATACTGCAAAAACCAAAAAGTAATAAATAGGAAGTATCATTTTTCCAAATAAATCAACGGCTGCAAAACCGAAAATAAGTTCGTACATAAATACTCCTCGAAGATTAACGGCAACGCTACTCATATTAAGGGCGTGAAAAACGCAAAAGCAAAGTCCAAGAGAAAGTATCCACCCCGAATAAACCGAAAATTTCTTAAAAGAAAGTTGACTTAGTCCAATAAAAAGCAAAATACCGTGACAAATAAGGGCAGATGCGATTTTATCAACCGAATAATTTTCGTATATTTTACTTCCGAAAAGAGAAAAAACGAAAAAATATCCGCTTCCTGCAAGAAGCGAGGAATATACCGCCCACACCCTTAAAAAAGAGATTCTCAGTATAATTATCGCAGGTACCAAAAAATATGCTACCGCCGAAAATTCCACGGGGATACTGGGTTTTCCGAGCATAACGCTTTGGGATATATATTTAGTTAAATTAAAGAGCAGTAAGCAAAGGCACAAAAAATCGGTAATTTTTCCTCTTTGTTTTTCTTTTAAATTAAAAAAGCGGCGAAGAAGTAAAGAAATCAGCAATACTTCAGTCGCCGCTATAATATTGACCATTTTCTTCACCCTAAAGTAGTATATACCTTTATACCACTTATATTAGGTGATTTTTTAGTTAAATTCTACCTTTGTTACTTCGCTCTGATTAAAATGAACGGTAATGACGTCGCCTGTTTTCAAGAACGGAAGTCGGTCTGAAAGTGTTACGGGAAGGATAAACACCTTATCGTTTCCTTCAAGGGTTACAAAATAGCAGGTATTTCCATCCATAACGGCGCTTCCTATCTCAAGAACCGTTCCGCTTATATTTTCATTTTTTTCTTCGCTTAAAGTAACGTCGTTCTTTTTAAGCTTGTTAAGATAATCTATACGGCTTTCCTCAACGGTATTTCCCGTACCTACTATCTGATACTGCTGTACGTCAACGAAGGCGTACATTTTAACAAGTCCCGCCGAATCTTTTAGTGACATAAAATAACTTGGACGCTCTGCAACGTTAAGCAATATCGGGAAGGTTGCCTTATAACCGAGATGCTGTACCTGACCCTGCGCAGAGCTCATAGCAGAATATTCTTCAGCGCCGGGCAGTGGGTAGTATTTCGTTTCCTTGGTACGAAGATTAGTAAGCACGAAGCCGATGTTTGATTCGTCGCTTGTAACCGAGGTAATACCTGTATAAAGCCATACGTCGTCGTTAATCGCAAGATAGTTATAACCGTCGGTGGTGGCTATAACGCCCTTTTGACCTATAATGGAATTAAGCCAACCCGAACGGTATTTTCCGTTATAATCAAGTTGATTTAAAACCATAGCTGAACTGAACACCTGATCCACCCAAGAGGGAATTTCGCTTAATGTATAATACTTACTTTCTCCCGTCACGGCGTTCATAAGCACTGCACCGCCGATGTCTCTACCGCTGAAAAGACCTATTCTGAACTCTACGGTTGAAGCCACCCAATACGGAGTTCCGTTATCGTCAATCTCGAAGGAAATATCGTCGAATATTTTTGTGGGATAGTCAAAACGCAATTTTCTTTCAACGTTTCTCATAAAATATTCGCTTTTTGAATATTTTATACCGTTATCCAGTCTGATAAGCGCCGTGTCCTGAGAAGCCATATCAACGGTGATATAGGCGGGAATACCCTGCTTTCTGTTATTAAGCCATTTTATTACATCGCCGTAGCGAAGAGGCGTTACTCTGACGGGTCTTCCCTTATAATTTATCTGAGTGTAAATTTCTTCGATTTCGAACTGTGAAACAAGGTCGGACATTTCACCCAGTTTTCTCTGACCCAAACGCGAAGCGGTATCGCGGTCAACCACGGGAATCTGGTCCATACCTATCTCGCTTACTTCCTTTACGAAATCGCCGTCGTTAAAGGTAATAAGAGTGTTATATTTCGAAGCGTTGAAAATTTTTGCACCTATTATATTACCCACCAAAACCAAAACTGCCAACAAAAGACAGATTATAACAGTTGTTTTAGTGGATAATTTAAGACCTTTAAAGTTGCCTATGCTTAACGTTTTAACGTTATTAACGTTTACCTCTTTAACGGTCTTTGCTGCAGAAAACAGATTACCTATTCTGCCTATCACAAAAGCGGTAACGGTAACGACTGCTATAAAGAAATAAAAGGCTGTACTGCGAAGATTTATGGGAGGGAGCAAAAACCAATATTCTAAAAATACTACGGCTAATATTACGAGAGTTTTTATAAAACCTTTCAAAAATTTATTCATCGTCTATATCTCCTTTATATTCAGGCCTACCTGCTTTTTCTCTTTTTTTGCGGATTTTTTCCTTTTTCAAAAGTTCTTTTTCTTCGTCATACGGAATATATTTTACCCTTCTTTTGCGTTTTTTATCCTTAGTATTAATATAAACGACGTAAGAAGAGAATATAGCCACGCAAAGAACTATAAGGATTAAAATAATCTTAAAAACAAGAGAAGTAAATATTTTTCTTATTATATCAAAGAACTTTAACAGTCCGTTAGCGGAAACGTCTTCTCCTGCAACAAGATTTACATTTCCTATAACCTGTTCGGCATACAGAATTTCGGCAGTTCCCAACACGTCGCCCTTTTTAACGGGAGCGTCAACGCTTTTCTTTTTAAGGGTGGGATTTATTATGATGGTAGAATTATCCGCTTCCTTAGGTAAAATTGATGTAAGCTGTTTTTCGGGATAAAGCGCCACGTAATCTTTTTGCATTGAAAGACGAAGGGGCATTTCTGCTACGGGAGAAGCGGTATCAAGTATGGCTTTATACTCAAAATTATTAAAAGCCCAACGGAACATCTGACGGGCGGCGGTAAATTCTACTCTTGTAGCGCCCGAAGGACAGCCCATAAGCACGGCAAGATATTTATAACCGTTATAAGAAGCGGTAGCGGTAACACATCTTCCCGCCTCGTCGGTATAACCCGTTTTGGTGCCCGTGCAATAGGTATAATAGTAGTTGGTGCTGGTATCCACAAGGAAATTAGTGGTAACTATGGTCCTTTCATCCCTCATATTAGTAGCCGCCATTTTATAACGGGATTTGCTCGTTATTTCGCTGAATACGGGATAGGTTTCAATTGCATATTTTGTAAGGGTAATAATATCGTTTACGGTAGTATAGTTATTCTTATCGTGAAGACCTATGGGGTTTGTAAAATGGGTGCCGCTAAGCCCCATAGCGTTTGCTTTATCATTCATCATTTTAACAAAACCGTCAATACTGCCCGCCACCGCCTCGCAATAGGCATAAATTACGTCGCCTGCAGAGGAAACAAGCATTGCGGCAAGAGCATCCTTACCGTTTAATTCTTCACCGATTTTTAAATGAAGAATTGCAGAGCCTGTGCCTAAAATATTATTGTAGGCGCTCTCGGTCATCGTAACCTTAAAATTTTCAAGGTCGGGCACGTTTTCGAGTATTACGACAGCCGCCATAATCTGCACCATTGAAGCAGGATATACCTTTTTGTCCATATTTTTTCCGTAAAGCACCTCTCCTGTATCAAGACTTACAAGCGCAGCTGCTTCCCCCGGCACCTCAAATGAGGTGATTTCAAAGGCGTTTACCGGTAAAATTGACGAAAAAAGCAAAGAAATTATTAAAACTACAGAAAAAATTAGTTTTTTCATAGCAAATTCTCCCGAAATGTAGTATAATGTATTTACATATAATTATTATACTACAAACATATTGGAAATAAAAGTATTTTTAAATAAAAAAGAGGTGATTGATTTTGGTTTACGTAACGGGCGATATGCACGGAGATATTGACCGTCTTTTTGACAGACAATGGACAAAGTTAAAAGCAGGTGATACCGTTATCGTCTGCGGCGACTTCGGTTTTTTATGGAACGGTGACAAGGACGAAAAAGACGTTATAAAGTATCTTGGAAGCAGAAAATATACCGTTGCTTTTCTTGACGGCACCCACGATAACTTCGATATTATAAACCGTGGCAGAAAAACCGTCTGGAAGGGCGGACTTATTCACCGAATAGACCGAAATCTCATTCATCTTTGCCGCGGACAGATATATACGGTTGAAGGCAAAAAAATCTTTACCTTCGGCGGCGGCGAAAGTGTAGATAAGGATATGCGCGTCGTAAGCGGAAAGTGGTGGCGCGAGGAACTTGCTACGCCTGAGGAAATGGCGCAGGGCGCTAAAATTCTTGATGAAAACGACAGATGCGTCGATTATATTCTCACCCACGAACCGCCCTCCCCCGTTAAAAGCGCAATGCAGCTTCGCAGAGGCGAAACCGAGCTTATTACAAAAATAAACGGTTATTTTGATAAAATCAGCCGTCTTTGTTCCTTTAAGCATTGGTATTTCGGTTCACTTCACGAAGACAGAATGATTACGCCCAAGCACTCCTGTGTCTTCAAAAATTTAACCCCACTTGAATAAAACTTCAATTTATGATATAATAAGCAAATACTAAAACTCTTTAAGAAAGGAACCATTATATGCTGACTTTCGACAGACTTTGTATGGGATGTATGAACGATAACGGCGGAGAGGAAATTTGTCCTATCTGCTCACATAACGCTTCTGCTCTTAATCCCTTTGGCACTCTACCTATTAAAGCCCGCATACAAGGCAAATACATAGTTGGTAAAGCACTTGAAATAAATGGCGAAGGAATTACCTACATCGGTTGGGACAGTGAAAATAACGCTATAATAAACATCCGCGAATTTTTCCCCACCCCTCTTGCCAAACGTGACGAGCATCTTAAATGCATCGTTACTCAAGGCAATGAATTTAATTATAACGCCGCGCTCCTTGATTTCGTTGAACTTGCCAAAAAGTTAAAGGAATTAAAGATTGCCGCAGCGCCTCAGGTTTGCGACGTTATTGAATGTAACAATACCGCATACGTAATATCAAAAGCAACTCAGGGAATTACCCTCAGAGAATTTTTACTCAGAAACGGCGGAACTCTTTCCTGGGAACAGTCCAAGGCTTTGTTTATGCCTCTTGTTTCGGCTATTTCCGCCCTTCATAAAGCAGGAATAATTCACGGCGGTATTTCTCCCGAAACGGTTATAGTAGGCAGAGACGGCAAGTTAAGACTCAGCGGTTTTGCCATATCAAAGCTCAGAAAAGCGGGAAGCCCCATAAACGCGCAGTTATTCCCCGGCTATGCCGCCGCAGAACAGTACGGACTTTTCGACGGTCAGGTTAACGAGGCTACCGACGTTTACGGCTTTGCCGCCACCCTTTTCCGCGTACTTATCGGTTCCGCATTGCCCGAAGCAAACGAAAGGGTTACCGACGATAAAATGAACGTACCCGCAAAGGTTGCTGAAACCCTACCCGCTCCCGTTCTTACCACACTTGCAAACGCCTTGCAGATTACCAAAGAAAACCGTACGGCAAATATGGAAGAACTGAAAATTGATATTTCTCCCGCTATTGATATGACCACAAGCTTTGCGGCAATTACCCCGAAAACCGAAAAAGAGAAAAGCGTTAAAACCGCTCTTCCCGTTCAGGTTTCTTCAAAGAAAAAGGATAATTCCGCAAAAAAAGCCGCAATATTAGCGGCAGTAATAACCGCCGCCGCAATAATATTCATAGCGTTAGTGGTATGGTTCTTCGTGGATTTCTTGCCTTCCAGAGGCAGTTCGGCAAACAGCAGTGATATTGACAGTTCAACAATCAGTTCCTCAAGTGAAGAAAGCAGTTCTACACCTTCACAGAGTGACGAGCTTCTTATAACCGTTCCCGATTTTTCTTCGGGCGAATTAACCTTTGACGACCTTTTGGCTAACTACCCCGAATTCAAATTTGAGGTTCTTGGCAAAAAATATTCCAACAAGGAAGCAGGAATAGTCGTTGATCAGGATTATAAGGCTGGCAGTGAAGTAAAGCGCGACACCACCATTTACGTAACCTTAAGTCTTGGCCCCGATGTACTTATAATGCCCGACCTTAGCGGTCAAAGTTATGAGGAAGCGCTTATCACCCTGTTTAAAGCAGGCTTTAACTACAAAAACATTACGTTTTATGAAATCGAAGACCATACTGTAGGCTATCATTACGTAGTTAAATCCGACCCACAGGCAGGCGACAGTTTAAGTCCTGACGATAAAATCATAATTTATTACAGTTCAGTTCGCTCTAACGAAACAGGCAATGAAACCGACAACAACACTACGTCATCGGGTGAACAGACAACATCTGAATAATAAAAAGAAAAATGCATCTTAAAGAACTTCTTTAAGATGCATTTATTATTGTTTTAAATCAATTATTTAATAAGAGATTCGCCATCCATTTCCGAAGGCTTGGGAAGACCTAAAACGGTGAGCATTGAAGGGATAATATCGGCAAGCTTGCCGCCCTCTTTAAGTTCACAGTCATAGCCTACAACACAGAAAGGAACAGGGTTGGTAGTGTGAGGAGTAAAGGGATTTCCGTCCTCGCCTATCATACAGTCAGCATTGCCGTGGTCGGCAGTAATAAAGGTTACGCCGCCCATTTTGTTTGTTGCCTCAACAACTCTGCCAACACAGGTATCAACCGCTTCAACAGCCTTAACTGCGGCATCAAACACACCTGTATGACCTACCATATCGCAGTTGGCAAAGTTTAAGATAACTGCGTCGTACTTGCCGCTTAAAATCTGCTCACATACTGCATCGCAAACGGGATAAGCGCTCATTTCAGGCTGTAAATCAAAGGTAGGAACGTCGGGCGACTGAATAAGAATTCTGTCTTCGCCCTCGAAGGTCTTTTCTTCACCGCCGTTAAAGAAGAAGGTAACGTGAGCGTATTTCTGAGTTTCGGCAATACGAAGCTGTGTCATATTTTTACTTGCAAGATACTCACCGAAGGTCATCTTTAATTCTTCGGGAGGGAATGCAACGGTTACGTTAGGCATAGTTTCGTCGTACTGAGTCATACATACGTAGGTTAAAGGCATATAGCCTTTCTTTCTCTCGAAGCCGTCGAAATCGGGGTCAACGAAAGCGCGTGTAAACTGTCTTGCTCTGTCGGGACGGAAGTTAAAGGAAATAACGCTGTCGCCGGCATTAATCATACCGTCCTTATTTATAACGGTAGGAAGCACGAATTCGTCGGTTACGCCGTTTGCATAGGAATCTTCAACAGCCTTTGCGGCATCAAGTGCCTCTACACCCTCGCCGTAAACCATAGCGGCATAAGCCTTTTCAACTCTATCCCACGCAAAATCTCTGTCCATAGCGTAGTATCTGCCCATTACGGAAGCAATTTTACCAACGCCGAGTTCTTTCATTTTTTCTTCTAAATCTCTGATAAAGCCTGCACCCGAAGTAGTGGAAACGTCTCTGCCGTCCAAAAGAGCGTGAACGTAAACCTTCTTAAGACCGTACTTTTTAGCCATTTCCAAAATTCCGAAAAGATGCTCGATATGGCTATGCACACCGCCGTCGGAAAGAAGACCTATCATATGGAGAGCGGTGCCGTTTTTAACACAGTTTTCCATAGCATTTTTCATAACTTCAATGTCGAAAAACTTACCGTCTTTAATAGATTTTGAAATCTTAACAAGCATCTGATAAACAACTCTGCCTGCGCCGATATTGGTATGACCAACCTCACTGTTACCCATCTGTCCGTCGGGAAGACCAACATCAAGACCCGAAGCACCGATAGTGGTAAAGGGGTTTTCGCTGAAAAGCTTTGAAAGATTAGGGGTAGCGGCAGCTTCAATAGCGTTGCCTTCTTTTTTCTCGCTGATACCGAAGCCGTCCATTATACATAAAACAACAGGTTTTTTCATTTTTATACCTCTTGAAAAATTTTAATTACTTGCTTGCTGCCTTTACGATTACAGAGAAATCTTCTGCCTTAAGGGAAGCGCCGCCGATAAGACCGCCGTCAACGTTTACCTTAGCAACCAATTCGTCAGCATTCTTAGCGTTCATAGAACCGCCGTACTGTACGGTTACGGTTTCAGCTACGTCTTTGCCGTAAACCTCAGCAATAGCCTCTCTTACAAAGCCATTGCCTTCGTCAGCCTGCTCAGCGGTAGCGGTAACACCTGTACCGATAGCCCATACGGGTTCGTAAGCAATGATGATATTCTTAAGGTCTTCTGCGCTTACGTTGGTAAGAGCCATTTTGGTCTGGAACTTAAGAAGGGTTTCGGTGTAGCCGAGTTCTCTCTGTTCAAGGGTTTCACCTACGCAAACGATAGCGGTAAGACCTGCTTTAACAGCGGCAAGGGTACGAAGGTTAACGGTCTGGTCGGTTTCACCGAAATACTGTCTTCTTTCGCTGTGACCGATTACAACGTACTTAACGCCTGCTTCAACAAGCATATTAGCGGCAATTTCACCGGTATAAGCGCCACTGTCTTTAAAGTGAACGTTTTCTGCGCCGATCTCGATATTGCTGCCCTTTGCAGCTTCAACTGCGGCAGGAATGTCAATTGCGGGAACGCAAAGTACAACCTTGCAGTCAGCACCTGCTACGAGGGGCTTCATTTCATTGATAAGAGCAGTAGTTTCTGCGGGGGTTTTGTTCATTTTCCAGTTACCTGCGATAACTGCAGTTCTTTTAGCTTTATTCATAATTATTACTCCTTTTTATGCAAAATGCAGGGCGGATAGCTCCGCCCCGTTTATCATTTATTATTTATCGTTCATTGCTGCGATACCGGGAAGTTCTTTACCCTCGAGGAATTCAAGAGAAGCGCCGCCGCCGGTAGAGATGTGGGTCATCTTATCGCCGAAGCCTAAGTTGTTGGCTGCTGCTGCGGAGTCGCCACCGCCGATAACGGTAACTGCATCGGTATCAGCAAGAGCCTGAGCAACTGCGAAGGTACCCTTTGCGAGAATGGGATTTTCAAATACGCCCATAGGTCCGTTCCAAACAACAGTCTTAGCATTCTTAACTTCTTCTGCATAAAGCTCAGCGGTCTTGGGTCCGATATCAAGGCTCATCATATCAGCAGGAATCTTGTCTGCATCAACAACGGTTATTTCAACGGGAGCATCGATAGGATCGGGGAAGTCCTTAGTTACTGTGCAGTCGATGGGGAGAAGAATCTTAACACCCTTTTCTTCAGCCTTAGCCATCATATCACGGCAGTAATCAATTTTGGTTTCATCAATAAGAGAAGTACCTACGCCAAAGCCCTTAGCAGCAAGGAAGGTGTAGGACATACCGCCGCCGATGATAAGAGTATCAGCCTTGGTAAGAAGATTTTCGATAACGGGAAGCTTACTGTCAACCTTTGCGCCGCCTAAAATACAAACGAAGGGACGAACGGGATTTTCAACAGCTGCGCCCAAATATTTAAGTTCTTTACCTATAAGGTAACCTGCAACGGCTTCCTTAACGTAATCAACAACGCCAACGGTGGAGCAGTGTGCGCGGTGAGCGGTACCGAAAGCATCGTTTACGAAAATTTCAGCAAGACTGCCGAGTTCTTTGGAGAATGCTTCGCCGTTCTTGGTTTCTTCTGCTCTATAGCGGGTGTTCTGGAGAAGAACAACGTCGCCGTCCTTCATAGCTTCAACTGCAGCCTTTGCATTTTCGCCAACAACACAGTCGTCAGCAGCGAAAACAACCTCTTTACCAAGCTTCTTGGAAAGAGCTTCTGCTACGGGAGCAAGGCTAAGTTCAGGCTTGGGTTCGCCCTTCGGTTTGCCAAGGTGAGAACAAAGGATAACCTTACCGCCGTCGTTAATTAACTTCTGAATGGTAGGGAGTGCGGCATTGATACGGTTTTCGTCGGTGATAACGCCGTTTTTAAGCGGAACGTTAAAGTCGCAACGAACGAGTACCTTTTTGCCTTTTACATTAATGTCATCTACTGTTTTTTTGTTTAATGCGTTCATTTCATTACTTCCTTTCGGGATGTTTTTTCATACAAAATTATTCTACCACTTTTTATAGTTTTTTTCAATATTTATTTTGTCAAAAATATAACAAATTTAAAAGCACTATATAAATGTAAAACTGTGCAGTTAGCCTATATATTCAAATCTGTCTATTTCTTTGCCATCTCTTACTATCTTTTCAAGGAACATTTTCTTAGGTCTTACCCAAATTTCATTTTCACCGTAAAGGGCTTTATAAATAACCACTTCCTCGGTAGTTTCACTGTCGTAACCCACAAAAAGCACTTCGTATAAATTTCCTTTAAAATGGCGGTATTTGCCGAGCTTTACACCCTTCATCACTTTATCGCCCATTAAAGCACCTCTTCCCATTTATAATTATGCAAATTCCCTGCTCCCTCAAGCTCGGGATAACCCCATTGACGAAGCACCTCGTAAACGCCTATTGCAACGCTGTTTGAAAGATTAAGACTTCTTATATCGGTAGCCATAGGTATTCTGGCGCATCGTTCGGGATTTTTTATGAGAAGTTCTTCGGGAAGTCCCTTTGTTTCTTTTCCGAACATTAGGTAACAGTTATCGGAGTATTTTCTGTCACTGTGGTTTTGTTGCGCCTTTGTGGTAAAGTAAACAAATTCGCCATCGGGATTTTTAGCGAAAAATTCATCAATATTATTATAATAGGTAATATCGAGAAAATCCCAATAATCAAGTCCCGCGCGTTTAAGCTTTTTATCATCAATGGTAAAGCCCATCGGCCCTACAAGATGAAGCGAAGCGCCCGTAGCCGCGCAGGTTCTTGCTACGTTTCCCGTATTCTGAGGTATTTCGGGTTCTACCATCACAATGTTTATTTTTGCCATAATTATCACCTTTGCTATTATACATTTTATAAAACACTCTTGTCAATAGATAAGTAGTTGTGGTACAATATAAAACGGTGATGAAAATGAAATACATAAAAAATATAGTTGACCGTGTAGAAGCGGCTGAAAAACGCGCGGCGGTATTTTACGCAAAAACCGACGGTCTTCTTTATAAGTGGCTGAAAATTTTATACGTGCTGTCTTTATGCCTTTCTGCGCTTATGGGCTTTTTCTACTGTCTGTCCCGTCATTTCAAAATAACTGAATTAGCCAGACTCAATATTAAAATAGAAAGTTTTTCCGATATCAAAGCAGTAAAGTCAAGCATTATAACGGTACTGATTTGTTCGGTTTTCTGGCTTATTTGCGCCGTAATTATAAAATGGAAACAGGAAATAGTTTCAGCGGTTCTGCTTGTTTCCAGCGGTTCGGTTGCAGTTTCCTTCCTTATAAGAGCTTCCCGTAATACTGCAGAATTTAACGTAGGTATTAACACTGCTTTCTGGTGGCGTCACTTTGTTCCTCTCGCCCTTTCTCTTTTCTTTATAGTCTGGATGCTTATTATAAAATTCCGTCAACAATATAGACTGAAAATCGCTTACAACAATATGGTAAGCCGTATTTACGAAACCTATAAACGCGAAGATATAAACGAAGAAGAGTGGGAAGAATTCTTAAAAAATTACGACCCGAGAGCCGAAGAAGAAAAACGCAGACGCGAAAAGAAAAACTTAAAAGAAAACGTCAGCATTTTAGACCAAAAAAATGACTAAAAAAATGCCTTTTCAAAAAAACATTTTTAGTTTTTTTGCGATTTTTATATTCTGACAATAATTTTTTATTTACAAAGTATATTTTCCTGTGTTATACTAAAAAAGTAAATTTTGTACTCAAAAATTAAAGGAGTAATGACAAATGAAACAGCTTTATGAAGGCAAAACTAAAAACGTAATGTTAGACGAAGAAACCGGTATCGTTCATCTTTTCTTTAAGGATAGCGCAACAGGTGAAAACGGCGTATTCGACCCCGGCAGCAACACCGTAGGCGGAAGCGTTGAGGGTAAAGGCAAGGTTGGTCTTGCAGTTAGCGCTTACTTCTTCGAGCTTATGGAGAAAAACGGCATCCCCACCCATTACCTCGGTTCTGACATCGAGAAGGGTCTTATGAAGGTTAGAAACCTTACCGTTCCCAGACTTGAATTTATCGTACGTTATGAAACCGCAGGCAGTATGTGCCGTCGTTTCACTCTTCCCGAAGGCATTGTTTTCGATCCTCCTTACGCTGAGGTTACCTTAAAGGATGACGAGCAGGGCGATCCCCTTATCAGCGAAAGAATTTGTCTTATGAAGGGTATCCTTCTCCCCGGTCAGTATGAAGAAGCTATCGACATCGTTAAGAAGGTTGGCGAAGTATTAAAGGTTGAACTTGCTTCTATGAACCTAAAGCTTATCGACTTCAAAATCGAAGTTGGTTACGATGAAAGCGGCAAGATCTTCGTTGCTGACGAAATCACTCCTGACATCTGGAGAATAAGAGATGAAAACGGCAACATCCCCAATCAGATCGATTGCGCTAATATGATTCTCGCTAAAATCAATAAGTAATTAAATTTAAACCGACAAAACCTAGTTTTGTCGGTTTATTTGTTGCCTTTTTATAAATGGATAGGACACCATACCTTCACCGTCAAGATTTTCGTTTTGCAAGGCTACTGCGCTAATCTGACGGTTTTCTTTTGTTACGTAATAATAAATAAGGCGGGAAGCGTCTATACAGCAGACGTACTGTGTTTCCTGCTCCTTACCGTTTTCGGTTATTACCGTTCCCGACGGGATAGTCACGCTGTTAAGCGCAGAAAAGAACTGCGCCACGTTATCCTCCTTTAAGGAAAGGTGATTTTTAATAAAGGCTGTTCTTACAAAACGGGAATTAGAGGAATAATCTCCCGGAAGTCCGAGAGCGCCCATACCTCTCGAAAAGCTTTTTGCCTCAAAAGAACCAAACACCTTATTCTGCGGATTATAACAGGATAAATTCGTATAATTATTAAGAGAGAAAAGCTGAATATCAAAGGCAGGGTCATTGGTCAGCACACCTACGGGATTTTCAAAAATCTTTAGTCCCTCCTTGGTGCTTTCCACCGTTATACACCCCTTTTTATCGGCTATAATAAAATGCAGAGGCGAGGTCGGAATTTTATCGCTGAAGGCTTTGTCGGTAATATTTGCGCCCAGCAGTTTCGTATGGGCTCCGCTTACCGAAATACAGGTTGAAAGAATATAGGTTATAAATTCAAAGCTCGCGATATTTTCTTTGTTGTCCTGAGGTTTATCGTAAACGGCGTTGCTCGAAAAATTAAGCGCCGCAACGCAGAGTCCGCTTTCGTTTACACCCTCAAACAGCAAGGGATAACCGTCAACAATAATTCCGTTTCCCATAATTGCACTGTGGTTTTTTACACTTAACGAGCCCGTAAAATTGAGCTCGTAATTTCTCGGAAGAATTATAATCTGATTATCAAAAGGAAAATCGTAATCTAAGGTTCTGCCGAAATATAAACTGTCGGCATTAAAGGTCATAGCAGTACACATAAAAAATCACCCAAAAATATTTTGGGCAATTTTTTCTTTATTTATGCAAAGGCGCGTTCCAAATATATCATATCAACAAGCTGAACGCCGTCTTCATATATGGTATGGTCATAATTATCGGTAAAAAAGTTTTTTACCGTAAATGCACGTACAAAACCGCACTTTTCATAAAAAGGCAGTGTTAGCGGACTTTCTCCCGTGCCCACCCTCAAGGTTTTATAACGACCTGCAAATTCCTTAATTATAAAATCTATCAAAGCCCTGCCATAACCTTTTCGCTGATAACGGGGATGTGTAGCAATATTTTTTATTTCCAATACGCCTTCTCCCTCATCGGTTACAACACATTCTGCCTTAACTATACCGTCCGTAAGGATGAACATTCTTCCTCTCGTAAGGTAGCGGTCTATCATATCCTCCTGCTCGTCTGCAAGCAGCAAAAGGTTCAGATACTGTTTTTTATTTTCCGTAATTTCCGTTATTCTCATTTTCTTTTACCTAATACAATAAACTGTAATCACACTATTTTTTCAGCCTTTTCTATCTTCTTATACTCCGTAGGCGATTTACCGAAGTGGGCTTTAAAGCAACGGGTAAAATAATTGGGCTCGTTAAAACCGCAAAGGCCTGAAACCTCGCTTACACTGTAATTATTGGTGCTAAGCAAATTAACCGCTTTATTCAGACGGTTTATTTTTATATAGTTGGTAGGGGTGACTTTGGTTGACTCTTTAAAAAGACGGCAAAAATGCTCTTCGGAATAGTTAAACTTCTCTGCTAGAAATTTTGTATTAAGATCTTTATCTAAATTTTCTTTAATAAATTCCAGCGCTTCTTCTATTACGTATTTACCTTTAGTTACGTTTTCCCGCACTTCCAGAAGTGCATTTTTAAATAGCAAATCAATTAAACGGTAAATAAGCGCAACGCTTTCAAAGGTGTTTTTGTTTGCGGCTTCTATTAGTCTTTGGTAGCATTCTGCCGTTTCGTCACTTTTTAAAGACATTTTGAATTTTGCTCTGCCGTCGAAAATAGTGGGAAGTATGTCACAACTTAAGGGTACGGTGTTATAAAAATAGCGAATATCAAACATTAAAACGTCCCAGTAGGCTTTTTCACTTAAACACATTGCCCAATGGGGTGTTTTTGGCGGAATTATATATATTTCGCCGCTATGTAAAACTTGAATATTTTCTTCATATCCAATTTTCAGTTTGCCGCTTTTAAGATATATTAGCTCCATTCGGTCGTGCCAGTGCATTGGAATAGCATTTTGACCTTTTCCTATTTTATACGATGCGGTTCTTATGGCATTCGCTCCGTATTTGACCGGCGCAAGTTCTTCCTCATACTTTTTCATACAATCACCAAAATATCAAAATTGTGCTAATACTCTGACAGTATTATCCTATTATTTCATACAAAAGTATGTTACCATAAACATATACAAATGTCAATGGAGGACTACTTATGAAAACTTTAACAGCTATTATAATGGGTTGCGGAAGCCGAGGAAGTACATATGCGTACCAAATGACGAAATTAGGAGAAAAATATCGCGTTGTCGGTATTGCAGAGCCTTCTCAAAGCCGTCGCGACAAAATCAAAAAAATGCACAACATTCCCGAAGAAAACTGTTATCATTCATGGGATGAAATATTAGACAGACCTAAAATGGCAGATCTTGCTATTATCTCTATGCTTGACGATATGCATTACGAACCTGCTTTAAAGGCAATTGAACTTGGCTATAATATACTTTTGGAAAAGCCTATCGCGCAAACTGCTAAAGAGTGTGCCGATATTGCATTAGCCGCCAAGAAAAAAGGCGTTAAAGTGTTAGTATGCCACGTGCTGAGATATACCCCCTTCTATGACAGAATCAAAGAGATTGTTATGGAGGGAAAAATTGGTGACATTGTGTCGGTTATTCAGGTTGAAGGTGTTGGAAACGTTCACCAGTCCCACAGTTACGTCAGAGGAAACTGGCACAGCGAAGAAGAAACTACACCTATGCTTCTTGCAAAGTGTTGTCACGATTTGGATATTATTCAGTGGCTTATTGATAAGCCCTGCAAAAACGTTCAATCTTTCGGAAGTCTTACCTATTTTACCCAGGCTAATGCTCCCGAAGGCGCGCCTATTCGCTGCGCAGACGGTACCTGTCCCATTAAAGATACCTGTGAATACAACTGTATGAAGCTTTATTACCATTCAAAGAGCGATTGGTTCCGCGGTGCTGCCGCAGGATATAACGCAAAGGGCGAAAAGCCTACCGACGAAGAAGTGTTAGAGGCTTTAAAAACCACCGATTACGGTCTGTGCGTTTTCCATGCTAATAACGACGTTGTTGACCATCAGGTTGTTAATATGGAATTTGAGGGTGGAGTAACGGCAAGTCTCACGATGAACGCTTTTAATTTAGGCGGCAGATACATACGTCTTTTCGGCACAAAGGGCGAACTTTACGCCAATATGTCCGATAAAGAAATAACCCTTTCAATTTTCGAAGGCAAAAAAACAATTAAAGTTCCCGTTACCGAAACACAGGAAGACATAACGGGCGGTCACGGTGGCGGAGATATCGGAATTATAAGAGAACTTCACGAATACATCAATGACGAATACGACGGATATAAAGCCGCAAACATTGAAATTTCCGCCAAAAATCATTTAATCGGTTTTGCCGCCGAAAAATCCCGCAGGAATAATACGGTAGAATCGGTAAGTGATTATATTTCGAGTTTTGGAATGGATAACTAAAAAAGATAAATTTTTAGTGGAATAAAAGGCGAAAAGCCGTGGTAATGCTGACGCATACCACGGCTTTTTAACACATTAGAACGCAAAAATTTGCTTTTTTAGGCATTTTATCCCTAAGAACAACTCCCGTTATGTGTTTTTTCTGTACTTTGTTGGAGTTTCTCCCACTTTTGCTTTAAAAACTTTAGAAAAATACTGAGGGCTTTCAAAGCAAAGCTTTTCGGAAACAGAAGTTATACTTTCCTTTTTGTTTAAAAGTAATTTTGCTTCGTCAATTTTAAGCGCCTGATAATATTGCATTATGGTAATGCCTTTGGTTTCTTTAAAAACCGAATTTAAAAAGGTTTTACTGTAAAACATACGGTTACATATATCCGCAAGAGTGATTTTTCCGTAAATATTGCTTTTAAGCATTTTTATAATTTCGTTGGTAATGGATTTTTTTACGTCAAAGCTGTTTGTGGCAATACGGAAGCTTTGATTATTATATGTGGTAAGCTGAACAAGCTTTATTAAAAGCTCTTCAATATAATTTTCTATTAATTGCTGAGAACCAAGACGCGGATGAGTGTTAAGGGTAAGCTTTTTGTCAAAGGGAAATACAAAGGTTTCTGCGGCTTCCTTCAGAATTTTCTTGACCAGCTCGACGGTATCTTCATCCAGATGCTTTATTCCGTCAATAATTGAAATTGTATTTGATTTGCTTTTAAAGCAAACGACTGTAATAACGGTGGTAGCGTCTGTATCTTTTACGCAGTAAGAGTGGGAAAGGTTAGGCGGAATAAGGAAAAAATCCTTTTTTTGCAAAAAAACCTCCTCGTTTTCAGTCTTACAGATTATACTGCCCTTTTCCACGCAAACAAATTCGTAAAAGTCATGAGATTCTTCCGGGTAAAAGAAATCCTTTTCTACTTGAAGATACTCTATGGTTACGAGCTGTTGAACGGTTATTAACTTTTTTACGGTATAAGTGTAGTATTTTTTCATAGCCATATGGTAGCATACAGATGTAAAAAAGTCAATATCAAAAATATTTGTTTTATTTTTTACACTTTTTGTTTTATTTCATCTACTGCTAATAAAAATGCTAACTGGTATAATGTTTATATAAGGAGTGAGACCATTATGAAAATCATTTGTGCATCGTTTCAATGCGAGTCAAACAGCCGTGCAAAAACCCACCCTCAAAAGTATGATTTTGAGTATTTTAAGGGCGAAGATATTTTCAAAAAGCTTGTTGTAAAAGATGTTTTTGAAAAGGCAGGTTATGAGGTTGTCCCCGCAATTTATGCGGTTGCCCTTCCTGCCGGAACGGTTGAAAAGGATATATACTTTTACTATGCCGAAGAGATTCTTGAAACAGTAAAAGAAAATTCAGATGCTGATGGAATTTATATTTTCTTCCATGGAAGTATGGAGGTAGAGGAAATTGGCAGCGGTGAGCTTTATCTTTTAAAGGAAATACGTAAAATAGTTTCGGAAAAATGCGTGATTTCTTTGACTATGGATGCTCACGCCAATATAACCGACGAGCTGTGCAACTATGCTAATATTGTATGCGGCTTTAAAACAGTTCCCCATACTGACCAAGCGGAAAGTCAGCTTCGTGCTGCAA
This sequence comes from Oscillospiraceae bacterium, assembly GCA_015065605.1. Classification (GTDB taxonomy): domain Bacteria; phylum Bacillota; class Clostridia; order Oscillospirales; family Acutalibacteraceae; genus SIG607. The sequence continues at coordinate 14,607 of SVPZ01000009.1, read as the reverse complement.
ACTGCTTAATAAAAGCGTTAAAAAGCGGAGAAAAACCGATTATGTATATTCAAAGAGTGCCCTTCCTTTTAAAGAACGACACCCTTTTAACGCGGGAAGAACCGCTTAAAACACTTATAGAAGAAACCTTGTGTCTTGAACAGCAAGAAAGTATTTATTCTGCTAATCTTTTCCTTGGCCACTGCTGGATAGATGCTCCGAATACCTCCGCTTCAACGGTGGTTTGCGCCGCAAATGAAGAAACGGCTAAAAGCGTTGCCAAGAATCTTGCAAATAAGCTTTGGGCAACACGTAAAATTTATAGGTTTAAAATTGAAGCCGAAAGTGTAGAGAAATCTGTAGAACTGGCTTTAATGGGTAAAGAAAACCGAATTTTCGTTACCGACAGCGGCGATAACACAACTGCGGGCGCTGAAGGAGAAAGCACCGAAATGTTAGAGCTTTTCCTTAAAAGCAACACCGAAAAGCGAATTTGTGTCGCCGGTATTACCGACCCTGAGCTTGTAGAAGCTTTTTGGGATAAAAAGGACGGAGAAGAGGTTTTTGTTAATAAATTCGGTAAAAAGGCAACCGTAAAGTCCCACGGTAATATTCTGGGTTGGGGAAAAGAGCTTATAGGCAGGAGCTTATGCCTTAGCTTTGGGAATATTGACGCCGTTTTTGCTGAAAAACGTTGCGCCTTTATAGAAAAACGTAATTTCGACGAAGCAAGGGTTGATTTGCTTTCTTACGAGGTTGTCACCGTAAAGCTGGGTTATTTGTTCCAGGAGCTTAAGCCCTTTGCCGACAGAGAAATCTTTGCTCTCTCAATGGGAGCCAGCTGTGTGGAGCTTGAAAAGCTCGGTCTTAAGAAAATTATCAGGCCTATGTACCCGCTTGACGAATTCGAGTGGGAAGCCTGATGATATATAAATAATATTTAGGAGGAATAAAAATGTCATACTACAACGCGCAGGAAACAGAAAAAAGAATTCAGAAAGTGGTGAATCTTTTAAACGAAAAAGACACCGATATTGCCGTTATCTACTTCGACGAATTAAACGTTGCTAACGGCTGGTACTTAACAGGCTGGGTAGGCCAGTTTGAAAAGGGTGCCGTTTTGGTTGGAAGAGACGGCACTACAATGCTTTTGGGCGGCCCTGAAAGTGAACCATTTGCAAAACAGTCTTCGGCTATTCATGATACCAGATGCTTTAAGGTATTTATGGTGCCCGACGAAGAATATCCTCTTGCAACAATTATAGGCTTTGAAGAGCTTTTTGAAGAGCTTAATAAAAAATTCCCAATTAAAAAGGTTGGTCTTATCGGTACAAACGATATGCCTTATCTTGTTCATCAGGATTTGGTAAGCGGCTTTGCAGGCTGTGAAATTATAGACCTTACAGACGATTATCTTCAGTTTAGATACGTAAAGAGCGATTGGGAGGTTGAGCAGGCACGTAAGGCTACTATGCTTTGCTATGATGCTTACAAAGCAATGATGGAAAAGGTAAAGGCAGGAAACAAGGAATACGAGGTTGCCGCAGCAGGTGAAGCAGTATGCCGTGCAAACGGAGCAAACAGCTTTGCTTATCAGACCATTGTAGGCAGCGGTATTCGTTCCAATGCAGTAGTGCCTACCGCTACAAACAAGGTTATGGAAAACGGCGAAATGGTTATGCTTGGTATTGCTCCCCGTATTAACGGCTATGCAGGCACCTTTGGTCATACCGTTCCCGTTAGCGGTGAATACACACCCGAACAGAGAAAATGCCTTATTGATATGATTGAAGTTATGCGTGACGTTAAAAATATGCTTAAAATCGGTAACAGCGGACGTGAGATAGACGCTGCAGGCAGAGTTCTCTACGAAAAGGGCGGTTACTTAAAGTATATTGTTTGCCCCTTTGCTCATACAATGGGACTTATGGAAGCAGAGGCTCCTTTCTTTGGCCCCAACAGCGACGATAAGTTAGAAAAGAATATGATAGTAAACGTAGACGTAAGCTTCTTCGGTCATCCTACCCTTAACGGTCTTAGAGTTGAAACCTGCTACGTAATTACCGAAAACGGTGCAGAACCTCTTTGTCCCGAATTTGAAGAAGAGCTTTTCAACTACGTAAAGTAAGGAGTAAGTAAAATGAAATACGGAAAAAAGAACTGGGTATTTTGTGACGGAGATTTACCTCCTAAAGGTGATAATCCCGAATTTCCGGGCCACGAAGCGCTTATGATTACAAATGTGGGTAAAAAAGATGCTCATATTCGTATAAAAATTTTGTTTGAAGATAAGCCGGCTTATGATAAAATAACAATAGACCTTAATGCAGAAAGGACAACCTGTCTGCGTTTAGATAAGCCTATAGGAAAAGAAGGGTATCAAATTCCCTATGGGCAGTACGCAATTCACGTTATTTCAAACGTGCCGGTTTGCGCTTGCTTTGGAAGACTTGACGTAAGACAGACAAATATGGCTTATTATAGCCCCGCCGGTTACGGATTTTAATTATCACCCCTTTTAAGTAGGCAAATTTATATAATGGTTAGCAGATAGCTTCTGCTAACCATTGCAACGATTAGAAAAGCGATGAGGTAGCAGTATGAAAAAATACGATTTGGTTGTTGTAGGCGGAGGACTTTCCGGTGTTGGCGCCGCAGTTGCCGCCGCAAGACAGAATTTAAAGGTTTTACTTATTGAAAAAACCAACAGCCTTGGCGGCGCACTTTCGTCTGCATTGGTGTTTCCTTTTTGTCCTTATAAGACTTGGAAAACAGAAGAAAAACCCGCAAAGCTTTTATCGGGCGGTCTTTTTACCGAGATGAGGGAACGCTACGCCGAAAAAACAGGTGAAACGGTAGATATAAATTTTGATACCGAATATTTTAAATTTGTTCTTGACGATATAGTTACAGAAGCTAATATTGATTTGCTTTTGCACGCTATTGTTTATGACGTAAAGGCAAGCGAAAGAAACCTAAAAAGCGTTATGGTTGCCACAAAAGCGGGCAGTACGGAAATTGAGGCCGATTTCTTTATTGACACCTCGGGAGATGGCGACCTTTTCTATCTTGCAGGCTGTGATTATCTTTTAGGCAGAGAGGAAGATAACCTCTGCCAGCCTATGACCACCTGCTTCCGTCTTTGCGGAGTTGATATGGAAAAATACAAGGAAGAAATAGAAGGCCTTCAAGAGCTTTATAAAAAATACGTTCATGAAGGAAAAATCAAAAACCCAAGGGAAAATATTTTGATTTTCGGCGGACTTCCTGACGGAATGCTCCATTTTAATACTACCAGAATCGTTAAAATGGACCCAACCAATCCTATGGATATAAGCATTGCGGAGGTTAATGCAAGAAAACAGATTTTTGAAATGGTAGATTTTTTAAAGAAAAATTCCGTTGCGTTTAAAAATGCCGTTATTTCATCGGTTGCCTCCCAGATAGGTGTTCGTGAATCAAGAAAGCTAAAGGGTGAGCATATTCTCACCTCCGAAGAGCTTTTTGATTGCGTTGTTTTTGAAGACAGTATAGCGCTTGGAAATTACGATGTGGATATTCACAGCCCTTCAGGTACGGGCACCGTAATGAAACGGTTTGACAGAAGAAAATTCTACAGTATACCTTATCGCAGTCTTCTTCCCAAGGAATACGATAATCTTCTGGTAGCAGGCAGATGTATTTCTGCCACCCACGAAGCGCAGTCGTCGGTACGAATTATGCCTATATGCGCTTGTCTCGGCGAAGCCGCAGGAACGGCTATAGGCATTGCTAAAAACACAAATACAAATACCCACACCTTAGACGTTAAACTTCTCCAAAAAACGCTGACCGATAACGGCGCGCAAATATATTAAAAAATCAACCTTTTATCAGGAGGTAACTTTTATGAACGTACCAAAATACCGTGTACTTTGGAGTTGGGATTTAGGCTCTAACTGGGATATATCCGTTGGTAATAAAATAAACGGCTGTTCGGGTAAAAATTTCAGACGCGAGGCTTTCCTTAAAGATTATAAGAGAATGGTGGACTATGCAAGTCTTCACCATTTTAACGGCATTGTTATATGGGGAGCGCTTCGCGCCCATAACGACGGACTTAATCAGTTTAAGGAGCTTGTAAAATACGGCAGAGAAAAGGGTGTAAGAATTATGCCGGGAGTAAGCGCCTTTAGTTACGGCGGTGTTTTCTACGACCCTTCAACTACCGCTTCTCTGGGTATTGACCGCAAGTTCGGAACACATAAATATTCCCTTAATACCTGGCTTACAGAACATCCTGAATACGCTTCGGTTGATGAAAACGGCAACCCCTATCCCTTTGGCCCTATGAACGTACTTGCCTGTCCTTCAAGACCTGAAAATCTTCAGTGGTTTAAGGAAGCGCTCGGTTGGCTTTACGATGAATTTGATATTGACGGAATTCAGGTTGAGGTTGGCGATTACAGCGTTTGTCATTGCCCTCTTTGTGAAGAACGCAGAAAAGGCAGAAATATTAAACGCGACTACTCGGTTGAAGATATGTTAAATACATATACCGCCGCAGTCGAGGTTTCAAAGTCCAAAAAACCTGACGCTTGGGTTCTTTGCGAAACCTATTCCGGTTTCACTTCACCAAAGGCGGAATTTGTTGACGGCAACTGGCAATCTATGCCAAATGAAGACAGAAAATTGCTGTCGGCTTTGCCCGAAGGCTCCATTCTTCAGTGGGCGGCTGATAAGGCAATAGGCGGTTTTGCCACAGAGTATTGGCCCGACGATATTTACACACCAAAGGCTGATAATATTTTACGAGTTCACGCAGGCAGTCAGTATTCCGCAATGGGTATGGGCGATTGGGCAGTAGAACTTATTTGGCAGTTGGTAACTGAGGCAAGAAAACACGACGTAAACGGCGTTAGTATTTTTGGTGAAGAATCCTTTGTTGCTCCCCCTAACGAAGCAAATTATCTTGCTTTTGAAGAGGCTTGCGGACTTGGCAGAGAAAACAGCGAACTGTCTATCGAAAAGTTTTACGCAAATACACTTGACCCGTTGTACGGTGGTTCTTCAATGGCTACAAAATGGCGCGATTTATATATAAAAGGCCGTCTGCTTATGTTAGGCGAACGCGCAAAGAAAAAACATCTTTCCTATCAGCCTCTTGAAATGCTGACCGATGACCCGCTGTTTTTAGAGAAAGCTTTATCCTATAGCGCAGAAGAAAAAATCGAACTGCTGGAAAAATATTTTGATGAAGTACAAGAGATTTTATATTCTTTAAAAGACGCTTCAGTTTCGGTTAAGGGCAGATGGTCGTGGCTTTCCAATGACCTAAGAAATATGATATATATAGTTTCAAAAAAGGTGTAAAAATGGACAGAAACATTTTAAGAAACAAAACTATATTTTGGTCCAGACTTGGAATAGGTATCGGCCATAAAGCTTTGGACGAAGACGGAAATCCCGTAATCGGTAACGATACCTTTTCTGAACTTAAATATCATCAGGATTTTTATAAACGCGGTATAAAATTACACAGTTTTATTTTAGAGGCAGGTTGGGTTGGCGACGGAGTTTATAACTTTACCACCACCGATAAAACTATGGATGCAGCCGTTCAAATTGGCGAGGATGCAATGCTTATCCCACGAATTAAATTAGACCCTCCTTACGAATGGCTCAAAAACAATCCTGAAGAAGTTTGCGTTTACTACGGCGGACCGCAAACTACCGAGGAAATCAGCGCTCTTGTTGATACACCTTTGCACGACCAACTTGGCTATGATGCGCCTGATGGTATGTATATGGGCAACCCCAAATATACCCGTCCAAACGTTGGCGGTAAAATTTCTAATCAGAGTTTTTCTTCCGATAAATGGCTTCACGATACCAAAGAAATGTTAAAAGTTCTTTTAACCCATTTGGAAGAAAAATACGGCGACAAAATTTTGGGTTATCATATAGCATACGGAATATCGGGTGAAACTTTGCTTTGGGGCAGAGTTAAGCGCGATTGCGGTGATTACGGCATTAATCACCAAAGAAAATTCAAGGCTTTTTTAAAGGAAAAATACGGCATAGAGGCTGAAATCGCTCCTCCCGAACAACGTTATTTCAAACGGGATAACGCAAGTGATTATATGCGCGCAAACGACCCCGTTTCGCGTTATTACGATGAGTTTATGGGCGAAATAAATTCCTATGCAATAGAATATTTGTGCAAGGCTGTAAAGGAAATTGCGCCCACAAAGTTAACGGGCGTTTTCTACGGTTATTTTATGGGAATTGCTCAAACAGGCTATACGGGGCATACCCATATACAAAAATTGCTTGATTCTCCATACGTTGATTTCTTTGCCGCTCCAAAACTGTATGACCGTTGCGCTCCCGGTGACAGCAGCGGTGAACACAGTATTACTCAATCGGTAAATTTAACTAAAGTATGGGTTGACGAATGTGACGTAAGAACCCACCTTGCCGCGCCCGACACTCCGAAAATCTGGGCAAGTGAAAATATGCTTCAAACAAGAAACGCACTCTATCGTGAACTTTCAAAAAACCTTTCTCACAATTCAGGCTTTTGGTTTATGGATTTGGGTGACGGTTGGTATAATTCTGCCGAAATGTTGGATTTGGTTGAAGAATTAGACACACTTAACAACTTAATCAGAAAGAAACCGCACGAAAGGGTAAGTGACGTTTTAGTACTTGCAGATGAACTTTCTGCCGGTATTACATGTTCGGGTAAGTCTTTAGATGCTTATTCTACCTACCTTATATTTGACCTTAAACGAACCGGTGTACTTGTTGATATTTTCAGAACTTCTGATATTAAAAATATTAATTTAAGCCGTTATAAACTTATCGTTTTCTCTTACGATTTCCGTTTAAACACCGAAACTCTAAATTACGTTAAAGAAAGATCTGATGCTACAATTATGTTTCAGTATATGGCAGGTTGTGTGGCAGACGGTAACTTCTCTTTTAAAAACATTGAAAACGTAACAGGTTTTTCTTTACGTGACAATGAAGAAAAAACAAATGAGATGTACCCAACCGTTAAGATCAACAATAACGTTTTATACGAAACCGAAAAGGGTTCTTTTGCCGAAAGGGTAGAAGACGGCAGAACTTTAATAATGAATACCATACCAAAAATTTCTATTGAAGAACTTAAAAATATCGTTAAAAAGGCAGGTTGCCATATTTACATTGATGCCGATTATACGCTTTACGGTGATAATCGCTTTTTAACCGTTATAGCAAGCGATAAAGAATTTTCAGGACTTCTTGATTTTGGTAAAGTAAGAAGCTGGAAAAAACACGGTACAAACGAAACAGGAAAAGGAAAACAACTTCATTTAACTCTAAAGCCCTATGAAACAGCAGTGTTTTTGTTTAATTAAAGCATTTATTTAGGAGGGATACTTATGAGACTTATATTAGCACAAATAGGTAATGACAAAACGGTAAAATTTGCAGTAAAGGAACTTGTGCGCCTTATTAAGGCTATGGATAACTCTGTTGTCCTGGATATAAGAAAATACGAAGAAAAGGATAACTCCGTAAAAAACGCTTTATGGGTAGGTCTTGACGGCTCTGTTGAGGCAAATAGCGCCGAGGACAGTATTTATATAAGCGTAGAAAACGGCGCAGGTATTATAAGCGGCTCTAATGAAAGAAGCGTACTTATGGCGGCGTACCGCTTTATGAAGGAAATGGGCTGTCGCTATTTATATCCCGGTAAAAAAGGCGAAAAAATACCTGAGAGAAAACTTGACTATGCCGATTTAAAAGCCGAGGTTAAAGAAACGGCAAGCTACAAGCACAGAGGTATTTGTATTGAAGGTTCGGTTGGCTGTGAGCACGTTTATAATACTATAGACTGGCTGCCCAAGGTGGGAATGAACTCATTTTTTACCCAGTTTTTTACCCCCGGAGTTTTCTTCAGAACGTATTATGAAAAGTTTTATAATGACAAAAATGACCGTGATTTCGGAAATGAACTTACCAATAATGATATTGACGCAATGGTTTCCTCTCTTTATGATGAAATCGAGGAAAGAGGACTTATTTACCATGCGGTAGGTCACGGTTGGAACTGTAAGCCCTTTGGTTTTGATGATTCGGGTTGGGAGGTTTACGAAGGCGAAATATCCGACGATGTAAGAAACCTCTTAGCGCTTAGAAACGGCAAACGGGAATTTTGTGGCGGAAAGCCCAAAAATACTAATCTTTGTTATTCTAACCCTTACGTGCAAAACAGAATAACCGATTATATTACGGAATATTGCGCAAATAATCCTAAGGTAGATTATCTTCATTTTTGGTTGGCAGATGATGCTATGAACCACTGCGAATGTGAAGAATGTGTTAAAAAAAGACCGTCGGATTACTACGTAGATATGCTTAATTTGTTAGATGAAAAAATGACAAAAGCAGGGGTTAATACAAAAATAGTTTTCCTTATATACGTGGATTTGTTGTTTGCGCCTATTAAAGAACGCATTAAAAACCCCGATAGATTTGCTTTAATGTTTGCGCCTATAAACCGTTGGTATAGAGATAGTTATGCAGATATTGATTTAGAAAATCTACCTCAACTTCCCGAATATGAACGTAATAAAGAATTTTTGCGTTGCGGTGACGCTCCAAACGTTGCGTATCTTTTAGAATGGCGCAAAATTTTCGACGGTAAAGATGCTTTTGATTTCGATTATCATTTAATGTGGAATCATCATAAAGACCCCGGACAATTTAACGTGGCAGAATTTTTATATAAGGATATGATTTCACTTCATAAATTGGGCCTTAATGGTATGATGAGCTGTCAGCGTCTTCGCTCTGCTTTTCCAACGGGCTTGCCACAGTATGCAATGGCTTCAGGACTTTGGGATAAAAACGGTAGCTTTGAAAGTGTAAAGGATGAATATTTTACTGCCGCTTTCGGTGATGATGCCAAGGCAGTAAGCAATTATTTAAGGGAGATTTCTAATCTTTTTAATCCTAAAGACAGAACCAAACTTGTTACAGCAGAAGATTATATTATCGGTTATAAAAAAGCAAAAGAGGTTATAAAAGCTTTTAAGGAAGAATATATGGAACGCTGTAAAGATAAGTCAGACGATTGGTCGTATCTTATGGTTCACGCAGAACTTACCGATATTCTAAGCGACGCTTATATTGCCCTTTACAGCGACGATAAAGAAACAGCCGATTTGCTAAAAGAAAAGTTTATTGCCTTGGCAAAGGAAAATGAAGGAATAATAGATACCGTATGTGATGCGGGTCAATATTCCAAAACTATTTTTGAAATGTATTTTACTAAACGAGTGTAATTGATTTCACTGTACGGCGATAACCGTTTCTTAAATTTAAAACCCTATGAAACAGCAGTGTTTATGTTCGAATAACTTCGTAAGGAGACAATAATTATGAAAGAACTTAAATTTGAAGAACTAACCCTTGACCAAAAATTAGGTTTAGTTCATACCATAAAGCTAAACGGCGGTATAAAAGAAGAGGATATAGAATTTATTTTTGACCGTATCAAAGCCCGTGCAGTCGGTGCCGTATGGATTCAGTGGGGTGCATGGAAATGGGAAGAATATTTGAAGCGTGTTGTGGAAACCGCCGATTATCCTATTCTTATAATAACCGATGCCGAAAACGGAATTGGTGAATATAAAATAGGCCGTCACAATCCCATAAGCTGTACCGGAGATGAAAAATATGCTTATGCTTTCGGTAAAACCGTAGGCTTTACCGCTAAGGAATTAGGCTATAACGTGGTATGCAATCCCGTTTTGGATATTTCCGATAAAGGAGGTGCCCGTAGCTTTGGTTGTGATAAACATGTAATAGCAAAAATGGGTACTGCCGAAGCAAAAGGTATGCACGATGCAGGCGTTTTAACCGTTGGTAAGCATTACCCCAGTGCAAGAGATGACCGCAGTATAGACTCTCACATGGCAGAAAGCGTATCAAGTCAAACTGCAGAACAGCTACTTTACGACAGTCTTTTTGCATACATTTATATGATGAAGCAGGGCGTACTTGACGGCGTTATGACCGCCCATATAAGACTTCCTAACATCGACGATAAATATCCTACAAGTCTTTCTAAAAAGGTTATTGACGTATTCAGAAACCAAGGCTTTGAGGGCTTTTGCATAACCGATGCACTTAATATGATGGGTATCCGTGCAAACTTTGGCGATGCAGAAAGTCTGGGTCTTGCTATTGCCGCCGGTAACGATTTGCCTTTACCTTTTACTCACAATCCCGTTTTCGAGAGCCAAGCAATTAAAACCGCCTATGAAAAAGGCGTTATAACCGATGAGCAACTCGATGCTTGTGTTAAGCGTGTTCTTGCCGCTCAGCATAAGGTAATGGAACTGGATGAAAATAGATGTAAGTCTTTGACCGACGAAGAAATTGCCCTTTGTAAAGAAATTCCCAAAGCAGGAATTTACCAAAGAACAGACGAAGGTATCAGTCCTACACTTTCAAGAGACGGCAAACACCTTTTTGCCATTATGGTAAGAAACGAAGCAGACTTAACCAAGCCCGACGTTGATACCTTTACTAACGGTTGGCTTTTCCCCAATAAGGTTACTGAAAAAATATTAGAAACCTTCCCCAATTCCATAGTAAAAACCTTCCACGAATTCCCTACAGGTATGCAAAACTATGAAATTTTTCAGGCTTCAATAGATTGCGACGATGTAATTTTCCTTACCTTCTCGGAGTTTATTGCATACGCAGGTGCCGAGGCTATTACCTCCCGTGTTATAAGCCTTGTTAACGCACTGCAGTTTACCGACAGAGTTTCTGCGCTTATACACTTCGGTAACCCTTGCGTTCTTAGTACCTTGCCTCACATTCCAAGAGTTCTTCTCGGTGGATTGTGTGATAAAAGCGTTTATGGAGCCATTGAAATTCTTGCCGGTCTTTATACTGCAAAGGGAACCCTTACCTACGACGTAAAATTAAAATAATATAATATAAAAAATAGTTTGTTTGGAGTAAAATTTATGAGAATGATTTTGGCCCAAATAGGTGATAACAAAACAATTGATTTTGCTGTTAAAGAAATAGCGCGTCTTATTAAAACTATGGATAGTTTAGTTGTTTTGGATATACGAAAATATAAAAATAAGGACTTTTCGGTTAAAAATGCGCTGTGGATAGGTCTTGACGAGTCAATAAAAACCTCTAAAGAAGACGGCATTTTTATTAACGTTAAAAATGGCGCAGGTATAATCAGCGGTACAAACGAAAGAAGCGTTCTTATGGCGGCTTACCGCTTTATGTATGAACTTGGTTGCCGTTTTTTATATCCCGGTGCAGACGGCGAAAAAATTCCGAAACGCACCCTTGATTATTCCTTAATTAATGCAGATGTTAAGGAAACGCCCGATTATAACCATCGCGGTATTTGTATTGAAGGCGGAGTAAGCTGGGAACACGTATATAACACTATCGACTGGCTTCCCAAGGTGGGAATGAGCGCCTTTTTTACACAGTTTTTTACTCCGGGTACTTTCTTTAGAATGTACTATGAAAAGTTTTATAAAGATCCTAACGACCGCGATTTTGGAAATGAACTTTCTAATGATGATATAGATGCAATGGTTGCATCATTGCTTGATGAAGTTTATAAAAGAGGTTTGATTTACCATGCGGTAGGACACGGTTGGAACTGTAAGCCCTTTGGTTTAGATGATTCCGGTTGGGATATTTTCGAGGGCGAAATAGATAAAGACGTTCAAAAACTTCTTGCGTTGCGCGACGGCAAACGGGAATTTTGTGGCGGAAAGCCCAAAAATACTAATCTTTGTTATTCTAACCCTTACGTGCAAAACAGAATAACCGATTATATTACGGAATATTGCGCAAATAATCCTAAGGTAGATTATCTTCATTTTTGGTTGGCAGATGATGCTATGAACCACTGCGAATGTGAAGAATGTGTTAAAAAAAGACCGTCGGATTACTACGTAGATATGCTTAATTTGTTAGATGAAAAAATGACAAAAGCAGGGGTTAATACAAAAATAGTTTTCCTTATATACGTGGATTTGTTGTTTGCGCCTATTAAAGAACGCATTAAAAACCCCGATAGATTTGCTTTAATGTTTGCGCCTATAAACCGTTGGTATAGAGATAGTTATGCAGATATTGATTTAGAAAATCTTCCCGAGCTTCCCGAATATCAACGTAATAAAGAATTTTTGCGTTGTGGTGACGCTCCAAACGTTGCATATCTTTTAGAATGGCGCAAAATTTTCGACGGTAAAGATGCTTTTAATTTCGATTACCATTTAATGTGGAAACACCACGACGACCCAGGAAGTGTAAATATAGCAAGATTATTGCACAAGGATATGGTTGCTCTTTGTAAATTAGGACTTGATGGTATGATGAGTTGTCAGTTACTGCGTTCTGCATTTCCTACCGGCCTTTCTCAATATGCAATGGCGGCAGCCCTTTGGAATAAGAGCAGAAGTTTTGAAGAAGTAGCAGACGAATATTTTTCTGCTGCTTTTGAAGATGCACCTAACGAGGTTTACAAGTATCTTCAAGAAATTTCTGACCTTTTCCGCCTAATCCGTTCACGCGGTCAGGGCGAGGAGTTTAAAAAGGAAGCAATTCTTAATTGCAATAAGGTAAAAGATAATATAAAAGCCTTTACAAAAGAATTTATAGATCGTTACAAAGACAACGCGAAAGATTGGCATTATCTTGCCGTTCACGCAGTTTTAACCGATATTCTTGCTGATATTTATATAGCGGCTTTTAAAGGTGATAAAGAAAAGATAGACCCCTTAAAAGCAAAATTCAAAGAATATATTCATCAGTCTGAAGACGTTATAGATAAGGTTTGCGACGTAAATAATTACTGCAAAAACGTCCTTGAAATGTATTTAAACGCTCATCTTCGTTATATATAAAATATAAAAAAGGACTAACAAAAAAGTTAGTCCTTTTTTAGTTGGTGGAACGGTGTTCGCAATTCGCGAACCCCCGTCGGTTTGGTTGTCTTCGCCTTTAAAGGCTGCTTCAATATCGTCAAGCGGTATATCTTCAACGCTTATGGGCTTTTGCTTTGGGGTATTTTACTTTCAATTGCTCAGCGCTTTTCTATGTTCCTCAATGGATAGTTGGTTTTCGAGTTCTTCCTTTTCGGCTTGCCTTATATCGTTTGCACGGACGAGGGCCGCCGAGAAGGGAAAGACAACCTTCCTCAGTATCATACGGTCCTGATTTTTTGATAATCTCAGGATTAAACATTGTCATATATGTACCTTCATTATCAAACACAATAATTCGCTTGAGCACACCAATCATATTCGCCGCCATGCCAACACAACCCTCGCGATTAGCAATCAGCGTATCCAACAAATCCTGCGCAACCTGCAAATCTTCCTTCGTCGCTACTTCCGACTTCCCTGCTAAAAAAATCGGGTCGTGTATTACTTCTTTAATCATTATTAATCACCTTACAAATCCGACAAACATCATATATAAAAACTTCAAATTATTTCAATTATTTTACGATTATTTTTCAGCCAGTTTTGTTCAAGCTCATACATTGGAAGAACAGTTCTTACTCTAACCCAAAATTGTTTGCTATGGTTTTTGTAATCAATGTGACTCAATTCGTGAACAACGACATAATCAATAACCGATATAGGGCACATCACTAATCTCCAAGCAAAATTCAAGGAATTGTTTTGGCTACAGGAGCCCCATCTATGCTTTGCATCTGTTATCTTTATGGAAGTTGCTTGTACTCCCATCAGTTTTGAATATCGTTCAACTCGATCCGAAATAATAAATAATGCTTGTTTTTTCAAATACTCAATCAAAACATCTTTCGACTGTTCTGAAATTGGCAACTTGATTACTTTGCCATCGAATACAACTTCTTGAGTTTCACAAAGTTCAACAATATAGTCCTCGCCGGCAAAGGGAACAACATCACCAGTTGACATTGTTATTGAAGAATATTTTTCATCGAAAGTCGCCACGCTTTTCATTTTTTTAGAAATCCACCCTTGCTTTTCAGCAACAAACGAGTTGATTTCCATAGTGCTTGTAATGTGCGGAGCTCTAACGATCAATTCTCCATTTGTATTAACAACCAAAGCAATTGTTTTTCTATTGCTACGAATAATTTGTTTTGGTTCTATCATGATTCGTTCCTTCCATAGTGGCAATATGCCAATTCCATAATCTTTTGAGCTATGTTTTTACGATTGCTGAAAACTGATGGAATTGTACTAAACAAAGGATTTCTCAGCAGTTCATTAATAATATACGTGCGTAATTGCTTTTGAAGAGAAATATTGCCCCAGAAATTTATAGCACTTGTATTCTTTTTAATTGTGCACAAAATATCAGTAACAATATCTTTCAACTGATTAAAATCTTGTTCAGACAAGTCCTCATACGGTTTATCTCCGAAGATCTCTTTCTTTACTAAAGCAAAGAACGGCATCTCTGTTTTAGGGTCAAAGCCATATGTGTTTTCACGCTCACGTCCAAGTATAATATCTTCCTGACGCATTTTTTCAAGAGCTGCGTAAAGATCGTTCCAATTATCTTTGAGAAGTTGCAATATCTTATCCAATTTATCGC
>SVPZ01000051.1 GCA_015065605.1 Oscillospiraceae bacterium | reverse complement strand
GAATAAATTTGTTTCGATTTTGAAGTTGCGAAAACGCAGTAATACTTTGTGTCTTACAAGTTTTCAAAACAAGAAAGCGTACAAATTTATCTGAAAAACCTATTTGTCCCTAAGAACAACTCCCGAATGAGTTGGGATTTTTATTATCCGTAAATTCTGTTTTTAAGATTATAAAATTCTTCTTTTGTAACACCGTTTCTTACGTCTGTGGTAAGGGGAACGAGGAAGCAAGGATCTCTGTCTTCGGGATCTTTTTCACGTTCATTGGGATAATTGGAAAGCTGTCCCGTGTGGTCGGTACCACCGCACATATATATCTTTTTATCCTTTGCAAATTCCAGTACCGCTTTAATATCCTCTTCATCAATGTCGGGATGGTCGTATTCTACTGCGTTCATACCAATTTTGTAAAGTTCGTCAAGATATTTTGTAATACGGTAGGGGTGAGCAAGACCGATAACACCGCCCGCATTACGTATCATTTTAATAACGTTTTCTGCAGAGTCGTAAATTATTTTTTGGCTTTCCTCAACGGGAGCGGCACGGAAAGCGAGGAAATACTGTCTGTAATCCGCCTGTGTCATTTCGGTACGCTTTACAAGTGAATAAAAAATTTGTTCATTGCACATCCAAACGTTTCCGCCGCAGTCGTCAAGTACGTTCTGCCACGTAATTTCGGGGATAAGCTTGTTTTTAATTAAGGAATCAAATTTTGCTTTTGCGTTAACGTGCATGATTTCGTGGTGGTATTTAAGATAGTTTGCAACCTTCGTATCGGTGATGTCAAAGTCAAAGCATACAAAGTGTAGGTTGCCGTCATTTAAAATACCGTTGGCTTCCATACCTAAAATATAGTCCATATTATGCTTTTGCGCTTTGTCTTTAAAATCATCCCAACCCGTAACCGTGTTGTGATCGGTAATAGCAAGAGCGCCATAGCCCATTTCTTTGGCTTTGGTAAAAAGCTCGTCGGGAGTTTGTGCGCCGTCGGAATAGATGGAGTGTAAATGAAGATTTGCAAATTTCATAATAATCACCTTATTACTTTTATTTTTTTAATGCCGTAGTAGGTTAGGCATTTTATAACTGTTTCGTCTATCTTTTCACCGCAGGTTATTAGAGGAACGGCGGGAGGACAGCCTATTGTTATTTCGCTGACTACTCTGCCAAGGCTTTCTTTAACGTCGATTTCCTCGCTTTCGCTAAAAAGCGCTTCTTTTGCGGAAATTACTCTTTCGCGTTTTTTTACGGTGGGGGGAAATAGTATAATCGGTTTTTTCGCTTTTATTGAAAGTAGTGCCCTTTCTATTTTTAAAAGGTCGTTTCCAACGTTTAGCATCAGCACACAAAAGTCGTTGTCGCAAAATTCGGGTTCGATTCCTTTGCCTCTGAGAATTTCACCGAACTCTGTTCCGCTATAGCCGTAGGCTTTAGTGCAAATGGTTATTTTAAGCGCTTCTTTTTCAAACAGACTGTAGCCGTTGGTACGAAGCTTTTTCTTTAAATTTTCAACCTTTTCAATAAAACCTTTTAGTATTTCTTTATATCCGTCGTTTAAAAAGCTATTTGCTTTATCAAGAGAAGCAAGTATCAGATATGAAGGACTGGTGGAACCGAACAGAGCAAGTGCATCCTTTGCCTGAGTTGCCCACTCTTCATTTTTAACGTGAAGATATGCGCCACCCGTAAGGCAGGGAAGTGTTTTATGGGCGGAAGAACAGCACATATGGGCGCCAAGGTCGGTAGGATAAAGGCTGTTTGGTAAAAATTTCAGATAGGCTCCGTGAGCGCAGTCAACCAAAAATAAAATACCGTATTTTTCGCAGATTTCACCTATAACCTTAACGTCGCAAAGATTTCCGAGATAATCCGGAGTTGTGATATAAAGTGCGTCGGGAGCGCTTTCCTTTATAGCCTTTTCAAGCTGAGTAGGGTTTATATCAAGGGAAAGATAGTTTTCTGAGTAAAGCCATTCTACAGCTATATCAAGCAAAGCGCAGGCTTGCACAAAGGTTTTGTGAGCGTTTGCCCCTGCGAGAATTTTTTTGACACCGCGTTTCTTTGCTAAAAAAAGCATTGCCCTTATACAAAGAGAAGAACCTTCGGTACTGTAGAAGGTGGGACAACCGAAAAGGGAAGAAGCGTTTTGTTCGCTTTCCTTTATAATGCCGTCTGCTTCATAAAGACTGTCGGCGCCTTTTATTTCGGTAAGGTCATAAGGCTCACAGCCTAAAATACTTTTACCCTTATGAGCAGGCATATGCAGTCTTTCGGTATCGCTTTCGGCATAGCGTTTAATAAAATCGTAAATGGGGGCTTTCATTAGTTTTCGTTTCCTAACTGTCTTGCAACGTTAAGCATAATGGCGCATTCCATACGTTTTTTGAAAAGTTCGCAACCGTATTCATAAACACCCGTAACACTGCCCGTTGCGTGATAAGCGTTAGCGGCGCAACCGCCCGAACAGTAAAGACGTGCCCAACAATCTCTGCATTCCTTATGGGAATAAACGTTGCAAGCCATAAATTCATCCTGAATTTTTTTGTTGCTGACGCCATTCCATATATCACCGAGTTTAAACTTTTCTTCGCCAACGAACTGATGGCAAGGATAAAGATCGCCCCAAGGAGTAACCGCCATATATTCGGTACCGCTGCCGCAACCCGAAATGCGCTTATAAATGCAAGGACCTCCCGTAAGGTCAACCATATAATGATAAAAGGTAAAGGGCTTTCCTTCTTTTTCCTTTTGGAGCATTAGTTCGGCTAACTTTTCGTATTGCTCCATAACAATAGGTAAATCGTCATAGGTGAGTTCGTTTTTGTCACCTTTAGCGCATACAACAGGCTCCATACTGAGTTCGGTAAATCCTAAATCAAGCATTGTTTTTATATCGTTTAAAAAGTCGGGATTCTGATGTGTAAAGGTGCCGCGCATATAATAGTTTTTATTGCCTCTTGCCTTTACGAACTTTTGGAATTTAGGAACGATTTTATCGTAACTTCCGTTGCCTGCATAGTCAACTCTATAGCGGTCGTGAACCTCTTTTCTGCCGTCTAAACTAAGTACGATATTGCTCATTTCCTTGTTGCAAAAATCAATAACGTCGTCGTCAATAAGCACACCGTTGGTGGTAAGGGTGAAACGGAAATTTTTGCCCTTTTCTTTTTCGATGCTGCGGGCGTAATTTACCATTTCCTTTACAACGTCAAAGTTCATAAGAGGCTCGCCACCGAAAAAGTCAACCTCAAGATTTTTTCTTGTTCCCGAATTTTCAACGAGGAAATCAAGAGCGCGTTTTCCGGTTTCAAAACTCATTAAAGCGCGGTCACCGTGGTAATTACCCTGACTTGCAAAACAGTATTCACAGTTTAAATTACAGGTGTGGGCAATATGAATACAAAGGGCTTTAACAACCCCTGCGGTTTTTTCCTTTAATTTTCCCGCCATATCGGCAAAGGTGTCTTCGGTGAAAAGTTTGCCGTCAATAACAAGTTGTTCTACCAAATCAATACATTCGGAAATTTCAGTAACGGAAACCAATCGATGCTTTGCGGAAATTTTTGCTAAAAGGGTTTCTTTGTCTAATTTATTGAAATCGGCGATAATATCGTAGGTGACGTCGTCAACAACGTGAATAGAACCGCTGTTAACGTCTAATACGATATTATATCCGCCTAGTTTATACTGGTGAATCATATGTACTCCTTATGAAAAAACGCCGCTTTTGCGGCGTTAATCGTTTGCTTATTTGCTTTCTTTGTTTTCGCACTGCTGATTAGCAATACCGCAGCTTGTTTTACAAGCAGACTGGCAAGAAGTCTGGCATTCGCCGCAACCGCCTTTTTTAGCGCTTTCGCAAAGATTACGAGTTTCAATAGTTACAATGTGTTTCATTATAATGACCTCCAACTTGGTTTCTTATAAAATAATAACATATTGACGGGAATAAGTCAATAGGCGGAAATGAATTATGTAACAAAAATCTCCGAGATTTTTCTCGGAGATTTAGCATTTTAATTTTCGCTGAAGATTACGGTTAAATCGGGATGAAGCTGTAAAATGGAAGCGGGAACCTTAGGTGTGATTTCGCCGAAGAAGGCCTTTTCTAAAATTTCCTTTTTAGCCTCGCCGTTAGCAATAAGAAGAACCTTTCTTGCCTGCATAATGGACATCATACCCATAGTAATAGCTTTTGTGGGAACGTCGGCTTCGCTTTCGAAAAATCTTGCGTTTGCCTTTATGGTAGAGGGGTCAAGGGAAACAAGGTGGGTGGCGGCGGTGAAAAATTCGTCAGGCTCGTTAAAGCCGATATGACCGTCAAGACCGATGCCGAGAAGCTGAATATCAATTCCGCCAAGACTCTTTATAAGGTTATCGTATTCTTCGCCCTCTTTTTCGATATCCTTTGCTGTACCGCTGGGAACGAAGGTGTTAGCTTTGTCAATATTAACCCTGTCAAAAAGGTTTTTATTCATAAAGTAACGGTAACTTTGTTCATTAGTGCCGTCAAGACCTACGTATTCGTCAAGGTTTACACTTTTAACTTTAGAAAAATCAATTGTGCCTTCCTTGTTGTATTCGGTAAGCTTATCATAGGTTCCAATAGGAGAGGAGCCGGTAGCAAGACCTAAAACACAGTCTTCCTTGTGAATAATTTCAGCAGCGATTATATCTGCCGCTTTTTTGCTTAATTCTTCATAGGTTTTGACTTTTATAAATTTCATATCAAGATTTCCTTTCAGATATTTCTTTTTACAGTATTGTGCGTTGATTTAATTATGCTGTCGCTTTCATAAACGCCGCGAAGCATAGTAAGAGGATAAACGCTGGTGTTTTTACCGATAACCGTTCCGGGATTTAATACGCAACCGCAACCTATATCTGCGCCGTCGCCGAGAATTGCTCCGATTTTACGAAGTCCTGTATTTATTTCGGACTCGCCGTGTATAACCACCGCTTTGCCGTCGGACTTTAAATTGGAACAAATGGAGCCTGCGCCCATATGGGAGTGGTTGCCCAGAATACTGTCACCAACATAATTATAATGCGGAACGGCGACTTTATCAAGTAGT
Organism: Oscillospiraceae bacterium; assembly: GCA_015065605.1. Taxonomy (GTDB): domain Bacteria; phylum Bacillota; class Clostridia; order Oscillospirales; family Acutalibacteraceae; genus SIG607. The sequence continues at coordinate 5,355 of SVPZ01000051.1, read as the reverse complement.
AAAGCGTTTTTTATTTCGCTTGAATTGCCGATTACACAGTTTTCTCCCGTAATAACGCTTCCTCTTATATATGCGCCGGGTCTTATCTCGGTGCCGTGACCTATAATACAGGGTGGCTCGATAACTACGTTTTCTGCAATTTTAACGTTTTTACCAACGTATATATTATGCCCTATTTCTTCATAATCTTCAAGTCCTTTTTTTATAAGACTTAAAATAAATTCTTTTATATCAGGCAAAATCTCCCAAGGGTACTCGTATTTTTCGAAAAGGGGAGAAGCAATACTGTTTTTAAAATCAAAAAGTTCGGTATTTTTAATCAACGTTATGACCTCTTTCAATAATTTTTGCCTTTAATCTTTCAACGTATTCTTCGCATTTTTCTTCGCTTTCTGCTTCTGCCATAACACGAATGACAGGCTCTGTTCCGCTTTTTCTGAGCAGTATTCTTCCGTTTTCACCGATAAGCGCTTCTATATCTGCTTTTTCCTTTAAAACTTCGCTGTCGGTTATTACGGCGTTTTTGTCTTTAACCTTTACGTTTACGGTTTTCTGAGGATAAAGAGTAACCTCTTTCGCAAGTTTCGAAAGACTGAGCTTTGAGTCGCAAATTTCTTCGGTAATCATAAGCGCCGTTAAAATACCGTCACCCGTTGTAGCATATTTTTTCAGAATAATATGGCCTGATTGCTCTCCGCCGAGAGAGTAGCCGTTTTTCTGCATACATTCATATACGAAACGATCTCCCACTGCGGTTTCTTCATAGTTTATTCCTGCCGTTTTAAGACTTTTCATAAAACCGCTGTTTGACATAACCGTTATGGCAACGGTATCTTTGAAAAGCATATTTCTGGCTTTAAGACGTTTGGCTAAAATATACATTATGGCGTCGCCGTCAATTATATTTCCGTTTTCGTCAATGGCTATACATCTGTCAGCGTCGCCGTCAAAAGCAAAGGCAAAATCAAGATGTTTTTCTTTAACGAGGGCGGATATTTTCTCAAGATGGGTTGAACCGCAATCTTTGTTTACGTTTAATCCGTCGGGTTCGTTTCCAATTACCGTGGTTTTTGCGCCAAGGGCTGAAAATACGCTGTCTGCTATCATCCACGATGCGCCGTTTGCGCAGTCAAGTCCGATATTTAGTTTTTTATAGGAATTAGATGCAAGGGAAATAAGGTATCCTACGTATCTGTTTCTACCCGAAACGTAGTCTATGATTTGTCCCACCTTATCTTTTGTGGCGAGGGGTAAATCATTGCTTTCGATACCGAGAGCTGCAAAATCATCGTCAATGTATGCTTCAATAAGACGCGTGGTATCGTCATCCAGTTTTTCGCCAAAACGGTTTATAACCTTTATTCCGTTATCATAAAAGGGATTATGGGAAGCGGTAATCATAATTCCGCAATCAAATTCATCCTGTCTTGTTACAAATGAAACGCTTGGCGTGGTGGTTACGTGAAGCATATAAGCGTCCGCTCCCGAAGCGGTAATTCCCGCAACTATGGAATATTCCAGCATATAACTTGAACGTCGTGTGTCTTTTCCTATTACTATTTTGGGTTTATACGCTGCCTCTTTACAACCCGAAAGAGAAGAAGCAAAGTACCAACCCAAAAATCTTCCCACCTTATAAGCCTGCATTGATGTAAGATTTATGTTAGCTTCACCTCTGAAACCGTCAGTGCCGAAATATTTTAAACCTTCACTTTGAATTTTTGATTTTATTGATATTTCTTTTTTCAGAAGAGTGTCGACAGAAATACCGAAGAGTTCGCATAACATTAGGATTTTATCTAATTGAGGAAGGGTAATATCCATTTCCCATTTGGAAACCGATTGACGCGATACCTCTAATTTTTCGGCTAACTGTTCTTGCGATAAATTTATGTTTGTTCTAAGATTTTGGATTTTTTCACCTATGGTCATTTTTTATACCGCCTTTCATTTACTAATAGTATGATAACAAAAAGCACTTTATATATCTACCAACCAAAAGTTTCATAAAAAGCAACCACAGGTTGCAGAAAAATGAATTGACGATATAAAAAGTGCTTAAATTTATAAAAATATTAAAAATCAGAACTGATTTGTAACCGGTATGCGCGGAAATTCGATTTTTTCTGTTCTGATTTCCGGTGCTGCCCAACGAACCGCATTTATAATAACCTTTTGAATATCTTTATTATAGTAGGTAGGGAAGGTTTCGTGGCCGGGTTGGAAATAGAAGATTTTTCCGTTGTTTCTCTTATACGTAAGACCGCTTCTTAATACTTCGCCACCCGAAAACCAACCTATAAACAGTATTTCATCGGGGGTGGGAATTCCGAATGGCTCGGCATAGGTTTCTTCGTGAGGAAGCTCGATATAGTCGGGTAAATCTTTCGTAATTGGATGAGCCTTTGAAATAACCCAAAGACGCTCGAAATCTCCGCTTTCTCTCCAACTTAAATTACCAACGGTGCCCATAAGCATTGTAAAGGGCTTTGATGCGTGAGATGAGTGAAGGGGGATAAATCCCATTCCGTTGTGTACGTGACGAACAACGCGTTGCGCAATTTCATCGGGAACCAACTTATGACCTGCATGTCCCCACCAAATAAGAACGTCGGTATCTGCTAGTACCTCTTCGGTAAGTCCGCATTCCTCGTCGTCAAGGGTAGCGGTGCGAACGGTAAAATCATCTTCGCAGTTTAAAAAATCGGCAATTGCAGAGTGGATTCCGTTAGGGTATAGTTCCATACATTTTTGATGCTTTTTTTCATGGATAAATTCGTTCCACACGGTAATTTTAATCATAAAATCACTCCTTTGAAGAAATTCTAGCAGATAAAAACATTAAAATCAATACTAAAAACAAAAAACATTTAAAAAGAAAAAAATATATTGACAAACAGTGAAAATGTGGTATAATAGTTCTTGCTGATTTGGAGCATTAGCTCAGTTGGTTAGAGCTCCCGGCTCATAACCGGTCGGTCCGGGGTTCGAGTCCCTGATGCTCCACCAGATATGGCGGATGAATACATCCGCCATATAAATTAAAAAAATAGGGGTATGGTGTCAATGGTAGCACACCGGTCTCCAAAACCGTTTGTGAGGGTTCGAGTCCTTCTACCCCTGCCAAGTGCGATAAATCCGAACTTCATTACCGTGATAGGTGATGCGTTCGGATTTATTGTTTTTATATCAACAAACTAATATTATAAAGGGTATCTATCGCAGATGCCCTTTTTCTATTGTTCTGTTGAATAATTAACTGTTTTGTGGTAAAATGTAGAAAAGAAACGAATTGGAGTGAATGACATGGCCAATAATAAAAAGGTCTTTATTTCATATTCTTGGGCAGTTCAAGAACGTGTAGTCGAATTGGCAGAACGCCTTATTGCAAACGGCATAGATGTTGTTCTTGATGTTTATGATTTAAAAGAAGGACAAGACAAATACGCTTTTATGGAACAGTCTGTTAATGATGATACAATTGACAGAGTTTTAATTATATGCGATAAAACGTATGCTGAAAAAGCAAATAATCGAGAAGGTGGGGTTGGAGACGAAACCGTAATTATTTCACAGGAAGTATACGGACAAGTTAAGCAAGAAAAGTTCATTCCAATAATTTTTGAAGTTGACGAAAACAATAAAGCATATTGTCCCCACTACATAAAATCTCGCATTTACATAGATTTATCTACTGAAGATGACCGATATGAAACCGAATATGAGAAATTACTCCGTAACATTTATGAAAAGCCCCTATTCAAAAAACCTGCGTTAGGATCACAACCAGAGTGGTTAGAAAATGATACGGTTGATTTGTCTGCACTTCGCGATACGGTTAAACAAATCAGAGGCTATACGGGTGGCAACACGGCCAAGGCAGATTTTTTGTTAAGAAAAGGCATCGAACAATTTGTTGAGGCTGCCAAGAGTTTCGAAGCATCAGATTTGGATTCATTGTTGCCTGCAATTGACTCGACTAAACCATTGAGAGATGTATTTGTTAGTTTTTGTGAAGCGTTAATATACAGTTCGTTGGAAATAAGCAGCACTATATGTACGTTGATCGAATCCTTGTATAATGATTTGCATGATGCAAGTCAAAAGAGAAGTTACTGTGATGCTGATTTCGAACTTTATGATTATATTATATGGGAAATGTTAATTACATGCACAGCAATTCTTCTTCATTATGAAAAATTCAAAGCGTTACATGACATAGTTTGCCACACCTATTTTTTAAGAGATTCTTATTATAATAATTCTGTAAAACCTTACTCTTACTTTAAGTTTAGAAAGTATTTTAGGACTATAGAAGGGCATTGTAAGCAAAATTCGCAATTTAAAAATAAGATTACATTATCCGGTCAAATACTGGTAGAAAGAGAAAAGAAACCGATTTTGACAAAGGATACATTATCTAATGCAGATATAGTTCTTTATCAATTAGGAGGCGTATTAGATATACGTGATGAAGAATCTGACTATTGGTTTCCAACCACTTATGTTTATCATGAACATGTTCAGTCACTTTGGCAAAAACTAAAATCAAAACAGTATTGTGAAAAAATAATGCCTCTGTTTGGCGTTAAAACAATTGATGAGTTAAAAGCAGTTGTAGAGAAACAACCTTTTGATAGGAAGATGTCTTATTCAGAATCTTTTTATTCAGCGCCTGTAATATTAACTGCAATAAAATTAGATGAGATTGGCACACTTAATTAAAAAATACAAGGGCAGAGAATAAAAAATCTCTGCCCTTGTGTGCGTTTTAAACCGTTTTATCGGCAGTCTGTGCCTTTAACTCGGCTTGCTCGGCCTTCCACTCCCCATATTCCTTTCGCCCTTCTTCGCTCTCAAAGAAGGCTTGAATTTGCGGTAGAAAGTGCCGTGCGAGGATTTCTAATTCATGTTTTGGGATATTACATCTGTTCGCTGCCATAAGGCAACACGGCTTTTATATCAACTGTTGTCGGATCATTCCTCCTTTACATTACCAGACCATACTCATACCTTGCTCGTATTCTTCCTGAGTAGAATAGCAAGCGTAGGCCATAGGTGAAATTTTCTTGCCGAGGATTTTTTCAAGTCTAAGCTTTTCGGCGGTGCTCAGTTCTTTTGCCGGATGCGGCTCATAGTCGTCCTCGGGAGGTGCTATTGAAAGCAGATCGCCGAGCAAACTTATGAGTCCCGTTGTAACCGTCATACTCGCTTCGGGTGTATGCGCCGGAGTTTTATAATCGTTATAGTCATCATAAAGTTCACTGCTCGCACCACCGAGTGCAAAATAAACTTCGAGGTTATCTTTGAGCAGACGCTCATCGAACAAACTCTTGTCGCGGCACACGTGATTGT
>SVPZ01000008.1 GCA_015065605.1 Oscillospiraceae bacterium | reverse complement strand
CCTCGTTTCTGTATTTTTATTTTACGAAGAAACCTTGAAATACACAAATGTGTGGATGAAAAATATGTGTGTTTCTGCCGGTTATTCAATACTTTTTAATCAAGTCCGTTATGAACACCCGCACCAAAAATCCAAGTTGCTTAACTTGGATTTTTTTATTTGCATAAATTAATTCTCTGTGTTCCGAACGCAGTGAGGGAGGCAGGGTTTCAAACCGAGCGCACCCGGTGGGTGAAATAGCGAAAGTTTGAAAGGCGTAGCGGTCAAAATTTTTAGTCGATCTAAGACTTAAAAAATTTTGGGTACTGCAAGAGGGCAACCGCAGGTTCAAATCCTGTCACCCGCACCATGTTGAATGTTCATAACGGACATAAGTCCGTTATGAACATTCTTTTTTATGCACATCAGTATTTTCTATGTATCGGAGCAGGGTTATCTGCTCTTTTTTGTTATGCTGGTAATGCCTTTGGTATATACGAAACCGCTACGCCTTGCCTTGTATCCTTGGTCAAAGGCCTTGTAAAAGCACTTTCCGGAATTTCTATATACCCAACGAATCGGTAGAATATCACAATTCGTTGGGTTTTGTATTTTCCTTCGCCTTGGGTTTCGTGTACTTCAATGTGGTCGATTAGCTCACGAATAAGCGGCACCGTTATGGTTTTCATCTCCATAAACTTACGAATTGCGTTCAAAAACATTTGCTATCTCTTCAAGCATTTCGCCGTACATACGCTTTTCAAGAATCAGGATATCCTTTTCACTAAGCCGTTCTTTAAACTTATCTACCAATACTTTGGCGGTTATAGTTTCTTCGATTTCTTGGGTGTAATCGATTTCATCCCACTGCTGACCATTATGCTTTTTGGCATAGTCCTCTTGATAACCCTCATAGGAAATCATTGGGTGCTTTGTTCGCGTGTGGTACCATTTACGATAATGGTCTGTCTTTTGCCGACTGCGGCGGTGATCAAAATCTTCAAAACATCGGTACTCTTTCTCAATGTCGATACTTTTGTATGTTAATTGCACGGTTCAATATTATAAAATTATATTTTAAAACAATTGATTTTCAATAACTCATATGATATAATAAAGGAATTAACTAAGATAAAATGCCATTATTATGTGCATTTTACAGATTTGAAAAAATAAAGGGGGAGAGGTTATGCTTAAACAAATCATTAAATTTGGAATAGTTGGTGTAATCGCCGCCTTGGTTGATGTGGGTGTTTTAGTTCTCTTAAAAGAATTTTGCGATTTACACGTATTAATCGCTTCTACAATTTCGTTTTGTGTTTCGGTAGTTGTAAACTATCTTTTAAGTATGAAATTTGTTTTTAAAAGCAAAAATCAAGATAAAGCTAAAGAATTTATTACTTTTGTACTTTTAAGTGTTGGCGGTCTTATTTTAAATCAGGTTATTTTATGGATAGGTGTTAACTTTACTTCTATTTATTATTTGATTGTTAAGTTTATTGCTATGGTGGCAGTTCCTGTATATAACTTTGTCACAAGAAAAATTTTTCTTGAATCAAAAGATAAATGAGTGTGTATTTTATGAAAAGTATTTTAAAAAAAGATTTATATAGGTATTACGGTGAAGAAGGCGAACCTTTTATAAAAAGAATTATACGTCCACTGGAAATTAAATACATATTATTGTTCAGAAAAGCGAATTTATGTAAATTTAAGCCTTTGAAAGCCTTTTATACATGGCGTTTGTTATGCCTTTCTCATAAGACTCAGATTCAGATTCCTGCAAGGACAAGCATAGGCGAAGGATTTTATATTGGACATTTAGGACGCGTTATAATTCATCCTGATGCAGTTATCGGTAAAAACGTGAACGTAGGTACCGGTGTTACTATTGGCATGGAAAACCGAGGCAAACGTAAAGGGGCTCCTATTATTGGAGATAATTGTTGGATAGGAACTAATGCGGTAATAGTTGGTAACGTTAAAATAGGGAACGACGTTTTGATTGCGCCTCTTACTTACGTTAATTTTGATATTCCTGATCATAGTATAGTTATAGGTAATCCTGTAAAAATAATTCCCAGAAATGATGCAACCGCTGACTACGTTTGCAATCGTGTGTAAATTTTAATATTTCTTGTAAGGAGGTGGCGGAATGGCTGAAAAGGATACTAGAATAAGACGTAACGTTGTGTCATCACTTGTATATCAAATAGTACTTATTGTTTTGAGCTTTTTGTTGCCGAGATTATATCTTGAAAACTTTGGCTCTGAAGTCAACGGCGTTTTATCAACCATTAAGCAAATATTTGTTTATATGGTTTTACTTGAAGCCGGCGTAGGCCTTGCGACTACTCAGGCTCTTTATAAAAAAATCGGTGAAAATGATTATCAGAGTGCCAGTGAAGTTCTTTCTGCTACCAATATTTATTATAGACGAACCGGTATTATATATCTTGCAATTGTTCTATTGATTGCTGTCGTTTACGCATACGTAATACCCACGTCTATTAATAGACACGTATTGTTTTTTATAATTATTCTTACCGCTATTCCTGCGTTGTTTAGTTATTTTGTTCAAGCCAAATACCGCATACTTATGGAGGTTGACGGCAGAAAATACGTAATAAACAATTCCGAAACCGTTCTTCAGCTTACGTCAAATATTGCCAAGATTTTGGTTCTTTTATTAACCGATAGTCTTATTCTTATACAACTTGTATATTGCATATTGTACATAGCACAACTTTCCTTTTTGTATTTTTATGCCAAACGTAGATATCATTGGCTACAATTAAAATCTAAGCCTGATTTTAATGCGATTTCGCAAAAAAATTCAGTTTTGGTTCATCAGTTATCGGGCATGGTTTTTAACAACACTGACGTTATTTTAATTTCTGTTCTTTGTGATTTTAAAGCTGTAAGCGTTTACGCAATATATAACATTTTCTTTTCTCAAGTACAGAATTTTATTAGCAGCGTTGTTTCTTCTTTTACTTTTGCTCTTGGTCAAATGTTTCATAAAGACCGTGAAAAATTTGATAAACTATATAATGCATATGAAACTCTTTACGTTATGGCTACGTTTATTGTATATACATTAATGGCTGTTTTTCTTCTGCCGATTATACAGATTTATACAAAAGGCATTAATGATGCAGAATACACTAACAGACTGCTTTTAATTTTGTTTGTTATAATGAATCTAATTTCTAATTGCAAAATTCCTGTAAATAGCGTTATCGAGTTTGCGGGTGACTTTAAAAAAACTCGATCATTTGCTATTTGGGAAATGATTTTAAACCTGAGCGTTTCTGTAGTTGCTATTGTTTTTTTAGGAATATGCGGTGCTATTTTAGGTACTATAGTTGCTCTTGTTTATCGCAGTATCGTAACTATCTACCATACTAATAAAATGGTATTAAATCGCAAACAATTTTTAACTTATAAAACGTTGCTTTTAAACGTTTTGGTGTTTTTAGTTGTTTTGGCAGTTTTTTACGTTGATTCTTTCAGTAATTATTCTTTCGGTAAACTTTTGATAAATGGAGTTGTTCATTCTGTTTGGATAATCGTTTTATACGTTTTAACTAATTTTATTTTCAATAAGACTGCTTTTAAAACTGTTTTTGAATTTTATAGGGGGAAGAAGAACCAATGAGTGTACCAAAAGTGATTTATTATTGCTGGTTTGGTAAAAATGAACTTCCTAAACTTGCACAAAAATGCATACGAAGTTGGAGAAAATTCTGTCCTCAGTATGAAATAGTTTGCATTAATGAAGAAAATTTTGATTTTAAACAAAACAGATATGCAGCCGAAGCTTATGAAGCGAAAAAATGGGCCTTTGTCAGTGACTATGCAAGACTAAAAGTTTTGTATGAAAACGGCGGAATATATCTTGATACCGACGTAGAAATTATAAAGCCGATAGATGATCTTGTTGTTGATGGTGGATACATGGGCTTTGATGATAATTCTGTTATATCCACCGGTCTGGGTTTTGCTTGTGAACAGGGAAATGCTTTAGTTGGCGCCTTACTTAATGATTACGACGACATTCCTTTTTTGCTTAGTGACGGTTCTTATGATATTACTCCTTGTCCTGACAGAAATACCAAAACAATGGTAAAATTGGGATTTAACAGTAATAATCAAGATCAAGTTTTTATGGGTATTAGAATGTTACCTGAAGATTATCTTTGCCCTATGAAATACTATACCGGAAAAATCGTAATTACCAATAACACTTATTCTATACATCATTTTTCTGCTTCGTGGACGTCTGCAACAGCTAAGCGAACGCTGTTCTTAAAACGTCTTCTGGGCGTAAAACTTTACGATAAGCTTTACGGAAAATTTTTACATAAATTCAAATGGCTGGAGTGGTAATTTTGCCGGAAAAAACTCTTAAAAAATTTTATTCTAATATATTGCCAGTATGGAAAGTTTGCTTTTTTGCAGCTTTAATTGTGGGGTTACTTGCTCATATATATAAATTGACAGGTTGGATTCCTAATTGGGATTCGCTTGTCTTCAGATACGATTCTCAAAATATGATCGGTCTTGGCAGATGGTTCCTTCCGGTTATCTGCTCTTTTACTTCTTTTTACGATCTTCCTTTTTTAAACGGTATTATTGCAATTATATTTCACGCTTTAGGAGCTGTTATAATCTGCAAAATTCTTAATGTAAGTAAAAAAATAACCGCAGTTTTGATAGGTTCGGTTATAGTATCTTTCCCTACGGTCACTTCAATTATGATGTATAATTACGTTGCGGATGGATATAGTATTGCATTTTTCCTTTCAACTCTTGCTGCTATGTTTTTAACGAGCAAAAAACCAAGGTATTTACTTTCCGCATTGCTCATCGCTTTATCAACCGGTATATATCAAGCTTATTTGACAGTAACAATAATGCTTGTTTTACTTAAACTTATCGATGAAATTATCTACGATAGAACGCAGTTTATCGCTATACTTAAGAAAATTTCCTTTATTCTTATATCCGGAATTGGCGGGGTAGTGCTTTATAGCGTAATTCTTAGAATTGTAATGAGCGTTTTCTCAACCGATTTGCTTGATTATCAAGGTATTAATTCTTCTTTTTCGTTATCTTCGTTGGATATTTGGGGATCGCTCTATACAATCAAGGAAACATTTAAAGATTTCTTTTTTGATTTCTCAAATGGTATAAATGTTCACGTGATAATTAATGCGTTTGCACTATTGTTTACTATTGCTCATTACGGAAAATACATAGTAATCAATAAAATTTATAAAAGTTTTTGGAATATATTTGCCGTTATTGTTTTTTGTGCTATGTTGATTATAGGAGCAGGCGTTTTGTCGTTTATTAATCCCGGTATTGATTATCATACACTTATGCTTATGGGATACGCTGTCTTTTATTTGTTCTTTATTATACTTTATGAACGCGGCACGGATGTTACCAAAAAGCACTCGTATATAAAGCAGTGGATTATACTTATTACTGCTATCGTTTTAGTGGCAAATCAAGTTGTTGTTGCAAACGTCAGTTATCATAAAGCTCAAATAGCCTATGAAAAATCATACGGCACTTTGATACGTATAGCTGATAGAATTGAGCAATCTCCCGATTCAAAAAATTGTAAGAAGATCGTTATATTCGGTGCATTAGAGAATAGTGAGGATTATAGTGTTAATCTTTCGCCTAATATTACCGGAATTACTGATGGCTATATCCTTCGTGCTGATGATGAAACCGTTGGACAAAGCGTGTTATGCAGTGCTTTGAATGATTATTGCGATATGAATTATGAATTTTTGTATGGAGTTGAGAAGGAAAAATTTGCCCAAAAAGATGAAGTAAAGGCTATGGGAGAATGGCCGGCTACAAACAGTATTGCCGTCATTGACAATACGGTTGTTGTTAAACTTAACGTAGAAGGTGAAAAATAAGTGATATATTTTTGTGCCGACGATTACGGACTGAATGATATATCTTCAAAACGTATTTTGGATTGTTTGAAAAATGGTTCTTTGAATAAAGTTAGCGTTTTTCCAAATTTGGAAAGTTTTGATGTTAAGGAATTATTAGAACATAAAGACGTCAGACTCTCTCTTCATTTGAATCTCGTTGAGGGAAAATGTATGGCAGAACAAAACAATGTGCCGCTTTTTACTGATTCTGACGGCAATTTTAAATATTCATTTGGTGGCCTTTTAAAACTCGATATTTTTAACCGTAAAGAGTTTATTAAGCAGCTTTACGAAGAAATCAGGGCACAAGTTCTTTATTACAAATCTATTATGCCTTCCGACCTGCCGTTTTGTGTCGATAGTCATCAACATACTCACATGATTCCGTCTGTTTTCAAAACTCTTATAAGAGTTTTGGAGGAAGAAAATATATCAGTTGAATATATACGGATTCCTGTCGAACCTATCTCTCCTTATATAAAAACTCCTTCACTTTATTTTACATATAGCCTAATAAATGTTATTAAGCAATGGTTGTTAAATTTTTTATGGCTTTTTAATAAAAGATTTGTTAAAAACAAGAAATTACCGAGTGCATATTTTTTCGGAATTCTTTTTTCAGGTAAAATGGATGCAGGAAGAGTTGAGAAAATCTTAATAAAATATAAAAAAATCGCGGATAAGCACGGAAAGGATATTGAAGTGCTTTTTCATCCCGGTTTTATAGATGAGAATGAATCCGATTTTAAAAATAAAAATATTAAGTTTTCTGAATTTTATTTTTCTGAAAACAGAAAAACAGAATATAACAGTGCAATGAATATATCAGAAAGAAGTGTTTAATTATGCCGTATATCGAACAAGATAAAGTTGATGAAAAAACCAGAGCAAAATTAGAAGCTATTATTGAAAAATCATATTCTACGTTTTGGAAACAAAAACGACTTTTTGATATTTTCTTTGCTACGCTTATTCTGCTTTTTTTCCTACCGCTTATGATAATTATTGCTATAGTAATCGTTATTGATGACCCCACTGCAGGACCGTTCTACAAGCAAATAAGAGTTGGTCGCCACGGAAAAGAATTTTATATGTATAAATTCAGAACCATGCGTGCTAATGCAGATAAAATGGTTGACAGTCTTGCAGATCAGAATGAAATGGACGGTCCCGTTTTTAAAATCAAGAATGACCCGCGTATTACGAGAGTGGGTAAAATTTTAAGAAAATTATCTCTTGACGAACTAATGCAGTTCTTCAACGTTTTTAAGGGTGATATGACTTTGGTGGGTCCGAGACCGCCTCTGCCACGAGAAGTTCAGTATTACACAGATTATCAAAGATTACGTCTTTTGGTTACACCGGGTCTTACTTGCACTTGGCAGATTTCTAAAAACAGAAACGATATTCCGTTTGAAGAATGGGTTGAAATGGATATTGAATATATTCAAACACGTACATATCTTAACGATTTAAAAATTATGCTTAAGACCCCGATAGTTATGCTTACTGGCACGGGAAGATAATTAAATTGGAGTGAAAATAATGAAGGTTGCTATGATTGGGCATAAAGTTGTTCCTTCGCGTCGCGGAGGGATAGAGAACGTTCTGACGACGTTGTGTCCGATTTTGGTTGAAAAGGGAATTGACGTTACGTGTTACAACCGTTCATCAGATAAGGTTGAAAATGAATATGTTGGTACAGTAATAAACAAAAACTATAAAGGTGTAAAATTAAAGAAAGCCTTTACGCTTAATTTTCGTGGAGTTGCCGCAATGATAGCGTCCTTTACAGCGGCATTATCTGCGGCGTTCAGTAGATATGATGTTGTTCATTTTCACGCTGAGGGTCCCTGTGCAGCACTTTGGATACCGAAAATGTTTGGAAAAAAATGCGTTGCAACTGTGCATGGTCTAGATTGGCAAAGAGAAAAGTGGGGTAAGGGTTTTGCGTCTAAATACATAAAATTTGGCGAAAAAATCCTTGCTAAACACGCAGATGAAGTTATTGTTCTTAGTAAAGCAGCTTATGATTATTTTAAAGATACTTACAATCGTGAAACGGTTATTATAAATAACGGAATAAATCCCCCGATTTTTAAAGAAGCGCAAATTATAACGGAAAAATTCGGTCTTAAAAAAAATGAGTATATTTCCGTTGTTTCAAGACTTACTGCCGAAAAAGGCATTCATTATCTTATTGATGCTTACCTTAAACTAAAAACAAATAAGAAACTTGTTATAGCAGGTGATACGAGCGATACTGACGCTTACGTAAATTTGCTTAAAGAAAAAGCAAAAGATAATCCTAATATTATTTTTACAGGCTTTATTTCAGGTGATACGTTGAATGAACTTTATTCTAATGCTTATTTAAACGTTTTACCGTCTGATTTAGAAGGTATGTCGCTTTGTTTGCTTGAATCTCTGGCATATAAGAACGTACTTCTTTGTTCTGATATTCCGGAAAATACTTCGGTTGCCGAAGATAAAGCAGTGTATTTTAAAAAAGGTAATGTGGATGATTTGAAAGATAAATTGCAAGAATTGTGTGATGATGAAGCGTTGGTGGAAAAACTACGCGATGGCGTAGATGAATTTATTTTAAACAAATATAGTTGGCAAGATGTTGCGGATAAAACCATCCGTCTTTATCAAAATGTGTGTAAAAAACAACAGTAAGGGTATTTGGTATGGATAACTTAATTAACATTGAAAATAACAAACTATATCAGAAACGTATTTATGATCTTTTTAAAGAACTGTCTTCAGAAGAATTGTATAATAAGTGGTCTGATGCTTTTGAAATCGAAATCATTAATGAAAAACAAGTTAATATTTTATATAGCGGTAATGAAGATGTCAATATCTTTAAAAAAGAATGTAAAAATTCATTATTTCCTTGCATTTTTTCGGTGCTCGGCACCGTTAAAAAGATTAAAATAGTGGAGAAAAAAGGCTATAACAGTTTACAACCTAAAACAAAAAATAACATCAGAGCTATAAAGTTTTTTGTTATCGGTATGGCTTTTGTTCTAATAGCTACTTCTGTGATCGTGGTTTTAGCTAATTATATAGGTAATAGAGAGTTCAGAGAAACTTTTTATAGTACAAGCAGTATTAAGGTTGATAGCCGTATACGTGTACTTCAGCTTTCTGATTTACACTGTACAAATTACGGTATAAATAATGCTAAGCTGCTCGAACGAATTAAAGCTTTATCTCCTGATATTATTATTTGCACAGGAGATATTGTTGATTCTGCTGTAGAAGATGAGGCGTATGCCGTTTCCCTCGCTTCAGAACTTTCGAAAATAGCACCGTCGTATTATATATACGGAAATAACGAAGTTGAAAGTATTTACGGCTTCCCATTAAACGAGAGTGAACTTGATGCGAAATTCGGTTTTAACGCGGCTAATCGCGATGAAACCGCAATAAAGAATCTTATGGATCCGTTTGAAGAAAAATTAGAGAATGTCGGCATTAAAGTTCTCAAAAACGAAATGGATACCATCTCTGTCAAAAATACTACTGTTGATATATATGGTGTTTTAACTTCTAATCCTTCGTCATTCTGGTCTTATACAGCCAATTCCTTCGCAGAGTACATTAACGAAAATAAAGATAATATTAAAATTACTGCAATTCACGAGCCCACGATATTTGAGGAGTTTAATCCTGAATCTTGGGGAGATTTAATGATTTGCGGTCACACCCACGGCGGAGTAATGCGTGTACCTGTACTCGGACCGTTATATACTAAAGAAGGCGGCATTTTCCCTGAACGTAAAGGAGACTTCGTTTACGGAAGATATAACGTAGCCGGCGCTCATTTGATAGTAAGTTGCGGTCTTGAAAACTCGGGAATTTTACGCATTAATAATCAACCGGAATTGGTTATTATCGATATTAATAAATTTTAATATTGAAAGGAACTGGAATATGTTATTTGATATACTTCAAAAAATCATTGTTTTGACAGTCGGTATTTTTTTGCTTTTGGGTGTAATTATAATAATTTTGCGTTACAAGAACGTAAATCCATCTGAACGTAAAGAAATTTTTAAAAAAGCAGGATATTTTAACGCTTGGATAATACTATTATGTTTTGTTGTATCTATGGTTTACGGTGTCTTCAGTCATATTGAAAACAAGAAAAACGCTTATGCGGTAGTTGCACTTAATTATTCTGAGGCCTCTAATGCTCTTAATTCTAATGGCACCAGATACAATATGTTTGAAATCATTAGTGATGAAGTTGTTGAAATGGCTATAAATAAAGGTGCGCTCAAAAACGTTACCGTAAAGCAACTTAAAAACTGTCTTTCTGTTCATCCTTGTGTGCAAGGTGGCGTAGGAGATGAGTCACAGTATCATATTTCTACCGAATTTGCTGTTGAATATCACGCTTCAAAATATACTGATCATCTCGATGCAGAAAACGTTATTATGCTTATAACCTCTGCTTATAAGGATTATTATATAGAGAATTATACCGACAACTTCAGCCTTAGTGGTGAAAAACCTGACTTTTCACAGATGGAATATATGGACGTTGTTTTGTATCTTGACAAAGAAGCTACGTCTGTTCTTAATTATTTATATGGTATGGCTGCTAAAAATCCTAGTTTCGTTACTGAAAATGGAAATACTTTTAATTCTATTGCGGGTAAGGTATATCAATTTAAGGAAACTCAAATTAATCAAAATTTGAGATCTTTGATTCTTCAAAACGGCGTTGTAAGAAATGAAAAGGATTATGTCGATAGACTTTTATATCGAAATAAAGATGTTGATTTTGATCGTCAAAAAAATGATGTATCATATAAACTTTGCAATGACGCAATAGATATGTATAGCGAAGAAATGACCAGAATAGTTCTTGTTCCTACTTGGGATGAGTCGGGTAAATATTATATGGGCAGAACAAAAGTAGGTATTGACGAATTATCGGTTATGGCAACAACTTTTAGTGATTACGTTGCTTCTAATGAGAAAGAAATTATGGATAATAAGTTGATAATTAATAAAATTAATTCCAATGAAAGAGATAATCCGATTTATACCTCAACCGATGAGTTAATTGAATCAATATACGAAGACGTTAAAGAATTTGAAAAAGAATCTATAACAGCAGGTAGAGAATATTTCCGTCATAAAATGAATCAATGTATTGCAGTTAGTTTTTACGGTACGTCTATTTTTAATATAATAAAAACAATTCTTGTTTTCGCTGTTTTTGCATACGTATCTTTTATGATTTACCGTATTTCAAAGAAATTTCCTAAAAAGGCATAAACTAATAGTGGAGGAATAATATGAAAAGCTTTCAAATTTTAAGATATTTAAAAAAGGTTCTTCCCTTTATAATTGTTTTTTGCCTTTTAGCAACCTATGCAGTTTATTATAAATTGTCAGCATCTAACTCTTATATAGCTTCTGAGGTTATTCATTATAACGATGCTAATGCTGAAAAGGGCTTAACCCCTACGGGTGATAAACTTGACGTTAATGAAATCAGATCATCTGCCGTTATGTCTAAGGTAGTTGACAAAATGGGTCTAAACGGTATATATTCTGTTGATAGTTTGATTTCAAGGCTCGATATTACACCTATTGCAGATCAGGATAAAGTTGCTCAAAAAGAAGCTAAGCTTGAAGAAGGTGAAGAGTACATATATGAACCCAGTACTTTTATAGTTTCTTTTGCCGCTGCAAGCTATGAGGGTCCTGATTTTGCCAGAACCATTTTGGATGAAACATTAGACGTGTATTTTGAACTCTTTAGTCAAAATTACGTTAACGTTGCTCCTGCCAATAATACCATCGATAATATTAATAAAAACGATTATGATTATATTGAAATGATGGAACTTATTGATACCAGCATCGATTCAACCGTAAACACTTTGTATCAAAGAGTTGATCAGAACGCTTATTTCCGTTCAACAGAAACAGGCGCTTCTTTTAATGATTTAGTTAATGAATTTAATTATTTAAGACAGGTTAAGGTTTCTGCTATTTTTTCAGATATTTACAAGTATCAGATTACTAAAAATAAGTCAGTATTAATCTCTGACTATACTACGAGAATTGATAACAATAATATTTCTAATCAAAAAGAGGAGAGTATTGTTAAAGATATAGTTGACGTAATAGACGCTTACGTAAAGAAAATGAGAGAATCAGGAAACACTAACATTTCTTATGAATATATCCTTGATAATGTTCATGAGAAAAACCTTCAGGATTTCCCGAGTGATCAGACCGTAACTTACGACGAACTGATTTACAGTTGGCGTGATCATAGTGAAAACAGAGAACATTCTATAATAGATTCTGCATATTGTAACTATATTTTGGATACGTTTTCTTCTTGTTCGGGAAAATGCAAGGGTGAATGCAAAGGTTCTACACTTACTTGTGCCGAATTAAGCAATGAAAATTATAGCGATATAAAATTAAACGTAGAAAAAAATATTGACGAACTTTTAAGCGAACTCACTAACTTGTATTCTATAACCACCAAAACCAATAATGAATACAATAAATACGTTGGTGCAAGTTACATATCCGTTTTATCTTCTGCGTCTGTTAAAGAGAGTGTAAATGTTGTGTTATACACAGCCATTGCTTTCTTCTTCCTTATGATTGTGTGCTGTGGCGGTGCGATAGTTCTTGGCAGAACTGCTGATATTGTTAATTACATTTTCTATACCGATCATCTTACCAATTTCAATAACCGTGCATATTTTGATAAATATCTTAAATCTAAAGATAAAAAACTTCTTGATGACGGCGTTGTTTATTGTATGGTGGATATAACTAACCTTGGAAAAATCAATTCGGAATATTCAAGAAATACGGGCGACGAAATTATTGGACTATTCACAAATTATATCAAAGAAATGTTCGGAAAATCTAAAACTGAATTTATATATAACGGTAATGGCAGCTTTGTTATGCTTACTGAAGATTCAGACTATATTACCGTTGAAGATATAATGCGACTTTTCAGATTGCGTCTCGATGATAGAGAGGAAAACAAAAATATAGTTATTGAATATAGAATAGGTATTGCCGAAACCTTTAAAGAAAACAAAACTGCAAGAAAATTGCTTTCCGAAACTATTGAAAATAAAAAAGACTATATTTCTGATTTAAGAGATTAATCTCATTAAAACTTGCTATAGGAGGTGAAAACGTGGAGAGTAAAATACTTGAAAAAGCTAAGATGATTTACTTTTTGATAGTAGCCGTAATGATGTATTATTTTCTTAATGAATACCTCGACGTTGGATTACACGTTACTTATCGACACGTTTTCGCTCTTGTACTATTTTTTTCAGCCATAGTAATTTTTATGTTCAAACCAAATTTATCCAGAGGTGTTACTTCTTTTTGTGATGCGGTGGTTTATAGCGCTCCTTTATTTGTTATTACTGCCGTTTCTCTCTTCGTTTGGTTTGTTGGTACTGTGGATATAGGTGTAATTTCCAGAGGGTTATCAAGCACCTATATTTATACAAATATGCTTTCTTCTGCTTTAGGTGCAGGAGCACTACTTTATATTTTTGGAAAAAAGGGAATATGGTACAATCTTATCGCTATTCTGGCAGCGAATATATTTATGATTGTTACTATTATTGCTCAGCACGGACTTGGTAACTATTTTTCAGAATTAATCACTCTAATAACTACTTTTGCCGGTGTTACAGGTGATATAATTATTCAGGCTGAAATTCATGAACTTGCGTTTTGTCTTGGCGCTTATCTGATTTATATGCTTTATAAGCCCAAGAAAAACATAGTGTTTTTAATTTTACTTGTTTTGTGCCTGTTTTGCTTTTTATCTGCTTTTAAAAGAATTGCTATGATAGCTATTGCTCTGGCTTTGGCTTTTGGATATCTTTTGAAGTTTATTGCAAAATATAATAAAAAGACTGCGAGCCATCTGGTTACTTTATTTAGTATTTTGGTCGTTATAATGCTTATCGGTTATATTTTTATAATTAAAATGGGCGCTTTTGAACTGCTTGAAGAAGCGGGTGTTGAAACGAGCGGCCGTGTTGAAGTTTATAAAGCAGTAGATAAATATTATGAATTCAGTCCCGATTTTTTGGGCAACGGTATAGGTTTTTTGACTTATCAACTTAACTCTTTTATGAACGTAGGCGTTGCTTCTGTACATAATGACTTTTTACAGCATTTTATTGATTTGGGATTTTGGGGATATATTTTATGGCTTATCTCGATGACATTGTTAAGGGTTTTATACTTCGGTCGAAAAGGTAATATTGACAATGCGATAATTACTTTTATGCTTACCGTTTATCTTTTTATTGTATCTTCTACCGATAACACAATGAACTATCCGTTGTTAACAGGTGTTTTAGCTATTTTAATGATTGGAAATAGTTATGACGAAAACGTAAGACTTAAAGAACATAAAATGTTTGGACGTGTTTTGTCCGCTAATGCCGATAAGAAAAAGGAATCTTTTTTATGAAAATTTTGATGGTAAATAAATTTTTATATCCCAGAGGCGGTAGCGAAAGTTATATGCTTTATCTTGGTGAGCATCTGAAAAGACTTGGCCACGAAGTAGAGTATTTTGGTATGTATGATGAAAAAAATACCGTAGGTAACTCTGCAGGATTATATACTCAAAATATGGATTTTCATTCAAAAGGATTGAGTCGTTTTTTATATCCTTTTAAAATCATTTACTCTTTTGAGGCCAGAAAGAAAATTATGCGGGTTATTGATGAATTTAAACCCGATATTGTCCATATGAACAATATTAATTTTCAACTTACTCCATCTATCATTTACGGTGTTAAAAAGAAGGGGATACCGCTTGTTCAAACAGTTCACGATTTTCAAATGATATGCCCTAATCACCTTTTATATAATTTTGAAAAAAATACAACTTGTGAAAAGTGTATTAACGGTTCATTAATTAATTGCGTTAAAAATAAGTGCATTCATTCTTCGCGAGTTAAGAGTATTTTAGGCGTTATCGAAGCGAAGCTTTATTCATTTTTTAAAACCTACAAAAAGGTAGATTTGTTCGTATGCCCAAGTTATTTTCTTGAGAACAAATTACTTGGAGCCAAGAGTTTTTACAGCGGTAAAACTAAAACTATTCATAATTTTATAGACAAAGATAAGTTTTCTAATAAATTTAATAATGATGATTATATTTTATTCGTTGGACGTCTTTCAAAAGAAAAGGGAATAGAAAATATTGCCGAAACTGCAAAACTTTTGCCTGATTATAATTTTTTGATAGCAGGCAGCGGTCCCGATGAAGATATGCTTAAAGGCATCGATAATATCAAACTGGCGGGATTTTTAACTGGTGAAAAACTCGTAGAAGTTATGGGTAAAGCAAAAGTTTTGCTTCTGCCTTCTGTGTGTTTTGAAAATTGTCCCTTATCAATTTTAGAGGCTCATTCTTTGGGAGTTCCTGTTGTCACCATGAATTACGGCGGTATGGCAGAATTGGTTAAGGATGGAATTACCGGCACTTTGGTTAGTGAGCCTACTCCTGAAGGCATTGCTGAGAAAATCAAAGATACAGTAGAAAATGTTGATTATTATAATAATTTGAAAAATAACTGCGCAAACGAAATAAATAATATTTTAAGTGTTGAAAGCTATTGTGAAATTTTGGTTCAGGAATACAAAAAATTAGTTAAGAGGTGAAAACGTTGTCGCATCCTAAAGTGAGTATTATTATACCTGTATATAACGTTGAACAATATATAGATAGATGTATTAGCTCTTTAAAAGCGCAAACTCTTAAGAATATTGAAATAATTCTTGTTGACGATTCATCTACCGATTCTTCTCTTAGGATATGCAAAAATGCGGAAAATGAAGACTCAAGAATCAAAGTTATACATAAAGAAAACGAGGGCGCAGGTTTAGCCAGAAATTCTGCTTTAAAAATAGCTTCAGGTACTTATATAGGATTTGTGGATTCCGATGATTACGTTGATCCTGAAATGTTTGAGGTTTTATGTGCTAAAGCGGAGCAATATAATGCCGATCTTGTTTTATCCGGTGTAAAGTTCGTTGATGGAAATATGTTCAGTCAACAAGGTGACTGTGTTTTAAAAAATTATTTCGAGAACGATACTTGTTTTGAGTCTGAAGATGAACTAAAAAAACTCAGAATGGGAATTATTGGTTCTTTGCCAAGTGATAAAGATGACAGTAAGTATGGAATGAGCATTTGGAAAAATCTCTTCAAGAGAAGCATTATTGAAGAGAACAATCTTTCTTTTGTTTCGGAACGCGAAATGCTTTCAGAGGATGCTCTTTTTATGGTTGATTATATTTCATGTATAAAACGGGCAGTCGGAGTAAAAGAAGCGTTTTACAATTACTGCAGAAACGGTCAATCAATTTCAAAATCGTATAAAATCGATAGATTTGAAAAAAGTCTTGTTTTTGTTAATGAGGTCGAGCGACGCTTTAAAAAAGATATCGAAAGCAATATATATCAAATTTATATCGACCGATTTTGGCAAGCGATGTGTAGGGTGATATGTTCGCAAGAAATTATGCATTCAAGCGAAACAAATAGTTCTTTTTCAAACTTAAAGGAAAGACTTGCAGTTATATGTAGTCATAGTTTAACTGTCAGGGTTTTTAAGGAATATCCATTAAGTACGTTGCCTTTTAAACAACGTTTGTTTGCATATTGTATTAAATGCAAATTTTACAGATTATTAAGGTTATTGGTAAACATCAGAAGCAAATAGGTGATTTTATGTTTTTTTCAGTTATAGTACCCGTTTACAACGTGGAAGAATATTTGCATGATTGTATTAAAAGTGTTTTGAATCAAACGTTTGATGACTTTGAATTAATTCTCGTAGATGACGGTTCACCCGATAATTGTCCGTTAATTTGTGATGAATATGCTGCAAAAGACAATAGAATAAAGGTTATACATAAAGAAAACGGTGGTCTTGCGAGCGCACGTAGGGAAGGTATTAAACAAGCTTCAGGTGAATACGTATATAATCTTGATTCAGATGATCTTATAGAAACAGATACGTTGGAATTTGCTTATAATAAAATCAAAGAAACTAATTGTGATATAGTGACCTTTGCATATAATTGGGTTAAAAACGGCAAAGTGGTAAAAGTTACCGATGATTGTGTTGAAGAAGGCTTTTATTCTAAAGACGATATAATAGAAAAACTTTATCCTATGATTTTAATGGATAAAAATATGAACCACCTCTCTTTTTATCTTTCCGGAAAAGCGATAAAAAGAAAATTACTTGCTCCATTGCAATTAGCCGTAGATGAAAAAATTTCGCTTGGAGAAGATCTATGCTGTTCATTTCCTTGTGTTATTAATGCTGAGAGCATATATATAAGCAAAAAGGCGTCTTATCTTTATAACGTAAGAGACAATTCCATGTCAAAAGAATTTAATACAAAGCAGATTTTGCTTTTAGAAAACGTTATAAACGAATTATCCAAAAACAATACGTCTATGATAAACGATTTTGAAGAACAGTTGCACAGATATTCGTGTTTTATGTGTTTTGCGGTGTTGGCTTCAGCCGCTGAAGGCAATTATCGTAAAAGTATAAAAAAAATTAAAAGTTGTATTTTAAATTCAATTCATTCCGACCACATTAAATTCGCTGTATTTGATAAAATATCGCTTAAAAGCAAAATATCTATATTTTTGATGAAAATAAAGTTATATAATTCGGCGTTTTGCTTTTTGAGGATCAGTAAGTTTATAAAGAATCTTTTGAAAAGGAGTTGAAACTATGAAACCCGATATATCGGTTATTATGAGCGTATATAACGGTGAGGAATATCTTGCGGAAACCATCGAAAGTATTATAAATCAGACCTTCACAAACTGGGAACTAATAGTTATTAATGATTGTTCTAAAGATTCAACCCCTGAAATATTGTCTGTTTTTGCCAATAAAGACAAAAGAATTAAGGTACATACAAACGAAGTTAATTTAAAACTTCCTGCTTCACTTAATAAAGCCATTTCTATTAGTGAAGGTAAGTATATTGCCAGAATGGATGCCGACGATATTTGTTTGCCAAATAGACTTGAGAAACAATATAAGTTTATGGAAGAAAACGATGACGTTGACCTTTCGTCTTGTAGGTTTATGACCCTTAAAAACGGAGTATATGCATCGGGTGGATGTGGTGGCAGATGTGATAACGAAGCACTTCACACAATGCTGCTTGTGTCTAATCCTATACTTCATCCCGGCGTTTTTGCTAAGGCAGAAGTAATGAAGAAATTTAATTACGACACTTCGCTTACTTGTACTGAGGATCTCGAACTCTGGACAAGAATGGCTATGAATGATATAAAAATTGAAATTCTTCCCGAAGTTTTGTTGATTTATCGACTACACGATAAACAAATTACAAACACTACGCTCGAACGTCAACATACAGAGGTTCTTAAAATTCAAAATATATATTACAGTAATGTTGCTTCTGTTATGGATGATGAAATGCAGAAGTTTTACATAAACGGTATTTATTTTAGAGAGGATACCATAGTTTCTGAGTTTATAAAGTATTCTAAATGGTTAAAGAAACATACTGCTGATAACTTTGACAAATCCACTGTTAACTATGCTCTTTTTGAGATTTTAGCAGAGTATAAAAGACGTGGAATTTCTAAGTTGGAACTTTTAAAGGCACTGATGACTTTTAATCCGTTCTTTATAATTAAAGAGGTTCTTAGAAGAAAAAAATTAGCAAAATCAGACGTTACTAAATGTATTGAAGTTGCTGATAAAATGGGTCTTGTCAGAACCGCAGGTAGTAATGAATTTCCTATTTTTGAAAAATTGTAACAGGAGTTAAATGATGCGTTTTTTTGAATATCCTTACGTCATAATTACATCTCTCGTAATAATCTGCTTTGTAATGGGCATTATTGGATTGTTTTTTACCATGAAATCTGTAAAAACTGCAAAAGGAACCGGCAAGAACGGTTTTTGTAGTTTTAGTAAGCTTGGAAATGATTTCGACAAATTCGGTGTAGCGCGAAAAAACAGATGTCTGATTTATATTTCTGTTTCTCTTGAAAATTTTTCACGACTTTATTCGGAATCGAAAGCTAACCGAATTTATGAAATGATTCAAAAAGTTTTGCTGATGTACTTTGGATTAGAACCTGAAAACTTGATTTCTATTTACGATAAAGAAAATTTCGTTGCTTTAACTGATTTTACGGCTGACGAAGCCGAAGAAAAAATTCAAAACTGTTTTGCGGAATTGTCTGAAGTTTTTCAAGAGAACGATGCAGTTAACGTTATACGTATAAATTTCGGTTGTCATGTTACAGGTTCGGCTGACGTTTCGTTTAATACGGCACTTTTGAGAGCCAAGCAGGCTTTAAGTATGGCTGTAGATAAGAATGAAATATACAGCATGTGGGACAGTGCTAACGGAAAAGAATTTGAAAGAAAACTTAAAATTGAAAATAATATAGAAAATGAAATTGATAACAACAGATTTTTCCTTGAATATCAACCTGTTATAGATGCAAAAACTGATAAAATTATTGGTGCTGAAGTTCTTTCCAGACTAAATTCTTCTACAGAAGGCATTTTGTCGCCTCGAGTTTTCTTATCTGCTGTTAATAACGTCGGTTTGAATCAAAAATTTGATTATTATATTTTCGAAAAAAACTGCAAATGGATTTCAAACGACAAAGAAAAACGAATGAAAAATTTGTTTACTATTAATTTTTCGCGTTTCACTCTATGTGATGAAAATTTATCACAAAATATAATCGACATTATTGAAAAATATAACATTGATTATTCCTGTATTGCGGTAGAAATACTTGAAGATAAGAGTTTGAGTAAAACCGAAAAATCAATAATGACAAAAAACCTGCTTCGTCTTAAAGAAAAAGGGATTTTAATTCTACTTGACGATTTTGGTAAAGGCTATACTAATTTTAGGGATTTGGCGGATTTTGATATTGATATTGTAAAAATTGATAAATCCATTACTCAAAATGCCGATAACGACACAGGTTTTGCCATTCTTAAAAATATCATTAGAACCGCTCATGATTTAGGTTTTAAAACGTTGTGCGAGGGAATTGAAACTGAACAACATAAAAGAAATGTTGTTGCTGCAGGTTGTGACATAATGCAGGGTTATTATTTTTATAGACCGATGCCTGTTACACAACTTGAATCATTGTTCGAAAAATAGTTAGGGGATTTTTTAATGTTATCAATAATACTTCCTTCATATAATGAAGAAAAATGTATAATACGTGCCTACAATACCATAAATTCTTTGCTTAATGATAACGGTATTGATGGCGAATTTATATTTGTTGATGATGGGTCAAGCGACAATACGTATGAAGTGATTTCCTCACTCTCAAAAACTAATGATAATATCATAGGTTTACATTTCTCTAGAAATTTTGGAAAAGAAGCTGCTATTTCTGCAGGACTTGGTTCCGCTTCGGGAGATTGCGCTGTAGTTATAGACTGCGACCTTCAACATCCTCCCGAAAAGATAATCGAAATGTACCGCTTGTGGGAACAAGGCTATGAAATAGTCGAAGGAATTAAAAGCGAAAGAGGTAAAGAAAATCGCTTGCACGGTTTAGGAGCAAAACTATTTTATTCTGTTATTAGTCGCATGGCGGGTTTTGATATGGCTAATTCTTCCGACTTTAAACTTTTAGATCGAAAGGTTATTGACGTGATTAACAGGATGCCTGAAAGAGGATTTTTCCGTGCAATATCGTTTTGGGTTGGATATAAAAAAGCAACAGTTGAGTATAGTGTTGCTCAGCGTATTGACGGACAGTCAAAATGGTCCACCAAAGGTCTTTTAAAATATGCTATTTCAAATATTTCGTCTTTCTCTACAGCACCGATGCAAATAGTAACCATTCTTGGCATTGTTATGCTTATTGTGACTTGTGTTTTCGGTGTTTGGGCTCTTATTGATAAAATTATCGGTAGAGCAATAGAAGGTATGACAACCGTTATAATCATTACTATTTTTATAGGTAGTATAATTATGATTAGTCTAGGCATTATCGGTTATTATATCGCACGTATTTACGAAGAAATAAAAGGAAGACCTAAATACATAATATCTTCAACTACAAAAAGCGATAAAAAAGACAGTCAATAGACTGTCTTTTAATTGAGAGGTATTTAATTATGAGAATGAGAAAAAAGAAAAACTTGGAAGATAAATTGCTTTCTTGCAATAATTTGTTAATAAAATATACAGATGACAGAGATTATAGAAATGCAGCTGTTAACCCTGAATACATTAATTTTAGTGAATTATTTGGCAACGATAATCCCGTTCATTTAGAAGTTGGGTGCGGTAAAGGTCAGTTTGTTTACGAAATTGCAAAATTAAATCCAAATATCAACTATCTCGCTGTTGAAAAAAGTTCTAACGTTATTGTCACCGCTTGCGAAAAATGTAAAGATCTTAAAAACGTATATTTTTTGAAGTGCGGTGCTGAGTATCTGCCTAAATATATAGCTGATAATTCAATTTCTCGTATTTATCTTAATTTTTCTTGTCCTTTTCCAAAGAAAGCTTATGCATCTCATAGATTAACTGCTCCTCATTTCTTGGCAATTTATGAAAAAATTATGGATTATTCGGCTGAAATTCATCAAAAAACTGATAACAGAGGTTTTTTCGAATTTTCAATAGAAAATTTGAGCGAATACGGCTTTACTCTAAAAAATATATCTTTAGATCTTCATAACAGTGATTTTGAAGGTAATATTGTCACCGAATATGAGGCACGTTTTTCTACACTCGGTTTTCCAATTTACCGTCTTGAAGCGTACTTAAAGCAATGAAAGTTTTAATCGTATCACTTACTTCTCAGTATATTCATTCAGCACTCGCACCTTGGTACCTGTTAGAAGCTTCTAAGTATAACTGTAATAGTGGAATTTCAGTAAAAGTAATAGAAGGAACCATTAATGAAAACGTCATTGATGTTTTAAATCGAATTGATAACGAAAAGGCTGACGTAATTTCTTTTTCGGTTTACATTTGGAACGTTAAAAAAGTTCTTAGTCTTGCAAGACAATTAAAAAATGACAACGTAAAGATAGTTTTAGGCGGTCCCGAAGTATCCTATTGCGCCGACAAAATTTTAAGTGAAAATAAATTTGTGGACTTTATTTTATCAGGTGAGGGAGAAGAGTCTTTTCCTGAACTTTTAAACGCTTTTTATAATGATACAGATTTGAGTTTAGTAAATGGTTTATCGTACCGTAATAACGACACCGTTTTTTTGGGACAGCCTTATATTTCGAAAAACGTTCCCGTGTGCCCCTATGGTGACGAATATTTAAAAAGTCTTAACGGGAGAATTTCATATATTGAAACGAGCAGAGGTTGTCCTTTTTCATGTGCCTTTTGTCTTTCGGGCAGATGTGGTGGGGTGAGGTATTTTCCTATCGAAAGAGCTAAATCGGATATAATAACACTTGCTAATTCCGGCAGCAAAATTATAAAGTTCGTTGATAGAACTTTTAATGCAAACCGAAAACGCGCATATGAGATTTTTTCGTTTATAATTTCTAATTACGGTAACACCATTCCAAGTAATATTTGTTTTCATTTCGAAATTGCCGGTGATCTGCTGATTAATGAAGATTTTGAACTTTTAAAAACTGCTCCGAAAGGTGCTATACAGTTCGAAATCGGTATGCAAAGTTTTAATGAAAGAACCCTTGAAGCCGTAAATCGAAAAACGAATGTAGAAAAACTTAAAGAGAATATTTTGCACTTGATTTCTCTTAAGAATATTCATATTCACATTGACCTGATTGCCGGTCTTCCATATGAGGACTTCAATTCTTTCAGAGATAGTTTTAATACTGCATTTATATTAAAAGCCGATATGTTGCAACTGGGTTTCTTAAAACTTCTTCACGGTGCTTCTATGCGAGAAGATAATAAAAAATATCCTCTTGAATATTCTGATGAACCTCCCTATGAAGTTGTTGCAACCCCGTGGCTGACACGCAATAATATTGAAATGCTCAAAGCTTGTGAAAATGCGCTTGAGAGGTTTGTTAACAGCGGTAGATTCTCATATACCAACAAATTGATTTTTGAAGATCAAGGTCGCAATCCGTTTGATACTTTGACTCAGCTTGGAATGTTTACAGGATGTGAGTCTTGCTCACTAAGCGAATACGTTGACAAAATCTATAATTTTTTTGCTGTTGGTTGCGATAATAACCTTCTCAGAGATGCTCTTATTTGCGACGTAGCTTCTTCTGTTAAAAGTAACGTATTACCTTCATGTCTTAAAGTTGATGACAAACGTCTTTCTAAGTTTAAAAAGAGTTTAGAATTGAACGAAAGTACAAAAAAGAAAGTTGGAGTTATGCGCAACGCTTTTCTTTTATATGGTGAAGGTTGCGGTGCATACGTTGATTACGATGCAGAAGTAAACAGTAAATTCAAGATTAATAAAATTAAATTTGATATTTAAAAAAAGTAGGCAGATTAGCCTACTTTTTTGTTATTTTGACAAGGAAAAAACCTTCATATTCTTTTGTTGGACAGACGCATACCGCATTTTCTAAAGAGCAGGGGAGTAAAGGTAAATGTTTTACTATATTATGGTCAAGTTCTACAGTTTTTAGTTCGTATTTTTCAAGTATGGGTTTAACTATCTCTTCGTTTTCGACAGGTAATACCGAACAAGTGGAATAAAGAATTTCTCCGCCTTTTTTTAGTACGGACACTGCTTTATCAAGAAGCTTCTTTTGTGCAGCAACGCACTTGTTTATAAGCGCATCGGAAAAACCTTCTAATGATTTTGGGTTTTCTATATTTAAGGTGCCGCTTCCGGAACAAGGCGCATCTAAAAGTATTTTATCGAAAGAAAAATAACTTTCAATATTTCTGGCGTCTGTCAGCATAACATTGGCACCTTTAACACCTAATTTTGATAAATTGTATTTAAGTCTTTCGGCGCGTATTTTATTCATCTCACAAGCCGTAATGTTGCACTTATTATGAGTGATTGCGGCGAGTTGTGAGGTTTTTCCTCCGGGTGCAGCGCACATATCGAGAATATCGGTATCATGGGAAGGTGATAGCAGTATTGGAGGTAATTGTGAAGATAGACTTTGAAAATATATCTCCCCGTTTTTATAGTTATCACTATTCCGTATTAGTTCTTCGTTATTTTGGATTATTAACGCATTGATATTATAATCAACTTCTTTATAATCAACAGATAATTCATCAAGCAAGTTTAATATGCTTTGTTTATCTGTTTTAAGAGTGTTAATTCTTATTGTAGTTGCTCTTTTTTCTCTACTGCCATCTATTATTCTTTTGGTGTTATCGTTATCGTAATACTTTGAAATAACGGTTTCGAAGAACATATTATCACTTCCTTTAGACAATAAATATTTTAAAATATAAAAGCTTTTTTGTCAATATTTGCAAAGTTTTAAAAAATATGTTAAAAAAATAACATTTTTCTTAAAAAAGGGGTAGAAATATTTTTAATAGTGTGGTATAATCTTATGCAAGTATGGAGTATTCTGCCGAAAGAGTGTTTAGGCATACCACCAACTGAATATTTTTGCTAAGGAGGAAATGGCAAATGCAAAAAAAGATTAGCAATTATCCCTTCAACGGTACTCCCGAACAGGAAGCTAAGCTTCGCAAAATTATTGATGAAAAGAAACATGATAAAAGTCTTCTTATCTCTGTAATGCAGGAAGCTCAGGACATCTACGGATATCTTCCAATCGAAGTACAGGAAATTATTTCTGAGGGGATGGAAGTTCCTATGGAGAAGATTTTCGGTGTAGCAACCTTCTACGCTCAGTTTTCTCTTTCTCCTAAGGGTAAGTACAACATCTCCGTATGTCTTGGTACTGCTTGTTACGTTAAAGGCGCAGGCATACTTATGGAGAAACTTGAGGAAGCCCTTGGAATCGGTGCTGACGAATGTACTGCTGACGGAAAGTTCTCGTTAACTGCATGTCGCTGTATCGGTGCTTGCGGACTTGCTCCCGTTCTTACCGTTAATGAAGATGTTTACGGCAGACTTACCGGTGATGATATAGCCGGAATTATAGCAAAATACGCTGATTAATTCTTGTTTCTTAAAGGAAAACGAATGTTATGAAGATAAGTACTATCAAAGAAATACTTGAAGCTGAGGTTTTATGCTGTGAAGAACTTGTAGGAAGTCACGTATATTCTGCTTGCGGCAGCGATATGATGAGCGACGTTCTCGCATACGTAAAAGATCAAGCGGTTCTTCTTACAGGGCTTGTAAACCCTCAGGTTATCCGCACCGCAGAAATGATGGATATGAGATGCATTGTGTTTGTGCGTTCTAAAAAGCCTAGCGATGAGATGCTTGAACTTGCCAGAGAAAGTAATATAGTGTTGCTTTCCAGCGCAAAGCGTATGTATGATGCCTGCGGTTTGCTCTATCAGGGCGGTCTTATCGGAAAGAAGGGCTGATATGTCTGATGAACTTATTTTCCGTTTTGATGTAGACGGAGACGATTTCACATCAGCAGGTCAGGCTTCTGTTCAGATAAAGAAAAACCTGCGTCAGTTAGGTATTCCTTCTGAAATTATTCGTCGTGTATCTATTGCTATGTATGAAGGTGAAATTAATATGGTTATTCACGCCAAGGGCGGTGAAGCAATCGTTAAGGTTACTGAAGACTATATTGAAATCATTCTTGAAGATAAAGGACCGGGTATTAAAAACGTTGAACAGGCAATGCAGGAAGGCTTTTCTACTGCGCCTGACGGAATCCGTTCTTTAGGCTTTGGCGCCGGAATGGGTCTTCCTAACATGAAACGTTATACCGACAGTATGGATATAAGCACGGTTGTGGGTGAAGGAACTACCATTACGATGAGAGTGAATCTCTGCTGAAAAAAATAAAAGTGGAGTTATTTGACTATGTACACTTACGAACATTCCGTTCAGCTGGATCCTAATAAATGTACCGGCTGTACTACTTGTTTAAGACGTTGTCCTACTGAAGCTATCCGAATTCATGACGGTCGTGCCGTTATAAATCAGGAACGTTGTATTGATTGTGGAGAGTGCATACGAGTTTGTCCACACAATGCTAAAAAAGCGGTGTGTTCAAAACTCGATTCTATGGAACGCTTTAAATGGAAAATCGCGCTTCCTGCACCATCTCTTTATGGACAATTCGAAAATCTTGAAGATGTTGATTATGTTCTCGACGGACTTTTGAAAATAGGATTTGACGACGTTTTTGAGGTTTCAAAAGCCGCTGAACTTGTTTCAGCATATACTCGTCAGTATTTAAAAACTGACGGTATAAAGTTACCTGTTATAAGTTCTGCGTGTCCGGTTGTAGTCAGACTTATAGGACTTCGTTTTCCATCTTTAAACGAGCACGTAATGCGAATGCTTCCTCCAATGGAGGTTGCGGCGAGACTCGCGAGAGAACGTGCAAAAGTGAAACACCCCGAACTTAAAGACGAAGATATTGGCGTTTGTTTTATTTCTCCTTGTCCCGCAAAGGCAAGTTATGTTAAAAACGGTTTTGCTGATTATAAAAGTCAAGTTGATGAGGTTGTTTCCATAAGCGACATTTACTTTTTGCTCATTAATGAAATGAAACAGGATGTTGAGCCTCTTGCTCTATCCGAATCGGGTATGATAGGTATTGGTTGGGCTTCCAGTGGTGGCGAATCAACCGCTGTATTCAATGAAGGATATTTAGCGGCTGACGGTATAGAAAACGTTAACCGTGTTCTTGACCAAATAGAAAACGGAAATATTCCGCCCCTTAAATTTATTGAACTGAATGCCTGTACCGGTGGTTGTGTAGGTGGAGCTATGACTATGCAAAATCCTTTTATTGCTAAAGCTCGTTTGCATAGTTTGAAACGATATCTGCCGGTATCGCAAAACTTTCTGTCTAAGGAAGAAAAAAGGTACATACCTGATGAATATTTCTTTAATGATCTTCCCGAATATAAGCCGATCAGCAGGCTGAGCGATAGTATGGCTGAGTCAATGAGAATGATGGCTGATATTCAAAAACTTAGAAAAGCTTTGCCTGGCATTGATTGCGGTTCGTGCGGTGCTCCGACTTGTCGTGCATTTGCAGAAGACGTTATCAAAGGTCTGGCTGATGTTAAAGACTGTATTCTTTGTAAGAATTTGTGGAGTGAAAACGAATGACGGTTGCATCCCTTTTAGATTATGGTTTTAAATCAATAGTTATGCCTGATCCCAATAGAAAAATAGATGGCGTTTATATTGGTGATTTATTAAGTTGGGTGATGAGCAGTGCTCAATGCGATAACGTTTGGTTAACGATTATGTCTAATATTAACGTAATTGCCGTTGCAAGTTTAGTTGACGTATCTTGCGTTATTTTAACCGAAGGTGTCGATTTGGATGCAGATGTTTTAGAACAAGCTGATTTAAAAGGAATTAATGTTTTAACTACCGATAAAACTTCTTATGAATCTGCTAAGGTTCTTGCGGAGTTAGGCTTATGAGCCGTTATTATTATGATTTTCACGTTCATTCCTGTTTGTCGCCTTGTGCTGATGATGATAATACTCCAAATAATCTTGCCGGTATGGCATCATTGTGCGGAATTAATATTATGGCACTAACAGACCATAACAGTTGCAAAAACTGTCCTGCTTTTTTTGAAGCGGCTAAACGAAACGGGATTATTCCAATAGCGGGTATGGAACTTACTACAAGTGAAGATATACATATTATCTGCTTGTTTGAATTCTTAGAAACAGCATTAGAATTTGATAAAGCAATTGATCCGTTCAGAACTCATTTTCCTAATCGAGTAGATATCTTCGGTCAGCAAATGATTATGGATGGTGAGGACAACGTAATAGGGGTTGAAGATAATTTCTTGCCTGTAGCTACGGCTTTATCGATTGATGATGCTGTTAAGCTAGTCGAAAAATATGAGGGTATTTGTTATCCTGCACATATTGACCGACAGGCGAACGGTATAATCGCAACCTTGGGTATGATGCCTGAAAGTCCGGTGTTTTCTTGCGTTGAATTTCACGATAGCAAGAACAGGGAAGAATATACCAAAAAATATCATCTGTCCGATAAAAAAGTTCTTGTAGGCTCCGATACTCATTATTTAACCGATATGAGAGATGAGAACGATTGGTTGGAAATTGACGATACTCCTTATAGCAGCAGTATCGTCAGACATAAATTGTTCGAAATGTTGAGGTGACTAGATGAAAGAATTATCGCTTAATATTCTTGACGTTGCAGAAAATTCGGTAAAAGCAAAAGCTTCGTTAACCGAAATTTCACTTACTGAATGTAACGATACCTTAACTCTTGTCATAAAGGATAATGGTTGCGGTATGACTCAAGAAATATTAATGGGTGTTACCGATCCGTTTTATACAACGAGAACTACCCGTAAGGTCGGACTGGGAATACCGCTTCTCAAAATGTCTGCGGAAATGACAGGTGGCAGTTTTAAAATAGAATCCGTTTCTATTACTGATGATGCTGTTAATCATGGCACAACTGTTACAGCAGTTTTTAATAAAAAACATATAGATTTTACACCTCTTGGTGATATTGTTTCAACCGTAGTAACGCTTATACAGGGTCATCCCGATTGCGATTTTCTCTATAAGCATACTGCTAATGACAATGAAATATCTCTTGATACCAGAGAGTTAAGAGAAGTCCTTGAAGACGTACCTCTTGACAGTTATGAAGTTATTAAATGGATAGAAGGTAATCTTAAAGAACAATACCTTCAATCCGAATCAATATAATAGCAAAGGAAGGAAGATACTTATGAAAACTTTAGCTGAATTGCAGGCAATCAGAGACAAAATGAAGAACAAGGTTGTTATGCGTGAAGGCGTTGACGACATTCGTGTTGTTGTAGGTATGGCTACCTGCGGTATCGCTGCCGGTGCTCGTCCTGTTCTCAATGCTTTTGTTGAAGGCGTTAATGAAGCAGGCCTTAATGACAAGGTTGCTGTTTCTCAGACCGGTTGTATCGGTCTCTGCCAGTATGAACCCATCGTTGAAGTTCATCAGAATGGTGAAAAGGTTACTTACGTTCATATGACCGCTGAAAAAGCTGCTACCGTTATCGAGAAGCACTTAAAGGGCGGCAAAGTTGTTGCTGAGTTTACTGCTCAGAACGGATAATTAATTTGGAGGTATAATTTATGATTCGCGCACATGTACTTATTTGCGGCGGTACCGGATGTACCTCTTCGGGCAGTCAGTCTATTCAGCAGGCTTTTGTTGAGCAGCTCGAAAAGAATGGTCTTTCCGAAGAAATCAAGATTGTGCAGACCGGTTGTTTCGGTCTTTGCGCACTCGGTCCTGTAGTTATAGTTCATCCTGAAGGAACTTTCTACAGCCGTGTCACTGCTGAAGATGTTGCTGAAATCGTTAGCGAACATCTTCTTAAAGGTCGTATCGTTGAACGTTTGGTATATACCGACGGTGCATCTGAAGAGAAAGAAATTGCTAATCTCTCTCTTAACGATACTGCTTTCTATAAAACTCAGAACCGTGTTGTTCTCCGTAACTGCGGTGTAATCAATCCTGAGGATATTGATGAATACATCGGTATGGATGGTTACGCAGCACTTGGCAAGGTTCTTACTGAAATGACTCCTGAAGACGTCATTAAGGTTGTTACCGACTCCGGTCTTCGTGGTCGTGGCGGCGGTGGATTCCCCACAGGTCGTAAATGGGCTCTTACTGCTCCTAACAAGGCTCCTCAGAAATACGTTGTTTGTAATGCCGACGAGGGTGACCCCGGTGCATTTATGGACCGTTCCGTATTGGAAGGTGACCCCCACTGTATTATTGAAGCTATGGCTATCTGCGGTTACGCAGTTGGCGCTACTCAGGGTTACGTATACGTTCGTGCCGAGTATCCTATCGCTGTTAGAAGACTTGCTATCGCTATTGCTCAGGCAAGAGAATACGGTCTTTTAGGTAAGAATATTTTCGGTTCCGGTTTTGATTTTGATCTTCATATCCGTCTTGGCGCAGGCGCTTTCGTTTGTGGTGAAGAAACTGCTCTTATGGCTTCTATTGAAGGTAAGCGTGGCGAACCCCGTCCTCGTCCTCCTTATCCTGCAGTTAAGGGTCTTTATGAATCTCCTACCTGCGAAAATAACGTTGAAACATTTGCTAACATTCCTCAGATTATCCTTCGTGGTGCCGATTGGTTTGCTTCTATGGGTACTGAAAGAAGTAAGGGTACTAAGGTATTCGCTCTCGGTGGTAACATCGAAAATACCGGTCTTGTAGAAATTCCTATGGGTACAACTCTCCGTCATATCATTTACGATATCGGCGGTGGTATTCCTAACGGTAAAAAGTTTAAGGCTGCTCAGACAGGTGGTCCTTCCGGTGGCTGTATCCCCGCAAGTCTTATGGATACCGAAGTTGACTATGATAACCTTACCGCTATCGGTTGTATGATGGGTTCCGGTGGTCTTATTGTTATGGACGAAGATACCTGTATGGTTGATATGGCTAAATTCTTCCTCGAATTTACCGTTGATGAATCCTGCGGTAAGTGTACTCCTTGCCGTGTTGGTACCAAGAGACTTCTCGAAATGCTCGATAAAATTACCGAAGGTAAGGGCACTCTTGAAGATATCGACAAGCTTGAAGAACTCTGTAACTACATCAAGCAGAACTCTCTCTGCGGTCTCGGTCAGACTGCTCCTAACCCGGTACTTGCTACTCTTAACTTCTTCCGTGACGAATATATCGCTCACGTTGTAGATAAGAAGTGTCCTGCAGGTGTATGTAAGAATCTTCTCGTATTTGACATTGATAAGGATAAATGTATTGGTTGCGGTATGTGTGCTAAGCAGTGTCCTGCAGATGCTATCAAACGTACCGATTACATCGCTCCCGGTCATAAACTCGCTTCCTTCGTTATCGATACTGATAAGTGCGTTAAGTGTGGCGCTTGTATCGGTACATGTAAGTTTAAAGCAATCTCTAAGAAATAAGAAAGGAGCCTAATAATTATGGAAATGCTTAATGTTAAAGTAAACGGTATTGCCGTTAGTGTGCCGAAAGGCTCCACTATTCTTGAGGCTGCCAGAATTGCAGGAGTAGAAATTCCTACTCTTTGCTTTATGAAAGAAAAGAATGAAATCGGCGCTTGTCGTATTTGTGTAGTTGAAGCTACCGGTGCAAGAGGTCTTGTTGCTGCTTGTGTACATCCCGTTGCCGAAGGTATGGAAATCCAGACAAACACCGAAAAAGTTCAAAAGGCTCGTAAGACTACTCTTGAACTTATCCTCTCTACTCATGATAAGAGATGTCTTTCTTGTGTACGTTCTACTAACTGTGAATTACAGAAACTCTGTATGGAATACGGTGTAGATGGTGGCGCATTCGAAGGCTTCCGTCCTAAGTATGAACTCGATACTTCTTCTGCACACCTTGTTAGAGATAACAACAAGTGTATCCTTTGTCGTCGTTGCGTAGCTGTTTGTGATGAACAGTACGTAAGCGTTATCGGCGCTAACGACCGTGGTATTGATACTTCTATCGGATGTGCATTCAAGAAGGATCTTAACGACGTTCCTTGTATTTCTTGCGGTCAGTGTACCGCTGTCTGTCCTACCGGTGCTCTTACCGAAAAGGATGATACCGCTCCTATCTGGGAAGCTCTTAACGATGCTGATAAGTTCGTTGTAGTTCAGGTTGCTCCTGCAATCCGCGCTACTCTTGGTGAAGCATTCGGTATGCCTATCGGTACTAACGTAGAAGGTAAGATGGTTGCTGCTCTCAGAAGACTCGGCTTTGATAAGGTGTTTGATACCAACTTCGGTGCTGACCTTACCATTGTCGAAGAAGCGAACGAACTTGTTGAAAGAATCAAGAACAAAGGTGTTCTTCCTATGATTACTTCTTGTTCTCCCGGTTGGGTTAAGTTCTGCGAATATTTCTATCCCAATATGATTGATCATCTTTCCAGTTGTAAATCTCCTCAGCAGATGACCGGTGCTATGATTAAGACTTATTATGCTGAAAAAGCAGACATTGATCCTAACAAAATCGTTGTTGTATCTGTAATGCCCTGTACTGCTAAGAAGTTCGAAATCGGCAGAGATGATGAAAACGCTGCCGGTCTTCCCGACGTTGACATTGCTATCACTACAAGAGAACTTGCTCGTATGATTCAGAGAGCCGGTATCAACTTTACTGCACTTGCTGATGAGAAGTTTGATAATCCTCTTGGTGATACTGCTACAGGTGCTGCCGTTATCTTCGGCGCTACCGGTGGTGTTATGGAAGCTGCTGTTCGTACCGCTAATGACTGGCTCACAGGCAATGATAATACCGTTGTTGCTCTTGAAGCAGTTAGAGGTACTAAGGGTCTTAAAGAAGCATCCGTTAATCTTGGTGGTACCGAGCTTAAAGTTGCTGTTGCAAGTGGTGCTCAGGCTGCAAAAGAGGTTATGGACAAGATTAAGGCTGGTAATCCTGAAGGTTGGGCATTCGTTGAAATCATGGGATGCCCCGGCGGCTGTGTAAATGGCGGCGGTCAGCCCATTCAGCCTCAGTACGTTCGCGACACTGTTGATCTCAAGGCTGTTCGTGCTAAAGCTCTTTATGATCAGGATGAAGCTATGACTTTAAGAAAATCTCACGAATCACCTATCATTAAGGAACTCTACGGCGAAGGCAAGTGGTTCGAATCTTACGGTTGCCACAAGGCTCACGAAGCTCTTCATACTACTTACACCGCTCGTAAGAAATATAATTATTAATAAGTTTATCCCGACTTCATTCGAAGTCGGGATTTTCTTTTTATTTATTGACTTTTTAAAAAATAGGGGTATAATTGATTTATATTATTTTAGGAGGTCTTTATGAGGTTTTCAAGTTTACATAACCATACAGTGTTTTCGGACGGTGTCGGTACGGTTAAAGAAAATATAGAATCTGCAATCAGTAAAAATTTATTGTCAATTGGTTTTTCAGACCATAGTTTTACACCTTGTGATACAAGTTACTGTATGAAATTAAAAGATTATCCGGACTATATCGCAGAAATTGAACGACTAAAAAAGGAATATGAAGGAGTTATTCCTGTATTTAAGGGTCTTGAAATGGACTATTTTTCTGAAATAGATAGGGATAAGTTTGATTATATTATTGCATCGGTTCATTATATTATTAAAAATGATATTTGCTATCCTGTTGACCATTCGGCAAAACAGCAAACTGACTGCATTGAAGATGCTTTTGGTGGAAATATTTACGATATGGCAAAGCACTATTTCGAACTTATAGCAGACCATGCACGCAAAAATAAACCTGATATTATCGGTCATTTTGACGTTCTTGCAAAGTTCTCTTTAATGCCTGAGGATGAAAAATACTACGATATAGCTAAAGATGCCCTTAAAGAAACTATTAAGTATTGTGATATTTTTGAAATTAACACAGGCGCCATTTCAAGAGGATACAGAACAGAGCCATATCCTGATAAAGTATTGCTTAGTTTAATACATTCTCTCGGCGGAAAAATTGTTATCAACGCCGATTCACATAATCCTAAAAATATTGACTACTTCTTTAATGAATCAGCCGAAATCGCTAAAAATATCGGTTTCAAATCTCATTACGTATTCAACGGTAAAACTTTTGATGAAATTATGTTGTAAAATTAACCCATCTGCATGACAGATGGGTTTTATCTTTCAAATATATTGTTTCCTTTTGAATCAATAGCAACTGTAAGAGGGAAGTCTTTGAAGGTTAATTTTTTGATTGATTCGCAGCCTAAATCTTCAAAAGCAATAACTTCGCAGTTTGTTATACATCTTGATGCCAAAGCGCCGCAACCGCCAATTGCGCACAAATAAATTGCTTTATTTCTGACAATCGCATCAATTACGTCGTTGTTTCTTTCTCCTTTTCCTATCATACAAATTTGTCCCATATCAAGAAGTTTAGGCGAAAAACTATCCATTCTTCCCGACGTAGTCGGACCGCAGCTGCCTATTGCGAGTCCTTTTGGTGTAGGTGTAGGTCCGGCGTAATAAACAACGGAATCGTAAATGGGATAGGGGAGAGGCATGTGTTTTTCTATAAGGTCAAAAATTCGCTGGTGGGCGGCATCTCGCGAAGTGTAAACAGTTCCAGATAAATACACTTTATCGCCTACACTCAAATTTTTAACCTCGTTACGAAGGTTTTCGGTGTTCAAATAAAAAGTTTTCATATTTTGTCTGAAATCAATTTGTCGAAATTATTAATTGCTTCGTCGGTATCTTTGTCATTTTTCTCAATTTCGTCTTTGATTTTTTCGAGCGAAGCGCATAACTCATTAAGAGTTTCACAATAATCTTCTGTTGTAGCGGTCATATGCTCCTTAACACTTAACATAGACTCATTGGTTTTTTCCAGTGCTTCTAATTGCTCTTTATTTTCGTTTTCCAACATCTTACGGTTTTCTTGTGCTTTTTCAATTAAAATTTGAGATGTTGTTTTAGCGGAAAGATACATACGTGCAACGTTTTCACTCATAACACGGATTTGTTCTTTTTTACTTTCGTACTCTGCGTTCGTTTTAACTAAATTTTTATTTGCTTCGGCAAGTTTTTCATTTTGCTCTTTAAGGGTGGCAATCTCGTTATTTAATTTGTCTGTCTTCGCTTTTGCGGCTCTGTCACTTGCAGAAATATATGAAAGAACGTCGCTTGTGTTAAAGCCGAAAAGACTTTTTCTGAATCCTTTTGACATAATCATCCCTCATTTCACCGTTTATTATATCAATTAACGTCTGATTTTACAAGTATAAATATATATTTTGCATTAAAATTCAATATTTACTTGAAAAAATATGCATTATGAGGTAAAATACATTATGTATAATTATACAATTTATTAAAGGTGGGTGCCTTATGAACAGAAAACAGGAACGTGAACAGGCCTTTATTATGGTCTTTGAAAAAATGTTCAGAGAAGAATCAATGGAAGAAATTTTCGAATGTGCCGTAGAGGCCAGAGATTACAGTGAAAATGAATACGTCAGACGTGTTAGCATAGGTGTTTATGAGCATATTGATGAAATTGACGGTTACATTTCAAATAATTCAAAGGGTTGGTCTATTTCACGTATTTCAAAAGTTGCATTAGCTTGTATGCGTATAGCTATTTATGAAATGCTTTACTGTGATGATATTCCGGTATCGGTTTCGATTAATGAAGCGGTTGAACTTATTAAAAATTACGCAACAGAAAAAGATAGTTCCTTTGCTAACGGTATTATGGGAACTATAGCTCAGGATTTTATTAAGAATGAATAATCAGTCAAAAGCTCTTACCGTAAGGCAATTAAACTTTTACGTGAAGTCTTTGCTCGAAAATGATTCTCGTTTGGCTTTTTGCCGTGTAAGTGGCGAAATAGTTAACTTTAAAAGACATTATGCAAGCGGACATCTGTATTTCACTTTGGCTGATGCAGATGCATCTATAAAATGCGTTATGTTTAAGGGATTTGCTCAACGTCTTAAAGTTGAACTTAAAGATGGCGCAAAGGTTACTCTTATGGGCAGAGTTTCGATTTACGAAAAAGATGGTGGATATCAGTTTTATGCTGAAGGTTGTGAGGAAGATGGCATAGGCGATAAACTTTTAGCATTAAAACTTCTTAAAGAAAAACTGCAAAAAGAAGGCTTATTTGACGCTGACAGTAAAAGACCTATCCCTAAATTTCCAAAGAGAATAGCCGTAGTTACTTCGGGAACAGGAGCTGCTTTACAAGATATATTAAACGTTATTAAACGCAGATTTCCGGTATGCGAGATAGTTTTATGCAGCGCATCCGTTCAAGGTGAACTGGCTGTAAAAGAACTGATTGGTGCTCTCGAAAAAGTTTATGCTTTAAGTGATAAAATAGATACGATAATTATAGGCAGAGGTGGAGGCTCCAGCGAAGATCTCGATGCATTCAACGATGAATCTCTTGCTCGTAAAATTTATGAATCTCCTATTCCTATCATTTCGGCGGTAGGTCATGAAATAGATTTTACCGTTTGCGATTTGGTAGCAGATTTACGTGCTCCCACACCTTCGGCTGCTGCCGAACTCTGTGTTCCTGATTATTTTGACGTCTTAAAATTAATTGATGCTTTAAAAAACAGATGTTATTTAAAAATGACTTCAATTATCGATTTTGAAGCGTCAAAATTAGAGTCCATAGTATCGCGTCCGTCTATTTCATCACCGTTGCGCTTTATAGAGGATAAAACTTTATTGCTTGATACTTTAACTGATAAAATTTCTTTCGGCGTTAAGGGTGATTTTCAACGAAATGAAAGCGATTTTTTGAGCCTTGTTTCAAAAATTGATGCGTTGAGCCCTTTAAAGACCATGTCACGTGGATATGTGTATGCAATCAGTAACGGCAAAACTGTCAACAGCGTAAAAAACTTAAACGTTGGCGACGAAGTAACACTTAATTTAATTGACGGTAAGGCTAACTGTACCGTAAAAGGAGTAGAACTATGACCTTCGAAGAAGCATTAACTTCCCTTGAAGAAATTGCAAAAAAATTAGAAAGCGGTAAATGCAGTCTTGACGAATCGGTTGCTCTTTATGAAAGTGCTATTAAACTTTCAAAAGAATGTACCGAAAAGTTAAATGCGGCTAAGCTTAAAATTACCGAAATTTCAGAACTTGAAAAGGCAGAATAATAGTGATTAAAACAGTATTAAACGATTATAGTAAAAAAGTTGGGGAAGTATTTAATGTTTATCTTCCTGATATAAATTCGAATTATAAAAATCTTACCGATGCAATGCGGTACAGTTTTTTGCTTGGCGGCAAAAGAATTCGTCCTGCTTTGCTTATGGAATTTTACAAAATTACAGGCAAAACCGATGAAAACGCCATAAATTTTGCAGTTGCGCTTGAAATGATACATACCTATTCGCTTATACATGATGATTTACCTTGTATGGATGATGATGATATGCGTCGCGGTAAACCTTCTAATCATAAGGTTTTTGGTGAGGATATAGCTTTACTCGCAGGTGACGGTCTTTTGACTCATGCTTTTGGAGTTGCCGCTGATACGAAAGGTATTCCCGCTGAAAATGTTTTAAATGCACTTAAGGAATTGTCTTGTTTGTCGGGCTATAAAGGAATGGTTGGCGGTCAGGTTATTGATCTTGAAAGCGAAGGTAAAGCGGTAAGTGGCGGAATTATTAACGAACTTAATTTGCTCAAAACGGCAGGGTTGCTTCGCGCCGCCGCAAAAATCGGTGTTATTCTTGCGGACGGTGATGATAAACAAATTAAAGCCGCTGATGAATACGGTATAAATGTTGGAATTTGTTTTCAGATAGTTGATGACATTCTCGACTTTACTTCAGATACTGCTACTCTGGGTAAACCTACCGGCAGCGATTTAAAGAATGATAAATCAACTTATTTAAGCCTTTACGGTATGGATAAGTGCAAAGAAATGGTAAATGAACTTACTGAAAAAGCATTATTATGCTTAGATAAATTTGATGGCGATACTACTTTTTTAAGAGAACTCACTTTGTATCTTGCAGAGCGAAAAAGTTAGGGATTGATTTTTTTGGATTATAAAATTTTAAATACAATTGAATCACCACAGCAACTGAAAAAGTTAAATTTCAGCGAACTTAATATATTGTGTAGTGAAATAAGAGATTGCATTATAGATACCGTCAGCAAAAATGGCG
Source organism: Oscillospiraceae bacterium (assembly GCA_015065605.1). GTDB lineage: Bacteria > Bacillota > Clostridia > Oscillospirales > Acutalibacteraceae > SIG607. The sequence goes on along the minus strand of SVPZ01000008.1, from coordinate 29,275 downwards.
GACATCTTGCATCTAATCTCGGTACCGTTGAGTTAACAGTTGCGCTTCACAGAGTGTTTGATTGTCCCAAGGATTCGATTTTATTTGACGTCGGACATCAAAGTTATACCCATAAGCTTCTCACAGGCAGATTTCATTCCTTCAATACTTTGCGCTCAGAAAACGGTATTTCCGGTTTTACCGACCCTAAAGAATCTGATTATGATGCATTTATAAGTGGTCACAGCAGTAGTGCTGTTTCTGCTGCATATGGAATATATAAAGCCAAAAAGTTAAATGGAGAAAACGGTACTGCAGTTGCTGTTGTCGGTGACGGCGCAATGACGGGCGGTATGGTATTTGAAGCGATTAACAATATCGGAGAAGATAAAGCTAAGTTCCTTATAGTTTTAAACGATAACGAAATGTCTATTTCGCAAAACGTCGGTTCTCTTGCGCGTCATCTTAATAAAATACGTTCTAAAAGTTCATATCATACTTTTAAAGACGGACTCGCACGTTTTCTTAACTCAATTCCTCTAATAGGAAAGTGGCTTCATAAATTATTGTTTCGTTCTAAAACGGTTCTTAAAAATGCTATTTATCACAGTAATGTATTCGAAGGTTTGGGTCTTAATTATCTGGGACCTGTTGACGGACATAATCTTAAAGACGTTATAAACCTTTTGAATATTGCAAAAAATCAAGAAAGACCTACTATTCTGCATGTTGTTACCGCTAAAGGAAAAGGCTATAAATTCGCTGAGGAAAACGCAGGTAAATATCACGGTGTTGGTCCTTTTGATCCTCAATGCGGTGTTGATAATGCTTTAAAGAGAGATTATTCTTCGGTTGCGGGTGAAACACTTTGCGAATTAGCTGATGCTGATAAAAAGATATGTGCCTTAACAGCGGCTATGAGCGAAGGCACAGGTCTTAATGACTTCGCTTTACGTTATCCCGAACGCTTTTTTGACGTAGGAATTGCTGAACAGCATGCTATGACGTTTGCCGCAGGTCTTGCAAAAGGCGGCTTATCGCCTTATTTTGCCGTCTATTCATCTTTTTTACAAAGAGCGTACGATCAGATTATTCATGACGTCGCTATCGATAGTTTGCCTGTGAAAATTTTAGTTGACCGAGCAGGATTGGTCGGTGAGGACGGTAAAACTCATCATGGACTTTTTGATATATCATTTTTGACAAGTATTCCTAATATGACGGTTTATTCTCCGGCTTCTTTCGATGAACTAAAAGAAATCATTAAAAAAACGGCAAAATATTCCACACCGGTAGCTGTACGCTACCCAAGAGGTAAAGAAATTAATAGTGATTTATTTAAGTTCACAGATAGAAATTTTGACGTTTTTGGCGCCGATAGTGATACGGTGATTGTAACATTTGGCAGACTGTCTTATTTTGCTTATGAAGCATCTAATGAGAATAATGTATCGTTTATAAAGTTAAATAAACTTTCGGCTTCTGATAGTCAGCTTATAAATACGCTATTTAAATTTAATAAAATTTGTTTTTTTGAAGAAGGAATCAGATCCGGTGGAATAAGCGAACAAATTGCCTCTAGACTTTGTGAAAACGGTTTTAAGGGTCAAGTCATTATTAATGCAATAGATAATGATTTTGTTAGTTGCGCCACTGTTGATAGTCAACTTAAAAAATATAATCTTGATAAGAACGCTATGTTAGGAGTAACGAAGTGAGTGAGAAATTAAGACTGGACGTAGCTTTGGTAAACGGTGGTCACGCTGAAAGTCGCGAAAAGGCTAAAGCGCTGATAATGGCAGGTATAGTTTACGTCAACAATCAAAAATGTGATAAGGCAGGGGATACCGTAAAGCCTGAAGATATCATCGAGGTTCGCGGAGATAAACTTAAATACGTTAGTCGTGGCGGACTTAAATTAGAAAAGGCAATGCAATGTTTTGGTATTACTTTGAACGATTGCATTTGTGCCGATATCGGTGCTTCAACGGGCGGCTTTACTGATTGTATGCTTCAAAATGGCGCTAAAAAGGTTTATGCCATTGACGTAGGTTACGGTCAACTTGCCTGGAAATTAAGATGTGATGAAAGAGTAGTTAATCTGGAACGTACTAATTTCAGATACGTGACTAACGAACAGGTTGATTTACCACTTGATTTTGCAAGTGTTGACGTATCATTTATTTCTTTATCACTGATTTTACCGGTTATGCGAACTTTAATGAAAGACGGAGCAAGAGCTGTTTGTCTTATCAAACCTCAATTTGAAGCAGGTAAGGAAGGCGTTGGTAAAAAAGGTGTCGTCAGAGATAAAAACGTCCATATAGCTGTTATTGAGAAGATTTTCCGATTATTAGAAGAAAATTTATTTACGCTTTTAGGTCTTACTTTTTCGCCTGTAAAGGGACCTGAGGGCAATATAGAATATCTTTGCTATATTGAGAAAAGCAATGTTTTTGAATTGAAAACCGACGTTACGGCTGAACAGGTCGTAAACGAATCCTATAATGAATTAAACTAGACGGAGAGAATTTATGATTGTTGGATTATTACCTAATCTCGATAAACGTGGTGTTGTTGAGGTATTGGAAAACCTTAAACCGATTTTACGCGAAAATGGTATGAAGGCTTATCTGCCCGATTACATTTCTTTTTCGGGGTACGAATCTGTAAAAGAAGAAGAACTTTTTAAAATGAGCGAAGTTCTTGTTACCGTAGGCGGTGATGGTACAATTATGCGCTACGCCAAGATTGCTGCTTTGTACGATAAGCCCATATTGGGCATTAATGCCGGCAGACTTGGTTTTTTGGCTAATCTTGAAGCTAATCAAATTAATTTAATCAGCAAACTAAAAAACGGTGACTATGATACCGAAAAGCGTATGACACTTTCTGTAATTGCTAAAGAGAACGGTGAAACAGTCGGAGAATTCACAGCCGTTAATGATGCGGTTATTTCCAGTGGTTTTATGTCAAGACTAATCGACGTTTCCGCTTATATAGATTATGAGCCTATAACTTATAGAGCAGACGGACTTATAGTTTCAACTCCAACGGGTTCTACTGCTTATTCAATGTCTGCCGGCGGACCGATAATCGATCCGGCTATTAACAATATTATTTTAACCCCTATTTGTTCTCATTCTTTAAGCGCTAAGCCGATCATTTTAAGCGGTGATACAACAGTAAAATTCAAGGCTTTTTCAATGAAGAAAAGTGACGTATATCTGCTTATTGACGGAAGAAGATGTTTTACTATAAAACCATATACCGAACTTTACGTAACTAAATCTGCTAAGGATATCAAGCTTATAAAACTTACCAAGCGTTCTTTCTATAAAACTCTTTCTGAAAAATTCAAATAAAGGCGGAAGTAAATAATGAAAAACAAGCGTCAAGAAAAAATACTTGAACTAATCAGAGAAAAAGCTTTTTACACTCAAGATGAATTGCAAGAAGAACTCAACAGTTTGGGTTATAACGTAACTCAATCTACTGTTTCGCGTGATATTAAGCAACTTCGCATAGTTAAAGCGTTGGATTCTTTTGGTAATTACAGATACGTATCGCAAATCGTAGATACTCATTCGGGTGAAAGGGAATTTGATTCTTACTATAAAGAAATTTTTTCTCGCTCCGTTATAAAAGTTGATTACGCCTATAACGATATTGTAATAAAATGCTATGCCGGTATGGCAAGCGGTGCCTGTGTTGCTGTTGATTATTTCTTTTCGGGAATGATTATGGGAAGTCTTGCTGGCGACGATACAATTTTGATAATAACCAAAAATCCCGAAATAGCACGTCAGCTTACCGATAAATTGCTTGATATGTGTTCTAAAGATCGCTAAAAAGGATGGTTAAATATGCTCAAATATTTGCATATTGAAAATATTGCCGTTATTGAACGAGCAGGAATAGAATTCACAGACGGTTTTAACGTACTAACGGGTGAAACCGGTGCCGGAAAATCAATTATTATTGATTCTCTTTATGCTGTTCTGGGTTTTAGAACCTCTAAAGAATTAATAAGAAACGGGTGTGAAAATGCTTTTGTTTCTGCCGTTTTTTCCTTTGATAGCAATGAGTTGTTAGAATTATTTTCTGAAATTGGTGTAAAACAAGATGATGACGGGAATTTTGTTATCGAAAGAAAACTTAGCGTTTCGGGTTCGGGATATATTAAAATCAACGGTGTTCCCGTAAGCGCATCTACTCTTAAAAACTTTTCACCATATCTTCTTAATATTCACGGTCAGCACGATAATCAAACCTTACTTAATCCCGATAATCATTATCTTTACATAGACATGATTGCTGATAACGACGAGATTTTAAGTAAGTACCGTCAAGAATTTACTAATTTTAACAGTATTAGAAGCAGACTAAAAAGTCTGGAAATGGATGAAGATGAAAAACTCCGAAAAATAGATGTTTTAAAATATCAAATTAACGAAATTTCCGAAGCAGATCTTAAAATAGGTGAAATTGAAGAATTAAAAGAAAAGTTAAGTGTTGCCAGAAGCGTTGGTAAAAGAATAAAGGATATAAAGTCGGTTCTTTCTCTTCTGAAAAACGATGACGAAAACGGTGGTGCGTGTGAAGCATTAAAAACTGCCGTTCACTTACTAAGCGTTATGGATGATAAAAAGAGTGAAAAGGATTATAGTTTTTTGCTAGATGCTCTTGAAAACGTTAATAACGTTGTATCCTCTTTAGAGGGTTATGTTGAAGAACTTAATGGGGACGGTTACGACGTAAACTTTATCGAAGACAGACTTGCTGTTATTTCTACTCTTTCTGCTAAATACGGAAAAGATGAAACTGAAATTTTTGAGTTTTTAGAAAAAGCACAAATTGAACTTAATTCGATTTTGTTTAATGATGAAGAATATGAGAAACTTGAAAATGAACTTGAAATTTCGCAGGAAAGACTTATTAAATTTGCTGAAAAGTTAACCTCTTCACGTATTAAAGCAGCATCGGTTTTTGAGAAAAAGGTTAAGGACGTTCTAGCTTGTCTAAATATGCCCAACGTATGTCTGAAAGTAGAGCGTAGTATGGGACGATATAATAAAAACGGTTGCGACGAAATTCAATTTATATTTTCTGCTAATGCAGGTGAAGATAGTAAGCCTCTTTCTAAAATTGCTTCAGGCGGTGAACTTTCGCGTGTTATGTTAGCTATAAAAAGTGTGCTTAGTGAAAAAGATAACGTTGATACCTTGATTTTTGATGAAATTGATTCGGGTATAAGTGGTCGAACAGCCGATATGGTCGGCGTTCAACTGAAAAAGGTAGCAACGTCACATCAGGTTATTTGCGTAACGCATCTTGCTCAAATCGCCGTTGCCGCAAAAACTCATTTACTTATTGAAAAGGCTGAAAAGGACGGTAGAACTTATACCGACATCACTTCTGTTTCGGGCGAAGAAAGAGTATATGAAATAGCTAGAATTATGAGCGGTTCAAACGTTAGTGATAACGTTCTCGCTTCTGCAAGAGAATTGCTTAAAATGTAAAAAATAAAGCCGTAGTTTTGCTACGGTTTTATTTTATGTTAATATATCAAAAAGAATATCGGTATTTTCGTCGCTGTATTCAATTTCGCTTGAAAATATTCGCGCATTTTCGTTTATATCGGTTCCAAATGAAGCTATTATATACGTGGCAAGTACACAAAATTCAAGGCTTTCGGTGTGAAGGTGTCGGAATATAAAATAATCAAAAATACGTTTGAATTTAACTTTATCAAAAAGATTAACTTCACTTATTTTTCTGGTGTCATTTTTTAATACGCTTATCACGGTATCTCTGTTTATATTCAACTTTTCCATATTATTTAAAACCGAATATAGTTCATTTAAATTGATAGCGGGGAGAAGTAACATCAATTCTTCGGGTTGTTTTTTCAAGATATTGTTTCTGTAATTGAAAAATTCGTTTTCTTCAGTATTCTCTTTTTCAACGTATTTTTCTATTTCAATTAGGTTAAAATCATTATTTAAAATAAGATCGACCGCTGCTTCGCAGCACATACCAAGACCAATTTCAGTCCTGCTTTCAAAAAAATTACGAAAGCGAGGGTGATCAGAGCAAATCTGACAAAGATTATCTTCGCCGTAACAATTGATTATTTCACACAAATTGCTGTTATTCAAGAAAGGACAACGATCATTATCGACTAGTTTGAAATGCGGTGTAGGTGAAATTTCGATATGTTTTATAATGTCGCTCTTATCTTTATAAAAGTCCATAGTATCGTCGTCAATATCTATTTCCCAGCCGATACAGCAATTATTTTTACACTTATCGGCGATGCATTTGAATTTGCTATAATAATCAGGTGCAAAAAGTGACATAAATTTATCTCCGAATCTTGTAAATTATTTATTTATATGTTATCATAATTGATAGATTTTTCAAGGAGTATTTTTATGCCGTTTTTACCAATATGTAAAAAAGATATGCTTGAGTCCGGATTTAATGAGCCTGACTTTATAATTGTTACAGGGGATGCTTACGTCGATCATCCCTCATTTGGTACTGCAATAATTTCCAGAGTTCTTCAAAGTAAGGGCTTTAACGTTTGTATTTTATCTCAACCGAGAAAAGATGAAGACTACCTGAAGTTTGGTGTGCCAAAACTTGGTTTTTTGGTTAATAGCGGCAATATTGACTCTATGGTAGCTCATTATACAGCCGCTAAGAAAAGACGTAGCGATGACGCCTATACACCCGGCGGAAAATCAGGAGCTCGTCCTGATAGAGCGGTTATTGTATATACTAAAAAAATCAGAAGTCTTTTTGGTGACGTGTTTATCGGTATCGGTGGTATAGAAGCATCTCTTCGGCGGTTTGCTCATTACGATTATTGGGACGACAAAGTTCGCCCTTCGGTTTTAATTGATTCTACAGCCGATATTTTGATGTACGGTATGGGCGAAAAACATATAGTAGAAATTGCAAACCGACTTAAAAACGGCGAAAATAAGAAAAATTTGACCGATATTAAGGGTACTTGCTACTGTGTGAAAACGGCAGATTATCAGCCTATGTCGGTTAAGGAATGTCCGCCATTTAAAGAAGTCAGTGAATTGAGTGAGAACGGTAAAAGAAACTATGCTAAGGCTACTAAAATCCAACAGAGTGAGCAAGATGCAGTAAGAGGAAAAACAATTATTCAGCGTCATGGCGAACTAATTTTAGTTCAAAACCCACCCATGCCGCCGCTTTCAACCGAAGAAATGGATGAAGTCTATTCCTTGCCATTTATGAGAGATTATCATCCTTCATATAAAGCTTTGGGCGGTGTGCCCGGTATCGAAGAAGTAAAATTTTCTGTTATTCATAATAGAGGCTGTTATGGTGCGTGCAATTTTTGTTCACTTGCTTTTCATCAGGGTAGAACCATATCTGTCAGAAGCCACTCTTCTATTATTGAAGAGGTTGAAAAAATCTCACGTATGGAGGATTTTAAGGGATACATTCACGACGTTGGCGGTCCTACGGCTAATTTCCGTGCGCCATCTTGCCAAGCACAGCTAAAAAGGGGAGTATGCGCCGATAAAAAATGTCTTGCTCCCGATATTTGTCCTGCAGTCGAGGTTGACCACAGTGATTATTTATCATTGCTACGTAAAATAAGAAAAATAGACGGTATAAAAAAGGTGTTTATCCGTTCGGGAATACGCTTCGATTATCTTTTGGCTGATAAGGATGAAAGTTTCTTTAAGGAACTTGTTAAATATCACACCAGCGGTCAGTTAAAGGTTGCTCCGGAACACTGTTCCAATAACGTTTTAAAGTATATGGGTAAACCTGACGTTAGTGTGTATAACCGTTTTAAGAAACGCTTTTATGAGCTTACCGAAAGTATCGGTAAAAAGCAATATTTAGTTCCATATTTAATGTCCTCCCATCCGGGAAGTACAATAAACGATGCTATTGAACTGGCTTTGTTTTTAAAGAAAGAGGGACTTCATCCCGAACAGGTACAGGATTTTTACCCAACCCCTGGCACTGTTTCTACCTGTATGTTCTATACAGGACTCGATCCTATGACTATGAAAGAGGTTTACGTTCCTAAAACTATGGGGGAAAAAGCGGAACAACGCGCACTTTTGCAGTATTTTAAACCCGAAAATAAGGATATTGTCAGAAAAGCGTTAAAAAAATCAGGAAGATTTGATTTAATCGGCAACGGAAAAAATTGCTTGGTTACTGATAATAAACCGAAATTTGATAAGAAGCACAAAACTATAAGAAATATTAATAAAAAGAGTGTTAAAAAATGAAAAAATCATATATGTTTGCAGGAATTTCAATTTTTATATGGTCAACTATTGCAACGATCGCAAAACTTTTGCTTGGGACTCTCAGCAACTTTCAAGTATTGTTTGTAAGTTGTTTTTTTGCTTTTATGTTTTTGCTGATTGTAAATATAATTACCGGTGACATTAAAAAACTAAGAGGGTATAGGTTTAAAGATTTTATTATTACGACTTTCGTCGGTCTTCCCGGTACTTTTCTTTATCAGATGTTTTACTATGCGGGTACAGCACGTATGCCTGCATCTCAAGCGTTTATAGTTAATTATTTATGGCCTATAATGGGTGTTGTTTTTGCAATAATTATACTACGTGAAAAACTCAATTTACGTAAAGTAATTGCAATAATTATGTCTTTTTTGGGAGTTGTAATTGTAACGTGCAGAGATTTGGCTCATTTTGATAAAGCAATTATTACGGGAGCACTTTTCTGTGTTCTCGGCGCTATTTCCTACGGAGCTTTTACTGCATTGACTCAGCTTACGAATTATGACAAAAAGATTTCCTCAATGATCTATTATTTTAATACTTTTTTACTTACAGGTATTTGGATTTTGATAACTAAAGATTATTTTACCATCAATTTGTTAAGCACCATAGGTCTTGCTTATAATGGTATATTCTGTCTTGCTGTCGGAACAACTTGTTGGGCATTGGCTTTAGAAAATGGAAAAACTGCTAAAATAGCTAATCTTGCTTACATAACTCCATTTTTATCGCTAATTTGGACTGCTATATTCCTAAAAGATAAAATCAGACCCGAAATGATACTTGGTCTTATAGTAATCGTATTAGGAATTTTGATACAGCTAAAAAAGGATAAAAAAGAGTAACCGATAAGTCTAAATTATATTTGACAATAATGCTTAATTATAGTAATATAATATATAATAAAACAGAAGGGCAGGATGTGTATGAAACCGATATATAAACGTGTGCTTCTAAAGCTTTCAGGCGAAGCGCTTGCAGGTGCAAAAGGAAGTGGACTTGACTTCGATAAGGTTGTCGAAGTTTGCGAAAGCATTAAAAAATGTGTAGATATGGGTGTAGAAATAGCCATCGTTGTAGGTGGCGGTAATTTTTGGCGTGGCAGAAGCAGTGGCAAAATGGACAGAACCAGAGCAGATCATATGGGTATGCTTGCAACAAGCATAAACGCTTTGGCTGTTGCTGACGGTCTTGAGCAGGTTGGCGTTACAGCTAGAGTTCAGACCGCTATTGAAATGCGTCAGATAGCCGAACCTTATATCAGAAACAAAGCTGTAAGACATCTTGAGAAGGGTAGAGTTGTTGTTTTTGGTTGCGGAACAGGTAATCCTTTCTTTTCAACTGATACTGCAGCAGCACTCAGAGCTGCCGAAATTGATGCTGATGTAATCTTTAAGGCAACCAACGTTGACGGTGTTTACGACAGCGACCCCAAAAAGAATCCCGATGCAGTTAAATTTGATACACTTTCACATCTTGACGTTCTTCAAAAAGAACTTCACGTTATGGATAGTACCGCCGCTTCTCTTTGTATGGATAACGGCATTGAAATTTTAGTATTTAACCTTGAGAATCCCGACAATATCGTTCGCGCTATGGTTGGAGAAAACATTGGTACGGTTGTAAAATAATATATTTGGAGGATATTTATGGATAACTTAATTAAAAAAACAGAAGAGAGAATGGATAAGTCCCTTGATGCTCTCGACAGAGATTATAAAGCAGTAAGAGTAGGCAGAGCAAATGCTTCTGTTCTTGACAGAATAAACGTTGACTATTACGGTGTTCCTACTCCCGTACAACAGATGGCTGCTATTTCTATGCCCGAACCCAGAATACTTTTGATTAAGCCCTGGGATGCTTCTACTTTGAAGGATATTGAAAAGGCTATTCTTACTTCTGATATCGGTATTAATCCTCAGAATGACGGTACTGCTATTCGTCTCAATTTCCCGCCTCTTACCGAGGAAAGAAGAAAAGAAATTGTTAAAGAAGTTAAGAAAATGGCTGAAGATGGTAAGGTTGCAGTTCGTAATATCAGACGTGATGCTCTTGAAAAATTAAAGGGATTAAAAAAGAATAACGAAATCACCGAAGATGATGAAAAGAACGGCGAAAAGAAAATTCAGAACCTCACCGATAAATACTGCAAAGAAATCGACGCTTTGGAAGCTATCAAAGAAAAAGAAGTAATCGAGATTTAAGTTATGTTTTTTAAGAAAAAGATTAATGATACGCCCCGGAATATTCCGGGGCATATTGCCATTATAATGGATGGTAACGGCAGATGGGCAAAGAATAAGGGCTTGCCTAGAAAATTTGGTCATATAGAAGGCGCCAAAAAGTTCAAAGAGATAGCTCGTTACTGTAATAAAATAGGCGTTAAATATCTTACCGTTTACGCTTTTTCTACAGAAAATTGGAAACGTCCTCAGGAAGAAATTGACGGTATAATGAATCTTTTAAGGGATTATCTTAAAGATTCCACCAATTTTAAGGGTGAAAATATCAAGTTAAGGTTTATAGGTGATAAAAGCGCTCTTGACGAAGATATTATTTCTTTAATGGAAAAAAGCGAAGCGGAAAGCAATGATGCTACCGGTATGACCGCTTGTCTTGCGCTTAATTACGGTGGCAGAGATGAAATCAAAAACGCTGTTAAACAAATTATTGATGATGGTATAAAATCCGAGAATATCACCGAAGAACTTATTTCTTCTTATCTTTATACCCACGATTTTCCCGACCCCGATCTAATTATCAGACCGAGCGGGGAATTCAGACTTTCTAATTTCCTTACCTATCAGTCGGCTTATAGTGAATTTTACTTTGACAACGTATTATGGCCTGACTTTTCAACAAAGGATCTGGATAGAGCGATTGACGAGTATAACCATCGCAATCGTCGTTTTGGAGGAGTTTAATTATGCTAACACGTGTTATTTCAGGTGCTGTACTAATTTTGGTTGTTGGCGGTATGTTTGTACTTGGTAACTTTTTTCCTTTAGTTCTTGCCGCTTTTATTGCGATTGTCGCATCAATAGGTGTTTATGAAATTTTAAATAACACCGGAATTATCAAAAAAAAGATTGCATGTATCGGCGGAAGTGCGTTTGCTTTTATTAACGTTTTTTCACTTCTTTCTTACACTCAAAAATTATGGAGTGGACTAAGTCCTATATTTTTTACGGTAATTTATGCCGTGTTTGTAGTTGCAATTTCGCTTAAATTTAATAAAGAATTCGGCTTGAATTCTATAGCTGCTGCTCTTAGTTTTCCGATAATTATTTCATATGCGTTTTCTACTATTGCTTCGCTTTATTTCAGAGAGAACGGATTGTTCTATCTTCTTCTTTTAATTAACTTTTCTTCCGTTTGCGATACCGGTGCTTACTTTACCGGTGTACTTATCGGCAAACATAAACTCTGTCCTAATATCAGCCCTAAAAAAACTGTTGAGGGTGCGGTAGGCGGTATCGTATGGAGTATAATTTGTTCGGTAATTTTATGCTTTGTATTTAAAAAGCCCGACGCAATTTTACCTCTTGGACTTGCCACAATTCCTTTCTGTATTGTTGGTATGTTTGGTGACCTGTTTGCTTCGGTTATAAAAAGAAGTGTTGATTTAAAGGATTACGGAAAACTTATCCCCGGTCACGGTGGTATACTTGACCGATTTGACAGCATACTGTTAATAGCACCTGTTTTAAGCCTTTTCGTTAACGGAGGACTTTTCTAATGACCGAAAAATTAATTCTTCTCGGTTCTACAGGTTCTATCGGTACTCAGGCACTTGAGGTTGCAAGAAATCAGAATATCGAAGTTACCGCGTTGGTTGCCGGTAAAAACGTTTCGGTTATGGAAAACCAGATACGTGAATTCAAGCCTAAAATTGCAGTAATGAGTGACGAGTCCGCTGCAAAGGAACTCAAACTTTTAGTTAAAGATACCTCTACTTTGGTATTAAGCGGTGAAAAGGGCATAGATGAAGCAATTTTAACAGACGGAGATACCGTGCTTAATTCAATAGTTGGTATTGCGGGACTTCGTCCGACCATGACTGCTATTAAGAATAAGAAAACACTTGCTCTTGCAAATAAAGAATCTTTGGTAACCGGCGGTGAACTGGTCAAAAAAGCCTTAAAAGAAACGGGTGTGAAAATGCTTCCCGTTGATAGCGAACATTCCGCTATTTTTCAGTCCCTTCAAGGTGTGCCCGACGGTATGATCGAAAGACTTTTGCTCACTGCTTCTGGCGGTCCCTTCTTCAATAAAACCAGAGAGGAATTGAAATACGTCACCGCCAAAGATGCCCTTAAACATCCAAACTGGGATATGGGCGCAAAAATTACCATTGACTCTGCAACTCTTATGAATAAGGGTCTTGAGGTAATAGAAGCGGTACATCTTTTTGATATCGACGTTGATAAAATTAACGTTGTTATTCAGAGAGAAAGCATTATACATTCGGGCATTGAACTTATTGATGGCGGTATGCTTGTACAAATGGGTGTTCCCGATATGAAGCTTCCTATTCAGTATGCGCTTACCTATCCATACAGAGCCCCTCTTAACGAACGTCTTGATTTGGTAAAACTTGCCAAACTAACGTTTTTTGCACCCGATACCGAAACGTTTAAGTGTTTACCTATTTGTATTAACGCCATTAAAGAAGGCGGTTTAAAGCCAACAGCGGCAAACGGCGCAAACGAAATGGCGGTAGAACTTTTTCTTAAAGGTAAAATTGGATTTTTGGATATAGCCGACCTTGTTGAAAAGGCTACCAAAGCGCAAAAAATGGTTGACGAGTTTGATTTGGAAGATGTTTTTAATGCTGATAAAGCGGCAAGAGAATTAGTATTATCTTCTATTTAACAAAAGGATTTGGTGATTATTATTTCTGCTTTAATTTCATTTTGGAATTCTGTGTGGCCATATCTTGTAGCAATACTTATTTTTTTGGTACTTATTGTTATACACGAATTCGGTCATTTTATAATTGCAAAGCTTTTCAAAGTTAAAGTTAATGAATTTGCAGTTGGTTTTGGTCCTAAACTATTTAAGGTTCAAGGCAAAGAAACCCTTTATCGCTTTAATCTTATTCCTTTCGGCGGATATTGCGCTATGGAAGGGGAAGATGAAACAAGTGAGGACCCAAGAGCTTTTTGTAATGCGAAGGCTTATAAGCGATTTTTGATAGTAGCAGCCGGTGCTGTTTTCAACTTGATTTTGGGTCTTATTCTTGTTGCTGTAATTGTTTTGAACAGTAATCTTATAGGTACTACCAAAGTGCATAGTTTCAGAGATAACGCAGTTAGTGTTAACTCAGGACTTAAGGTCTATGATGAAATTATTGAAATAAATGGCAGAAGAACCTATACCACAAACGATATTATGTATGCTTTTACAGCGGTTACTCCCGATGAGAACGGTAAAACAACACTTAGTATGACGGTTTTACGAGACGGAAAACACGTTCCGTTAAACGTTGAGTTTGATTCCGAAACTGAAGACGGTATCAGTTATATCGTTCTTGATTTCACTTTTATAGGCGAAGAAAAAACCTTTTTAAACGTAATATCTGCCACGTTTAAGACCACTTTTTCTTATTGCAGAACCGTTTGGTTTTCACTAATCGACTTAATTAGCGGAAAGTTTGGCATAAGTGCAGTGTCGGGTCCTGTTGGAGTTACTACAACTATAGGTCAAGCAGCGAAAATGGGGCTTATGAATATTCTTCCCATAATGGCTCTTATTACCGTTAATCTTGGTATATTTAATCTTCTTCCTGTTCCTGCGCTTGATGGCGGCAGACTCCTTTTTATATTCTTTGAAATGGTTACCGGTAAAAAAATAGCAAAAAAATACGAAGGAATTATTCACGCTGTTGGACTTATCCTATTGCTTGCTTTGATGGTTCTTATAACCTTTAAAGATATTTGGCAGTTAATAGCGAGGTAAAATATGTTTACTTTTGAGAAAACTAAAAAAGTTAAGGTCGGAGAAATATTTATAGGCGGTGGCGCACCGATTACCGTTCAGTCAATGCTAAACGTTCCGTCAAATGATATAGAAGGGAACGTTAAACAGGCTAAAATATTAGAAAATGCCGGTGCTGATATAATACGCGTTGCCGTTCCTGATATTCAGGCGGTTAAACTTATCAATGCTATAAAAAATGAAGTTGATATACCGCTAGTAGCTGATATTCATTTTGATTATAAATTGGCGCTTGAAAGTGTAGCTGCCGGTGTTGATAAAATACGTATTAATCCGGGCAACATAGGTTCAAGCGATAAAATCAAAAAGGTTGCTGATGCTTGCAGAGCAGCAGGGGTGCCTATAAGAATTGGTGTTAACTCAGGTTCTCTTGAAAAAGAAATTTTGGCAAAATACGGCGCTCCTACGCCTGAAGCTTTAGTTGAAAGCGGACTTTATCATATATCACTTCTTACAAAATTTGATTTTGACGAAATTGTTTTATCGCTGAAATCATCTGATACTCAAACTATGTTTGATGCCTATACGTTGGCTGCTCATCAGTGTCCATATCCGTTACATCTGGGCGTTACCGAAGCTGGAACCAGCCGTATGGGAATTATTAAAAGTGCAGCAGGTATTGGCGGTCTTTTACTTAACGGTATTGGTGGCACAATACGAGTATCTCTTACCGATCAACCTGAAAAAGAAGTACAGGCAGGAATTGATTTGTTAAAAGCCATTGGTATCAGAAATGATGGCATTACTTTTGTTTCTTGCCCCACTTGCGGAAGAACAAGGGTAAATTTAATAGGTCTTGCAAATTTAGCTGAAGAACGTTTTCAAAAAATTAAAAAGAATATAACTGTTGCCATTATGGGTTGCGTTGTAAACGGTCCGGGTGAAGCAAGGGAAGCTGACCTTGGAATTGCTTGTGGCGACGGTTGTGGTGTAATATTCAAAAAGGGTGCTGTTATTAGCGGCAAAATACCTGAAGATAAACTTATAGAAGAATTAGAAAAAGAAATATTAAATTATTAAAAGGTGAGTAGATGGCAACGAAATTTTCTGCCGTTTTTGGCGGATTTTTAGGAAGAAGAACCGCTGTTTTTGGCGACTGCGATATGACTAAATGTGAACTAGATATGGAAAAACGCAGTTTGGCTATCGAACTTAACAGTGATAGATACATAAGAAAAGAAAAAAAAGACGAGCTTTGCGCAACACTTAAAAGCGCTCTTAAAACGTCCTATTTTTCTTTGTGCATAAATTATACTGAAGACTGTTTCTGTAAAGAAGCGTGTATAGATATATGTGAGCAGATAAAAAATGAACACGCGATTTTAAACGGCTATTTTAACGCCGCAGTTTACGATTTAAAGGACGACGTTTTAGATATAAAATTAGCTTTTGGCGGTCTTGATACAATTAAAAGTATAGATTTTGAAAATTTATTTAACAGAAAATTAATGGCTGCTTTTAATAAAAGTATATCTGTTACTTTTTCGGGACAGACGAATAACGTGGAAATAGTTGCTCCGGACGATGATATTCCATTACCCGAAGCTCCTCAAATAGTAGAAGAAAAGCCGATTTATCACGAAGTGCCCAAGGCAGAGGCTATTCCTGTTTCCGCCGAAGGACTCCCTGAATTTTTATATGACGTAGAACTTTTTTACGGTAAACAACTTGATAAAAATTTCACTCGACTCATTGATATTATTCCTCCAAGCGAAGGCAAAAAGCTTGTTTGCGGTTGGGGTGAAGTTTTTGGATTCGAAACTAAAGATATTAATACTAAACGTGGTCCCAGAACCATTGTTACATTTTGTGTCAGCGATAAAACAAATTCTATATACTGTAAAATGTTTATGACAGAAGAAGATATGGCTCTTATAAAACCCGTTAAAAACGGAAATATTATTGTTTTTAACGGTAATTATAGTCTTGATAATTTTACAGGAAATTACATACTTGAACCAAGAGTTATGGCTACTGCTAAAATGAAGGAAGAAACCGACGATTTTCAAGATAAAAGAGTTGAACTTCACTGTCATACCAATATGTCTGCTAAGGATGCTATATCTCCCGCAGGCGCTTTAATTAACCGCGCTTTTAAGTGGGGACACAAGGCAATTGCTATTACTGATCACGGTGTTGTACAGTCTTATCCCGCTATTGCCGAAGCAGTTTCAGGTATTAGAAAGGGCGGAGGAGAGTTCAAAGCAATTTACGGTGTTGAGGCGTATTTTGCAGATGATACTAAAGGTGAAACCGATATTACAAAACTTAAAACCTATCATCAGATTATTCTTGTTAAGAATTTAGAAGGACTTAAAAATCTTTATAAGCTTGTTTCAAAGGCTCACGTTGAAGATTTTTATAAGCGCCCCGTTACAAGAAGAAGTGAACTTACTAAGCTTCGTGAAGGACTAATAGTTGGTAGCGCATGCGAAGCAGGTGAACTTTATGACGCTATTGTTCACGGAAAAAGCGATGAAGAATTAATAGAAATCGCAAAATTTTATGATTATCTTGAAATTCAGCCTATCGGCAATAACGAATTTATGCTCAGAAAGGCAAATGAAGAAGATAAAATCAATAAGAAAACGGGCGAAAGAATACCTAATATCTATAAGAAAGTAACCAGTGAAGAGGTTATCAGAGATTTTAACCGTAAGGTAGTTGAAATCGGCGATAAATTAGGACTTCCTGTCGTTGCTACGGGTGACGTTCATTTTTGTAAGAAAGATGACGTTATTCTCCGTAAAATTCTTATGGCAGCGCAGGGATACGAGGACTTTGACCTTCAGGCACCATTGTATCTAAAAACCACCACTGAAATGATGGACGATTTCAGTTATTTTGGCGATAGAGCCAGAGAATTTGTAATTGATAACCCACAGAAAATTGCCGATATGGTTAGTGATGACGTTATTCCCGTTCCACAAGGTAACTATCCTCCTGTTATTGAGGGCAGTGATGATGAACTTAGAAGAATTTGTTGGGAAAGAGCAAATTCTATGTACGGCTTTAAAGGACAAGTTCCTGAAATAGTTGAAAAGCGTCTTAACAAAGAACTTAACAGTATTATCAATAACGGCTTCTCAATAATGTATATATCTGCACAGAAACTTGTTTCATACAGTGAACAACACGGTTATCTCGTTGGTTCACGAGGCTCGGTTGGTTCTTCTTTTGTTGCAACAATGGCGGGTATATCTGAGGTTAATCCTTTGGCTCCTCATTATTACTGCCCCAAATGTGCTTGGAGTGAATTTTTCAGCAGTGCTGTGGTAGGTTCGGGATTTGACCTTCCCGAAAAGAATTGTCCGCACTGTAACACTCCTTTAAAACGTGACGGTCACGACATTCCTTTCGAAACATTCCTTGGATTTAAGGGTGATAAAGTTCCTGATATTGACCTTAACTTCTCTGATGAATATCAGAGTGAAGTGCAAAAATACACCGAAACTCTTTTTGGTAAGGAAAACGTATTTAAGGCTGGTACTATTTCTACAATTGCAGAAAAAACTGCTTTCGGTTATGTAAAAGCTTATTGTGAGAAGAAGGGTATTACTCTTAGTCAGGCTGAAATGGAAAGACTTGCAAGCGCTGTTGAAGCGTCTAAAATCAAAGCTACAACAGGTCAGCACCCTGCAGGTATGATAGTTGTTCCGAGAGATAAAACCATATATGATTTCTGTCCTATTCAGCATCCTGCCGACGATCCAAAATCAGATATTTTAACAACGCACTTTGATTTCCATTCTATACACGATACTATATTAAAGCTAGACGAACTCGGTCACGTTGTTCCTACAACGTATAAGTATCTGGAGGAATATACAGGTATCAGTGTTAACGATATTTCGATGTCAGACCCTGCCGTATATAGTCTGTTTGTTTCAACTGAAGCTTTAGGAGTAACTCCCGAAGATATAGAATCCGAAACCGGCACCTATTGTATTCCTGAATTCGGCACTGCTTTTGTACGTGGAATGTTGATGGACTGTAAGCCTAAAAACTTTGCCGACCTTTTACAGATTTCGGGTCTTTCTCACGGTACTGACGTTTGGCTTGGTAATGCAAAAGACCTTATTGACCAAGGAATTTGTACAATTTCAAACGTAATCGGTACCCGTGATAACATAATGGTATATCTTATAAATCAGGGTATGGACGAGGGAAGAGCTTTTAAAATCACCGAAACAGTGCGTAAAGGATTGGTTGCGAAGGGTAAGGTAAGTAAGGAAGATTGGGAAAAAATGGAAGAAGATATGAGAGCGGTTAACGTTCCTGAATGGTATATCGGCTCCTGTAAAAAAATTAAGTATATGTTCCCTAAGGCTCACGCCGCAGCTTACGTTATTTCCGCTTTGCGTCTATGTTGGTATAAAGTGTATAAACCTCTTGAATTTTATTGTGCTTACTTTACAGCACGTCCCGAAGACGTAGATGCTCCTATTATTATGCAGGGACATTCTGCTGTTAAACGCTATATCAAAGAAACTAAAGAAAAGGGCAAGGAAGCAAGTAAAAAGGAACTCGACGTACTTGATAATATGTATATATTTAACGAACTTATGGCAAGAGGAATTAAGGTGCTTCCCATTGATCTTAATAAATCACACGCAGTTAAGTTCATTCCCGAAGAGGACGGTATGCGTTTGCCTTTTGGTTCTGTATCAGGAATGGGAGATAAAGCCGCCTGGGATGTTTATGAAACAGCTCAAAAGGGTAATTTTATATCTGTTGAAGACTTCCAGATAGAATCAGGTGTATCTAAATCAATAGTTCAGTCACTTGTTGACCTGGGAGTTATGAAAGATTTACCTGAAACAAATCAAATGTCGATGTTTTAAAATAATTTAAACAAAAAGGTTGCATTTTTGTAACCTTTTTGTTATAATACAAAGGTAACAATTTTGTAACTATTATTAAAAGGTGATTACAACGTGATAAATTCGCAGATTAAGAACCTTCTTTTGAAGGTAGGAAAAATTTTAAATAAAAGTAAAATTATTGTATTTGCACTTCTTGTTATCGTTGGTATTTTTACTACAACTGTTTATTCCGGTGTTACGTTTGCTTATGCTCTTGAGTATAACGGCGAGGTTATAGGACAAATAAAGGATAAAGAACAGTATGACGAAGCTGTAAAAATAGTTAATGAAATGATGGATGAAGTTAATTTCGAAGACGTTGCCTCTACTCCTGAATTTCGTATGGTTATTACCAATGAAGAAAGCCTTTTAACTCCTGAAGGCGTAGCAGATGGGCTTGTTAAAAGAACGTCGTCTATTGAAAAGGGCACCCGTATTACAGTAAACGGTAAAACCGCCGCTTATATAAAGGATGTTTTTGGCGCCGAAGATTTTATAAAAAATTATCTTGATAACTATATAGCGGATAAGGATTACGTATCATCGTTTGTTGCGCCCGTTGAGTGTACCGACGGATATTTCTTAAAGAGCGATTTTACTTCTTTCAGTGTTTTCGAAGCACTTATAAAATCTTTAGACGTTCAGTCGGTCAAAACCTTAAAAGAAGAAAAAGAAATCAAATTCAGTACTATCAAAAAGAGAGATGACACTCTTCCATTCGGTTCTACTAAAACTTATTCTAAAGGTATCAACGGTCTTAAATATGCAGTTACTAAAACCTATATGGTGAACGGTGAAGAAGTAAAAACTGAATTCGTTGGTGATGAAATTGCAAGACAACCTGTTGATGAGGTAATAATCGTCGGTAACCGCGGCAACTACATAAAATCATCATGGATAGATACACTTGATGCGATATGGCCGCTTCAAAAAGTAAAAGGTCAAAATATCTCGGCTTATTGGGGCGACGATAGAAATCATAAGGGTCTCGATATTGCAAGCGCCTTTGAAACAGAAATTTACGCAGTACAGGACGGTATTGTTATTGAAGCAGAATACGACGACGGTTATGGATATCACGTCGTAATTGAGCACGAGGGTGGATTTAAGACCCTTTATGGCCATGCTAGTTCCCTTTGTGTAACAAAAGGTCAAAAAGTTATGCAAGGTGAGTTAATTGCTTTTGTCGGTTCAACCGGAATGTCAACGGGCAATCACCTACATTTTGAGGTTATACGAAACGGTGAAAAACTTGATCCTTATTATTTCCTCGGTTTATAAATTTAAAAAACCAAGTTCAATTGAACTTGGTTTTTTTATATGCATATGATAACTTAAATTGCAATTCCGCCATCCTGTGAAATTACTTGACCTGTTATGTAATCAGAACTTTCACTACAAAGGAAATATATCAGTTCTGCAACTTCACTTGCTTCACCCATTCTGCCCAGAGGAATTTCATCAACAAATGCGCTGAGTTCGTCAGGGGTCAAATTGTTATTCATAGGTGTTTCAATAATCCCCGGAGCGATACAGTTAACCTGAATGCCGCTGGGAGCAACTTCTTTAGCTAATGCTTTGGTCATTCCTATTAAACCTGCTTTACTGGCAGAATAGTGAACTTCGCAGGAACCACCTGTGACACCCCACACCGAAGATACGTTAACTATTTTTCCGCTTTTCTGATGAATCATTCCGGGAAGAACGCATTGACTGCATAAAAAAGGCCCTTTTAAATTAACATCAAACATTTTTTGAAAATCACTGTCGGTTATATCCGTGAACAGTTTTTGTTGCGATATACCCGCGTTATTCACAAGTGCGTCAATTTTACCGTATCTTCTTTCCGCTTCATATATCATTCTTTCTACGTGTGATCTGTCTGATACGTCTGCATAAATCGGAAATACGGAATATCCTCGAGAGGCAAGGGAAGAGGCAAGAAGCTTTGCGGCTTCGCCTGAACGATAGTAATTCATCACAACGTTCCAGCCTTTCTCTGCAAAAAGAATAGACGTTGCAGAACCGATACCTCCGGATGCACCGGTTATAATTACAGTTTTACTCATAAAAACACGTCCATTATTATAATATATATTTATTATAACATATTTAATAAATTTTTAAAGAGTTTTTTATAACCACACTACAAGTAGTGGTTGACATAATGATTAATAGGTACATATTGTTAGGTTTACATAATATGTTTACATAATATTTTAAGAACTAAAAATAACGGTTGACATAATATTTAAAGTGTTGTATAATCACTAATACTGGTGTCAATATGTGATATTTTTTTTGCGAACAAATTTTTAAAGGTTACATAATATTGTTTTTATTATTAGTAATATCTTGTCCTTTATATTCATATTATGTTTTAAAGGATGGAGGAATTATTATGAAAAAAACAAAAGTTATACACTTAGGCGGGTCAAAATTTATCGCCAGCGTTCGCAAAAACATCATCATCGTGTTTTTTACGTTTATATTTTCCCTTGCTTTTTTAGCGTCTTGTTTGATTTTCAGAACAGGGAATATGACAGATTTTTCAAAATGGTCATACGATATTTTTATAACGTCTAAATTAAACGGTTCTTTTTTTAAGATATTTTCTTTATCGTTTCTGATTTCTTTTATTTTTTTATTTGTTGTTGAATTGTTCGGCACTTCGTTAACGGGATGTGCGTTTATTCCGTTTATTATTATAGTGCGTGGTTTATCGTATGGCTTTGCATTGTGTAATTTGTATTCTTTAGGTAAAATCAACGCACTGATTATAAATATCATCATACTTTTGCCATCGGCGATAATTTCTATTGTGTGTTTATTCAGTGCATCAGCAAAAAGTATTAATTTATCTTATTTTTTAGGAAAACTTTCCATCGGTGACGGTCAGGCACTTAATCAGGTTGATATTAAACGTTATTTGTTGAATTTTATTATATACGTATTTGTTACGGTTCTTTCAGCATTGCTTGAAGCGTTTATGGCAACCGCATTTAGAAATTTCTTTTAGGTAGGTGTAACTCATGAAAGACTATAGTGTTGATTTTAAAACTTTTCTAAAACAGACCAAAAAATGTTCTGACAATACTTTTCAGTCTTATATGAGAGATTTTACACAATTTTCTTCCTACTGCAGTGAAAACAAAATAAAAGATATTTCTAAAGTCACCGGTGATCATATTTCCAATTACATTCAGCATTTATCACTACTTGGTAAATCCAAATCCACCGAAATGCGAGTTATGGCTACTCTTAGATGCTATTTCGGATTTTTGCTTCGTTCCGGTATAATTCGTCAAAATCCTATATCGGGTGTAAAATCAGTTGTAGCTCCCAAAAAAATGCCCGAAATACTTTCGGATAAAGAAGTTTTGAAACTACTTTCGCAACCAAGCGGTGATGATTTCAAATCTTGCAGAGATAAAGCCATACTTGAACTTATGTATGCAACAGGTATTAAAGTTACCGAACTTGTAGATTTAAAGGTAAGCGACTTAAACTTAACTATCGGCATACTGCATTTACATGATGATAAACACGAACGTATAATTCCTATTTATCCGGAAGCTGTTTCGGTTCTTACTCATTACATAAATAACGTCAGACCTTGTGTGGTTTTTGATGCAAATGAAGATAAATTATTTACAAATATGTCAGGGCAACCACTTTCCCGTCAAGGACTTTGGAAACTTGTTAAAGGTTATGCAGCGCAAGCTGATATTTCCAAAGATATTACTCCTCACACTTTCAGACATTCATTTGCCGCACATCTTCTTGAGAACGGTGCTCAACTTAATGACATTCAAAAAATGTTAGGACATAGCGATATATCTACTACCAACATTTATGCTCAAATTGTTAAGAACAAATACGCTCTTGCATATAAAAAATATCATCCATTAGCGAAGCGAGGATAAAGGTATGAAAGCATATGACGTTATTGTTTGCGGTGGCGGTCCTTCGGGTGTAAGCGCCGCTATTTCAGCCGGCAGAAAAGGTGTGAAGGTTTTGCTTATTGAAAAGCAGAACAGCCTTGGTGGTATGTGGACAAACGGTTACGTATGCCCTCTATTTGACGTTGAACAAGATACGACTATCATTAATGAGATAGTAGATGAATTAAAATCAACTGATTGTTGGGGCGGATTTATCGGAAAATCTTTCAATTTTGAGTTTATGAAATACTTTCTTGAAAAGAAATGTATTGAAGCCAACGTTGATTTACTTTACGATACTAACTTTTTAGATATTACTAAAACGTCTGAAGGTTGGCAGGTATCTGTCAACAACATCGAAGGCGTTAATTCCTACTCTTGCAAAATATGTATCGACGCTACAGGTGATGCTTGTGTTGCCGCTAAAGCAGGCGCACAGTGGAATATTGGCGAAACTGACTATAGACAATGTCAGGCTATGACCTTAATGTTCCTTATCGGAAACGTTCCCGACGGATTTGTTTCTATGAAAAATTGTTATAGCCAACTTGAAACCGCTTACGTTAACGCAGGTATTCCCGTTGAAAAAATTCCTTTTAAGGTTCCTTATATTATCAGTATTCCTAATACTAAATTTGCGGTAGTTCAGCTTACTCATATGTACGGGCATAATCCACTTGACGCCAAATCTCGTACCGAGGCAGTAATAGAAGGCAGAAGGCAAATTATAGAAGTTTTTTCTACTCTTAAAAATTATCACCCGGATTTTAAAGATATCGAATTAATTACGTCGGCACCTCTTCTCGGCGTACGCGAATCAAGACGAATTGTCGGTGATTACACACTTACTGTAGATGATGCTTTAAATGGTTCTAAATTTGATGATGCAACTGCATCCTGTCATTTTAATATGGATGTTCATTCTTCAGATAACAACGGTCAAAAATGCACACATATTAAACGATTTGACGTACCATACCGTTCTTTTATTCCTAAAGAACTTGATAATTTCCTTGTGGTAGGAAGATGTATTTCGGGTGATCATCAGGTTATGGCTGCTTATAGAGTTACGGGTGATTGCTCTGCTATGGGTGAATGCGCAGGTAATGCTGCCGCTAATGCAATACTTAAAGGAAAATTATTGCGTGAAATCACAACCGAAGAATTAAGAAGTTAAAAAAATACCGCTTTAAGCGGTATTTTTTGTTGCATAAATTCAAATTAATATTCATATTCTTGTACAAATAGCTTATTGAGCGGAGGAAAAGAATATGAATAATAATATTTACAAAGACATAGCCACCCGCACAGGCGGTGATATTTACATAGGTATAGTCGGCCCTGTAAGAACAGGTAAATCAACTTTTATAAAACAGTTTATGAATAATCTGGTTATACCTAATATTACCGAAGAATTTTCGCGTGAACGCGCAAATGACGAATTACCGCAATCATCATCAGGTCGAACCATAATGACCACAGAGCCAAAATTTATACCTGAAAACGGCGTAAAAATTTCTATGGGCGATAATTCTACTTTTAACGTAAGGTTAATTGATTGTGTTGGATATATCGTCCCAAGTTCACTTGGATATTTTGAAAATGATCAACCGAGAATGGTAATGACACCATGGTACGATGAACCGATACCTTTTAATATGGCTGCTGAAATAGGAACACGTAAGGTTATAACCGAACATTCTACAATAGGTTTAGTTATCACTACAGACGGAAGTATAAGTGATATACCCAGAGAAGAATATGAAGAGGCTGAAGAACGCGTCATAAGCGAATTAAAGGAAATAAAGAAGCCATTTGCCGTAGTGCTTAACTGTATGTATCCTGATTCTGAGGAAAATGCATCGTTAGCATTGAAACTTAAAGAAAAATACGGTGTACCTGTTATTGCAACAAACTGTCTTGAATTGGATAACGAAAAAATTGCTTCAATAATCACAGAAGTTCTATACGAATTTCCGATTAAAGAAGTAGCGGTTAAATATCCGTGCTGGATTAATTCGTTGGAAGTTGATCATTGGCTCAGAGCAGACGTAACTAATTCTTTAAAAGAATTTTGCAAAAGTCTCAATTTAATAAAAGATATTAATTCTCTTAAAGATTTATCTAATAAAAGTGTGTATGTTGATAAATCTGAAGTTATCAACATTGATTTCGGAACCGGAAAAGTTCTCATTGAACTTGACGTTAGCAGAAATATGTTCTATAAAATTATAAAAGAAATATCTAATTTAGAAATAGATAATGACAGTCAATTACTCGATAGTGTCATTGAACTGTCAAAAATACGCAAAGAATATAAGAAGATAAAAAATGCTCTCGACGAAGTAGAAGCAACAGGCTATGGTATAGTAATGCCGGATAGAGAAGAACTGCGACTTGAGGAACCGGAAATAATGAAGCAGGGAGGGCGATACGGAGTAAGACTTCGCGCTTCTGCGCCATCAATTCATATGATGAAAGCCGATATTACTACTGAAATAAGTCCAATTGTCGGTACCGAAAAACAGAGCGAAGACTTAGTAATGTGTCTTCTTAGCGAATTTGAAGAGGATCCGATTAAAATATGGGATTCAAATATTTTTGGAAAATCACTCAACGACCTTGTTAACGAAGGCTTACATACTAAACTCGCAAGAATGCCGATTGACGCACGACAACGCTTACAAGAAACTCTAGAACGTGTTATTAACGAAGGTTGCAGTGGCTTAATTTGTATAATTCTTTAATATTACTAATAAAACCGTGGTACACTTAATAATACCACGGTTTATCATTTAATATATTAATTATTCATCGATTTTATCATTTTTAGACACGTTTGCAAGAGGATTTGAATTAAGAGCGCTTTCAATTTGTTTGCTGGCAACGTGCGTATAGATTTGAGTTGTTCCGAGATTAGCGTGTCCCAGAATATCCTTCAAAACTCTAACGTCAACACCGCCTTCTTGATACATAAGAGTTGCCGCCGTGTGTCTTAATTTATGAGTAGAAAAACCGCGTCCTTCAAGACCCGCTTTTTCAAGATATACGTTTACAAGATGTTGTACTGTTTTATTGCTCAATCTTTTTTTATTTCGGCTGATAAACAGAGCGTTCGCCTGGCTTGGAGGAATACCTTCGCGAGGACGCACAACAAGATAGGCGTTCAGCGCATCTATACAAGCTTTATTAAGGAAAATAATACGTTCTTTGTTGCCTTTACCGAGTAATCTTAAAGCTCCGTCGCCACCTATATCCGTAAGATTAATACCACATAGTTCCGATAAACGCATACCACAATTTAAAAAGAAGGTCAAAATACAATAATCTCGTTCCTTATTTGGTCCATCTACAGAATTAAGCAAAGTTATCGATTCTTCTAAGGTTAAATAACGGGGAAGGGACTTTTTTAATGTCGGAGTTTCCAGTAATGCTGCAGGGTTTGATGGAATAACTCCTAAGTGAGAATGCAGATATTTAAAGAATATACGTAAAGTTGATGCTTTTCTTGCTCTGGCGGCTGTGCCGTTCGAACGTTCGTTCTTGCAGTAAACTAAAAAAGCATGAAAATCCTGCAAAGTCACCGTTTTTAGAAGGGGAATATCAACGTCATCAATAGTAATATCATTAAATTCCACATCGCTAACTAAACCGCGAATGATTTTCAAATATTTAAAGAAAGTAGTTAAATCATGATAATATTCTTCAACCGATTTTGAAGACTTGCCGCGAATAGATTCGCTATAGGTTAAAAAGTCTCGAAGTATTTTAGGCGAATTATACAAAACATCGTATTTCAAATTATACCACCTCTAAACTGAATTATACAAAACTTTTTGCAATTAGTCAATAGACATAACTGTATTTTTTGATAGGGAACTTTGTTTTCCAAAAATACCTTTTAAATATCACTCATATTGCAAATAATTCTTTTATTTATATTACAAATAATAAAACTTATCTTAAGCACGATATAAATTAATAATCCTGAAAAAACTAACTTTAATAGAAATAATTAAAATGATGTAAGATACGATTAAATAAAACTGATTAAAGTTAAAAACAGGAAATTTTATGCGTTTATTAATAAAAATTTGAATAACAACTTTAATAGAAATAACTTAGTAACACTACGGTTCATTTTAAAACATCTGATTAAAGTTGAAGAATAATAAACAAAAAAATAATTTTACTTTAAAAAGTAAATGATTAATAATGTAAAACAGAAAGTATATAAATAATAATACGAAAGAGCACCTGATTTACTTTTATTGTGCAAATGAATATATGAGCCCAATATAACCGGAAAAATAGACGCGTTTAGCCGTTGTTCCATATTTGCTCTTCCCTCAATTATACAAAACATTAATTTTGTATAATTAGAGATGTAAAAATTCAGCCTCCACCCTAATTGGATGAAGGCAAAAATTTACTGTGCTCTTGTGATTTCAATAGGATTTACCAAGTATTTTAATTCACCAAGATATTTTAAAGAGTTCAAAATATTAGGAATCAAACCCTCGTACTCGCTCTTTTTATACTTTATATCTGTGGTTATAAACTGTGAACCTAAACCTGTTTTAGAGTCGATTGCTATATATACGTATTTTTCGCATTGTTTATAGTAATAAACCCAAAAACGCTCATCGAAAGTAAATGCATACTGAGCGCCTCTGTAAACGTGGTTGTTCTCGGCAAATTCAATGAATAAAGCTTCGTCTTCAGTTGTGATAGTAAACATATTAATCACCT
This sequence comes from Oscillospiraceae bacterium, assembly GCA_015065605.1. Lineage (GTDB taxonomy): Bacteria > Bacillota > Clostridia > Oscillospirales > Acutalibacteraceae > SIG607. The sequence goes on along the minus strand of SVPZ01000008.1, from coordinate 1,417 downwards.
TTCTTAAAATTCTACATATAAATTCTAGCAAATCATATATACAATGTCAATATCAATTATAATATTATTTCGTTAAATGCAGTTCCTTCAAGCGTTTTCCACGTAAATCTATCATTTTCAAAAATAATATAGCCACGATTAGTGTTTTCTTTAGGAATGGATACAGAACCCGGATTAAAATAATAAAAGTCTTCTCCCCTATCGTACGCCGTAACGTGAGTATGCCCATTAAGCAGAATATCACCTCGACTGAGCTTCGGTGGGTTTTGAGGATTATAATGATGTCCGTGAGTGGCGTACATTATGCGTTTTCCAACAGGAATAATACAATAATCAGCTAAAATAGGAAAATCTAAAACCATTTGATCAACTTCGGTATCACAATTCCCTCTTACTGCAAAAATCATATCTTTATGCTCGTTAAGTAACGAAATAACTTCCTTGGGAGCGTATTCGTCAGGTAAGTCATTTCTTGGTCCATGATATAAAAGATCGCCTAAAAGCAAAATTTTATCCACTTCTTCCCTTTTTGCAGCATCAAATAATTGTCTGCAATATTTTATTGAGCCATGAATATCAGAAGCAATTAAAATTTTCATACAACTCATTCCTTTTATATTTTTTATTATTATAACACATAACAAATAAGTGAGCAATAATTTTATTGCTTTAATCTTATATGAATAGATAAAAAAATCTCGCTCCGAAGAACGAGGTTTTTTTGGTAGTTCCGAACTTAATGACACGAATAAAAAAGTTCCTGAAAACCGAGAATTTTCTTACATTTGTTTAAATTTATTGTAAGTTATACAATTTACACAATTTTCATCATACTTTTTAAAACTTCTAAAAATACCATTATCCAACCCCTCATCACCAAGAGGATTTCCCTTGAGAACAAAAAGAGTATTCAAAACTTTTGCATCAAACTTATAAATCGGTATTCTATCTCCATATTGTTTGCCTGCAAGTTTAGGAAAACGAGGAATTTGCTCCCAACAAATAGTATTATCAATGAAATGAATTATAGTTTTCTTGTTAGCTCTTTCCCGAGGGATAATAATTGTATATTCCTTATCGTCGCACTTTACAGAATAAACATTTACAAATTCCGTTTGGTTAATAAGTTCCTTGTTTGTTTTAAAAGAATTAAACAATTTCATATAATTCACCTCTTGAATACATTATATAAAGACTATATAATCTGGATGGCAATGTTTTTTGTGGCAGTTCATATTAAATTAGAACTAAAATTTACTTATTGTAAGCATATATCGCTTCATTCATATGCTCATCATCAATAACTGAATAATTTACTTTAATCTAAATATCTATTATCACAAGATTTTGGGTAATCAATCTCCTCAACTTTGTCTGATTCATATGGATATATTTCTTTGATAAAAGAAACTGTTTG